>NZ_JAJATZ010000001.1:0-725450 GCF_020531945.1 Loktanella gaetbuli
GAACGCCCGACCCTAACCTTGGCAAGGTTATGCTCTACCCCTGAGCTACGCCCGCGCACCAGTTCGGTTCTTGATGGAGCGGGCGAGGCGATTCGAACGCCCGACCCTAACCTTGGCAAGGTTATGCTCTACCCCTGAGCTACGCCCGCATCATCAAGTGAGGCAGGCTTTACCGTCCCGGCTTTTTGGCTGCAAGTGGATTTTTTGCACAAAGGCGACTTAAGTTTTCGAAAGTCCCCCGTGACGCCGGATGTCGCTGTTTGCGGCACGCCGCAAAGACGCCCCACCCGCCGTCCCGCAGGTGCATCATCTTGCCCGAAATACTCCGGGGGAGCGCCGCAAGGCGCGGGGGCAGCGCCCCCGGCACCCTTTGTCTGTCAGTCTTCGAATTCGATCAGCAGATCCTTGGCATCGATCTGGGCACCGGCTGTGACATGCACTGCCTTGACTACCGCGTCACGGTCGGCGTGGATGCCGGTTTCCATCTTCATTGCCTCGATGGTCAGCAACAGGTCGCCCTGTTTGACCTTTGCGCCAACCTGTGCGGCGACAGAGGCCACCACACCCGGCATCGGCGCGCCGATGTGGTTGGGGTTGCCCAGTTCGGCCTTGGGGTTGCTGACGCGGTCGGCGGCAGCCAGACGGTTCAGAACACGGATCGTGCGCGGCTGACCGTTGAGTTCAAAGAAGACCTTGACCTCGCCGTCCTCGCTCATCTCCGACACGGCCTGCATGCGTACTTCCAGCGTCTTGCCCGGGTCGATTTCGGCGCTGATTTCTTCGCCGGGTTCCATCCCGTAAAAGAACGTCTTGGTCGGCAGCGTGCGCACCGGACCATACAGATCGTGACGTGCCGCATAGTCTGTAAAGACCTTGGGATACATCAGGTAGCCGTTCAGATCCTCGTCGTCGATCGCGGTGCCCAGCTTGTCGGCCAGCTCGCTCCGCGCGGCCTCCAGATCAACGGGCGGCAGATGTTTGCCAGGACGGTCGGTGCTGGGTTTCTCGCCCTTGAGGATCTTTTTCTGGATCGCGTCGGGCCATCCGCCCGGCGGCTGGCCCAGGCTGCCGCGCATCATGTCGATCACCGAGTCGGGGAATGACACATCGACCGATGGGTCTTCGACCTGTGCGCGAGTAAGATTCTGGCTGACCATCATCAGGGCCATGTCGCCCACCACCTTGGATGACGGCGTGACCTTGACGATATCGCCGAACATCCGGTTCACATCCGCATAGGTCTGGGCGACCTCGTGCCAGCGATCCTCGATGCCGAGGCTGCGCGCCTGTGCCTTCAGGTTGGTGAACTGCCCACCGGGCATTTCGTGCAGATAGACCTCTGACGCGGGGGCCTGAAGGCCGGATTCAAAGGCAAGGTAATGCGCGCGGACCTGTTCCCAGTAGTTCGAGATTTCGCGGATCGCTGCAATGTCGAGGCCGGTATCGCGGTCGCTGCCGCGCAGCGCCTCGACGATGGACCCCAGGGTCGGCTGGCTGGTATTGCCGGACAATGCGTCCATGGCGGCATCGACGCAGTCCACGCCAGCGGCGGCTGCCGCGAGGACGGTCGAAATCGCGGCCCCTGAGGTGTCGTGCGTGTGGAAATGGATCGGCAGGCCGACCTCTTGCTTCAACGCCTTGAACAGCTGCGCCGCCGCCGGTGCCTTGAGCAGGCCCGCCATGTCCTTGAGGCCAAGGACGTGTGCGCCGGCCTTTTCCATCTCCTTGGCCATGCCGACGTAGTATTTCAGATCGTATTTCGCCCGGTCGGGATCCAGCATGTCGCCGGTGTAGCAAATCGTGCCTTCGCAGACCTTGCCGCTGTCAATCACCGCATCCATCGCAACGCGCATGTTTTCGACCCAGTTCAGGCTGTCGAACACGCGGAACACGTCGACGCCTGATGTGGCGGCCTGCGCGACAAAGCTTTGGACCACGTTGTCGGGATAGTTGGTATAGCCAACACCGTTCGAGGCGCGCAGCAGCATCTGCGTCATGACGTTGGGCATCTTTGCGCGGATATCGCGCAGACGCTGCCACGGGCATTCCTGCAGGAACCGGTAGGCCACATCAAAGGTGGCCCCCCCCCAGCATTCCACGCTGAACAGACCGGCCATCTTGGTGGCATAGGTCGGGGCGATGGTGACCATGTCGATGGACCGCATCCGGGTCGCCAGCAGCGACTGGTGACCGTCGCGCATGGTGGTATCGGTGATCAGCAGCTGCGGCTGGTCCTTCATCCATTGGGCGACCGCGGCAGCACCGTCACGATCAAGGATCTGGCGCGTGCCGTCGGGCACATCGGAGGCTGTCTTGACCGGGGCTTTCGGCATTTTCACGTCTGCCGCTGGCCGCGGACGGTTGGCCGTTTCGGGATGCCCGTTCACGGTGATGTCGGCGATATAGGTCAGGATCTTCGTGGCGCGGTCGCGGCGCGCCTTGAAATCGAACAGTTCCGGCGTCTCGTCGATGAATTTGGTGTGGTATTCGTTGTTCAGAAACGTCGGGTGTTTCAGCAGGTTTTCGACGAATGCGATGTTGGTGCTGACGCCGCGAATACGGAATTCGCGCAGCGCGCGGTCCATGCGGGCGATGGCCATTTCGGGCGTCGGCGCACGGGCGGTCACCTTGGTCAGCAGGCTGTCGTAGTAGCGCGTGATGACCGCACCGGAATAGGCGGTGCCGCCGTCCAGGCGGATGCCGGGGCCGGTGGCTGAGCGATACATCTGGATACGGCCGTAATCGGGGATGAAATTGTTCTGCGGGTCCTCGGTCGTGACCCGGCATTGCAGGGCGTGGCCGTCCAGCTGGACATCATATTGCGACGCACAACCGGTCGCCTCGACGATGCTTTTGCCTTCGGCGATCAGGATCTGGGCGCGCACGATGTCGATGCCTGTCACCTCTTCGGTGACCGTGTGTTCGACCTGCACGCGGGGGTTCACCTCGATGAAATAGAATTCGCCCGAGTCCATATCCATCAGGAATTCGACCGTGCCTGCGCATTCATAGTTCACATGGGCGCACAGCTTCTTGCCCAGGTTGCAGATACGCTCGCGCTGCGTTTCGGACAGGTAGGGGGCTGGGGCGCGTTCCACGACCTTTTGGTTGCGGCGCTGGACGGAACAATCGCGTTCCCACAGGTGATAGATTTCGCCGTGGCTGTCGCCCAGGATCTGCACCTCGACGTGGCGGGCCTTCATGATCATCTTTTCCAGATAACCCTCGCCGTTGCCGAATGCGGCCTCGGCCTCGCGGCGGCCCTCGCGGACTTTTTCCTCCAGCTCGGATTCGTTCATGATCGGGCGCATGCCACGACCGCCACCACCCCAGCTGGCCTTGAGCATCAGGGGATAGCCGACCTCGGCTGCCTGCTTCTTGATCAGGGCCATGTCCTCGCCCAGCACTTCGGTGGCGGGGATGACCGGCACGCCGGCCTCGATGGCGACGCGGCGGGCACTGGCCTTGTCGCCCAATTCGCGCATCGTCTTTGCCTTGGGGCCGATGAACGTGATGCCCGCCGCCGTGCAGGCGTCCACGAAATCCGGGTTTTCCGACAGCAGGCCATAGCCCGGGTGAATAGCATCGGCGCCGGCCATCTTGGCCACGCGAATGATCTCTTCGATGGACAGGTAGGCGGCAACCGGGCCCAGACCCTCGCCGATGCGGTAGGCCTCGTCGGCCTTGAACCGGTGCAGCGACAGCTTGTCCTCTTCGGCAAAGACGGCGACCGTCTTTTTGCCCATCTCATTGGCCGCCCGCATGACCCGGATCGCGATTTCGCCTCGGTTTGCAATCAGTATTTTCTTGAAGTCGGCCATGATGTGATCCTTTCGCAGTTGCAGCATTGTTAAGCGGTGCAACGGGGATGTCCAGTGTTGGTGTTAGCGTTAACGGACCCGCCGCGATGGAAGCTCGGACAGTTTTCGCGTCCCCAGTTGCCCCATATTGGCGATGATGTCCTGTTTGAGTATGTCGATGACATGCGCGGCCCCCGCGTCCCCGATCGCGCCAAGACCATAGTGGAACGCGCGGCCCAGCATCACGAAATCGGCCCCCAGCGCGATCATGCGCAGAATATCCAGACCGCCCTCGATCCCGGAATCGCATATGATCGGCAGGTCGGTGGCTGCACTGATAGCGGGCAGCACGTCCGCTGTTGCAGGGGCGGCGGCGAACTGCCGCCCTGCATGATTACTGACCCAGATCGCATCGACCCCGGCCTCGCCCAGGCGGGGGACGTCGCCTGCATCCAGCACGCCCTTGACCACCAGTGGCCCATCCCAGGCTGCCCGCAGCGCATGCAGATAATCCCAGTCGGGCGAGGTGCGCAAAAGATAGCCTGCGTGTGCCGTGGACGGCAGGGCGGCGGTGGTATCGCTGTAGCTGTCGATCAGCCGCATGCGCGGCATGCCCGTCTGGCGGATGCCGTTCAGCCAGGCCGGACACATCGCCGCCTGCATCGCCAGCCGGGGCGTCAGGCGCGGCGGGTTCGTCAGGCCGCCGCGTGTCTGCCGTTCCCGGCGTGATGCGACGGGCACATCCACCGTCAGGACCAGCGTGCCGAATCCGGCGTCGCGGGCGCGGCGCAACATGTCGGCGCGGATCTGCGGATCGCGGGGCGGATAGATCTGGAACCAGGCATGTTCGCCCAGATGGGGGGCGACGTCATCTGGGGTCTGGGTCGCGACAGTGGACATGCCGTAAGGGATGCCTGCCGTGGCGGCGGTGCGTGCCAGCAGACGTTCCGCGCCTGGCCAGACCAGCCCGGACATGCCGACCGGGGCGATGCCGAATGGCAGCGGATAGGTGGCCCCCATCATGCTGACGCTCAGGTCCGGGGTAAATTCACCGTGCAGGATCGAGGGCTGCAACAGCACGGCGTCCAGTGCCGCGCGGTTGCGGGCCAGCGCGGACTCATCACCGGTTGCCGAGTCCAGATATTCCCAGACAAAATGCGGAATCCGGCGGCGCGCGCGGGCGCGCAGATCGGCGATGGCGGGATAGCGGCTGTGCAGGTTCATGCGAGCCACGCTAGGGCTTTGCATCAGAGGATGGAAGTCGTGACGATGCGGATATCGCTGCGGCAAGAGTTTTGCAAAAGGGACGTCGTGTTGCGTGAACGAAACGTGAACGAGGGGTTTCTTTGTTTTACGCGAAGCATTAAGAAAGAGGGATGAATGATTTTTCAGAAGATGACGCATTCGAGGCCGCCGTGCCGCTGTCGCAACGGGCGCGGGCAGGGGGTGTGGCTGCACGCTTTGGCGGGAATGCCGCCTATCTGGACGGGCTGAACCCCGCGCAGCGCGCTGCGGTCGAAGCGCTGGACGGTCCTGTTCTGATGCTGGCGGGTGCCGGCACCGGCAAGACCCGCGCGCTGACCGCGCGGATCGCGCATTTGTTGCATACGGGAACCGCCCGCCCGAATGAGATTTTGGCGGTGACGTTCACCAACAAGGCCGCACGCGAGATGAAAAACCGCGTCGGCCGCCTGATGGGCGAAACGGTCGAAGGCATGCCGTGGCTGGGCACATTTCACGCGATCTGTGTGAAGCAGTTGCGTCGTCATGCCGAACTTGTCGGGCTGAAGTCAAATTTCACGATTCTGGACACCGACGACCAGTTGCGGTTGTTGAAGCAGTTGATCGTTGCAGGCGGCATCGACGAAAAGCGCTGGCCGCCGCGCATGTTGGCCGGGATCATCGACGGCTGGAAAAACAAGGCCTATGGCCCCGACAAGGTGCCATTGGCCGAGGCCGCCGCATTCGATCACAAGGGGGTCGAACTCTACGCGGCCTACCAAGCCCGGCTCAAGGACCTGAACGCCTGCGATTTCGGTGACCTGTTGCTGCATATGGTCACGATCTTTCAGACGCACGAGGATATCCTGCGCCAGTATCAGCGCTGGTTCCGCTACATCCTTGTGGACGAATATCAGGATACGAACGTGGCCCAGTACCTGTGGCTGCGCCTGCTGGCCTCTGCGCATAAAAACATCTGCTGCGTGGGCGACGACGATCAGTCGATCTATGGCTGGCGCGGGGCAGAGGTCGGCAACATCCTGCGGTTCGAGACTGATTTTCCGGGCGCCACAGTCGTCAAGCTGGAACAGAATTACCGCTCCACGCCGCATATCCTGGCCGCGGCATCGGGTGTGATCGCGTCCAACAAGGGGCGTCTGGGAAAAACGTTGTTCACCGACGCCGAAGACGGCGAGAAGGTCCGCCTGATCGGCCATTGGGACGGCGAAGAAGAGGCCCGCTGGATTGGAGAGGAAATCGAGGCGCTGCAACGTGGCACGCGCGGGCAGGACCCTGTCGGCCTGGACAACCAGGCGATCCTCGTGCGTGCCAGCCACCAGATGCGCGCGTTCGAGGACCGGTTTCTGACCATTGGTCTGCCGTACCGCGTCATCGGCGGTCCGCGATTCTATGAACGTTTGGAAATTCGCGACGCGATGGCCTATTTCCGCCTTGCCGTGTCCCAAGAGGATGATCTGGCGTTCGAGCGGATCGTGAATACCCCCAAAAGGGGCTTGGGCGACAAGGCCGTGCAGACGATCCAGCGGGCCGCGCGCACCAATGGAGTAAGCCTTGTCGAAGGTGCCCGCATCGTGGTGCAGGGCAAGCTGTTGGGTGGCAAGGGGCTGCGCGAGCTCGGCGTGCTTGTCGACGGATTGGACCGCTGGCACGCGCAGGTCAGGCAGGAATCGGACACCCATCAGGAACTGGCCGAAATGATCCTGGATGAATCCGGCTACACTGGCATGTGGCAAAACGACAAGACGCCAGAAGCACCGGGTCGTCTGGAAAACCTCAAGGAACTGGTCAAGGCGCTAGATAACTTTGAGAACCTGCAGGGTTTCCTCGAACATGTCGCGCTGATCATGGACAACGAGACCGAACAGGACGGCGAAAAGGTCAGCATCATGACCCTGCACGCCGCCAAGGGTCTGGAATTTCCCGCCGTGTTCCTGCCGGGATGGGAAGACGGATTGTTCCCGTCCCAACGGTCGATGGATGAAAGCGGGTTGAAAGGCCTCGAAGAGGAACGCCGCCTTGCCTACGTCGGGATCACGCGGGCCGAAGAGATCTGCACGATTTCCTTTGCGGCCAACCGCCGGGTTTACGGGCAATGGCAATCGGCGCTGCCGTCGCGGTTCATTGACGAGCTGCCCGAGGATCACGTCGAGGTGCTGACGCCGCCGGGGCTGTACGGTGGCGGCTATGGCGCGGCGGGCATGTCCACCAACGCGTCGCCCAAACTGCGCGAAGAATCCATGTCGGACCTGCACCAAAAGGCGCATGACGCGAATGTCTACAATTCTCCGGGGTGGCGACGGTTGCAGGCGCGGGGCCAGACCCGTGGCGTGTCGCAACCGGCCGAGGCGCGCAACATGACGATCGACATGACGGCCGTGAGCGCGTTTACAACCGGCGACCGGGTATTCCATACCAAGTTCGGTTACGGCGAAATCAAGGGGATCGAGGGCGACAAGCTGTCTATCACCTTTGACAAGGCGGGTGACAAACATGTGGTCGCGAAATTCGTTGTGGCCGCAGATGCCGCGTCGGATGTGCCGTTCTAGTGCCAGATCATCGGGATCAGCGATGCCATCAGCAGTGCGGCCATCGTCACGTTGAACGCGCGTAGCCTGCGGGCGGTGCCCAGAAACCTGCGGACCTGCACGCCAAGGGCCGCCCAGATGGTGATCGCGGGCAGATTGGACAGCAGGAACACGCCAGCCACGATCAATGAGCCCACCCAGACGGGGCGGTCCTGCGGGGCAAATGCGGTAATCGCAGTGATCCCCATGACCCATGCCTTTGGGTTGACCCATTGAAACGCGGCGGCCTGGAGAAACGTGAACGGCTTGCCCTTGACCTGCGAGGTCTCTGGCGGGACCGCTGTCGCGATTTTCCATGACAGCCACGACATATACAGCACCGCAAGCACGGTCAGGATCGTGTTCAGCACGGGATAGGCCGTGAACACCCGCAACAAGATCAAGCCGATCATCGCCACCATAAAGGAATGGCCCAGACTGATGCCGAACATATGCGGGATCGTCCGGCGAAATCCGTAGTTCGCGCCGGACGCCATCAGCATCAAGTTGTTCGGCCCCGGTGTGACCGAACTGACAAAGGCAAACTGAAAGAGCAGGTAGAGCGTGACATTTTCCATCTCACAATCATACCGCGTATCAGATTGCACTGGATTGCAAAGATGGTGCCTAAATTGCTAAATTTGCATTTATGAACGAAATTGACAGAATAAACGCTGAAATATTGCGTGCGGTGGCCGCGGATGGACGCATCAGCAATCTGGAGCTGGCAGACCGCGTCGGCCTGTCACCGTCTGCCTGTCTGCGGCGGGTTCAGGATCTGGAACGCCGCGGCGTGATCCGCGGCTATCGTGCGCGATTGGACCCTGTGCAGACTGGACGCGCCTTTGTGGTCTATGTGGCCGTGGGGCTGTCAGAACACACCAAGGCTGCGCAGCAGGCGTTCGAGCACGCAATGTCGATCGCGCCGGACGTGGTGGAATGTCACAATGTGGCAGGCGCATTCGAATACATGCTGCGGGTCGAGGTGGCGGATCTGCCCGCCTACAAGGCGTTTCATTCCGATACCCTGGGCACCGTGCCGCATGTGCGGTCGATCACAAGCTATATGGTGATGGGAAGCCCGAAGGACCTGCGCGCCTGATTTAAATTCAGACCACAAATGAAAAAGGCGACGCGCGGGAGGAGGTGCGCATCGCCTTTCCATTTGTGAGCGCAAACCTCGGGGAGGAGGTCGGGCTTGCGCCGGCGTCGGGCCCTCCGGGAGGAGGTAGAGGGTTCCGACGATGCGGACTGCCGCGGGAGGAGGTGCAGCGTCCGTATGCAAATTCAGGGTGCGGTGATGGCCGGGAGGAGGTGACCACCACCGCTGTCTGCATGGGTCCGACCGCAGGGAGGAGGAGAGCGGCGGACCCAGGTCTTTACCCAAATATCCGGCTGGGAGGAGGTAGCCATCTATCCGGGTCATCCGGGCCACCGCGGGAGGAGGTGCAGCGCCCGTATTCTGTTGTTCAAAACGGCGACCCCAACACGGGGAGGAGGTCGGTCAGGGCCGCCGCTTTGTGTTATGCGCGCCCACCTGAAGGGAGGAGGTGGCGGGCGGCGCTGTCAGGTCGGAACCAGGGAGGAGGTTGGTTCTTTCCCGATTGGAATTCAGTTGCCGTAGGCTGCTTCGGTTGCGATGCTGCGGATCATCGAGCGGGAGATGCCCAGATCGGCCAGTTCGCGGTTGGTCAGCGCGGAAAGTTCGTTTACCGTGTTGCGATAGACGCGGCGCTTTGCAGCGGCGTCGGCGATCTGCTTGCGCAAACCAGCGAAACGCTGGGTCAGGGACGGCGCGACGTTCGTGTTTGTGTAAGCCATGTTGTTTCTCGTCTTTGTTGTGTTCAGCGTTGTTTGCTGCTTGTGACCAATATCTAGGATTATGCTGCACCTGCACAATAGCTGTCTCGTCAATGCTGCTATGCAGCAGGCGCAAGTTACTCTAGGTCTGTTACAAATCCTTTACGCTTGGGTTTTCGGGGCACTTGCACCTTGGGCACGCCGGGACCAGTGTGCGCGCGGTATCGCATGACCGCATCGAAGGGGGCACCGCATGGCGCTGGATAAACAGACAATCACATCGGAACTGGGGCGCGTCGGTCTACCGGACGGCGGTGATCTGGTATCGCGCGACATGATCCGTGCGCTGACGATCGATGGGGGAACGGTCCGTTTCGTGATCGAGGCACCGGACGCTGCAACGGCCGCGCGCATGGAACCGATCCGCGCGGCGGCGGTGGACATTGTTCGGGCGATTGACGGTGTGACGGATGTTTCTGCCGTTCTGACCGCGCACAGTGCGCCCAAAACCGCGCCAGCGGGGGCAGGCGATGCGCCTCCCAGTCTCAAGGTGGGGCGTCATCCGACGCCGCAGGCCGGTCCCGTGCGTGTGGCCGGGGTCGATCGCATCCTGGCAATCGGGTCTGGCAAGGGTGGCGTGGGCAAATCGACCGTATCATCCAACCTCGCTGTCGCGCTCGCGCGGCAGGGGCGGCGGGTCGGTCTGCTGGATGCCGATATATATGGCCCCAGCCAGCCGCGCATGATGGGGGTGAACAAACGCCCCGGCAGTCCCGACGGCAAGCGGATCATTCCGTTGCAGGCGCACGGTGTCACCATGATGTCGATCGGTCTGATGGTTGACCCGGCCAAGGCAGTGGTCTGGCGTGGGCCAATGCTGATGGGGGCATTGCAACAGATGCTGGGGCAGGTGGAATGGGGCGAGCTGGATGTTCTGATCATCGACCTGCCACCCGGAACCGGCGACGTGCAACTGACGCTGGCGCAGAAAACCGAACTGACCGGCGCCGTGATCGTCAGCACACCGCAGGACGTGGCGCTGCTGGACGCCCGCAAGGCAATGGACATGTTCCGCACGCTCAAGACGCCGATCCTGGGTCTGGTGGAAAACATGAGTACCTTTCATTGCCCGCATTGTGGTGAGGAAACCCAGATATTCGGTCACGGCGGTGTTGCCCACGAGGCCGAGGCGCTGGGTCTGCCGTTCCTGGGTGCTTTGCCCATTGATCTGCAAACCCGTGTGTCAGGTGATGCCGGCGTGCCTGTTGCGGCTGGCGAGGGTCCTGTTGCCGACGCCTATGCCGCGCTGGCTCGGCGGTTCATCGACGGCGGCATGGCCTGACGGGATACCGCGACCCGGATTCGCCGATAGATTCTGAATCTCTGTGAATCGCCTTGGACATCGTCCGGGGCGTTTCCGATTCTCAGCTTTACGCCGGAAAAATTCTGCGATTCTGTGCGCTATAGGGTCTTGACTGATGCGTGATCGACACGACGACCCTCCGACTCGCAGCGACAATGAAAACTTTTTTTGGCCATTGTGAACTTTCTGGAACCGATCAAATTTCAACTAGATGTAGTGTTTTTTATCCACAGGGGCGGTAAATGTATTTTTCTGTCTGTGGATAACCTACGGATCACGGCCGCGTGAATCGGTGTGATGTTCAGCGTGATTCACAGAATTCCCATTTTAGGCGTTGCCGGATGATAGGTGACATGGCACAACTGGCTCACGGTAACGACGGGCAGACAAACAAGGGGCGCCAAAGACCCCACCGGCAAAAAGTCAGGTTTCATACAGGCCTCGTTTTTACTGAAAAAGCGATCCGGCGCGCGAGCGAGCAGACATCCCCCCAGATGGCGCGCGCAGCTGGTCCCGCCCTTACTCCAAAGGGCACGAGACGGCGGGTTGAGTAGTGGCAGCTATCTCAATCCGCCGTTTCCACATTCAAGGACGCATTTGGGGCGGGCAGGAAGGATCACGGTGGACCTGGGTTTTACAGGCCAGTTTCAGTCGAAAGTGGATGGGAAGGGGCGCATGTCCATCCCGGCCAAATTTCGACGCGTGATCGAGGCCGGCGACCCCGAATGGTCCCCCGACAAACCCATGCAGGCCAAGATCCTATTCGGCAATCATCTGGGCGAAAGCCTGCAGATCATGACCATGACCGAATTCAACGCCAAGATGCGGCGGATTCTGGACATGCCCGACAGCAACCCCAACAAATCCAAGCTGCGCCGCCTGTTCATGGGCTATTCGGACGAATTGACCGTCGACAAGGACGGGCGCGTCGTGATGCCACTGGCGTTTCGCAAGAAGTTGGGCATCGTCGAGGGCGAGCTGAAATTCATGGGGCAGGGCGATTCATTCCAGATCTGGAAGCTCGAGAACTTCGAAGGTGAGGTTGACGCCCCGCTGGATGACTGGATTGAAGAGCAGGGTGCCGATTTCGACCCGATGAGCCTGGTCGATTAGGGTCTGATTGATGTCATCTGCCAGCGACGCCCCCCACATTCCGGTTCTGATCAACGCGATCATCGACGCCTGTGCGCCGATAGCCGGCACTTGGCTGGACGGGACATTCGGGGCAGGCGGTTACACCCGCCGCCTGCTGGATGCAGGCGCCGACCGGGTCATTGCGGTGGATCGCGATCCGCTGGCATTCGAGATGGCGCAGGACTGGATTGCAGGCTACGGCGACCGCATCACCTGTGTTGCTGGCGAATTTTCCAAACTGGACACCTATGCGCAGGACCTCGACGGGGTGGTGCTGGATCTGGGCGTGTCGTCGATGCAGCTGGATCTGGCAGAGCGCGGGTTTTCGTTCATGCGTGACGGCCCGCTGGACATGCGTATGTCGCAATCGGGACCTTCGGCGGCTGATCTGGTGAACGGGGCCGAGGAATCGGAACTGGCAGACATCATCTATCTTTACGGTGAGGAACGGATGAGCCGCCGGATCGCGCGGTCGATTGTTGCGGCCCGGCCCATCACGACCACGCTGCAACTGGCAAAAATCGTCGAATCCTGTCTGCCGCGCGCGAAACCGAACCAGTCGCATCCTGCGACGCGGACATTCCAGGCGCTGCGCATCGCGGTGAATGACGAATACGGTGAATTGGCCGAAGGCCTGATGGCGGCTGAACGCGCATTGCGCCCCGGCGGTCAGCTGGCCGTCGTGACATTTCATTCGGTCGAGGACCGCATGGCCAAACGCTTCATCCAGGCGCGCAGCGGAACGACGGCAAATGCCAACCGCTATGCCCCCGCACTGGAAGAGGTCACACCCGCCTTTACCCAGAAAACCCGCAAGGCGATCGCGGCAGATGCCGCAGAGGTCGCGGCCAACCCCCGTGCACGTTCGGCCAAATTGCGGGTCGCCACCCGCACCGACGCCCCGGCCGAATCCATCGCCCGCGCCGACCTGGGCATGCCACTGAGGAAATCAGAACGATGATGCGTTTCGTGATGTATATCGCCGCTGCCCTGGCCGTGATGGGGCTAGGGTTCTGGGCCTATCAGGAAAACTATCGCACGCAGACGGCGATCAAGGACGTCCGCCGCCTTCAGGCGCAGATCGGCGATGCGCATGAACGTCTGGGCATGCTGCGTGCGGAATGGGCTTATCTGAACCGCCCGGACCGACTGACCGATCTGGCAGAGCTGAACTTTGACCGGCTGGGTCTGCTGCCGTTGTCGCCCGACAGCTTTGGTGACGCGCGCTATATCGTCTATCCGATCCCTGATATCCTGCCGATCACCAACCCCATCGATGTGACCTCGATCGGTCCATCTACCGAGGAGGACCCGTTGTGATCCGCACGCCGCTGCGCCCGCTTGCCCGCGTCCTCAAGGCCCGCGAGACGGGCGAGGACCCGTCCGCCATCGAAAAGGAAAACCTGCGACTGCGGCACGAGGCGATGGCCGATCGCAGCCGCGCCCGGGCGGAATCGCGTTTGCTGATCCTGGGCGCTGCCTTTGCCTTGGCGTTTGGAACCATCGGGGTGCGGATGTCCACGCTGGCCGGCTCGATGCCCGAGGAACCGCGCGTCGTGGACAGCGGCAATCCCATTATCGGCCAGAGAGCCGACATCGTGGACCGCAACGGGCGTATTCTGGCGACAAATCTCGCGACGCACGCATTGTATGCGCAGCCGCACCAGATGATCGAACCCGAACGGGCGGCACGCGAACTGGCCGAAATCTTCCCCGATCTGAACGAAGAACGGCTGCTCAAGGACTTTACCGGTTCGCGCAAATTCGTTTGGGTCCGCCGCCAGATTTCGCCCGAACAATTACAGCAGGTGCACGATATCGGGTCGCCGGGTCTGTTGTTCGGACCGCGCGAAATGCGACTGTATCCCAACGGGCCGATTGCGGCGCATGTACTGGGCGGCGCGTCCTACGGACGCGAAGGCGTGTCCAGCGCCGAGGTCATCGGTGTTGCCGGGATCGAACGCCGGTTCGACGACCTGCTGCGTGATCCCGCCAACGAAGGCGCACCGTTGGAATTGTCGCTGGATCTGACCGTGCAGGCCGCTGCCGAAGAGGTGCTGGCAGGGGGGATGGCATTGCTCAATGCCAAGGGTGCGGCATCCATCATTATGGATATCCATTCCGGAGAGATCATTTCGCTGGCCTCCTTGCCGGATTTCGATCCAAACAATCGCCCGCCCGTGCTGACCACGGGCGACCAGTCCGACAGTCCGTTGTTCAACCGCGCTGTCCAGGGGGTCTATGAGCTTGGTTCGACCTTCAAGATTTTTGCCGTCGCTCAGGCGATGGAACTGGGGCTGATCAATCCTGCTACGATCATCGACACCACTGGGCCGCTGACCTTTGGCCGCCAGCGGATCCGCGATTCTCACCGCATGGACCCCGCCATGACCGCGACCGATGTGATCGTGGAATCGTCCAACACCGGCACGGCCCGCATCGCCCTGCAAATCGGTGGCCAGCGGCAAAAGGAATTCCTTGCGGACCTGGGCCTGACCGAACCCACGCTGATCGAATTGTCAGAGGCACCCTCAGGGCGTCCCCTGCTGCCGCCGCGCTGGGGCGAGGTGAACACGGCCACGATTTCATTTGGCCACGGCCTCTCGACCTCGCCGCTGCATCTGGCACAGGCCTATGCGATCATCGCCAACGGTGGCACGCGGGTGACGCCGACCCTGTTGCGGCGTGATGCGGCGCAGGTCGGTCCGCGCGTCATGCGATCAGAGGTTGCGTTGCGATCCGTCGATATGCTGCGACAGGTGGTGACACGCGGCACCGCCTCGATGGGCGAGGTCGCGGGCTATCAGGTCGCGGGCAAGACCGGGACGGCCGACAAACCAAAGGCCAACGGCGGTGGCTACTACGACGACAAGACCATCACGACCTTTGCATCGCTCTTTCCTGCATCCGATCCGCAGTATGTGGTGGTCGTGACGTTGGACGAACCTGTCGAAAGTGCGGGCGACGATCCGCGGCGCACGGCTGGTTGGACCGCGGTGCCGGTCGCGGCGGAAATGATACGGCGCGTCGCACCGCTGATGGGAATCAGACCACAGATTGAACCCACCGTGCAGGCTAGTGTAACACTCTCCTCGAACTGACGCCCGCCGGAGAACGACAATGTCCGAGATCAAGACCCTGCTGGACCTCGGCCTGCACGCGCGTGGCGGTCGGAACCCCCGCATTCTGGGTGTCGAAACCGACAGCCGCGCGGTCAGGCGCGGTTACCTGTTCGCGGCCCTGCCGGGCACGACGGTCCACGGTGCGGCCTATGTCGAAAAGGCGTTGTCGCAGGGCGCTGCTGCCATCCTGACGGATGCCGCAGGTGCGGCACTTGCCGCCGATGCGCTGGCCACCAGCGATGCGGCGCTGATCGTCGCGCAGGACCCGCGTCAGGCGCTGGCGCAGACCGCGTCGCTGTGGTTCGGGGCCCACCCCGAGGTCATGGTCGCCGTCACCGGCACGAACGGGAAAACCTCTGTCTCGACCTTTACCCGGCAGATCTGGGAATTGCTGGGCTATGCGGGGATCAACCTTGGCACGACGGGGGTCGAAGGCGCCTGGACTGCGCCCTTGCATCACACAACACCCGATCCGGTGACGCTGCACCGCGTGCTGGCCGAGGCCGAAGAGGACGGCGTGACCCATGCCGCGATGGAGGCATCATCGCATGGTCTGGATCAGCGGCGTCTGGACGGCGTCGTGCTGGCGGCCGCCGGATTTACGAACTTTACCCAGGATCATCTGGATTATCACGAAACATTCGACGCCTATTTCGAGGCCAAGATGGGCCTGTTCACCAGGGTGCTGACGCAGGACGGCGTGGCGGTCATCAACCTTGATGATCCACGCGGCCAAGAGGTTGCCAGCCTGTGCACCGCCCGCGGGATCGAGGTGATCGGCACGGGCCGCAGTCCCGATGCGCGGTTGCGGATCGTGGGCCAGCGTTTTGACGATACCGGCCAGGATCTGCAGCTGATGTGGCAGGATCGTCCGTTCCGCGCGCGTCTGAACCTGATCGGCGGATTTCAGGCCGACAATGTCGTCGTGGCCTGTGGTCTGGCGATTGCGGCGGGTGCCATCGCCGGGGACGTGTTTGCGACCCTGGACAGGCTGACGACCGTGCGTGGCAGGATGCAGCTGGTGGCAACCCGTGAAAACGGCGCGCCGGTCTTTGTCGACTATGCGCATACTCCTGATGCGATCCAGACGGCCCTGCGCGCGATGCGGCCGCATGTGATGGGTCGTATCGTCGTGGTGGTGGGTGCCGGTGGTGACCGCGACAAGGGTAAACGCCCCCTGATGGGGCAGGCGGCGGCCGCCAATGCCGATCTGGTGGTGGTGACCGACGACAACCCCCGGTCCGAACGGCCTGCCGACATCAGGGCTGCGGTCCTGTCGGGGGCGACCGCACAAGACAGCGCCGAGGTGATCGAGGTGGGCGACAGGGCCGAGGCGATCCTGCGCGGGATCGACGCGCTTGGCCCCGGCGATGCGCTGCTGATTGCCGGCAAGGGACACGAGACAGGTCAGGTCGTCGGCGACACGGTGCTGCCATTCGACGATGCCGAACAGGCCAGTGTCGCCGTCGCCGCACTGGAGGGGCGGATATGACCGTGCTGTGGACCAGTGCCGACGCGGTGGCGGCCACCGGCGGCACGACGACGGCAGACTGGCAGGCGCAGGGCGTGTCCATCGATACCCGCACGATTCAGCCGGGCGATCTGTTCGTGGCGTTGACTGCGGCCCGTGACGGACATGATTTCGTGGCACAGGCACTTGAAAAAGGGGCTGCTGCGGCCCTCGTCACCCATCGCCCCGCAGGGGTTGGCGATGACGCGCCGCTGTTGATCGTGGGCGATGTTCTGGGCGGGCTGGCTGATCTCGCGCGGTTCGCGCGCGCCCGCACGGCTGCACGGATCGTTGCCGTCACCGGATCGGTGGGCAAGACATCGACCAAGGAAATGCTGCGCGCCGCACTTGCCCCGCAGGGGGCGACCCACGCCGCAGAGGCGTCATACAACAACCACTGGGGGGTGCCGCTGACGCTGGCCCGCATGCCTGCCGATTGCACCTATGCGGTGATCGAGATCGGCATGAGCAATCCCGGCGAAATCGCACCGCTGTCGCAACTGACACGTCCGCATGTGGCCCTGGTCACTACCGTTGCGGCTGCCCACCTCGAGGCGTTCGAAAATCTGGCGGGCATTGCCCATGAAAAGGCGTCCATCGTCGCGGGTCTGACGGCGGGTGGCACCGCGATCCTGAATGCGGATTTGGACACATCCGACATCTTGCGCGATGTTGCCGCGCAATACGGGGCTAAAATTGTTACATTTGGAACCTCGGGCGATTGGCGGGTTGGTGATGTGCGCATCACAGATGCGGCCACGATCATCGAGGCGCGGCATGCCGAAACAGCATATCTGTGCAAACTGTCCGTGCCTGGCCGCCATTTCGCCATGAACGCCGTCGCCGTTCTGGCCGTGTCCGATGCGCTGGGGGCGGACCCCGCGCAGTCGGCCATGAACCTGGGGCAATGGCTGCCGCCGCAGGGCCGCGGCACGCGCGAACAGGTGATCGTCGACCAAGGCCAGGATGGTGGCACGATTGACCTGATCGACGATGCCTTTAACGCCAATCCCACATCAATGACGGCAGCGCTGGAGGTTCTTGCCGCCAGCACGCCGCGCGATGGCGTCGGTCTGATCCAGACCGGCCGCCGTATCGCGATCCTGGGGGACATGCTGGAACTGGGACCGGACGAGATACAGATGCACGCGGACCTCGCGGACTGCCCGCATCTGGCGGCGCTGACCACGGTCCATTGTGCCGGGCCGCGCATGCGCGCGTTGTTCGACGCTCTGCCGGCCGACCTGCGCGGCCAATGGACACCGCAGGCCGATGACATGGCCGACGCCGTCATGGGCCTGATCGACGCAGGCGATGTTGTGCTGGTCAAGGGATCCAAGGGATCGCAGGTCTCTCGCGTCGTTGACGCCATCCGAAAACTCGGGCATCGCTGACGCGCGGTCCAGCAAGGGAACCACATTATGCTTTACTGGCTCACAGCCCTGTCAGACGGCGGCGATTTTTTCAATCTTTTCCGCTATATCACGTTCCGCGCGGGTGGTGCGTTCATGACGGCGCTGGTGTTCGGGTTCATCTTTGGCCTGCCCTTGATCAATGTCCTGCGCCGCACGCAGGGCAAGGGCCAGCCGATCCGCAGTGACGGACCCGAGGGGCATTTCGTCAAGGCGGGCACCCCGACCATGGGGGGGCTGCTGATCGTGGGGGCGCTGACGACCTCGACACTTTTGTGGGCGCGGTGGGACAATCCCTATATCTGGATGGTGCTGTTCGTGACGCTGGGGTTTGCTGCGATCGGCTTTGCCGATGATTACGCCAAGGTCAGCAAGCAGAAAACCGACGGCGTCCCCGGCAAGGTGCGTCTAGGTCTGGGATTTGCGATCGCGGCGATTGCGGCCCTCTGGGCATCGTATTTTCATCCCGAGACCCTGCAATTCCAGCTGGCTGTGCCGGTTTTCAAGGACGTGTTGATCAACCTGAGTTTCTTTTTCGTGCCATTCGCGATGATCGTGATCGTGGGGGCCGCCAACGCGGTGAACCTGACGGACGGTCTGGACGGCCTGGCCATCATGCCTGCGATGATTGCGGCGGGCACCTTTGGCATCATTGCTTATTTCGTCGGACGTGTGGATTTCGCGGACTCGCTTGGCCTGCATTATGTTGCGGATTCTGGCGAGATTCTGATTTTCTGTGCGGGCCTGATCGGCGGGGGGCTGGGGTTCTTGTGGTATAACGCGCCACCGGCTGCCGTGTTCATGGGGGATACCGGGTCGCTGGCCCTGGGCGGTGCGCTGGGTGCAATCGCCGTGGCCACAAAGCACGAGATCGTGCTGGCCATCGTCGGCGGTCTGTTCGTGGTCGAGGCGCTGTCGGTGATCATCCAGGTGCTGTATTTCAAGCGGACAGGCAAACGTGTGTTCCTGATGGCCCCGATCCACCACCACTACGAGAAAAAGGGCTGGGCCGAGCCGCAGATCGTGATCCGCTTCTGGATCATCGCCCTGATCCTCGCGATGATCGGTCTTGCGACACTCAAGGTGCGGTAGCGTGGAAATAAGCCCATGGATGAAGCGACTTGAGGAAGCTGGTTCAACAATCCTAATTGCCTTGGGAATTGGAGCGGTTTGTATCTACAGCGCCAAGCTGCATTTATTGTCAAATTCGTCTGATTTTGATCCGGTTTCATTTATTCTTGGCTGGATAGGGTTAGCTTCTGCCGCAATCATTCACATCGCACTGATTTGTATTGGGTACTTGCGACTTAGTATTGCAGCGCAGGCATTGGGCAGCGGTGGGCACAAACTTATTGGGTGGATCGCCTATTGGGCGACCCCTGTTGCAGTTTTAGCTGTTGAGTTTCAAATGTTTGGCTTATTTATTGAGGCACTTTCATGATCCCCGTTCAGGGTTTTTCGGACCAATCCGTCGCGGTTCTAGGCTTGGGACGATCTGGCCTTGCGGCAGCGCAGGCGCTGCGTGCGGGCGGGGCGCGGGCCATCGTCTGGGACGACAGCCCGCGTGGGCGCGAGGCGGCAGAGCTTGAGGGTTTCGAGGTCCGCGACCTGACGCGGCCCGGCGCATTCGACGGAATTGCGGCGCTGATCGTCAGCCCCGGCATCGCGCATCTATATCCGGCCCCCAACCCGGTCATTGCGGCCGCATGGGATGCGGGCGTGCCGGTCGACAATGACATCGGCCTGTTTTTCCGGTCCTTTGCCACTGACGATTGGGACGGATTCGACACGCAGCCACGGGTGATTGCCATCACCGGCAGCAACGGCAAATCCACCACCTCGGCCCTGTTGCATCACATCCTGGCCGAAAACGGCAGGCCGACGCAGTTAGCGGGCAACATCGGGCGTGGCGTGCTGGATATCGAACCGGCCCACGACGGTGAAGTGGTCGTGCTGGAACTGTCATCCTATCAGACCGAACTTGCACGGCATCTGACCCCGGATGTGGCTGTGCTGACCAATATCTCACCGGATCATCTGGACCGCCATGCAGGTCTGGGCGGCTACTTCGCGGCCAAGCGCCGGCTGTTTTCCGAAGGCGGCCCGGACCGCGCGGTGATCGGCGTGGACGAGGATGAGGGACGCTATCTGGCCAACCAACTGGTTGCCGACGTCAGTGACGACCGGCTGATCCGCGTGTCTGTCACCCGCAAGCTGGCGGATGGCTGGACGGTCTGCGCGAAAAAGGGGTTCCTGACCGAAAACAGGCGTGGTCGTCAGGTGGCGTCCATCGACCTGCGTGCGATCGCCGGATTGCCGGGGGCGCATAACCACCAGAACGCCTGCTGCGCCTATGCTGCGGCCAGAACGCTAGGCCTGGGGCCGCGCGGGATCGAGGCTGCGATGCGCAGCTATCCCGGTCTGCCGCACCGGTCGCAGGTCGTGGCGGAACGGGATGGTGTGACCTATGTAAACGACAGCAAGGCCACCAACGTGGATGCCGCGGCAAAGGCGCTTCAGGCCTTTGGCCGAATCCGGTGGATCTGCGGTGGATTGCAAAAGGAAGGCGGTCTGGCCGGGCTTTTGCCGCATCTGGGTTCCGTGGCCAAGGCCTATGTCATCGGCCGCGAGGCAGAGGATTTCGCCCGCCAGTTGTCGGGTGTCACGGCGTCAATCTGCACGACGATGGATCACGCGGTGGCCGAGGCCATGGCCGAGGCCGAACCCGGTGATGTGGTCCTGTTGGCACCTGCCTGCGCATCCTTCGATCAATACGACAGCTTTGCCGCGCGTGGCGATCATTTCGCGGAACTGGTTACGGACGCATTGCACTAGCGGCCGCAGACCCGTGCCGTTTGGTAGCTGCGACCAGGAGTTGTAGGGGGCGCTGCCCCCGGCGCTTGCGCGCCTCCCCCGGAGTATTTCAGGCAAGATGATGCGCGGCCTTGGCGATTGCGGTCCCAGCCGCCCAGCCCGACGACCAGGCCCACTGAAAATTGTAGCCGCCCAGCCAACCCGTGACATCCACGGCCTCCCCGATGGCGTAAAGCCCCGGTAGGGCCTTGGCCTCCATCGTGGCAGAGTTCAGCGCATCGGTGTCGATGCCCCCCAGGGTAACTTCGGCGGTGCGGTAGCCTTCTGATCCGGTGGGGGTCAGCTGCCAGTGGTGCAGGCGCTGTGCGATGTCGGCGAGTCTGGCATCAGACAGATCGGCGAGGTTCGTTTTTGGCAAGTCTTCACCCAGATATGCCACAACTCGTGCAGGTAAATGTTGCGAAAGGACAGTGGTCAGGGCACGGCGACCGGCGGTCTGACGCGCGGATTTCAGCAGATCGAACAGCGATGTTTGCGGCGACAGGTCCAGCGTGATGCTCTCGCCCTCTTGCCAATAGCTGGACGCTTGCAAGATCGCGGGCCCGGACAGGCCGCGATGGGTGAACAAGGTGGCCTCTTCAAAGGCGGGCCCTTGTCCCTGCGCCCGGCTGTGCAGCGCGACACCGGCGAGCGGTTTGAAGGTCTCGCCGAAGGTCAGCGGCACGAGGCCCGGACGGGGCGTGACCAGTGGCAGCCCGAATTGTGCGGCAATCTGATAGGCCAGTCCCGTGGCCCCCATCTTGGGGATGGATTTACCGCCCGTGGCCAGGACGAGGTTGCGCGCGGTGATCCGTGTTTCGCGCCCCTCGCGCATCAAGCTGACCCGGAATGCGCCGTCATGGGTGATCTCGCCCACGGTGGTCTGCAACCACAGCTGTGCGCCGGCGCGTTCCATTTCGGCGCGCAGCATCGCGATGATCTGTTTTGCGCTGTCGTCGCAAAACAGCTGACCCAGCGTTTTTTCGTGCCATGCGATGCCGTGGGCGTTGACCAGATCGATGAAATCCCACTGGGTATAGCGCGACAGCGCCGATTTCATGAAATGCGGATTGGCACAGATGAAATTGGCGGGTTCCGCGTAAAGATTGGTAAAATTGCAGCGTCCGCCACCCGAGATCCGAATTTTTTCGCCCGGTGCGCGTGCGTGATCGACCACCAGCGTCGACGGCCCGGCATGGGCCGCGGCCATCATTCCGGCGGCACCGGCCCCCAATATCAGCGTATTTACCTGCATGACGGCGGGGTTCGCCCGAAATGGCGCCGGTTGCAAGAGCCCGCCTGCACGGGGGCCTGCGTCAATTAGAAGTAGAATCAGCGCCACAATCGCGTTAACGTTGCCCTCAGACCCGGAGAAACCGGGCGAAACGAGGCAATTCGGGCGGAATTTGCATGACCGAGATGGTGTATGGCGCGCCACGCGTGGTGACAGGTGATCCTGTCTTGCCGCGCTGGTGGCGCACGATCGACAAATGGACAATGTGCTGCATCTTGGTGCTGTTCGGCATCGGCATGTTGCTGGGTCTGGCCGCGTCACCGCCGCTGGCCGCGAAAAACGGCCTGCCGCCGTTCTATTATGTCACGCGTCAGGCCTTCTTTGGCGGGATGGCGATCGCCGCGATGTTCGGATTTTCGTTGATGTCGCCGGTCATGGTGCGCCGTTTGGGCGTTCTGGGTTTCCTCGCGGCCTTTGTCGCGCTGGCATTGCTGCCGATCCTTGGCACCGATTTCGGCAAGGGGGCCACGCGTTGGTATTCACTCGGTTTTGCCTCGGTCCAGCCGTCAGAGTTTCTCAAGCCCGGATTCGTGATCATGTCCGCCTGGATGATGGCGGCCGCCATGAGCGTGGGCGGGCCGCCGGGCCGGTTGTACAGTTTTGCGCTGACGCTGATCATCGTGACCTTTCTGGCGCTTCAGCCCGATTTCGGGCAGGCCTGTCTGGTGCTGTTCGCCTGGGGTGTCATGTATTTCGTGGCGGGCGCACCGATGGTCCTGCTGTTGGGCCTCGCGGCTTGCGTGGTCGGCGTCGGTTTCATGGCCTACAACAGCTCGGAACACTTTGCCCGCCGTATCAACGGTTTTCTGTCACCCGACGTCGACCCCACGACCCAGCTGGGTTATGCGACCAACGCCATCCGCGAGGGCGGGTTTTTCGGTGTCGGCGTGGGCGAGGGGCAGGTCAAATGGTCACTGCCCGATGCGCATACGGATTTCATCATCGCTGTTGCCGCCGAGGAATACGGCCTGATCTGCGTGGTTGTGATCATCGCGCTTTATGCCGTGATCGTCGTGCGCAGCCTGTCGCGCCTGATGCGGGAACGCGATCCGTTCATCCGGCTTGCCGGGACCGGGCTTGCCTGCGCATTCGGCGTGCAGGCCATGATCAACATGGGCGTGGCGGTGCGGCTGCTGCCGGCCAAGGGCATGACCCTGCCGTTCGTGAGCTACGGCGGGTCGTCGTTGATCGCGACCGGGATCGCCGTGGGCATGTTGCTGGCCTTCACCCGCAGTCGTCCGCAGGGCGAAATCGGTGACATCCTGATGCGGCGGGCCACACGATGAGCAAGCTGCTGATGATCGCGGCTGGGGGCACCGGCGGACACATGTTCCCCGCGCAGGCCCTGGCCGAGGCAATGCTGGCGCGCGGCTGGCGGGTCAAACTGTCCACCGACGAGCGCGGTGCGCGCTATGCCGGCGGCTTTCCGGATGCGGTCGAGGTGGCGACGGTTGCCAGCGCCACATTCGCGCGTGGCGGTGTGATGGCCAAGCTGGGTGTGCCGCTGCGCATCGCGGGCGGGGCTTCGCAGGCGATCATGGGCATGCGGCGTGACCGGCCGGATGTGGTCGTGGGGTTCGGCGGGTATCCCGCGATTCCCGCGATGACGGCCGCGACAGTGCTGGGCATCCCGCGCATGATCCATGAACAAAACGGCGTGTTGGGGCGTGTGAACCAGATGTTCGCCAAACGTGTCGACGCCATTGCCTGCGGCACCTGGCCCACAGAATTGCCCGATGGGATCGCGGCTATCCACACGGGCAATCCCGTGCGCCAGGCGATCCTTGATCGTGCCGGGGCGGGCTATATCCCGCCCGGTGATTATCCGATGTCGGTGCTGGTGATCGGCGGATCGCAGGGCGCGCGCATTCTGTCAGACGTCGTGCCTGCGGCGATCGCGGCCCTGCCGACAGAGGTGAGGCGCAACATACGCGTCCACCAGCAGGCCCGCGCAGAGGACGTCGCCCGCGTCGACGCGTTCTATGCCGAGGCCGGGATCGCGGCTGATGTGCAGACGTTCTTTTACGACATCCCGACACTGATGGCCGAGGCGCAACTGGTCATCGCGCGGTCCGGTGCCAGCACGGTGGCAGACATCAGCGTGATCGGGCGGCCTGCCGTGTTCGTCCCGCTGGCCAGTGCGATACGGGATGAACAATCGGCCAACGCCCGCCAGATGGTTGATGCCGGGGCCGCAATCCTGATGCCAGAGAGCAAGTTCACGCCCGAGGCGCTGGCAGAGCATATGGAAACCGTCCTGCTGCACCCCACCGGGGCAGGGCAAATGGCGCAGGCGGCCTTGTCCTGCGGGATACCGGACGCTACGGAGCGTCTTTCTGCGCTGGTCTTGGACCTAGCGGGTGAACACAGA
Source organism: Loktanella gaetbuli (assembly GCF_020531945.1). Taxonomy (NCBI): domain Bacteria; kingdom Pseudomonadati; phylum Pseudomonadota; class Alphaproteobacteria; order Rhodobacterales; family Roseobacteraceae; genus Loktanella; species Loktanella gaetbuli. Next base: position 24,466 of record NZ_JAJATZ010000001.1, read on the forward strand.
TGATGGACGGGAGTTTGCAGCATATGGCACCGACGAAATTGCCACTGGACGTAGGTCCCATTCATTTCGTGGGTATCGGCGGGATCGGCATGTCCGGCATCGCAGAGGTGCTGATGAAACATGGCTACACCGTGCAGGGGTCCGACCTGAAGGCCACGCCAATCACCAAACGCCTGTCGGACATGGGGGCGCAGGTGTTCATCGGGCAGGTGGCTGAAAACCTGGCGGATGCGCAGGTCGTGGTGATTTCCTCGGCCATCAAACCGGGCAACGCCGAACTGGACGCGGCCCGCGCGCGCGGCCTGCCGGTGGTGCGCCGGGCCGAAATGCTGGCCGAACTGATGCGCCTGAAATCCAACGTGGCCGTCGCGGGTACCCACGGCAAGACGACGACGACCACAATGGTCGCGGCCCTGCTGGACGAGGGCGGCATTGACCCCACGGTCGTGAACGGCGGCATCATCCACGCCTACGGGTCCAACGCACGCATGGGGCAGGGCGAATGGATGGTGGTCGAAGCGGACGAGAGCGACGGCACATTCAACCGTCTGCCCGCCACCATCGCCATCGTCACCAACATCGACCCCGAACACATGGATCACTGGGGCACGATCGAAAACCTGCGTCAGGGCTTCCTCGATTTCGTGTCCAACATTCCGTTCTACGGCCTCGCCGTCTGCTGCACCGACAACCCCGAGGTGCAGGCGCTGGTGGGCAAGATCACCGACCGCCGGGTCGTGACATTCGGGTTCAACGCGCAGGCCGACGTGCGCGCGGTCAACCTGACCTATGAGGGTGGCAAGGCGCATTTCGATATCGCCCTGCAATCCGAGGATGACGTGATCGAGGGCTGCGTGCTGCCCATGCCTGGCGATCACAACGTGTCAAATGCGCTGTCCGCGGTTGCCGTGGCACGGCACCTTGGCATGACCAAGGCGCAGATCCGTGCGGCACTGGCAGGCTTTGGCGGCGTGAACCGCCGGTTCACCCTTGTGGGCGAGGTCGGCGGCATCACGATCATCGATGACTACGGCCACCACCCGGTCGAGATCACGGCCGTGCTCAAGGCCGCGCGTCAGGCGACCAAGGGCCGCGTGATCGCCGTCCACCAGCCGCACCGTTATTCACGCCTGTCGCATCATTTCGAGGAATTCTGCGCCTGTTTCAACGACGCCGATGTCGTCGGAATTTCGGACGTCTACGCTGCCGGAGAGGACCCCATCCCCGGCGCATCCCGCGACGATCTGGTCGCGGGCCTGATCCGCCACGGCCACCGCCACGCGCGGGCGGTGGCGTCAGAGGAAGATCTCGAACGCCTCGTGCGCGAACAAGCCAGCCCCGGCGACATGGTTGTCTGCCTCGGTGCAGGCACGATTTCCGCCTGGGCCTACGCCCTGAAAGACCGGCTGGCAGGCTAGGGCGGTGGAGATCGCAGAGGTTCAGGATGAGGAAAGCCTGAAGCGGTATCTGGAGGGGCTGCCGGACGGTTATCGGCTGCGAACGGCGCGTCGTGTGGCCTTTCGAGCGGCAGCCAGAGTTTTGCCTCTTGCTTCAGATTATTTTGCGAGTAATCCAAGTGTGGATGGAGTAGAATTGACTCCAACACCAATTTTCGGTGCTATCGCTGTCGCCTCCGTGTCTGTGCTTTGGCCAGCTCCCAAAATACTTTACAATAAAATCGCTTTTGCTACTTCCAGAGCTGCAAACACAAGCCACAGCAGGGCGAACCCCAGCGCTACCGCTTCTGCAAACGCAGCGGCTGCAGCCGCGTTTGCAAATCCCCGAGCTGTTTCTTTCGCGTCTTTCGCAACTGACACTTTTGATGCCTTCGAGTGTGCCCGACACGACCTTTCGCAAAAAGTTGTAAATGATCGCTATCCGTTTATCGGCCTATGGGATGGTTTCGATCAACCTGAGAATATTAAATCGGCTTGGGTTCGTTCGAAGCTTCTTTTCGATAATGACAGGAATGCCGATTGGTCGTTTTGGGTCGCTTGGTATGAACGAGTGTTGGTGGGCGGCAACTTTCTCGCAAACGATGTTCATAAGATATTGAGTGCGCTGGAGGAGGGCGACTGGAAAAAAGGCCCCGCCCACGTTAATCCGATGTTTGACGGTGTGCTGGCGAAATATCGTGAGCAGGATTCGACGCCACTAGCGGAAGCTTCACCGTTTGATTTCACGTTCGATGGCTATTACCGCGTGATGCGCCTAGTCGGCATTTCCGACAATATGCGCCATCTTCGAGACCCGGTTGTTGTTCAAGCCTTTCTTGACGATGCTGAACAGGTCCGTGACCTATTTCAGGATTTCGCCGATGACGCTGCCAGTCTGTCCGGCGGCGGTAACTTTGCTGGCTTGCTGCGACGCAAAGCAGAAAACATTCTTAAGGAATTGCAACGCACGAAAGACTACACCCACCTTCGGGCTGAGTTTCTTGTGCTTCAAGCATCCGAATTGGAGTTGTTTGCAAAAGATGCAAAAGCCCGGACTGATTTAGGTGATACGCTCGCTGATCGGCTGGATGTCCGTATCGAGCAGCTCAAGGGATTATGCCGCCTGCATTTCGGTCCAAGCTATGTCACCCTTGCTCCACTTTCAGAGCTGACCCTCGATCAAGTTGATCAAGATGAGGTCGTCAGAATTTTTGACGATGCAATCGCCAGACTTCACGATTTGCCGACCGGCGGACTTGTGGCCCTTGACGCAGAGGGCTTCGCTATCCTTGATGAGATGAGGCGCGAACTTCGTGAAAACCGAGCGGCGATTGCCGAAGCTACAACCGAAGAATTTCGTAAGATATTAGAGGGACGTCTTGCCCAAGGCGCTGGGGCTTTGGGCCTTTCGCTGACCAAGTTCTATCAACGCAGTGTGGCTGCTGGTGGTGATCTCGTTCGTGGGGCGGATGCCGTGATCAGAACCAATCGCCGCCTAAGCGGACTCGACGATATCTTGGATCAGGTATTGAACCTCCCCGGTGGAGGTGCGCCATGACCCCCTCCCTCATCCTCTCCGCCCTCTGGGTGATTGCAGCGACCATCACAGCCCTCCTTCCCATGCGGCACCAATACGTGCCGGGGGTGGCCTTGTTGCTGGTGGCACCCGTCCTGATCGTCTGGCTGGCCGTTGATCTGGGGTGGATCGTGGGCTTGGTGGCACTGGCGGCCTTTGTCTCGATGTTTCGCAATCCGCTGCGCTATCTGATCGCGCGGCTGCGGGGGCAACGCCCGGAGGTGCCGAAATGAGCCTGCCTGTCATCCTGGGCCTGCTGTGGCTGATTGCCGCCAATGTGGTCGCGATGTTTCCGTCGCGTGACAATCACTGGCGCTTTGCCTATGTGATGATCGCCCTTGGTATCCCGCTGCTGGGGTGGGTGACATGGGCGAATGGACCGCTGATCGGGCTGGTGTTCATGGCGGCTGGCTGCTCTGTCCTGCGCTGGCCCATCATCTATCTGGGCCGCTGGCTGCGCGCCCGTCGTCCGCAGGAGCCTGCCGAATGATCGACCTTCCATCCGTGCGCGGCACGCTGACACCCGATCGTCCGCTGGACAGCCTGACGTGGTTGCGCGTCGGTGGCCCGGCGGATGTGCTGTTTCAGCCTGCCGATGCCGATGATCTGGCGGATTTTCTCGCAGCCCTCGACTCTGCCGTGCCGGTATTCCCGATGGGCGTGGGGTCGAACGTGATCGTGCGCGACGGCGGTGTGCGCGGCGTCGTGATCCGTCTTGGGCGTGGGTTCAACGCGATCACGGTTGACGGCGACACGGTGACCGCTGGTGCTGCTGCCCTTGATGCCCATGTGGCGCGCCGCGCGGCAGAGGCGGGCGTTGACCTGACATTTCTGCGCACGATCCCCGGCAGTATCGGCGGGGCCGTGCGCATGAACGCGGGCTGCTACGGGTCCTATGTGGCCGATGTCTTTGTCAGTGCGGATGTCGTGCTGCGCGATGGCACGCGGGCCACCCTGCGGGCTGAGGATCTGCAATTTCAATACCGGTCCAGCACGTTGGCCGATGGGGCCGTGCTGGTCGGCGCGACGCTGCGCGGCCCCATGGGTGATCCGCAAGAGCTGGCGCAGCGCATGACGGACCAGCTGGCCAAACGGGACCAGACCCAACCGACCAGGGACCGCACGGCGGGTAGCACGTTTCGCAATCCGGTGGGCCATTCGTCCACGGGACGCGATGACGACACCCACGAGCTGAAGGCCTGGAAGGTGATCGAGGACGCCGGCATGCGCGGCGCGACCCTTGGCGGCGCTGTCATGAACTTGATGCATGCCAACTTTTTGACCAATGCGGGTGGTGCCACTGCCGCAGACCTCGAAGATTTGGGTGAAAAGGTCAGAAAGAGGGTTTACGCCGAATCGGGCGTCACACTAGAGTGGGAAATCATGCGGGTCGGCGAACGGGCCCCGCGTGGCACCAACACATAAACCCCGAAAAGGGGCGGCCCCGGGCAAGGGCCATTTCATAATGACGGGTCGCAAACGACCCGCGAGCGAGGCGGTAAGGGCATGTCAGCATTGGCACCCTCTAAAGTTGTTGTCCTCATGGGCGGCCCATCGGCAGAGCGAGAGGTCTCGCTGTCAACGGGTCGCGAATGTGCGGCGGCACTGGTCGAGGCAGGATTTGACGTAACAGAACTGGATGCGGGCCCCGATCTGGCCGCGCGTCTGGCTGACATCGCACCTGATGTGGTGTTCAACGCCCTGCATGGTCGCTGGGGCGAGGACGGCTGCGTGCAGGGTCTGCTGGAATGGATGCGTATTCCCTACACCCACAGCGGCGTGCTGGCCTCGGCGCTGACGCTGGACAAGCAACGGACCAAGGCGGCCTATGTGGACGCGGGGCTACCGGTTGTGCCCAGCCTACTTGCGGCCTCTGCCGATGTGCGCGCAGGTCACGTCATGGCACCGCCCTATGTGGTCAAACCCAACAACGAAGGGTCCAGCGTCGGGATCTATCTGGTGCACGACATGGCTAATGCACCGCCGCCGCTGTCGGATGACATGCCTGACCGTGTGATGGTCGAGGCTTATGCGCCGGGCCGTGAGCTGACTGTCACGGTTCTGGGCAATCGCGCCCTGACCGTGACCGATATTCTGACGGACGGCTGGTATGACTACGACGCCAAATACAAGGCCGGTGGTTCGCGCCATGTAATCCCCGCCGAGCTGCCACAGGACATTTTCGATGCCTGCATGGACTACGCGCTGAAGGCGCATCTGGTGCTGGGCTGTCGCGGGATCAGCCGCACCGATTTTCGCTGGGATGAAACCCGCGGTCTGGATGGTTTGATCCTGCTGGAAACCAACACGCAGCCGGGTATGACCCCCACATCGCTGGCCCCTGAACAGGCGGCCCATGTCGGGATCGACTTCCCGACGCTGTGCCGCACCTTGGTCGAGGATGCGTCATGCGACCGGTAACCCGACCGATCCGCGATCCCGCCCCGTCGAAATGGGGCTATCGCTGGCAGCGCTGGATGCTGACGCCTGGTGTGCGCACCGGTTTGCGGCTGGGTGTGCCGGCCTTGATCATCGCGGCCATCGCCGGTGGCTGGTCGATGAACGCGAGCAACCGGGCATTGCTGGCCGAGCGGATCACCGCGGCACAGCAGGCGTTTCAGGAACGTCCGCAATTCATGGTGTCTGGCCTTGCGATCAACGGTGCCGACGAGGAACTGGCCGACGCGGTTGCCAGCCTCGTGGATACCGAATTTCCGGTGTCATCCTTTGACTTGGATCTGAACAAGCTGCGCGACGACGTCGTCGCTCTGGATGCGGTGGCAGAGGCCCGCGTGCGGGTGGGTGACGCGGGTGCGCTGGAAATCAATGTGACACCGCGTGTGCCGGTCGCGATCTGGCGCACACCCGATGGGCTACGGATGATCGATGCGGAGGGTGTGTTCGCAGGCGATCTGGCCGCGCGGGTCGACCGGCTGGATTTGCCGTTGATCGGCGGAGAAGGTGTGCAGGGCCATATCGACGAGGCGCTGACCTTGTTCCGTAGTGCGGGTCCCATCGCGGATCGCATGCGCGGGTTGGTGCGGGTCAGCGGTCGGCGCTGGAACATGGTGCTGGAGGACGGTCAGCAGTTGTTGTTGCCGGCTGACGCACCGGTAGAGGCACTGGACCGGATCATCGCGCTGCACGAGGCGCAGGACCTTCTGGATCGCGATGTGGCAATCGTCGACATGCGCATGCCGCAGCGACCGACGGTCCGGATGAATCAAGAGGCGGTCGCGGCAACGCGTAACGCCGCGACGACAGGCAGAATTCAACAGGTGGGGCAGTGATGCGGGATTTATACGAAACGCAACGGGCTATGCGGAATGTGCGCAAGGCGGCGATGCAGAGGGGCGTAATCGCCATTCTGGACGTCGGCACGTCCAAGATCGCATGTCTTGTCCTGCGTTTTGACGGTCCTGACCGGCTGGGCGACAATGACGGTGTGGGTTCCTTGGCGGGTCAGTCCCGTTTCCGGGTGATCGGGGCGGCCACCACGCGTTCGCGCGGTGTCCGTTTTGGCGAAATCGACGCGATGCAGGAAACCGAACGCGCCATCCGCACTGCCGTGCAGGCTGCGCAGAAAATGGCCGAGGTCCGCGTCGATCACGTGATCGCATGCTTTGCCGGTGCCCGTCCGCGGTCCTACGGTCTGGATGGCAGCGTCGAGGTCGCGGACAACTTTGTGACCGAAGGCGATATCAGCCGCGTATTGGCCGCATGCGATGTTCCCGATTTCGGCGAGGACCGCGACGTGCTGCACGCGCAGCCCGTGAATTTCGCGTTGGATCACCGCAGTGGTCTGGCCGACCCGCGCGGACAGATGGGATCAACCCTTGCGACCGATCTGCACCTGCTGACGGTGGACGCCACAGCGATCCGCAATCTGTTTTTCTGCATCAAGCGGTGTGATCTGGAACTGGCCGGGATCGCGTCCTCTGCCTATGTGTCCGGTGTGTCCAGCCTGGTGGAGGACGAACAGGAACTGGGGGCCGCCTGCATCGACATGGGCGGCGGGTCCACCAGCCTGTCGGTTTTCATGAAAAAGCACATGATCTATTCCGATGCGGTGCGTATGGGTGGCGATCACGTCACCGGGGACATTTCGATGGGTCTGCAGGTCCCGATGCAGACCGCCGAACGGATCAAGACATTCTACGGCGGCGTGGTCGCCACGGGCATGGACGATCGCGAGATGATTGAGATCGGCGGCGATACTGGCGACTGGGAGCGTGACAGGCGCACCGTGAGCCGGGCCGAGCTGATCGGCATCATGCGGCCGCGGATCGAGGAAATCCTCGAAGAGGTGCGCGCCCGTCTGGACGCGGCTGGGTTCGAATATCTGCCCAGCCAGCAGATCGTCCTGACCGGCGGTGGCAGCCAGATTCCGGGGCTGGACGGACTTGCGGCGAAAATCCTCGGGCAGCAGGTGCGCCTGGGGCGTCCGTTGCGCGTCCAAGGATTGCCGCAGGCGGCGACAGGGCCTGCGTTCTCGTCCTCGGTCGGCCTTGCGCTGTTTGCGGCCAACCCGCAGGACGAATGGTGGGATTTCGACGTGCCGGCGGAAACCTATCCCGCACGGTCGCTGAAACGGGCCGTGAAATGGTTCCGCGACAATTGGTGAGAATCAAGATTTGGCGCGACTCGCCATATCGTGAAAAAATTGTGCGGATTCGTGCCACATTTTGTGGTCCCAGTGTGGTTTTCGGGTGACGTATGCGCGCAGAGCCGCTACTATAAAAGGAATTAGGTGATTTCTGCCCGGTGGGACGGGTGCAACATAAAAACAGGCGGACCGAGCATGACATTGAATCTTTCCCTTCCGGGCCACGAGGACCTGAAACCACGCATCACCGTTTTCGGTGTCGGCGGGGCCGGTGGCAATGCAGTCAACAACATGATCGAAAAAGAGCTCGACGGTGTCGAGTTCGTTGTCGCGAATACTGACGCGCAAGCGCTGCAACAGTCCAAGTCCGAAGCAAAGATCCAGATGGGCCTCAAGGTCACAGAGGGTCTGGGTGCAGGTGCACGCGCTACCGTAGGTGCTGCCGCCGCCGAAGAAAGCATCGAACAGATCGTCGATATGCTGGCCGGTGCGCACATGTGTTTCATCACTGCCGGCATGGGCGGCGGGACCGGTACCGGTGCTGCCCCGATCATCGCGCAGGCTGCACGTGAATTGGGCGTTCTGACTGTCGGCGTCGTGACCAAGCCGTTCCAGTTCGAAGGCGGACGCCGCATGCGTCAGGCCGAAGAAGGCGTCGAGGCCCTGCAAAAGGTCGTCGATACCCTGATCATCATTCCCAACCAGAACCTGTTCCGTCTGGCGACAGAAAACACGACATTCACCGAAGCCTTCGCGCTGGCCGACGACGTGCTCTACCAGGGCGTCAAGGGCGTGACCGACCTGATGGTCCGTCCGGGTCTGATCAACCTCGACTTTGCCGACGTGCGCGCCGTCATGGACGAGATGGGCAAGGCGATGATGGGCACCGGCGAGGCAGAGGGCGAAGATCGCGCCAAGCAGGCCGCGCAAAAGGCCATCGCCAACCCGCTGCTGGACGAAATCAGCCTTCAGGGCGCACGTGGTGTGCTGATCAACATCACCGGTGGCTATGACCTGACCCTGTTCGAACTGGACGAGGCCGCGAACGAGATCCGCGAAAAGGTCGACCCCGAGGCAAACATCATCGTCGGTTCCACTCTCGACACCAGCATGGAAGGCCGGATGCGCGTCTCTGTGGTCGCGACAGGCATCGATGCGGCCGTCAAGTCGGGTGCAGAGCCCCAGCCGCGCCGCAGCATGTCCGAGCCGGTGCGTGAACCAGTCCGCGAGCAGCGTCGTGAAGAGCCAGCCGCCCGTGCCGAACCGGCCCCCGTCCGCGAAGAGCCGCGTCGCTATGAGCAGCCCGCAGCCCGTGCCGAGGCACCGCGCCGCGAAGAGCGCGCAGAGCGTAGCCTGCTGGACGAGATGGAGGAACGCCACGCCGCAGAGGCGCGTCGTCCCGCAGCACCGCAGGCCGCCGAACTTGACGATGATCTGCCGCCGCCGGCCTACCGTCCGCGCGTCGAACCCGAAATCGACGCATCCGAGCAGTTCACCGCACCGCGCGCCGCCCGTCCGGGTGAGCCGTCGGCAGAGGCGCTTGCGCGTCTGCAGGCCGCCGTGCAGCGTCAGCCCAAGGAAACGCCGGTGCGTGCCGCCGCACCTCAGGAAACCGAAGCCGAGAAGCCGCGGTTCGGGATCAATTCGCTGATCAACCGCATGACGGGCGACCAGAAGCCTGCCGCACCCGCGGCACCGCGCCAGCAGCCGCAGGTCAGCGCCAAGCGGGAACAGCCGATGACGCATCAGCGCCCCGAGGCTGACATCGATCCCGACCAGGAGCGGATCGAGATTCCCGCCTTCTTGCGGCGCCAAGCGAACTAAAGACGATCATCATCATCAAGAAGCCGCCCCCAAACAGGGCGGCTTTTTCAATTGATACAGTAGGTTACATTGCCGGACTGACATTGTTTCAGCTTGTTGCAATGTGTGAATTGTCGTTGTGAACCCATTGGTACTATTGCTGCGTTAATACTTCGTAACAGCGATGTAACCGTTAGGTGCAGTCATGCAGACGACTTTGAAATCCGAACTGATCCTTGACGGTGTGGGCCTCCACACCGGTCGTCCGGCTCGTTTGCGTCTGCGTCCTGCGCCTGCTGGGCACGGTATTGTCTTTCAGCGGGTGGACGTGGCCGGGGCCGGCGTCAAACTGCCTGCAATCTGGAATCACGTCGAAATCTCGCCGTTGAACACCCGTTTGCGTGTGGGTGATACGATCGTCTCGACAATCGAACACCTGATGGCGGCCTTGTCCGGTTGTGGCGTGCACAACGTGCTAATCGAAATCGACGGCCCCGAAGTGCCGATCATGGACGGATCGTCCGCCGAATTCGTGCGGGGAATCCTTGGCGTCGGTGTGTCCCGTCAGGGCAATCCACTGCGTGCGATCAAGCTGCTGGACGAGGTGCGTGTGAGCCAAGGTGATGCTTGGGCCAGCCTGCGTCCTGCGACCAGCCTGCAGATCGATTTCGAGATTGAGTTCCCCGATGCGGCGATCGGTCATCAGGCCAAGACGCTGAACATGGCGAACGGCAGCTTTGTCCATACGCTGTGCGACAGCCGCACGTTCTGTCGGAATTCGGATGTCGAGGACATGCGCAAGCGCGGTCTCGCGCTGGGTGGTACGTTGGAAAACGCAGTTGTCGTGGACGGCGCGGATGTGCTGACACCGGGCGGACTGCGTCATCCGGACGAGGCCGTGCGCCACAAGATGCTGGATGCGCTGGGTGATCTCTACACGGCTGGTGCGCCTATCCTGGGGCGCTACACCGGACACAAGGCAGGTCACAATCTGACCAATGCACTGTTGCGTGCCTTGTTCGACAACACGGCCGCATGGCGCTGGGTTGATTGTACACCCCAGATTGCGGCACGCCTGCCGGGTCATGGCGTCTCTGCTGCCGATATGGTCGCCGTTGCCTGACCGCAGGCGGGGTGTGTCTCACATCTTGGCAAACCCTGACATAAGCCGTTTTGCATGCCTGTTTTTTCTGTTAGACGTTTGCGCGAACCCGGCCGATAAGGTGCGGGACGTGAAAGACGACGCGGGGGCGTAACGATGTCGGGCAAATTTATTCGGTCTGGGACGGCAACGCTGGTGCTATCGCTTGGTCTGCTGGTTGGCTGTAGCGATAGCTTTAACCCGCGCGATTCCGCCGCCATGGAAGCACTGTCAGCGCAGCAGATCTACCAGTTGGGTGAGGTCGAGGTCGAAACCGGCGATCCCGGTGAGGCCGCGTTCTTTTTCGGCGAAATCGAGCGTCTGTACCCTTATTCCGAATGGGCTGAACGTGCGCTGATCATGCAGGCCTTTGCCTATCACCGGGATGCGGATTACCCCAACAGCCGGGCATCTGCACAGCGGTTTCTGGATTTCTATCCGGCCCAGCCTGACGCGGCCTATGCGCAATATCTGCTGGCGCTGTCCTACTACGATCAGATCGACGAGATCGGCCGCGATCAGGGGCTGACCTTCCAGGCGCTTCAGGCGCTGCGGACCGTGATCGAACAATATCCCGACAGCGAATATGCCCGCGCGTCGATCCTGAAATTCGACCTGGCTTTCGATCACCTTGCGGCCAAGGAAATGGAAATCGGGCGCTACTACCTCAAACGCAAGAATTATTCTGCGGCCGTGAACCGGTTCCGCGTCGTGGTCGAGGAATTCCAGACGACGTCGCAAACACCCGAGGCGCTGCACCGTCTGGTCGAATCCTACCTGTCGCTGGGTCTGACAAACGAGGCGCAGACCGCAGGCGCGATCCTGGGTGCAAACTATCCTGCAACCTCTTGGTATCAGGACAGCTTTGCCCTGTTGACGGGGCAGGGGCTGGAGGCCCGCGCACAGGGCGACAGCTGGCTTGCCTCGATTTACCGTCAGGTCATCCGCGGCGAATGGCTCTAGGGGTGCTAGGCATCTGACATGCTGCGCACATTAGACATTCGGGACATGCTGATCATCGACCAGCTGGAACTGACGTTCCAGCCGGGTCTGAACGTGCTGACCGGTGAAACCGGCGCAGGCAAATCGATCTTGTTGGATTCACTGGGGTTCGTGTTGGGTTGGCGCGGTCGCGCCGAGCTGGTGCGCCAGGGTGCCGAACAGGGCGAGGTGACGGCCAGTTTCGATCTGCCCCCCGACCACCCCGCCCATACCGTATTGTCAGAGGCGGGGTTGCCGGGCGGTGACGAACTGATCCTGCGGCGTGTCAATTCCCGGGACGGGCGCAAGACGGCCTGGGTCAATGATCGTCGGGCCAGCGGCGAGGTGCTGCGCGCCTTGTCCGATACATTGATCGAACTGCACGGCCAGCACGACGATCGCGGGCTGCTGAACCCGCGCGGGCACCGTCAGATGCTGGACACTTATGCGGGTGTCGATGCCGAACTATCCGCGGTGCGTGCGGCCTGGACGTCCCTGTCCCGCGCGACCAAGGCTCGCGAGGCGGCCACCCTGCGCATCGCAGAGGTCCGCGCCGAAGAAGAATATTTGCGGCACGCGGTGGGCGAGTTGGACAAACTGGACCCGCAGGCCGGCGAAGAGGCGACATTGGATGCCGCCCGCCGCACCATGCAGGCGGCAGAAAAGATAAAGACCGACGTCGCGCGCGCCGGCGAGGCACTGGGCCTACAGGGGGCCGAGGGCATGATGTCCGACGCCAACCGCTGGCTGATCGGTGCCGCCGACCGGGCCGAAGGGCGGCTTGACGAGCCTTTGTCCGCGATCGAACGTGCGCTGCTCGAACTGGATCTGGCGCAGCGCGGGGTGCAGGACGCGCTGGACGCGCTGACCTTTGATCCCGCCGAATTGGAAGCGACCGAGGAACGTCTGTTCGCGATCCGTGGTCTGGCGCGCAAACATGACGTGCTGGCCGATGAACTGGGCCCCTTTGCCGATGATCTGCGGGCGCGGCTGGCATTGCTGGACGACAGCGAAAAGGATCTGGACGATCTGCTGCGTGCCGAACGCGCCGCACAGGTAACCTATGACAGCCACGCCGAAGCCTTGCGCGCCGCACGGGCTGCCGCGGCTGGCCGGTTGGATGCCGCGATGGCGTCAGAACTCGCGCCTTTGAAAATGGAACGCGCCGTTTTCCGGACCGACATGACCGATGCGCCCGCCGGACCCGAGGGGCGCGACGCCGTGGCCTTTACCGTGGCGACCAACCCCGGCGCACCACCGGGACCGTTGAACAAGATCGCGTCGGGTGGCGAACTCAGCCGGTTCCTGCTGGCGATGAAGGTCTGTCTGGCGCAGGCCGGGCAGGGCGGCGTCACGATGATTTTCGACGAAATCGACCGCGGTGTGGGCGGCGCGACAGCGGATGCCGTCGGGCGCAGGCTGGCGGCACTGGCTGACGGTGGTCAGGTTCTGGTTGTGACGCATTCGCCGCAGGTTGCTGCACTGGGTGGCCATCACTGGCGTGTCGAAAAACGGCAGGACGCGACGGAAACCACCTCGACCGTCGTGCCGTTGGGGGCAGATGAACGTGTCACGGAAATCGCGCGGATGCTGTCCGGTGACACGATCACCGATGCGGCCCGTGCGGCTGCGATGGCCTTGATGGACAGCTGAGCCAGAGTCTGAATTGGCGGGGGCCCTTCGGGCCACCCGCCGAGACTGCTGAAATTAGCCGAACCCTAGACGGCGCATGTAACGACGGTATGTCTTGCGCAGGGGCCAGCCTCGCGAAACAATCGGATCAAGCGCCCGCTTGCGCGCGAAGGTGGTTGCAATACCAGGCATGCAGACGCTAGCCGGGGCATGCGGCAGCGGCAAAGGTCAGTGCAATGGACGGGTCAGAAGAACAGGATCGCATCGGTTGGCTGGGCCAGATCCGTCGCGCCTGGATGGTGATGCGGCTGCGCGGGCCGGGACAGATCCAGTTCTGGTTTATTGCGCTTGTGCTGGGGATCGCGTCTGGCGGTGCCGCCGTGCTGTTTCGTATGGGCATCGATCTGGTCAGTCGGATTGCCTATGGCACGACTGATCCCAATCGCCTGCACAGTTTCGTCACCGGCCTGCATTGGTCACAGGTCCTGATCGTCCCGATCATCGGCGGCCTGATCGTGGGGTTGATCCTGAACCGGTTTGTCCCCGACAACCGCGTGCGATCCGTCGCCGACGTCATCGAAGGGGCGGCCCTGCGCGAGGGCCGTGTCTCGTTCCGCGAGGGACTTGGCTCGGCGGGGGCCAGTCTTTTGACGCTGGGCATGGGTGGATCATCGGGCCGCGAGGGGCCGGTGGTGCATATCGCCGCGATGATTTCAACGTGGATCTGTGTGCGCATCCGTGCTGACGGTGTGACCGGGCGCGATCTGCTGGGATGCGCTGTCGCCGCCGCCGTGTCGGCCAGTTTCAACGCGCCCATCGCCGGTGCCCTGTTCGCGCTCGAGGTCGTTTTGCGGCACTTTGCGGTTCATGCCTTTGCGCCCATCGTGATCGCCTCTGTCGCGGGTACGGTGGTCAACCGGTTGGCCTTTGGCGATGTGTCGGAATTTGTCATCGACCGGGAAAACGCGTTGGGATTCTACGTCGAATTGCCTGCATTCCTGTTGTTGGGCCTGTTGTGTGGTCTGGTGGCCGTCGTGCTGATGCGGTCGATCTTTTGGGCGGACAACATCGGCAGCCGGATCCAGTATCGCTACCGTATTCCCGCCTATATCCGTCCGGCCGCGGCAGGGGCGCTGCTGGGCCTGATCGCAATCTGGTTTCCGCATATCATCGGCGTGGGATATGAAACGACGGTTGCAGCGCTGACGGGCGGGTTCCTGCTGCACGAGGCATTGGTTTTTGTCGCCATCAAGGTGGCAGCGGTCGCCATCACCATCGGTGGCCGCATGGGGGGCGGCGTGTTTTCACCGTCCTTGATGGTGGGGGCGCTGACCGGGCTTGCATTCGGTATTGTGGCGACAGGCATCTTCCCAAGCGTATCCGGCGAGGGCACGCTGTATGCGCTGGCAGGCATGGGGGCCGTGGCCGCAGCGGTGATGGGCGCGCCGATCTCGACCACGTTGATCGTGTTTGAATTGACCGGCGATTGGCAGACGGGTCTGGCCGTCATGGTGGCCGTGTCCATGTCGACAGCGCTTGCGTCGCGATTGGTGGAACATTCGTATTTCCTGCACCAGTTGGAACGCCGTGGCGTGCATCTGGCCGCGGGGCCGCAGGCCTACCTGCTTGGGACATTCGTCGTCGGCAACGTGATGCGCCCCATGTCAGACCCGCGTGCCGCCGCGGAGAAGGCCTGCCGCGAGATGATCGCTGCGGGGACCTATATCGACGCACGCGCGACACTGGAACAGGCCATGCCCATCTTTGACCGGGGGGCCTATGCCTTTGTTCCTGTGGTCATCACGCAAAAGGGCGAAGAACCAACGCTGCAAGGCGCGTTGTTTCAGGTCGATGCCTTGCGGGCATTCAATCGTGCTTTGGCCGACCGGGCCGAGGAAGAACATTCCTGAGGGTGTGGGTCAGACTTCTTCGACCGTCACGACGCTGGTGTCGAATGCCAGGTAGCCTGCGATCCGGGCCACATCATCCTTGGGGGTCTCGTAGGACCAGACGGCGTTTTCCAAGGTTGCGCTGCGATTGACGATGGAAAAATAACTTGCCGTGCCTTTGAACGGGCAGTTTGTGCTGTGATCCGTCGCATCGAGGAACGTCATCGCGATGTCGTCGCGCGGGAAATAGACGACAGGGTCACGATCACCTTCGTGCAGGATGAGGGCGTTCGTACTTTCGCCCAGAACAGCACCACCGGCGCGGACGACCCAGCTGGCAGTTGCGGGGGAAATCGTGATGTGATCGGCCATGGCGACCTCCTCTTTTGGCGAAGTATTTAGGGAAATGCCCTTGTCAGAGCGGTTGGCAAGCCTGTGCAAGCCAGTCACGCGCCGCCCCCTCCACGAGCGGCCCGATCAATTTCAGTGTATCGGCATGGTACTGGTTGATCCAGTCCAATTCCCCTGCCGACAGCATTGACGCAGCGATGAGCCGTCTGTCGAACGGCACGCGCGTCAGCGTCTCGAATGACAACATGGGCCGGTCATCCGCGCCGATCAGATCCGGTGCCGTCACACAGACAATGAGGTTTTCGATACGGATGCCATAGGCGCCTTCGCGGTAATAACCTGGTTCGTTCGACAGGATCATGCCGGGCTCCAGCGCCACAGTCGAGCGGCGCGAAATGCCTTGTGGCCCTTCGTGGACGCACAGATAGCTGCCGACACCGTGTCCCGTGCCGTGATCATAATCCAGACCCGCAGACCAGAGCGACGCACGCGCCAGCGCGTCCAGATGTTGTCCTGAAAGGCCCTTTGGAAACCGCAGTCTGCTGATGGCGATCATGCCCTGCAGAACGCGGGTATAGCGGTCACGGTGTTCCGCACTGGGTGTACCCACGATGACGGTGCGGGTGATGTCCGTCGTGCCGTCGACATATTGGCCGCCGCTGTCGATCAGCAGCAGTTCGTCGGGACTGACGGGACGATCCGTGTCTTCGGTTACGCGGTAGTGCACGATGGCACCATGCGGGCCCGCACCGCAGATCGTCTCAAAGCTGATGTCGCGCAGCATGTTGGTGTCGCGGCGAAAGGTTTCCAACTGCTGCACTACGTCGATTTCGGTCAATCCACCCATCGGGGCCGCACCATCCAGCCAGGCCAGAAACTGCACCATCGCGGCACCGTCACGCAGATGTGCGGCGTGACTTCCCGCAATCTCGACCTCTGTCTTGCAGGCCTTGGGCAGAATGCAGGGGTCGGTCGCATGAACAACTTCGGCTTCGGCATCCGACAGGATCGTGGCGATGGCATCGGCGCAGACCCGTGGGTCGATGCGCACGGGGCCGACCAATTGGGTAAGTGCGTCGTCGAAGTCTTCCGGTGGGTGAACGGTGACATCAGGCCCCAGGTGTCCGGCGATATCCGTGCATTTGTCCAAGGGCGCGAACAGGTCGACCGTGCCGTCGTGATGCAGGATCGCATAGGCGTGCGGCACCGGGTTGCGCGGGATATCGCTGGCCCGGATGTTCAGCAGCCACGCAATGCTGTCCGGCAGTGTGATGACCCAGTGCCCGGTGTCCACGTCAGCTGTCAGGCGCGCACGCTTGTTCGCGTGGCTCTCTCCGGTCAGCTCCAGTGGTTGCGCGAAAAACGGGGCATCGGGCCGCGCCGGACGGTCGGTCCAGATCGCATCGATCTGGTTGGGCGCGGCCAGCAGGTCGATGCCGTTGGCGGCCAGCTTGTCCGTCAGTTCGGTGATTTCAGTGACGGTATGCAGCCAGGGATCATAGGCGACGGTGCCACCATTTGGCAGATGCGAGATCAGCCAGTCCGACAGGCTGATTTCGGGCCAATGAACGGGGGTATAGACGTCGGCGGTCTGGTCACGCACCTGCAACCGGTAGCGTCCGTCGATGAACACACCGGCGATGTCTGGCAGGACCACGGCAAAACCGGCAGAGCCAGTAAACCCGGTCAGCCAGGCCAGCCGTTCGTCACAGGCCGCGACATATTCGCCTTGCCAACGGTCGGTGCGCGGAACCAGCACGCCGTCGATCCCGTTTTGATCCAGTTGTTCCCGAAGGGCGGACAGGCGTGCGGGTCCCTGTTCGGGGGCGCTGCTGGCAGAGAATGTCTGAAACATGCGTCGGGTATCCATAGGTTCGCGTTCGCGGCGAGTTTCACCGCGAGCGTCAGGTTTTCAAGTGGCAATTCGGGTCAGCCTGCGCGGCGCAGACCCAGAACGCGGGCGCGCTTGCGCGGATCGCTGTCGAACAGGCCGGCCAGCTGTTCGGTCATGGCACCGGCCAGTTGCTCGACATCGGTGATCGTGACTGCACGGTCATAGTAGCGCGTCACGTCATGGCCGATGCCGATGGCGGCCAATTCGACCGCCTTGCGTTTCTCGATCATCGCGATCACGTCGCGCAGGTGTTTTTCCAGATAATTCGCAGGGTTGACCGACAGTGTGCTGTCATCGACGGGGGCACCATCGCTGATCACCATCAACACCTTGCGCTGTTCCTGACGGACCATCAAACGGCGATAGGCCCATTCCAGCGCCTCGCCATCGATGTTTTCCTTTAGCAGCCCCTCTTTCATCATCAGGCCCAGATTGGGGCGCGCACGCCGCCAGGGGGCATCGGCCGATTTGTAGACGATGTGACGCAGGTCGTTCAGACGGCCCGGTCCCGGTGCGCGGCCTTCTTTGAGCCAAGCCTCGCGCGATTGGCCGCCTTTCCACGCCTTGGTGGTAAAGCCCAGGATCTCGACCTTGACGTCGCAGCGTTCCAGCGTGCGGGCCATCACGTCGGCGCAGATGGCCGCAATGGAAATCGGACGGCCCCGCATGGACCCGGAGTTGTCCAGCAACAAGGTCACGACCGTATCGCGGAATTCCATGTCCTTTTCGACCTTGAACGACAGTGGCGTGGTGGGACTGGCCACGATCCGGGCGAGGCGTCCGGCGTCGAGGATGCCTTCCTCTAGGTCGAATTCCCATGTGCGGCTTTGCTTGGCTTGCAGGCGGCGTTGCAGCTTGTTGGCCAGCCTGCTGACGGCCCCTTTCAGCGGGTCAAGCTGCTGGTCAAGGTAGGCACGCAGGCGTTCCAGCTCGGCAGGCTCTGCCAGATCGGCCGCGCTGATTTCTTCGTCAAACGCGGTGCTGAAAACGCGGTAGTCCTTGTCTGCGTCAGACACGGGGGCTGGCTGCGGCGGCTCCATCGGGGCCTCGCCGTCGGGCATTTCCATTTCCTCGCCCAACTCGGGCTCGGCTTGATCGTCCATGCTGACCTCGGCCTGTGCCGCGTCCTGCTGTTGTTCCTGGCTTTGCTCTGGCGAGGCCTCTGCCTCGTCACCTTCGCTGTCGTCCTCGCCGGTGGAATCCGGTTCCTGCTGTTCGTCCTGACCTTCTTCGGCCTCGTCGTCCTGATCGTCGTCGGGTCCGTCGGGGTCATCGCCCAGCTGATCGGCATAGCCCAAATCGCTGATGATCTGGCGCGCGAATTTCGCAAATGCACGCTGGTCGCCCAGCGTGTCACGCAAACTTTCCAGGGTGCCGCCGGCCTGTTCCTCGATGAACCCGCGCCACAGTTCCATGACATTGTCCGCACCGGCGGGCAGGTCGCGGCCCGTCGCGAGGTGGCGGATCAGATAGCCAGCAGCAATGGCCAGCGGCGCGTCGGCGGCGGATTTAATCTGGTCGTAACCCTTGCGCGCGGCATCATTTCCGATCTTGGCGTCGATGTTGCCAGCGGTGCCGGGCATGTGTTGCGCGCCGACGGCCTCGATCCGGGCGGTTTCCATCGCATCATAGATGTCGCGCGCCATCTGACCTTGGGGCGCATAGCGCGTATCGGTCTGGGCGTCGTGAAATTTATGGCGCAGCGCAAAGGCATCGGCGGTGCCGCGCGCCAGCAGGACCTCTTCGCGGCTCATGCGGCGGCTGATCTGGGGCAGGCGGATCGTGTCGTTGGTCTGGCCTGCGGGATCGACGGAATAGCTGACCGTCAGGTCAGGATCGTCCGCCATGACCTTGGTGGCCTCTGCGAGGGCCTTCTTGAACGGATCGGCTGGGTTATCGCTCGGTTTGCTCATGGGGTGGCCTTGGTTGGGTTAGCCGCAGGACAGTGTCGCGGGAATGCGCCCGGCAAATCGCAGGGCGGCAGAGGCGGGCAGGACAGCGTTCCGATCACCGCCCGCCAGATCATAGATCACGGGTGCCGCGGTGGCATCGCAGCCCCACGGGGCCGCACGTTCCGCTGCGCGTTCGATACCCGCGATTGTCGGTGCATCCGAGGTGGGCGTGACAAGCGCCAGTTTGCCGCTGTCGGACAGGGTCACTTCATAGCCGCGCGACGGGATGCTGGCCCCGCAAGACGCGAGCCCCAGCACGATACCACCGGCGATGACGCGACGCGCGATCACCGCAGGCTCTGGCTTGCGGCGCTTTCGGGCAGTTCCTCGTCGAAACAGCGCTGATAGAATTCGGCCACCGTCTGGCGTTCCAACTCGTCGCATTTATTCAGGAACGACAGGCGGAATGCATAGCCCACGTTGCCAAAGATGCGCGCGTTTTCGGCCCAGGCGAGCACGGTCCGCGGCGACATGACGGTGGACAGATCGCCGTTCATGAATGCCGTGCGGGTCAGGTCGGCCACGGTCACCATTTGGCTCACCGTCTTTTTGCCGGCGTCGTTCTGGTAATGCGGGGATTTCGCGACGACGATTTCGGTTTCCACGTCGTGCGGCAGATAGTTCAGCGTGGCGACCAGCGACCAGCGGTCCATCTGCGCCTGGTTGATCTGCTGCGTGCCGTGATAAAGGCCCGTCGTGTCACCCAGACCGACCGTGTTGGCCGTCGCAAACAGGCGGAAATAGGGGTTTGGCGTGATGATCTTGTTCTGGTCCATCAGCGTCAGCTTGCCGTCAGCCTCCAGTACGCGCTGGATCACGAACATGACGTCGGCGCGGCCTGCATCATATTCGTCGAACACGATGGCGACCGGATTGCGCAGCGCCCAGGGCAGGATGCCCTCGTGAAATTCGGTGACCTGCACGCCGTCACGCAGTTTGATCGCGTCCTTGCCGATCAGGTCGATCCGGCTGATGTGGCTATCGAGGTTCACACGCACGGCGGGCCAGTTCAGGCGGGCGGCGACCTGTTCGATATGGGTCGATTTGCCCGTGCCGTGGTAGCCCTGCACCATCACGCGACGATTGTGGCCGAACCCTGCAAGGATCGCGAGCGTCGTATCCGGGTCAAAGGTATAGGTCGGGTCCACGTCAGGCACCCGGTCGGTCGGTTCGGCAAAACCCTTGACGGTCATGTCGGTGTCGATACCGAACACCTCGCGGACGGAAATGTCGGTTGTCGGGGTGGCGTTGATGTCGATCGTGCCGTCGGCCATGGGTCAGCCCTTCTCTCGCATTCGCTGTGCATTATGATAGTCGCGGGATGCAACATATCGCCCGAAATGAAAAGGGAAAGCGGTTGCGGTGCGACAGTGTGAGCGGGACCCAATCGGGAAACATTGCGTTTTTTGTCAGATGCGCCAAGGTGGCGGTGACAAGCAGGGTAGATGACGATGACCACGACAGCCGATATCGAGGACATGATCGCGCGGATGGCCATGGGCGACCGCGCCGCGTTCGACGGGCTATATAATGCGACCTCCGCGAAACTCTTTGGCGTATGCCTGCGTGTGTTGGGTAATCGGGCAGAAGCCGAGGACGCATTGCAAGAGGCCTTCGTCAAGATATGGCGCAACGCCGACCGCTACCGCGTCAATGGCCTGAGCCCGATGACCTGGCTGATCACGGTCACGCGCAATCATTCGGTGGATCGCGTGCGGGCCCGCAAGGCAAAGCAGGCCGGGAGCATTGACGAAGCGGCCGAGATTGCAGACAGCAACCCCGGACCCGAGGCACTGGCGATGGCGTCGTCGGATCGGGTGCGGATCGTGGATTGCATGGGCCAGCTGGACCCCGACAAGGCCGGTGCGGTGCGCCGGGCATACCTTGAAGGTGAGACATACCAAGAGCTGGCAGATCACTATGATGTGCCGCTCAACACAGTGCGGACCTGGCTGCGCCGGAGTCTGTTGAAGTTAAGAGAGTGCCTGTCGCATGACGGATGATATCGAAAAAGATGAAGAGCGTCTGCTGACAGCCGAATACGTGCTCGGCCTGCTGACGGACCAAGAGGCGAAGGCCTATGAAGAGGTTCTGGCCGTCGATCCGGAGCTGCGTCTGGAATACGCATTCTGGGCGGAACGGATCGCGGCCCTGACCGACGATATCGCGCCCGTTGATCCACCCGCAAAAATGCTGGCGCGGATCAGGTCCGACCTCTTTGGTACAGATGCGGTCGAGACCACGGCAACAAAGGCCCGGTCATGGCTGGATCGTCTGGGTCTGTTGCCGGCCATGACCGGCGGCGTCGTGGCGGCCCTGGCGGTCTTGTGGGTGATCAATCTGTATATTCCCGCGGCCCCCCTGGTTTCTGACCCACCCGTTTTGTCCGCGCCGACGCTTCAGGCGCAGATCGCGGCCGAGGATGACAGCTTGATCGTGCTGGCCAGCTACGATGCCACAGCGCAGACGCTCACGGTGCAGCGCACCGCCGGACAGGCCCCGGACGGCAGGGTTCTGGAACTGTGGTTGATCGCTGACGACAATCCGCCCGTATCGCTGGGTGTGCTGCCTGATGACGAAACCGGACAGATCGGGATTGATGCAACACTGATCCCGGCCTTGCCCGGTGGGGTGCTGGCGATTTCTGACGAACCGCCGGGTGGGTCCACGACGGGTGCGCCCACAGGCAGTGTCCTTGCGGTTGGTCCCATCACCGAGGCCTGATGTTGCGGCCCCTCTGGGCCGCGGCGCAGCTGACATGGTTTTCACATCCTCGTGGTTTTCCGCATTCTGCGCACATCTTGTGTGCGCAGCGTGATAGGCCGAATCCGGGAAGAAGAGGAGACCGGACATGAACAGACGAATGTTTATCGCAACTGCACTGGCCGCCACCACGGCCCCGGCCGCGCTGGTAGCCCAGCAGTTCGAAGTGACCCGGACCGATGCGCAGTGGCGGGCCATGCTGACGCAGGCCGAATACAACGTCATGCGCCGCGAAGGCACAGAGAGGGCAGGGTCCAGTCCGCTGGACAAGAATACCGCCGAAGGTGTCTATCACTGCCGCGGTTGCGATCTTGCGCTCTATCCATCCCGGACGAAATTCGACAGCAGCACCGGTTGGCCCAGCTTTTACGCGTCGTACGAGAACGCGTTGGGCACCAAGGTTGACCGCAAGATCGGGGTGGCGCGCACGGAACTGCATTGCCGTCGCTGCGGCAGCCATTTGGGCCACGTGTTCAATGACGGCCCGCCACCAACTGGGCAGCGGCATTGCATCAACGGTGTTTCGCTGGTGTTCCGCGCAGCATGAGCCGTATCTAGAAACAATCTGTTGACGCGTTTCAGATGGGTCATTTCCGGCCATCCAGTTAGGGTGGCCGGAAACATGGATCCTTGACTGTGATGCGCGACCGAATTCTTTATCCGCTGCGTCCTTCGGTGGGCGAACGCCGTCTGTTGACGGCGTGGATCGGCGTTGCCCTGCTGGGCGGGTTTTTGGCCCACATCCTTGTCAGCAACATTTCCTATGAACAATCAATGCTGCGCGTGTTCACCACGTCAGATGGCTGGTTCGTGCTGTGCGGCGTCTTTGGTGCCCTGGCAGGCCTCTATTTCGCGCGACGCTGGATGGGATCGACCGGCCGCTTTGGGCCCTGTCGGGCGTTCTGCGGCATGATCATCGTCACTTTCATGGCAGCATTGGTCGGCGGATCGCTGATGTTGCCGCTTTACGGCACGATGTTCGGGCCGATGCTGTTCGTGCTCATGCTGATCGAAAAACCTGTTCTGGCGTTCACATGGATCGCAATGCTGCTGCTTGCGGACAAGCTGATCCGCGATTGGCGGCGAGAGCGCGAAAGCATTTTCGCGCTCTCGTCCTTTCAGGCGCAGAGCTAACGGGTTCCGCGCCTTCGCAGGCTTAGTCCTTTTCGCGGAAGTTGCGGCTGGATTTCAGTTGATCCCAGGCCCAGACGACCTCTGACAATTGTTCTTCCTGGCTGCGGTCGCCCCCGTTCATGTCGGGGTGCAGCACCTTGATCAGCGCCTTGTAGCATTTGCGGATCTCGGCCTTGGACATGCTGTCCTTGGCGTCCAGAATTTCGATCGCGCGGCGTTCGGTCGGCGGCAGGCGCCGCGTGCCGCCCGCAGCAGCCGCATTGCGACCGGGGTTTCGCGTGGCATTGTCACCCAGCACCTCGTGCGGGTCCTGTACGCCCAGACGCGCCCAGGCCCGTTCCTCGACCGATCGTTTCAACGGCTTGGTCGGCCGTTCCCAGGTGGCGCGGTCCTTGTCCATTTGCGCCATCAGTTCAGCCTCTGACGTGCCGTCAAAGAAATTCCATTTCAGGTTATATTCCCGAATGTGTTCCTTGCAGAACCAGATGTAGTCATCCAGCGTATCTGGTGATTTCGGCGCGCGGTACTTGCCGGCCTCCTCGCAACCCTCGTGTTCGCACACGCGCGTCGATGTTTCGGACGCGCCTGACATCCCGCGACGTCCGCGCGGGTTCTTCTTCTTGCTGCTCGACACCGACATGTCGAAACCGAAGGGATCTTTCTTGTTCATGGTGGCCCTTTCCGACTCGGAGACAGCACTCTAAACCAATGGTTCGGCAGGTGAAGAGCAATGGAGAAAATAATGGCCCTTGACGCAGAAATCCGCGCGGCCCTGATGGCGGGATTAAGCCCCGAACGTCTGGATGTCGTGAACGAAAGCGCGCTGCATGCGGGGCATTCCGGTGACGACGGATCGGGCGAAAGCCACTGGCGTGTGGTCATCGCGGCATCTTCGCTGGAGGGTCAGTCGCGGATCGCGAAACACCGCGCCGTTCACGCAGCCCTTGGTCCCGCGATCATCGGTCGCATCCACGCGCTGGCAATCAGTTTCGACTAGGTCGCTGGTTTGGGGTCCTCGGTCGGGGCGTCTGCTGCCGGGGTGTCATCCACCGGGGCAGGGATGTCCTCGGTCTCCGGCGCGTCGTCTGTCAGATCTTCGATCAACGGCAGGGTTTCTGACGGCGTGTCGGGCGCGGGCTGTGAGGGGCGACGGAACACCATCATGTTCTGGAATACTGTCGTGCGGTTCATCATCAGCCCGTCGCGTTCGTCCGACGGCAGCGTGTCGGTACGCTGATATTCCCAGCCATCCGCGGCATGGGCGTTCATCACATCCGACAGCGCCTTGGCAAAGCGTGCCTCGGCACCCTTCAGACCCTTTGCCTTGAGCCCGCGACGCGGGGCGGGGACGACCAGATATTCGTAATGCACCATGTTATCCCTTGTGCCAGCGCTAGCGGTCGTCGGGGCTTACAGCCCCAGTTTTGCCGCGACAAGCGTGTTGACGGCGGCGGGGTTTGCCTTGCCGCCTGTCGCCTTCATGACCTGACCGACGAACCAGCCGGCAAGTTTCGGGTTTTGCTTGGCCTTTTCCACCTGCGCGGGGTTGGCGGCGATGATCTCGTCCACGGCGGCCTCGATGGCGCCTGTGTCGGTGACCTGTTTCATGCCCTCGGTTTCGACCACTTCTTCGGGATCGCGGTCCTGGGTGTAGGCGATGTCGAACACGTCCTTGGCGATCTTGCCGCTGATCGTCTCGGCCTTGATCAAGCTGACAATCTGGCCGAGCCGGGCGGCTGAAATCGGGCTGTCTGCGATGCCCTTGTCACCATCCTTTTTCAGACGACCGAACAATTCGTTGATCACCCAGTTGGCGGCAAGCTTGCCATCGTTTCCGGCGGCGACCTCCTCGAAATACGCGGCGTTGGCCACGTCGGCGGTCAGCACGCTGGCGTCGTAGTCGGACAGGCCGAATTCACTGATGAAACGTGCCTTTTTGGCGTCGGGCAGTTCGGGCAAGGAGGCTGCGATATCGTCGACCCAAGCCTGTTCGATTTCCAGCGGCAGCAGGTCGGGATCTGGGAAATAGCGGTAATCATGCGCCTCTTCCTTGGACCGCATCGACCGCGTTTCGTTCTTGTCCGCGTCATACAGGCGGGTTTCCTGCACGACCTCCTTGCCGTCCTCGACCAGCGCGATCTGGCGGCGGGCCTCGACCTCGATCGCCATCTGGATGAACCGCATGGAGTTCATGTTCTTGATCTCGCAGCGGGTGCCGAGGTGGCTGAAATCCTGCGTTTCCTGATATTTCTCGTAATCACCGGGACGGCAGATCGACACGTTGACGTCCGCACGCAGGTTGCCGTTCTGCATGTTGCCGTCGCAGGTGCCCAGATAACGCATGATCTGGCGCAGCTTGGCGACATAGGCAGCGGCCTCTTCTGGGCCACGGATGTCGGGACGGCTGACGATTTCCATCAGGGCGACGCCCGTGCGGTTGAGGTCCACGAACGACATGTTCGGGTCCATGTCATGGATGGATTTGCCCGCGTCCTGTTCCAGGTGGATGCGTTCGATCCGCACGCGCCGCGCGGTGCCGTCACCCAGTTCGACCAGTACCTCACCTTCGCCCACGATGGGGTGATACAGCTGGCTGATCTGATAGCCCTGCGGCAGGTCGGGGTAGAAATAGTTCTTGCGGTCAAATGCGCTGAACAGGTTGATCTGTGCCTTCAGTCCCAGACCCGTGCGGACGGCCTGTGCCACACAGCCTTCGTTGATGACGGGCAACATGCCGGGCATGCCTGCGTCCACGAATGCGACGTTGCTGTTGGGTTCCGCACCAAAGAGCGTCGATGCCCCCGAAAACAGCTTGGCCGAGGTGGCGACCTGTGCGTGGACCTCGAGCCCGATGACCAGTTCCCAGTCGTGTTTCGCTCCGGCGATCACCTTGGGGGCGGGGGCTGTGTATTCCAGATCAAGCATGGGGCACCTCTTTCGTTCGCGGTGTTCTAAGCCAGCACCGTGGATGGAACAAGGGGCCGGGACAACCCGTTGATGCAGCAGATAGGAAATGCAGACCCCGACGAAAGGACCGCATGATGACACAGATGAGCGACGCCAAAATACTGATCATCGCAACCGATGGTTTCGAGCAATCCGAACTGGAATTTCCGCGCGATCAATTGCGCGCCAAGGGTGCCACCGTCCATGTTGCCACGCTGGACGGCCAGCCGATCAAGGGATGGGAAGGCGACGATTGGGGCGATACCGCAGAGGCTGATCTCAGGATCGAGGACGCCAATATAGACGACTATGACGCCTTGGTCTTGCCGGGTGGCCAGATCAACCCTGACCTGCTGCGCGTGGAGGCAGCGCCGATCCAGTTGATCAAGGATGCCGTCAAGGCAGGGAAAATCGTTGCCGCAATCTGCCATGCACCATGGCTGCTGATCGAGGCAGAGGTCGTCGCCGGGCGCGAAATGACCAGCTTTGCGTCCATTCGCACGGATCTGAAAAATGCTGGTGCGCAGGTCGTCGATCAAGAGGTTGCAATCTCGAATGGAATCATCACGAGCCGAAATCCGACCGACCTCAAGGCCTTTGTCGCCAAGATCGTGGAAGAAGTGCAAGAAGGTCCTCACCCGCGACCTGCAGCCTAAACCACTGTCATCACATAAAAAGCCGGTGCCACAGGCACCGGCGGTTTCCGCTGTGGGCGGCGTATTGCCCACGCCTGCGATTCATTTCTTGTGCGATTGATCCGATCTGGGCAGTTTGACGGCCATGCTCAGGGGGGTTTTCATAACTGCGGGTCTGTTGGCGGGTGTCGTCGGGGGGGACGCGCGTGCAGCGACCGAGGCCGCTGTGCTGGCGGCCAGAAATGCCACGGTCGCGCCGATCACGTCAGAAGTACGGCCCTTTGGTCGCGAGGATGCCGCGGCACAAAGGCAGGCCGCGCTGCTGACGGCATTGCAGTCGGTGCGCCCTTTGGCACGTCCCGTGCACATGATCCGTTATCCGGTAAATGTCATCGCCGGCGCACCACCCCTGCGTCCGGCGATCCGTCCGAATTTCATTCCCGACACCCGCTGGGGCAGCACCAATACGGCCCGCATGTGGACGCGCGCCACCATGGCGGCTGTCGCGACGCATGGTCTGGATACCCAGGTGCCACGCGATATCGCGGCCTGGTGCCCGGCCTATGCCCAGAACTCCCCGACGCTGCGGCGTGCATTCTGGGTCGGCATGATGTCGGCCCTGACCAAATATGAGAGCACACATAACCCCAACGCCGTGGGCGGTGGCGGGCTGTGGTACGGACTGTTGCAGATTTTGCCGGCAACAGCGCGTGGTTACGGTTGCAGGGCAACCACCGGTGCGGCTCTCAAGGATCCGATTGCGAACCTTGCCTGTGCTGCGCGGATCATGGGTCACACTGTTGCCCGCGACCGGGCCGTCGCCGTTCAGGATGGCCGCTGGCGCGGTGTTGCCGCCGACTGGGGCCCGATGAGCAACCGTGCAAAAATTGCCGAAATGTCGGCCTGGACGCGCAAGCAGGACTACTGCGTGGTCCAGACCCGGCCCCGGCCGATGTTGCGGCCCGAATCCCGCGTGGTGGAAAACGCAGGCGCGCCGCGTCCCGTGCTACGGGATCTCAGCCCCACGATTTCGACAATGGATACCGTGACATCCGCAGCAGACTGACGTTGGGTGCATCGACGCCGCCCAGATCCAGTGTCGCCTTTTTCAGCATTTCGATACCGTCCTCGCTGTTGCGGTCGATCTGGTCGGCGGGAATGGGTTCCCCGATCGTCACGCGATATGGCTGGCGGTCCTTGTTCAGCGTTTCATGGAACAGGGTCACGTCGCGCAGTGTCGGGTGCAATTTGTCGAACAGGTAAAACAGTGACGAATTTCGCGCCTGCAGGTTCACGGGGATCACCGGCAGATCGAATTTGCGCGCCAACATCGCAGCCGATGGCATCCATTCGCGTTCATGCAGTTTCAGCCCGATCCGCTTGGCCAATCGGCCAGAGGGAAAGATGACCCCCAGGCGATCCGCGGCGGTTGCTTCACGGACGTATTGCATGGTTTCGCGGGTTTTTTCGCGGGACCGTTTGTCCATGCGCCATTCGACCGGGCAAATCATGTCGATCATCTGCGGCATGACACGCAGGATGTCGCTGTTGGCAAAGAAATAGAGGTCCGGCCGCACCCGCGAAATAAGGTGCCACAGGATGATCCCGTCTGCGATGCCCGTCGGATGGTTCGCCACGATCAGGGCGGGGCCACGCGTCGGAATATGTGACAGACCGGATACGGTGACCAGTTTGGCCAGCCGTTCCCCCATCGTGTCCATGATCTGTTGCGACGTGGCATGTTCCAGTGACTCGCCGATCGCGACCGTCTTGTCGTAGGCCAACGCGAGGTGCATCAGACCGCGAATGTATCGCATGCCTGGTATGGGCCGATACATCCAGGGCGCACGTTCCACGATAAGTGGGGTAATGCGATCTCTGATCTCGGTCATGCGCAAACCCCGCAAATAAGCCGATGCCGTGTCGCGAGTGACATAGCCGTTGTGCGCGATTTGTCCACCGGTCAGTGGAACCTAGCCCAAGATCCGCGCGACCATCTCGGTGGTGTCGCGCGACAGGTTGGGGGTGCGTGCGATGCGCGTCAGGGCCGCACGCATCAGTTCCTGTCGGGTCGCGTCATAGCGGGCCATCGCGTCAAAGGCCGTGACCATGCGTGCCGTGGTTTGCGGGTTCAACGGATCGAGTTTGATCAGCCAGTCTGCCAACAGGTCATAGCCCGCCCCGTCCTGGCGGTGAAACCCGGCCATATGACCGGCGAGTGCCCCAAAGACGCTACGGAATCGGTTGGGGTTTTTCCAGTCGAACGCCGGGTCGCGGGTCAGGGATTCCGCGCGTGTGACCGTCTCGGCCGGATCAGACCGGGCAATCTGCAGGCCAAACCATTTGTCCATCACCAGCCGATCACCCTGCCATTGCGCGCGAAAGGCCGCCAGCTCCTGTTGTCCGGCACCGATGTCCAGCAGACAGCCCAATGCCGCGATCTGTTGGGTCATGTTGTCGGCACCCTCATACTGGGCCGCCGCGCGGTGCCCTGCGTCCAGCAGCGTCAGGTAGGACAAAACGGTATTGCCCAATGTCCGGCGGCCTGCGTCCTCTGCCCGTGGGTCATAGGGGCCGGGCACCTGCATTGTCGCAAAGACCGCATCCATCTGCGCATCCAAAGCTGTCGCGATGGCTTGCCGGACCTGCCGACGTGCGCTGTGGATCCTGTCAGGATCGGGCGTTTCGCCCGCGCGCACCAGTGCATCAGCGACGTCCTGTTCACTGGGCAGGGCCAGGATGCGGGCACGAAACGCCGGATGCAGCTGGTCATCCGTCAGTGTCGCGCGCAACCCGTCCAGATAGGCCGGATCGGGGGCCTTACCATCGCGCACGGCGGCCAGCAGCACATCGCGGGCCAGTATGCGTCCGGCCTCCCATCTGTTGAACGGATCGCTGTCATGTGCGAGCAGGACGCCCCGGTCCGCCGCAGATTGTGTGTGGTTCAGGATGACGGGTGCGGAAAAGTCGCGCAAAACCGACGGGATCGGCCGCGCCGCGAGGCCTGCAAAGGTGTAGGTCTGCTGCGCCTGCGTCAGTTCCAGCATCCGGGTCGGCACGACCTCGGATCCATCGGGTGCCAGCAGACCCACGGCCACGGGAATATGCAGCGGCTGTTTGTCCGGCTGCCCCGGCGTGGGGGGCGTCATCTGTGCGAGCGTCAGGTGATATGTGCCGTCCACGAAATCATCGGTCACGGTGATCTGCGGCGTGCCTGCCTGCGCGTACCACAGTGCGAATTGTGTCAGATCACGCCCCGTCGCATCGGTGAAACATTGCAACCAGTCTTCGATTGTGGCGGCCTGACCATCGTGGCGGTCGAAATACAGCGTCAGGGCCGCGCGGTAACCGTCGTCGCCAACCAGTCGTTTCAGCATGCCGACCAGTTCGGCACCTTTTTCGTAAACGGTCGCCGTATAGAAATTGTTGATTTCGACAAAGCTGGCGGGCCGGACGGGATGCGCAAGGGGGCCGGCATCCTCGCGGAATTGACGGGCACGCAGGGTCAGCGCATCGTCGATCCGTTTGACAGCATGACCGCGCAGATCGCCGGTAAAGGTCTGATCGCGGAACACGGTCAGACCTTCTTTCAGGCACAGCTGGAACCAGTCGCGACAGGTGATGCGGTTGCCGGTCCAGTTATGGAAATACTCGTGTGCGATGATCGCCTCGATCCGTTCGAAATCCGCATCGGTCGAGGTGTCGGATTTCGCAAGAACGCAGCTGGAATTGAAAATGTTCAACCCCTTGTTTTCCATGGCACCCATGTTGAAGTCATCGACGGCGACGATGTTGAACAGGTCCAGATCATATGCGCGACCATAGACCTGTTCGTCCCAGACCATCGACGCCTTGAGCGCGGTCATGCCAAAGGCACATTTGTCCAGATCGCCGGGGCGTACCCAGATGTTGAGGGCGACGTCGCGCCCCTCTGTCGTGGTGAAAAGATCACTGTGCGCAACCAGATCACCCGCAACCAAGGCAAACAGATAGGCTGGCTTGGGCCAGGGATCGTGCCATTCCGCCCAGCCATCGCCTGATGCGACCGGGTTTCCGTTGGACAGCAGAACAGGCATGTCGCCTTCGATGCGGACGGAAAAGACCCCCATCACGTCAGGGCGGTCGGGATAATAGGTGATCTTGCGGAACCCTTCGGCCTCGCATTGGGTGCAATACATGCCGCCCGACATATAAAGTCCGTCCAGCGCGGTATTGGCGGCGGGCGCGATTTCGACGTCGGCCTCCCAGACGAACGGGCCGTCAGGGACAGGGCAGGTGAGACCCGTGGCGGTGATTTCGGGCGTGACGGGCTGACCATCGATCGTGGCCCCGATCAGTTTCAGGTTTTCACCGTCCAGATAGAACCGATCCTGCGTGCCTTCGGGATTCGGCCGGAACGCGATGCGCGACACCACCCGCGTGGCCTCAGGATCCAGCCGGAATGTCAGATGCACGCTGTCGACCAGCCAACCGGGTGCTGCGTAATCCGCCAGGTAGACGGTTTGCGGTGCGCTGTCTTTCATGACTTTGTCCTGATAATGGGCTGGGTTTTGCGGCCACGGTATGTTCAACATTGATTAGTCGCAAGACGCGCTATTTTCATGCAGAACACGGAATTGAAAGAAAAGGAGCCGGACCATGTCAGCCCCAAAGACGGATCTGGACAAACAAGAAAAACGCCATCGCGGTGCCCTGACAGGGATCGGCACCGTCGTCATCTTCGCGCTGCTGTTGCTGGCGACCTTACTGTTTTTCCTGTCGGCAGACGGAAACGAGCCTGAAGGCGCAGAGGTGCAAATTGATGGTCGCACCGGTACCGAGCTGCCGGCCGAAACCGAATAATGCCCAAGATGCGCAAGAAAACGGATCTGCCATCCAAGGTCTGCGTGACCTGTGGCAGACCGTTTGTCTGGCGCAAGGCCTGGGCCAAGGTCTGGGACGACGTGAAATATTGTTCTGACAAATGCCGCGCGATGCGGCGGACATCCGGCTGAATCCAGCCCAAACATGACAGGAGCTGCCATGACGCAGATCAGCCAGGCGCAGGCGCGCACGATCATCGACACCGCTTTTGCAAAAGGCGATGCCTTGGGGCTCAAGCCGCTGTCCGTCGTGGTGCTGGATGCCGGTGGGCATGTGCTGGCCTTTAGCCGCGCGGACGGTGCAGCACCCGGTCGTTTTGCGATCGCCCATGGCAAGGCCTACGGTGCCGTGATGCTGGGCATGGCCGGAACCGCCCAGATGAAACGGGCCGAGGATCAGGCCTATTTCATGGCCGCCGTGAACGGTGTTTTCGGCGGACAGGTCGTGCCTGTTCCAGGGGGCGTGTTGGCGCGCCATGATGGTGCAGTCGTCGGGGCCGTGGGTGTGACCGGCGATACCTCTGACAATGACGCGATCTGCGCGGTGGCCGGTCTGGAAGCGGCAGGTCTGTCGGCCGAAATCTGACGCTGCAGGTCTCGCTTTGCAGTCGCAGCACAATCGCGTTACGCTTTGCAGAACCTGATCGAAAGGATTGCATCGCGTGTCCCGTCCCGTCATCGGCGTTATCGCCAATTCGCATTTGCTGAATGATACCTATGCGGTGCAGGCCGTGGGTGACATGAACCTCGAAGCGATTGCTGCGGTCTGCGACGCCTTGCCGATTATCGTACCGGCCCTGCCGGACATCGTCGCCTTGCCTGACCTGATGAACAGTTTCGACGGGTTCATCTTTCCGGGTGGGCGTCCGAACGTGCACCCCGAAGAATACGGCGAAGAACCCACCCCGGCGCATGGCGAATTCGACCGTGCGCGCGACAGGCTCGCGCTTCCTTTGATCCGAGCCTGTGTCGATGCAGGTTTGCCGATCCTCGGTATCTGTCGTGGTTTTCAGGAAATGAACGTCGCATTCGGCGGCTCGCTGCATCCTGAAATTCGTGACCTGCCGGGGCGCGACAACCACCGCATGCCGCCCGACGGCACCATCGCGGAAAAGTTTGCCATGCGGCATACCATCAGTTTCACCCCCGGGGGGGTGTTTCACCGGCTGATGGGGACGGAACAGGTCGTCACCAATTCGCTGCACGGGCAGGGGATCAAGACACCTGGCAGCCGCGTCGTGATCGAAGGCTGGGCCCCGGACCAGACGCCAGAGGCGGTTCATATCGCCGACGCGCCCGGCTTTGCGCTGGGCGTGCAGTGGCACCCGGAATATCAGGCCGGGATCGACCCCGTGTCGCGTCCGCTGTTTGCGGCCTTTGGCGATGCTGCGACAAACTGGGCGAATGGCAAACGCAGTCCGGTCAGGCAGATCGCCTGACCGTCAATCGTTTTCATCTGCGTTTATCGCAGGTTGCCGGCCAAAAGCAGTTGTGCCTCGTGGCGTCGCAGGCAGCGCCGGGCCGTATCGCCGTAGTGATGCACATCAGCACGCAGATCAGGGAACAGGTCAAACAGTTCCGCGCGCGCGCGGTCCGTGATCCCGTTCATGCCGACGTCGCCGGGATGGAAACTTTCGGTGGCCGCGCCGTTGGCGAAAATCACCTCGTGGCAGTCGAACATCATGTGGATGTAGGTGACGTCGCCGCCTGTTTCCTGCGTGACATCGTGACCGTCCAACAGATGCTTGGCGGGGACCAGAACCTCTGACTCACCGAACAGCAGTTCCGCACGGTAGCCCTGGAACAGCATCCGATGCTGCGGCGACACGAGCAGATCAGTCTCTTGGCCGGTCACCACCCCGGGACGAATGCGGATCGGCGCAAAACGGCCGCGCGCGGGCACGGTGCGGGACTGGATCCAGCGGATAGGTTGCAGGCCGTGATCCCGGGTCACGACCATATCTCCGACCCGCAGGGTTGCCACATCGCGCGCACCGCGCGGCGTGGCAATCATCGCACCGGGGGTAAAGCAGATGATTTCCTCGATATCGCTGAAATTCAGCGTCGTGCCGTCATCCAGCGTCGCGGTGCCGGAATAGCTGCCATTCGCATCGATGGTCGCATCGGCAAGGATCTGGTTGAGGTTGCCAAGGCGGCCCAGCACAAGCCGGTCGCCTGTCGTTTCGTCACCGCCGCCGCCAAAGATGTTGATCGTCTCGGTGCCGGGCTGGTCGGTAATGACAAAGGTATCGTCGCCGTCGCCACCGCTGACGTTATCGCCTTCGCCGACGGTGATGATGTCGTTGCCGGCACCCGCGTCGATGCTGTCACCTTCGGCACCGAGGTCGATGGTATCGTCGCCTGCACCTGTGCTGACCGTCTGGCTGCCAGCATCCCCCGACACGGTGTCGTTGCCTGCGCCCGTGCTGACGGCCTCGACTTCGGCAAAGGTGGCCAGATCCGGGCCATTTGATACCGTGCCCGATTCCGCCCCGTCAAAGGCAACGGTCACATCCTGCGTCAGGCCGCTGCCGTCCAGGACGTCGCCGCGGGTTTCGCCAGCCTCACCGCCGACGAGGGTGTCGTTTCCGAACCCGTCGTTCAACACCAGATCATCGTCGCCGTCGCCGCCAAAGATGCTGTCGTTGCCCGCGCCGCCATAGATTTCGTCGGCGCCGTCCTCGCCATAGATTTCGTCGTCGCCCAGCCCTGCGAACACGGTGTCGTTTCCGGCCCCGGCTTCGATCAGGTCGTCGTCGCCTGTATCGCCCGGAATGATTGCGTCGCCTGCGTCCACGCGGTCGCCATCGGGGTCGCCGGTATAGGCCGCGTCGATCGTATCATCGCCCGCTGTGCCGCTGACGGTGCCGTCCGGCAGGCGAATGCCGATGGCGGCCAGGGCAAAAGGCGATTGCAGTGTTACCGGATCAACACCTGACAGAAGAACCGTTTCACCGTTGGAGAACGTCAGCAGGGCGTTGCCGCCCTGATCGCTGACTGTCACGTCATTGGTATTGACGGGCAGGCCGTCCGGTCCGGTCAGGCCAGTCACATCCAGCAGATCGCGCCCGGTAAAGGTGCCGTCGCCGTTGTCGATAGGGCCTTCGAAATCGAAAACGGTATCGTCCCCGCCATTGTCCTCGAGGACGATGGTGTCTTCGGCCCCGTCGGCGGCCCCAAGGCGGATGGTGTCGTTGCCTGCGCCACCTGCAACAGTATCAGCCCCGGTGCCTGCATCGATGCTGTCGTTGCCGGCACCTGCGATGATCGTGTCGTCGCCCGCACCTGTTGCGACGCTGTCGTCGCCAGCGCTGCCGCTGACCGTATCATTGCCAGCGCCGGTGCGGACCAGTTCCATTTGGGCAAAGGACGTCGTGTCGGTACCGTTTGTGATGCTGCCGCTTTCGGGGGTGGTCAGCGTCACGTCGACATCTTCGGTCAGGGCGCTGCCGTCCAGCACGTCGCCTGTCGTTTCACCGGCCTCGCCACCGGTGATGTCATCATTGCCAAAGCCGTTGAACAGCGCAAACACGTCGTCGCCCGCGCCGAGCTCGACGACGTCGTCACCTTCGCCACCAAAGACGGTATCGTTGCCGGACCCGAGGAAAAATTCCTCGATCTCGGTAAAGCTGACGTTGTTCGCGGCCTGCGTCAGGATGCCGGTTCCGGTGCCGGTCAGCGACAGGGTCGTGTCAGCATCCACAGCAGTGGCATCCAGACGGTCGGCTGTCGTCTGTGTGCCGCCATCAATATTGTCCTGACCGAAACCGTCATCAAAGACAAAGGTGTCGTCGCCAGCTTCGCCGGACAGGCTGTCGTTGCCAGCACCGCCCGTCAGCGTATCGTTGCCAGCCCCGGATGCGACGCTGTCGTCATCACTGGATCCAAGCACGGTATCGTTGCCGGATCCCAGACGGACGGCCTCGATTTCGGCGAATGTCAGTGTCTGGGCACCGTTCGACAGCGTCCCGCTTTCGCCGTCGGCAGAACCGTTCTGCGTCAGGTCCAGCGTCAGGTTCTGAGTCGTGGCAGCGGCATCCAGAACATCGCCTGTTACCTCTTGCGTTTCGCCACCGATTATCAGGTCGTTGCCGAAATCATTGTCCACAACAAAGGTGTCGTCGCCGCCGTTGCCGAACTGCTGGTCGTCACCGCTGCCGCCGACAAGCGTATCGTTGCCGTCGTCGCCGATCAGCTCGTCGTTGCCTGCGCCGCCGAACAGGGTGTCTGCGTCAGTCCCGCCATCGCCGCCGTCGACGATGTCATTGCCGTCACCGCCAAAGATTTCGTCGCTGCCAGCCTGACCAAAGAGACTGTCGTCGCCCGTGCCGCCGCGGATCGTGTCGTTTCCGGTTCCGGCCAGGACGTGATCGTTGCCATCGCCCGCATCAATGCTGTCGTTGCCGTCACCGGCCTCGATCAGGTCGTCGTTCTGCGTGTCGCCCGCAAGGATCGCATCGTCGGCATCGACGCGGTCGCCGTCGGGATCTCCGGTATAGGCCGCATCAATGATGTCGTCACCGGCGGTGCCGCTCACGGTGCCGTCGGGCAGGGGGATACCGATGGCCGCCAGCGCGAATGGCGAATTCAACTCTGCCGCGGTGACGCCGTCCAGCAGAACCGTTTCGCCATTGGCAAAGGTCAGCAGCGCGCTGCCAGCCTGATCAGAGACGGTCACATCGTTGGTATTGACCGGCAGACCATCGGGCCCCTGCAGGTCCGAGACATCCAGCAGGTCGCGCCCGGTAAAGGTGCCGTTGCCGTTGTCGATCGGACCTTCGAAGGCGGTGATGACATCATCACCGGACCCGTCCTGCAAAACGACCGTGTCATTGGCAGCATCGTTCAGGCCCAGGTCGATCTGGTCGTTGCCTGCGCCACCGTCGATGGTATCGGCCCCAGCTTCGCCCGCGATCTGATCGTTGCCGGCGCCACCGGCCATACTGTCATCGCCAGCACCCAAGCTGACGTTGTCATCACCGGCGCTGCCGATGACGCTGTCGTCACCGGTGCCGGTCACGATCCGTTCAATCTGGCTGAACGTGAGCGTGTTGTCGGCGTCCGACAGCGTACCACTGCCATCGGGACCAAGGGTCACGGTCAGATCCTGCGTGACCGATTGCGCCGACAGCAGATCGCCCACTGGCAGCGTATTGTCGCCACCGGCAATGGTCGCATCCCCGAAATTGTCAGAGAGCTGGATCGTGTCGTCACCTTCGCCGGTATCGACGGTTTCGTCGCCAGCCCCGACGAAAACCACGTCGTCGCCGGATCCCAGCAAGATGTTCTCGATTTCGGAAAACGTGGTGACTTCGCCCGCGTAGGACAGGTCGCCGTCCTCGTTTCCGCCCAGAACAAGGGTGGCGTCATCGGTCAGGGCGGTGGCATCCAGCGTGTCACCAGCGGTTTCATCCAGTTCGCCGCCGACAATCGTGTCGTTGCCGCCACCTGCGGTCACGACAAAGGTATCGTCACCCGCGTCACCCGACAGCGTATCGTCGCCCGCACCGCCGTCCAGTGTGTCATTGCCGGAGCCGCCGAAGACCGCGTCATTGCCGAGACCGGCAAACACGGAATCGTCGCCGCCACCGGCCTCGATCAGGTCGTCGTTGCCGGTATCGCCAGCGAGGATCGCGTCGTTATCGTCAACCGTGTCACCGTCGGCGTCGACATAGCCAGGGCCGATCGTGTCGGCCCCTGCGGTGCCGCTGACCGTGCCATCGGACAGCGGAATACCCATCGCTGCCAGAAAGAACGGATTTTGCGCATCCGTGGGGGACACACCGGCCAAGAGCACGGTCTCTCCGTTCGGAAATGTCAGGCGCGCACTGCCGCCGTCGTCGGTCACCACGACGTCGTGATGGTTGACCGGATCACCACCGGCATCCAGCAGCCCCGCCACATTCAGCTGATCGCGCCCAGAGAATGTGCCGTCGCCATTGTCGAGCGGCGCCTCGAAACCGAGAATTGTGTCGTCGCCGCTACCGTTGGTCAGAACCACGGTGTCGTCCATCAGGTCGGCAACACCCAGATCGATCAGGTCGTTGCCCGCGCCGCCTTGAACGCTGTCGGCGCCGATGCCTGCATCGATCGTGTCGTTGCCGCTGCTGCCGATGACGCTGTCGTCACCGGTTCCGGTTCCAATGCTGATGCCGCTGGCCGCCGCCGAGGCATCGACCGTGTCGTCGAAGGACGTTGTTTCCAGCCGCTCAATTTGTGTGAAATCGACGCTAGCTGTGGTGGCGTTGAAATCAACACGGCCTGCCTCTGCGCTGCTGTAGACAACGGTCACACCGTCGGTGGAGGACGTGTTGTACAGGTTGAGTGTATCGACATCGGTGTCGCCGACATCTTCGCCACCTTGAACCACATTGGAATCGTCTTGGTCGCCGACCGAAAAAAGATCGTTTCCGGCATCGCCATAAAGCGAGTCATTTCCACTACCGCCCAACAACACATCGTTGCCGGTGCCGCCAAAGAGGGTGTCGTTGCCGGTACCACCGGCCAAACCATCATCGCCGGCGTCGCCGTACAGAACGTCATCGCCCACTTCGAGTTCGATATCGCCGATAATGTCGTTGCCATCACCGCCAAAGACGACATCGTTTCCTGCTTCGCCCAGAATGAAATCCGCGCCTGCGTCGCCGCTGATCGTGTCATCACCTGTGCCACCGGCCATGAGATCGTCGCCGCTGCCGCCGCTTAGCCGGTCATTGTCTTGGCCACCGTCGAAAACATCGTTTCCATCGCCGCCGATCAGACTGTCCGCGCCGATTCCGCCGTACAGGCTGTCGTTGCCCAGGCCACCGTCAATCGT
Source organism: Loktanella gaetbuli (assembly GCF_020531945.1). Classification (NCBI taxonomy): domain Bacteria; kingdom Pseudomonadati; phylum Pseudomonadota; class Alphaproteobacteria; order Rhodobacterales; family Roseobacteraceae; genus Loktanella; species Loktanella gaetbuli. Next base: position 62,884 of record NZ_JAJATZ010000001.1, read on the forward strand.
ATCTGTGCCGGCGTCGCCAAACAGCGTGTCGTCGCCTTCCTGTCCAAAGATGAAATCATTGCCGGTTCCGCCATAAACCTCATCTGCGCCGCCGCCGGACCAAAAGGTGTCATTGCCGGCCCCGCCGAAAAACGTATCGGCGCTGACACCGTCTTCAGCGCCTGGGACATCGTCAATGAAATCATCGCCGTCGCCGCCGTAGATTGTGTCGCTTCCTTCACGACCGATCAGGTAGTCCGCGCCGCCGCCGCCATAGATGACATCATCGCCCGTGCCACCGTCGATCGTGTCGTCGCCGGGTGTCGGTGCGATGGTCGTGAAGGTCACGTCGGACAGGTAAACCGCGTGATTTGTCGTGCCGCCGTTCGCGTTGTTGAAATTGATCACGATCGAGCTGACTGGTCCCGCAACCTGAAAATATGCGGCACCGTCAGCTTGGATGGGTTCATCGTTGTCCAGCGATGCGGTGACGGTCTGCCCGCTTACAATATCGTTGCCGCCTGTGGGCAACGTGATCGTGACAGGCACTTGAACGCCGTCGCTATTGTAGGCCGTGACGACAATCTGGTCATAGAAATTGTTGGTGCCGTCGGAAACACCGTCGATGTCGGTGATCCAGAAGCCGACATTGCTGACCGCATCCGTGACCCCGCTGTTGGGGTCGGCCGCGAAATCAATGGTTGTTGTGCCGGTGTTGCCTGCTTCGCCGCGCAAAAAGACCGAAGAGGTTGTAGAGATACCCGTCGTGCCGGTGAAGATCGGCACGTTCGAAGTCGTCGTTTCGACAAGGCTGCCGTCATCGCGAAAGCTGACAGAGACGTTGACCGACCCGGTGTCCTGAGTGAATCCGTTGCGCACGTTGGTTCCGGACGCAGCCTGTGTGGTCCAGCGTAGCGTTTCGGTCGCGACCGTGGCTGATGCCGGATCGTCGCCATAAAGCGTATCGTTACCGTCACCGCCCAGGATGGAATCGTTGCCAGCCTCGCCATAGACAGTGTCGTTGCCTGTTCCGGCATTGATGCTGTCGTTGCTATCGCCACCATAGACGGTGTCGCTGCCACCGCCTGCGTTGATCGTATCGCGACCCGCGTTGCCTGACAGGGTGTCTGCGCCGCTGCCCGCGAAAATCGTATCGGCCCCGGTGCCGCCCATGACGGAATTGTTGCCTTCGCCCGCGTCAATGTAATCGTTGCCCGCGCCAGCATCGATGCGGTCATTGCCCTGACCGCCAAACAGGCTGTCGGTGCCCATGCCGCCGAGCAGGGAATCGTTTCCGTCACCGCCATAGAGGACGTCGTTGCCGCCGTTACCGTTCAGCCGATCGTCACCGGTTCCGCCGTAGATCAGGTCGTTGCCCGATCCGCCAAAAACCGTATCGGCCCCGTCACCGGCATATACCTCATCGTTGCCACGGCCTGCGCTGATCGTGTCGCTACCCGTACCGGTGCCGCTGGTGTTCGTGCCGCCATAGATCAGGTCGGATCCATTGCTGCCATTCAGCGCTGTGTCGTTGTTCGCCGTCCCTGTATAGAGCGAGAAATTCGGTGCCGACTGCACGGTAACGCTGTTGACGTTGTTCGGGAATGCCGTGTCCGGCACGAAATAGACGATCCCGTTCGTACCCAGATAGTAGGTGCCAGTCCGTGTGACGTTCGTTCCACCGAAATCGAAAATGTTGGCAGTGTAGTTCACGGTCACACTACCGGTGCCGATGATTCGGTCCGTCGTGAACGTCGTGATGCCTGTGTTACCGGCGTCGCCGCCGTTCAGGACATTGTTGCCAAGATTGATCTGATAGCCGTTCGGCATGCCGCACCTCAATTGTTCAGCCAGAAACGCAGCTGATACTCGTCTAAGGTTTCGGTATTTTCCTGTGGTGGCCGATCTGAGACTGAAGGTTGGCAGAACCAAGGTCTTGATGGTCATTTTGCGGCAGCATGCAGCAAATACGGCGATCCGGTCATATTTCCCGGTGATCACCACAGAATTGCCACCGTTCAGGAAAACAGGATCCCCCACGCTGTGCCAACGCCGGCGATCAGGAAACAGTCATGCGCCACGATCGTCTTTGTCAGCAACGGACAGAACGGGTTGCGTGGTCTGGAATGGCGGGCAGGGGCAGGGCCGTGCCGCCTGACGGACCGGGGGCTGCGTCGATCGCGCGCTGCCGTCGGCTCTTGAAGCTGCTGGCCGGGCTGCATAGTGTCTGGGGGACTTTGAAAGACACCACCCGCTGGTGTCCCCCAGATAAGGCCTTCCCATGCAAGATCCGATCGAAACCCACATGAACCTCGTCCCGATGGTGGTCGAACAGACCGCACGCGGTGAACGCGCCTACGATATCTTCAGCCGCCTGCTGAAAGAGCGGATCATTTTCGTCAACGGTCCCGTGCACGACGGCATGAGCCAACTGATCGTCGCGCAGCTGCTGCACCTCGAGGCAGAGAACCCGAAAAAAGAGATTTCGATGTATATCAATTCCCCCGGCGGCAGCGTCGTCGCGGGCATGAGCATCTATGACACGATGCAGTATATCCGCCCAAAGGTGTCGACGCTGGTCTGCGGCCTTGCGGCATCCATGGGGTCGGTCATCGCCATCGGTGGTGAAAAGGGTATGCGCTATGCGCTGCCGAACGCCGAATTTCTGGTGCACCAACCGTCTGGCGGCGCGCGCGGCACGGCGGCTGACATCCTGATTTCGGCCAAAAGCATCGAAAACACGCGCGAACGCATGTACAAGCTTTATCAAAAGCACACGGGCCAATCCTACAAGGAAGTCCAGAAGGCGCTGGACCGTGACAAGTGGATGTCCCCCGAAGAAGCCCTGGAATGGGGCCACATCGACGAAATCGTGACAAATCGCGATAAAGCCGAAGATTGATCACGCATCTCGGGTGCCATGATCACACAGACCTGAACAGGGTCACCGATTGCGTCTTTTTGGCGTTGTGACCCGGAACGCGCTGTCCTACTCTGACAAACCAAGGACAGCGCGACACCAAACTGGCCCCGGCGCCAAAGGATACGACATGGCAACCACCACCGGTAGCGACAGCAAGAACACCCTCTACTGCAGCTTTTGCGGCAAGAGTCAGCACGAGGTGCGCAAGCTGATTGCGGGCCCGACCGTTTTCATCTGTGATGAATGCGTCGAACTGTGCATGGATATCATCCGTGAAGAAACCAAGAGCGCATCGCTGAAATCGGGTGACGGCGTGCCGACCCCGCGCGAAATCTGCCAGGTCCTCGATGATTACGTCATCGGTCAGATGCACGCCAAGCGGGTTCTGTCGGTGGCCGTGCACAACCATTACAAACGTCTGAACAATTCCGACAAATCCGACATCGAGCTGGCGAAATCCAACATCATGCTGATCGGGCCGACCGGCTGCGGCAAGACGCTGCTGGCCCAGACGCTGGCACGTATCCTGGATGTGCCGTTCACGATGGCCGATGCCACGACCCTGACCGAGGCCGGTTATGTCGGCGAGGATGTGGAAAACATCATCCTGAAACTTTTGCAGGCTTCTGAATACAATGTGGAACGCGCGCAGCGCGGCATCGTCTACATCGACGAGGTCGACAAGATCACGCGCAAGTCCGACAACCCGTCCATCACCCGCGACGTGTCGGGCGAGGGCGTGCAGCAGGCCTTGCTCAAGATCATGGAAGGCACGGTTGCATCTGTGCCGCCGCAGGGCGGTCGCAAGCATCCGCAGCAGGAATTCCTGCAAGTGGACACCACGAACATCCTGTTCATCTGCGGTGGGGCATTCGCCGGTCTGGACAAGATCATCGCGCAGCGCGGCAAAGGGTCCGCCATGGGCTTTGGTGCTGACGTCAAGGATACGGAAGACCGCGGTGTCGGTGAAACGTTCATGGATCTCGAACCCGAGGATCTGCTGAAATACGGTCTGATCCCGGAATTCGTGGGCCGTCTGCCCGTCATTGCGACGCTGACGGACCTGGACGAAGAGGCGTTGATGATCATCCTGACACAGCCGAAGAACGCTTTGGTCAAACAGTACCAGCGCCTGTTCGAGCTGGAGGACACCAAACTGACGTTCACCGATGATGCGCTGACGGCCATCGCCAAGCGCGCCATCGAACGCAAGACCGGTGCCCGTGGCCTGCGGTCCATCATGGAGGACATCCTGCTGGATACGATGTTCGAGCTGCCCGGCATGGATACGGTGACAGAGGTTGTCGTGAACGAAGAAGCAGTTGGCCCAGACGCCAGCCCGCTGATGATCCACGACGACGGCAAGAAAAAAGAGAAAGAGACCGCCAGCGCCTGAGGGATGGTTGGTTCTCGGGATCAGAACAGGGCCGCTGCGGATGCAGCGGCCTTTTTTCATGGGGGTCACATGACAGTCAAACATATCACCACCGGTAGCCCGTTCGAGGCGCAGATCGGCTATTCGCGTGCAGTCGTGGCCGATGGCTGGGTCCATGTCGCAGGGACCACTGGCTATGATTACGCAACGATGAAAATGCCCGACGATATCGTGGATCAGTGCCGCAATGCGCTGGCCACCATCGGGCGCGCGCTGGTCGAGGCGGGCAGCAGTCTGGATGACGTGGTGCGCGTCACATATATTCTGCCTGATCGCGCGGAATGGGAAAGCTGCTGGCCAGTGCTTGCCGAGGCGTTTCGTAACGCGCGGCCCGCTGCAACGATGTTCATTGCAGGGCTGCAAAACCCCGAGATGAAGATCGAGATCGAGGCGACGGCCCGCCTGCCGCGCTGAACCTGCTGGACCTTTTCATGCGATTGCGGCATGACAGGATCAGCCACAGACCGGAGACGACCATGGGTATCGCCCGCAACATCGCACGCATTTTCACTTGGTGGGACGGGCAGACCTTTGCCACCCAGTTCTGGACATGGCGCAAGGGTGAACGCGTGGGCGAGGACGCCGGCGGCAATATCTTTTACCGCAATGCGGACGACAGCCGTCGCTGGGTCATCTTCAACGGTGAGGCAGAAGCATCGAAGGTCGCACCGGAATGGCATGGCTGGTTGCACCGCACCTGGGACGAACCCCCGACCGAGGTGCCGCTGTTGAAACAGCCCTGGGAAAAACCGCATCTGCCGAACCTGACCGGCACGCCGCAGGCCTATGCCCCTGCCGGATCGCTGCGCCGCGCAGACCCCCAACCCAAGAGCGATTACGAGGCGTGGACGCCCGAATGATCCGCGCACTGGCGTTCGTCTTGGCGCTGGTTCCGATGGGGGCCACCGCACAGCAGGCCGTGTCGCAGCCCGGCGCTGAACTGCGCGTGCTGGACAAGGTGACAGGTCAGGTCGCTGATGTTGCGATGCAGGTTGGTGATGCTGCGGTATCGGGGCTGGTCATGATCCAGCTGAACGACTGCCGCGTGCCTGCGGACAATCCATCGGGCGACGCATTTGCGGAAATGTCGGTCACTTATGGCGATGACGCCACGCCTGTGTTTTCGGGCTGGATGGTTGCGTCAGCCCCTGCACTGAATGCAATGGACCATCCACGCTATGACGTCTGGGTCATCCGCTGCACAGCCGCCTGATCCAGCGGGATCGGTCCGGGCGCGCCGAAATCTGCGACAATCTTCAACGCGGCGGCCAGTCTTTCCTCATAGGCCTGGCGCGGAATTTCGATGGCGCCAAGCGTTGCGAGGTGGTCGGTCACGAATTGCGTATCGAACAGGATGAACCCACGGGACCGCAGCCTGTCGACCGCGCAGAGCAACGCGACCTTTGACGCATCCGTCCGGGTGGAAAACATGCTTTCTCCGAAAAACGCGCCACCGATGGTTACGCCGTAGACGCCGCCCACCAGCTCACGATCCTGCCAGACCTCGATGGAATGGGCATGTCCCTGAAGGTGAAGTTGACGGTAGACTTCGAAAATCGGGGTATTAATCCAGGTTTCCGCGCGATCAGCACATCCACGCACCACATCGACAAAGGCCGCATCCGCAGTGACCTGAAACTGTCCCCGTCGCAGGGTTTTGCGCAGCGAACGTGACGCGTGGAATTCATCCAGCGGCAGCACGCCCCGTTTTCTGGGCTGCACCCAGAACACGTCAGTCGCGTCGCGGTCCTCGGCCATGGGGAAAACACCGGCCCTGTAGGCATGCAACAACAGGTCCGGTGTCAGCTGTTCCGTCACGCAAGCTAGCCCAGGTTGGTTTCCAACCAGTGTTCGAGCCAGTGAATATTGTAGTTGCCGGTCTGGATATCATCCTCGGCCAGCAGGGCATCGAACAGCGGTACCGTCGTTTCCACACCGTCGATGATCAGCTCTCCCAACGCGCGGGACAGACGTGCCAGCGCCTCTGGCCGGTCACGGCCATGCACGATCAGTTTGCCGATCAGGCTGTCGTAATAGGGTGGAATCCGGTAGCCCTGATAAAGCGCGCTGTCGATCCGCACACCCAGTCCGCCCGGCGCGTGATACTGGGAAATCGTGCCGGGACTGGGCTGGAAATTGGGCAGTTTTTCCGCGTTGATCCGCACCTCGATGCTGTGGCCGTCGATCACCAGATCGTCCTGCGTGAACGACATGGGCTGACCCGCCGCGACATTGATCTGTTCGCGCACCAGATCGACGTTGAAAATCGCCTCGGTGACGGGGTGTTCGACCTGAAGTCGGGTGTTCATCTCGATGAAATAGAACTCGTCATTTTCGAACAGGAATTCGATCGTGCCGGCACCGATATAGTTGATCTTGGCCACGGCATCGGCGCAGACCTTGCCGATGCGCGCGCGTAATTCGGGGGTGATGGCGGGGCCGGGGGCCTCTTCCAGCACCTTTTGGTGACGGCGCTGCAGCGAACAGTCGCGCTCGCCCAAATGGACCGCATTGCCCTTGCCGTCGCCAAAGACCTGAATCTCGATGTGGCGGGGCGTGGTCAGGTATTTTTCGATATAGACTTCGTCGTTGCCAAACGCGGCCTTGCCCTCTTGGCGGGCGGACAGAAACGCCTTTTCCATCTCATCGGCATTCTGCGCGACCTTCATGCCGCGACCACCACCGCCGGCGGTGGCCTTGATGATGACAGGATAGCCGATTTTAGCGCCGATGCGCTGCGCATCCTTGAGCGTGGGCACACCACCGTCAGAGCCCGGCACGCAAGGCACACCCAATGCCTTCATCGTGTCCTTGGCCGTGATCTTGTCACCCATCATGCGGATATGTTCTGCGGTTGGCCCGATAAAGGTCAGGCCGTGATCTTCGACCACCTGCACGAATGCAGCGTTTTCCGACAGAAACCCGTAGCCAGGGTGAATGGCCTGCGCCCCTGTGATTTCACAGGCCGAGATGATGGCCGGGAAATTCAGATAGGAATTGGTCGACGACGGCGGGCCGATGCAGACGGCCTCATCGGCCATGCGCACATGCATGGCATCGGAATCGGCTGTCGAATGGACGGCAACGCTCTTGATGCCCATCTCGCGGCAGGCGCGCACAACCCGCAGCGCGATTTCGCCACGGTTCGCAATCAGGATTTTATCGAACATGGGACTGGCCTTTATTCGATGATCATCAGTGGTGCGCCGAATTCGACGGGACCGCCGTCTTCGACCAGAATGCGTTTGACCGTGCCTGCGCGCGGGGCCGGGATGTGGTTCATCGTTTTCATGGCTTCGATGATCAGCAGGGTGTCACCTTCGGCCACGGTCTGACCGGCAGACACGAACGGCTTGGCCCCTGGCTCTGCGGCCATGTAGATCGTGCCGACCATCGGCGATGTCACGGCACCGGGGTGTGCTGCGGGGTCCGACACCGCGGCCACAGGTGCGGCGGCAGGAGCGGGGCTGGCGGCGGACGTGACCTGCACGGGGGCGGGGGCCGCTGCGGGGGCCACCGGTGCAGTCATGCGGCTGACGCGCACGTTCAGACTGTCGTTTTCCGCGTAATCCCGCTTGACCTGAAGCTCTGTCAGGTCGTTGGCACGCAAAAGCTCTGCCAAGGCCTGGATAAAGCTGACGTCGCTATCCTGAGAAGTCTTGTTGCCCATGACCAAACTGTCCTTGCCTAATTCTACTTGATCGCGTGACGTTCCGTCACTGCATTGGCAAGACGTATAGGGCAAGGCGCGCGAGGGGGAAAGCGCAAGTGAAACGCTGTCTGCCGTTAAGTTGGATTAAAGACGGCGATCGGCGCAAAGACGCGCTGTCGCGGCCGCAAATCCAGTGACCAGCGCGAGCGAGAAGGACGACGAAAGCGCCCGCGCTGATGATCCTGCAATCATGGGCTTGCCTCTGCGGTTCAGCGCAGGCCCCGTTCAGATCGCGAGGTATTCCGCGCGCAGTTTTTCGTCATCCAGCACTTGTTGGGCCGATCCGTCGAAAACAACGGTTCCGGTGTCCAGGATCACCGCGCGATCAGCCAGTTTCAGGGCTGCCACGGCGTTTTGTTCGACGATGACCGTCGTGATGCCCTGGTCACGGATGATGTTCAGCGTCTTGGCGATTTCCTGCACGATGACCGGAGCGAGACCCTCGTAAGGCTCATCCAGCAACAACACCTTGATGTCGCGCGCCAGTGCGCGGGCGATGGCCAGCATCTGCTGTTCGCCGCCTGACAGGGTGACGCCCTCTTGCTTGCGGCGTTCCCGCAGGCGTGGGAACAGGTCATAGATGCGGTCCAGCGACCAACCGATCGGTGGGGCGATCTGCGCCAGCTGCAGGTTTTCCTCGACCGTCAGGCCCGCGATGATCCGACGGTCCTCTGGCACGAGCGCGATCCCGGCGGCGGCGGCCTGGTGGCTTTTCATCTGGTGCAGGGGTTGGTGGTCCAGCCAGATTTCGCCGTGCTTCAGTTCGGGATTGTCCAGCCGCGCGATGGCGCGCAGGGTTGATGTCTTGCCCGCGCCATTGCGGCCAAGCAAGGCGAGGATTTCGCCCTCGTGGATGTCAAAGCTGACGTTCTGGACGATATAGCTTTCACCGTAGTAGGCCTCGATTTCCCAGACACTGAGAAATTTCGGGCTGGTCGCTGCGTTGTTGCGGTTCTTGTCGAATGGGGCGTTCATCTCTGTTTCCTTCGCGGTGCCGCATTTTCGCGAAAATGCGGGCGGGTCCGATTTTTCGCGAAAAATCGGGGTGTCAGACCTGTGCTTCGCCCAGATAGGCTTCGCGGACCTTTGGGTGTCCCTTGATGTTTTCCGGGGTTTCCTCGACCAGTGGCGTACCTTGCGCCAGAACGGTGATCCGTTCTGCCAGGCTGAACACGACGTGCATGTCGTGTTCGATGATGCACATGGTGATATCGCGCTTTTCCTTGATCTCTTTGAGCAGATCGATCGTGTTGTTGGTGTCGGCCCGCGCCATCCCGGCGGTGGGTTCGTCCAGCAACAGCAGCTTGGGTTCCTGCACCAGACACATCGCCATTTCCAGACGCCGCTTGTCCCCCCGTGACAGCGCAGAGGCCAGCATGTCGCGTTTCGCCAGCATGTTCACGTCGGCAAGGATCGCTTCGGCCTGTGCGATGATGTCGCCCTCGTTCCTGACGCTGCCGATGGCATGCATGCGGAACGCGCCGTCACGCCTGGCAAAACAGGGGATCATCACGTTTTCCATCACCGACAGATCGGCAAAGATTTCTGGCGTCTGGAACACACGACTGATGCCCATCTGGTTGATTTCGTGTGGTTTGCGGCCCAGAACGCTTTGCCCGTCGAACATGACAGAGCCGGAGTCCGGGATCAGCTTGCCCACCAACACGTTCAGCAGTGTGGATTTACCCGCACCATTGGGGCCGATGATCGCGTGAACGGTGTTTTCGGCCACGCTCAGGTTCACATCACCCAGCGCCTGCAAACCACCAAAGCGCTTGTTGACGCCTTTGACTTCAAGAATGCCCATGATCTTACTCCGCCGGGGTGTTGGTGTTGGCTGTGCCAGCCGTCGTCGCGTCGCTGTCGGATGACTTGGACTTGCGGCTGAACAATGCGCCCAGTTTCTGACCGCCCTGCACCAGACCACCAGGCAGGAAGATGACGACGACCATGAACAAAACGCCCAGTGTCAGGTGCCATCCCTTGCCCACGAACGGGTACAGGATGTTGACCAGCAGGTTGTCCATCCAATCGGGCATAAAGGCGAACCAGTTGTGCAGGATGTCGCTGTTGATCTTGGAAATGATGTTTTCCAGATACTTGATGATGCCTGCACCCAGGACCGGACCGATCAGCGTGCCGACGCCCCCGAGGATCGCCATGACAACGATTTCACCGCTGGCCGTCCAGAACATCCGTTCTGCACCGGTCAACGGGTCCATCGCGGACATCAGGCCACCGGCCACGCCGGCATACATTCCCGAGATCACAAAGGCCGCGAGCATGTAGGGTTTGGTGTTCATGCCGGTATAGCTCATGCGGGTCTGGTTAGACTTGATCGCCCGCAGCATCAGGCCAAAGGGCGACCGGAAGATGCGGATCGAGATGTAAAACCCGATGATCATGCAAATCGCCGCAAGGTAGTAGCCGTTCTGGAACACGAACTGCCAGCCGCCGACGTTCCACGTGACGGAACTGTTCATTTCCCAGCCGAACAGGTGTGGCACGACGGGATCACCCGCACTCATCAATACCTGGGGGTCGTCGGCATAGACCTGAAGCCCGGTTTCACCGTTGGTGATCGGTGACAGCACCGAATAGGCGAGGGCGTAGGACATCTGCGCAAACGCAAGTGTCAGGATCGAGAAATAGATGCCGGACCGACGCAGACAGACATAACCGATGACCACCGCGAACAGCGCCGCCACGATCACAGAGGCCAGCATGGCGGGGATGATGTTGTAGCTGAGCAGCTTGAACATCCAGACGGCGGCATAGGAACCGACCCCCAAAAAGGCCGCGTGACCGAATGACAGGTATCCTGTGAGGCCGAACAGGATGTTGAACCCGACAGCCAGCAATCCGAAGATCACGAACCGCTGCATCAAGGCGGGATAGCCTGCGTTGAAACTTTCACCCAAGGCGCTGTCCACGGGAAAGGGATTCAGCAGGATGGGCGCTGCGAGCGTCATGAAAATGACGATCATCAACAGTTTGAAATCGCGCGAATTCAGACCGAGCATGTCTTAGTCCTCCATCACGCCCTTGCGACCCAGCAGGCCGCGCGGACGCGTAAGTAGAATGATGATGGCAACGAGGTAGATGATGATCTGGTCGAGACCGGTGATCACGGTGCCAGCGAATGTGCCCTCGAGGCGCAGCAGTTCGACGAAATAACCCTTGAACGCCGGGTTCGAGAAAAAGCTTTGCGTGATGCCCAGCAGGAAACCGGCCAGCACGGCCCCAGGCAGCGATCCCATGCCGCCGACGACCACGACAACAAAGCTGAGGACGAGGAAATCCATGCCGATGTTGTAATGAGGGGACAGGATCGGCGCATACATCATGCCGGCCAGACCCGCGACCGATGCCGCGAGGCCGAACATGAATGTAAACCGCTTGTCGATATCGATGCCCAACATGCCGACCGTTTCGCGGTCAGCCATGCCGGCGCGGACCACCATGCCGAAGGTCGTGAATTGCAGGAATGCAAAGACGGCGGCGATGATTGCAGCAGAAAAGAAGAAGTAGACCAGACGCCAGGTCGGATAAGCAACAGCGCCTTCGCCAAGGCCGAGATAGCGACCCAGATCGACGGTGCCGACGAATGCGGAAGGCATCGGCGTCTGGATCGGGTTGGCACCGTAAAATGCCTTGATGATCTCGCCGATGACAATGGCCAGACCGAATGTCACCAGGATCTGGTCAGCGTGGGGACGCTTGTAGAAATGCTTGATCAGGCCGCGTTCCATGCCAAAGCCGACCAGCAGCATGACGGGGATCGTGAGAAAAATCGCTAGGGGAACCGCCCAGTCCTGAATCGCGGCACCTGCGACAGGACCGAACCAGTCCTGCAAATAGGGCACCTGCGTTTGCAGGGGGTTGCCCAGAAAATCGGTCTGCGTTTCATCCACGACGGTGCGCGACAGGCTGAGGATGCGCTGCATCGTGACAGCGCAAAAGGCGCCGATCATGAACAATGCGCCATGCGCAAAATTGACCACGCCAAGGGTGCCGAAAATGAGGGTCAGACCAAGCGCGATCAGCGCATAGGCAGACCCCTTGTCCAGCCCGTTCAAGATTTGAAGGATAAAGGAATCCAAGTCACCACTCCTCAATGGTTACAGCAGGCCAGAGCGCCGCGTCAGGACAGAATGTTCAGAAGGCCGGGCAGCGCAGACCTGCCCGTGGGGGTGGGGCGGCACGCAATGTGCCGCCCCTGATCGTGTGCTTATGCGCCCGGGTTGCATTCACCCAGCGAACCGCCGGCGAACATGGGGTGATCGGGGGCGTATTCGACCTGTGCGCGCGGTGTCTGCTCGACGATGCGCAGGGTGTCGTAGCCGACCATATTGGCGTTGCCCGACGGGCTTGCGACGCCTTCCATGACCAGAACGTCCTTGAAGCACTGGTGATCCGCGCCGCGGTACAGCACCGGACCGTTGCCCATGCCGTCGAATTCGTAATCTTCGAGGGCTTCGACGACGGCGCAGGGGTTGAACGACCCCGCACGGGTGACCGCATCCGCATAGAGCATGATCTGCGTGTAGCAGGTATGCGCCGCGTTCGACGGCGGGAAGCCGTACTTTTCACCGAACGACCGTACGAATGCCTTCGTGCCTTCGTCTTCAAGCTGCCAGTTCCAGTTCATGGAGCCGAACACGCCTTCGATGTTCGATCCGGCACCCTTGGCCATCAGTTCCGAATACAGCGGCACGATGATCTTGAAGTCCTTGCCGTCGACCTGACGATCCTTCAGGCCGAACTGAACGGCCTGTGTCAGGCTGTTGACCATGTCCCCGCCGTAGTGGTTCAGGATCAGCGTATCCGCACCAGAGTTCAGGATCGGTGCGATATAGGACGAGAAGTCGCCGGCACCGACGGGTGTCAGCACGTTCTCGACGGTTTCCCAACCCAAGGCACCGGTCGAGGCGGCCATGGATTCCTGCTGCGTCCAACCCCAGTTGTAGTCGGCGGTCAGGTGATAGGCGCGACGATCAGCGCCGTAGGCATTGACCAGCACGGGGGCCAGTGCGGCACCGGACATGTAACCGTTGAAGAAGTGACGGAAACCGTTGGCCTTGCGGTCCTTGCCGGTCGTGTCGTTGGAGTGGGTCAGACCCGCCATGAAGATGACGCCGGCCTCTTGGCACAGGCCCTGCACGGCAACAGCCACACCGGAGGACGAGCCGCCGGTGATCATGATGCAGCCGTCCTTCTGGATCATCGACTGCGCGGATGCGCGGGCAACGTCCGATTTCGTCTGGGTGTCGCCGGTGACGAATTCGACTTTCTTGCCCATGATGCCCGTGCCGTCCAGAACCTTGGACGAGAAGGTGTTCATCATGCCGCCGTCACCCATGCCGTTCAGGTGTTCGACAGCCAGTTCCTGTGCGCGCAGTTCGTCCAGCCCCTCTTCGGCATAAGGACCGGTTTGCGGAACGTTGAAACCCAGCGTGACTGTGTCGCCGGTCGGCGCGTTCGTAAAGCCCTCATGGGCGGCCGCACGCAGATACGTGGGCATCATCAGACCTGCGGTGCCCGCAACGGCACCGGTTTTCAGGACCCGACGGCGTGAATACGTCGTTTTCGTCATTAGATTCCTCCCTATGAACGCTGTCCGGACCCTCCCGTCTGGACAACTGCACTTTGGTCGTGCTGCCGTCAGTTTGCAGAAGGCCAACCCGCCAAACAACATTCCCTTGCGTCGCCCGGACGAATTTGTAAATTTTTAAACAACGTCGCGCGTTGTTGTGTAAATTGCATTTGCCAGCAGCAGATTAGGAATGAAATGGCATGGACAGGACGGGTGACAGAATCCGGGCACGTCGGATGGATGCAGGCGTCGCACAACGCGACCTGGCGGCTGCGGTCGATATATCGGCCAGCTATCTGAACCTGATCGAACATGGGAAACGCCCCGTGGGCGGGCAGTTGTTGCGGCGGATCGCAGCGACCCTTGGGATTGATCTGGCCTTGTTGGAACGGCCTGCTGATCCGTCCTTGATCGACCGGTTGCTGGCGGCCTCGGCGCGGCTGCCGCAGGTTCCGACCGAAGTAGCCCAGGTCGAAGACCTTGCCGCCCGGTTCCCCGGCTGGACCGGCCTGATTACCGCGCAGGCGCAGGAAATCATGTCGCTGGATGACCGGCTTCAGATGTTGAATGACCGGCTGACCTACGACCCCGATCTGGCAAAGGCGTTGCACGGCGTCATCACCGCAGTGACGGCCATTCAGGCGACAGCGACGATTCTGACGGGCGACGGTCCGGTCGATGCGGATTGGCAGGCGCGGTTCCACGCCAACATTCGTGACGACGCCGGCAAACTGGCGGCCACGAGCCGTGCTCTCGTGGCCTATCTGGATGCGCCTGACGATCTGGAACGCACCCGCCTGTCGCCGCTGGAGGAGCGCGACACGATATTGAATGCGACGGGCTATCACCGGCCACATCTCGAAGATCCGGCCCTGCCGGCCCCGGTGCCACCCGCGCGACCGGGGGTCGCGGATTTGCTGGCCCGGTACGACGCCGTCTATGCGGCGGATGCAGAGGCCTTGCCGATCGAATCCTTTGTCATGGCGGCCCGCGACCTCGATTGTGATCCTGTCGGATTGGCGGCGCATCTGGGTCAGACGCTGGATAGGGTGCTGCGACGTCTGGCAAGTCTGCCTGCCAAGGCGGGCCTGCCGGATCATGGGTTGATGCAGATCACTGCGGCAGGTGCGGTCCTGCTGCTGAAACAGGCTGCGGGTTTCGACATGACACGGGGCAGCGACTGCGCCTTGTGGCCTGTCTATACTGCCCTCGGACAGCCGGGCCGCTGTGTGACCGCGCGTGTCGCCGTGCACGGGCAGAACGACCGACATCTGATTTGCCATGCTGTGGCCGTCGCCGCGCCAAGCCCGTTGGGTCCGCATGCGCCACCGGTCATGACGGCAACGATGCTGGTGCGGGCACTGCCAAAGCCGCCGGACCCGCTGTGTTTGCCTGTGGGATTGGCTTGTCGGATGTGCCCGCGTGCCGATTGCGCGGCGCGCCGTGAACCTGCGGTTCCGGCGACCCAGCTCTGACAGCAGGGCTTTGACATGTGACGGGGCGCGGACAATAGTGTGCCGCGTGGCGCATCGGGGAGGGTGGGTCACACACATGGCAAGCGACCAAAAGGGGGGATGGGGCGTTGGCAAAACGTGTCTTGTTGATCGAAGACGAGCCGAACATCATCGAGGCGCTCAGTTTCATCCTCAGTCGTGCCGGTTATACGGTCCATACGCACGAGGACGGAACGACCGCCATGGACAAGATCCGCAATCAGCGCCCCGACATGATCCTGCTGGACGTGATGTTGCCGGGTCGGTCCGGATTCGACATTCTGCGTGACTTGCGGGCGGACCCCGGCACCAGCGACCTGCCTGTCATGATGCTGACCGCGCGCGGTCAGGCCAAGGACCGGGCGCTGGCTGAGGCGCTGGGGGCAGACCAGTTCATGACCAAGCCCTTTGCCAATGACGAAGTCTGCGCGCAGGTCCGCGCCATGATCGGCGCATGACGGGGGACGGGAGCAAAGGGCAACGTGGATTGTTCCTTGCGCGGGAACGCTATCGGCAAAGACGCTTGCGCGATGGTGCACGCATGTTGCCGATCATCGGTTTCATCCTGTGGCTCCTGCCGATGTTGTGGGTGCGTGACGAGGGTGACACGGGCGGATTGGCAGGAACGGTCGTCTATGTCTTTGTCGTCTGGATGGTGCTGATCACGGTGGCGTTCGTCGTGGCGCGGCGGATCGATCCCACCGATGATGTCGAACCGCCCCCCACGCGGGAAGGGTCCGACTGATGTCATTCAACGGACTGGTGTTGGCGGCTGTCGTCTATGTCGCCTTCTTGTTCATTGTCGCAGCCCTGGCCGAACGGCAGGCGCGCCGCGGCAAGGGCGATTGGCTTCGGATGCCGCTGGTCTATACGCTGTCGCTGTCGATCTACTGCACGGCCTGGACGTTCTATGGCGCGGTCGGTTACGCCGCGCGGTCCGGTCTGGAATACGTGACCATCTACCTTGGCCCCTCGCTTGTGATGATCGGCTGGTGGCTGGTCTTGCGTCGGCTGGTGCGAATTGGCCGGGCACAACGGATCACGTCGATTGCCGACCTGATTTCATCGCGTTTCGGCAAATCGACAACTTTGGGCATGATCGTGACGTTCATGGCGATCATCGCCTCGACCCCCTATATCGCACTGCAACTGCAGTCCGTTGTCCTCAGCTTTCAGGTCTTTGCGCAGGCCGGCGGCCAGAACTGGGGAAGTGGTGAGCTTGGCCGCGCCGCGATACTGGTGTCCACCGGCCTTGCGATTTTCACGATTCTGTTCGGCACCCGTCACGTCGATGCCAATGAACGCCAGCACGGCGTCGTGATTGCCATCGCCATCGAGGCCGTGGTGAAATTGGTGGCGCTGCTGGCCGTCGGCATTTTTGTCGTTTGGGGGCTGTCGGACGGTCCGGCTGCCACATTGGCCGCGATCGAGGCATCGCCGGTTGCGGACTGGACACAGTCGGGCACGCGCTGGGCGGCGCTGATATTTCTGTCGGCTGCGTCCTTTCTGTGCCTGCCGCGCATGTTTCAGGTGCTGGTGGTCGAAAACGCGGACGAGCGGCATCTCAAGACGGCCTCATGGGCCTTCCCGTTCTACCTGGTGTTGATGAGCCTGTTCGTGGTGCCGATCGCCGTGACCGGTTTGCAGGTCATGCCGCCGGGGTCCAACCCCGACCTGTTCGTGCTGACAGTACCATTGGCCGAAGGGCAGACCGGTCTGGCGATCCTGTCGTTTCTTGGGGGATTTTCATCCGCGACCTCGATGGTGATCGTCAGCACCATTGCCTTGTCCACGATGGTGTCGAACCACGTTGTTCTGCCCGTCTGGATGCGCAGCCAGACCCAAGGGCGGGCGGTCATTTCCGGGGATGTGCGTTCCGTGGTCAAGATCACCCGCCGCCTGTCGATCGCCGGCATCCTCGCCCTTGGTTTTCTCTACTATCACCTGTCGGGTGGCGGGGCAGCGCTTGCCGCGATCGGGCTGATCTCTTTTTCGGGGGTCGTGCAGGTTCTTCCGGCGCTGTTGGGCGGCATTTTCTGGCGCGGGGCGACGCGCACCGGGGCCATTCTGGGGCTAGTGTCGGGGTCGGTGCTGTGGCTGTGGACGTTGTTTCTGCCCAGCTTTGGTCCCGATGCCGTCCTGTCAGCGCAGGTTCTGACCGATGGCCCTTACGGGATCGGCTGGCTGCGCCCCGAGGCGTTGTTCGGCATCGGCGGGATCGATCCTGTTCTGCACGGTCTGCTGTGGTCCTTGCTGGTGAATACCAGTCTGTTTTTTCTGGGGTCCGTTCTCAGCTTTCCGGCACCGCTGGAACGGCTTCAGGGTGCGCAATTCGTCAATATTTTCGAGGGGCCGGGTGGCGAACGGACATGGACGCGGTCCGCGGCCACCGCCGAGGACCTGTTGATCATGTCGCAACGCATCCTTGGCCCGCGAGAAGCGCAGGCGATTTTTCAGGCCGAGGCGGCGGCCCAGCAGAAAACCGGCTTCTTGCCGGACGTGTCGCCTGCATTCCTCGTGGCCCTGGAACGCGAACTGTCGGGGTCGGTGGGGGCCGCCACGGCCCACGCGATGATCGGACAGTTGACCGAAGGTGTCAGCGTGACCGTCGACGATCTGTTCGCGCTGGCGGATGAGACCGCGCAGATCCTCGAATATTCCGGCCAGCTGGAGGCCAAGAGCCGCCAGCAAGAGGAAACGGCGCGCGCCCTGCGCGATGCAAACGCCAAACTGATGGCGCTGTCGGTGCAAAAGGATGCGTTTCTGTCCCAGATCAGTCACGAGTTGCGGACGCCGATGACCTCGATCCGGTCGTTTTCCGATATTCTGATGCAACCGGACCTGAGCGACGAGGACAGCCAGCGCATGGCGCGCATCATCAGTACCGAATCGCAGCGCCTGACACGTCTGCTGGACGATTTGCTGGATCTGGCGGTGCTGGAACACGGACAGGTCAACCTCAAGACCGACACGGGCGTGTTAAGCGACCTGTTGGATCAGGCCGTTGCATCCGCAGGGGGCGCCGGGGATGATCTGATCATCAGGCGCGACCGCAAGGCAGAGCAGATCGTACTGACCACCGACCTTGACCGGTTGGGCCAGGTGTTCATCAATCTGATCGCGAATGCGCGCAAATACTGTGATGCGGCGCAGCCGCGTCTGACCATCAAGGTATGGCAGTCGCAGCATGGTACAATTCTGGATTTCATCGACAACGGCAGCGGCATTGCACCCGCCGATGCGCAGGTGATCTTTGAAAAATTCTCGCGGTTGACGGATGCGGCGCGTGCAGGCGGTGCAGGCCTCGGCCTTGCGATCTGCCGCGAGATCATGACGCGTCTGGGTGGCGAAATCATGTATCTGCCCGGGCAGGGCGGGGCGGCATTCCGCGTGTCGCTGCCGGCGCAGGTCGCCATCGCCGCCCAATAGGTGCACTGATGTTGAGGGAATGTTTACTTCTTCGACGTTAGCTGTGCGCAATGAAACGCGGGGTAGCCAGTATGACGGGCGTGTTGCACAGGATGGTCAGGCGACAACAGGCGGATGCGCCTGATGTGCCGCTGACGGCGTCACGCGCGGTCAAACTGTCGGTCACGCGGGCAGCGCAGTCCAGTGTGGGCCTGGTCGTCGATGTCACCGGGGTGGCGGATCGAACCTGTGATCTGGACAGTGTCACGACCGATCTTTCCCCGGATGTGCTGATGCTGGGCGTGGAACGCGATGGCACCTGCGTCGGCATGATGATTTGTGATGCCAGCCTGATCGCAGCCACGCTCGAGACGATCACGACCGGGGGGGTGTCAGCACAGCCCGCGCCCTTGCGTGCCATCACCGAAACGGATGCTGATCTGGTTCGCCCTTTGTTACAGGCGCTGCTGGATGATCTGGCCGCCACCACACAGGGGACAGTTCTGGATGGATGGGCCGTGGGTTGCCGGCTATCGGTGCGTTTTCCCGATGCGCGTGCGGCGTGTTTCGCGCTGCGCGAACAATCCTACCGGGTGATCGTCATCACGGTTTCGGATCAGAAAACGGACCGTGTGCCCTGCGTGACGATTGCTTTGCCGGACACCGTCGGCCCGGTGCCTGACCGTGTGCCGCAATCGCAGGTCGCGGCAGACTGGGCCGACCGGCTGCGCGCGGCGGTACTGGGCGCACCTGCGCGACTGGATGTGGTGGTGCACCGCATGCCCGTACCACTGCGCCGACTGACTTCTCTCGCCGTGGGCGATTGCCTGCCGTTGACCGGATTTGCGGTCGGGTCTGTCCGGGTCGAGGCGCCGGGCGGCCAGCTGATCGCCACGGGGCGCCTGGGTCATGTCAGCGGCCGTATCGCCGTCAGGATTGCTGGCGAAGCACCGCCGCACCTTGTGGACCTACCGCACGGTGCGCTGGTCCAACCCGGGCGGGACGTGGCAATCAGTGATGCGACCCTGCTTGCCTGACCGTCAGGACAGCGTTTCGAGCTGGCTCCGCATGCCGTTCAGATCATATCCCGCCTGCGCTGCGGCTGCGATGATGTCATCGACCGGCATCTTGCCTGCTTGTCCCAGGGCCCAGACGATGGTCGACCGGGTGCCGGATGCACAATAGGCCAGCGTCTTGCCGGTGGCGGCGGCGTCGGACTGGGCATGCACCATCTCCATGTTGAGCCCCTGGTGCGTCACCGGGTTGACGACAAAGGTCATGCCAGCGGCTTCGACCGCGATCCGCATGGCCTCGGCCTGCAAGGGCGGCGGCACCTCGGCATCGGGGCGGTTACAGATGACCGTCGTGAAACCCTGTTCTGCGAGCGTGGCCGCATCGGCGGGCTCGATCTGGGGGGCGGCGGAATAGGCGGGTGTGATCTGATTGATTTGCATGCGGCTCAGACTACGCGCGGCCTGCGGCGCGGTCCAGTGGCAACAGGTCTGGCGCAGGGCGGCATGCAGGTTTAGCGTCGCGGGCATGATCATGGACGAAAACGCACTTGCGGCGGCAGCGACCGTTTTGCACGAAATGGGGGGCACCGTGCGCCTGTCGGTGCTGTGTGCACTGCGTGGCGGGCCCCGGACGGTCAGCCAGTTGCAGGGGGCTGTCGATGTGCCGCAAGCGCTGGTGTCAAATCATCTGCGCCGTCTGCGCGCGGCAGGTCTAGTGCGGTCGGACCGCAGTCCGGATGACGCACGCATCATTTTCTATTCCATCGCCGACGATCGGATCCATCGCGTGCTGGATGCGCTGTCGCTTTAGCCTAGCAGGATGCCGACCACGACCATCATCAGTCCCAGCATCGCGGAAAAGAACGCGCCGAGGTTGACCGGCATCATGGCACCGATGCGGGCGCGCAGTTCCGCGTCAGTCAGATCGGCACGTTTCGCCCGCGCCACCATGATGATGGAATAGACCACGCCACACAGGCCCAGCACCGATACGACTGCCCCGATCCAAATCAATGTTTGCATGACATACCCCATGATTGCGCCCCGATCCGCTAACCTGACACGGCGCACCTTGCAAGGGTTTGGCAGGCTCGCTAGGACGTGCCCCTGACCCAGCCGCAGGAGTGTTCCGATGTCCGACAACGCCACCAACCCGACCGAAAACGTAGCCGGCGAGGAGTTGCGCCAGTTCATCGAACGCTACGAGCGTCTGGAAGCCGAGAAAAAAGACATCGCCGACGGCCAGAAGGAAATAATGGCCGAAGCCAAAGGGCGTGGCTACGACGTCAAGGTGCTGCGCAAGATCGTGGCCATGCGCAAGCGCGACAAGGACGATCTGGCCGAAGAAGAGGCCGTGCTGGAAATGTACATGGCCGCGCTGGGCATGTCCTGAGGGCAAAACGCCCTATGTCTGACGCCAGACCAAAACTTGAGGCAGACCATGACAGCGACCAGTTCCTCCGGCCGGCAGTTGACCGACGCGAAAATCGCCCTTTTGGGTATCGGCAAGATCGCCCGCGATCAGCACATGCCAGCCATTTCGGGCAGCACTGCCTTTGACCTCGCCGCAACGGTCAGCCGTTCGGGCGGAGTGGATGACGTCGAAAATCACAGCGACATCGCGGACCTGATCGACGCAAGGCCCGATATCGACATCTATAGCCTGACCATGCCCGCGATGCCGCGCTTTGACATCGCGGTGAAATCGCTGATGGCGGGCAAACATACCATGCTGGAAAAACCCCCCGGCGCCACTGTCACCGAGGTGCAGAAGCTGGAAAAGCTGGCGCGCGCAAAGGGTGTGACACTCTACGCCTCTTGGCACCTGCGTCATGCGCCGGGTGTGGCTGCTGCCCGCGCCTGGCTGCGCGACCGCACGGTCAAGGGGATGCGGATCAACTGGCGCGAGGATGTGCACAATTGGCACCCCGGTCAGGACTGGATCTGGGAACCCGGCGGGCAGGGCGTGTTCGATACGGGTATCAACGCGCTGTCACTGATGACGGAAATCCTGCCGAACCCCGTGCATCTGCGCGAATCCGTTCTGAAATATCCCGGCAACCGCGACATGCCCATTGCGGCCGATCTGACCTTTGTAGGGGCGGGCGGCATGCAGGTGCAGGCCCAGTTCGACTGGCGCCACGAGGACCCGCCCACATGGGATATCGAGGTCGACACGACCGAGGGCACGCTGAAACTGCTGGATGCCGCAACCACGATGCTGGTCAACGGCCAACCGCATGACGTGGCTGAACACGGTGAATACGAAGGTGTCTATCACCGCTTTGCCGAACTGATCGAAACCGGTCAGTCCGATGTCGATGTAGAGCCCCTTCAGCATGTGGCTGATGCGATGATGCTGGCCCGCCGCGAGATCGTCGCGGATTTTCACCAAAAGGATTGATCCCACCGGTTTGACATTCCCCGCGTTCCGGCGCTGCATGGCACCGGACGAAGAGGGAGCGAAACATGCAAGGCGGTCAGGCGCGACTGGGTGTCGATATCGGCGGCACCTTTACCGATGTGGTTCTGGAAACCGGTGCCGACCGGTTTTCGACCAAGGTGCTGACCACCTATGCGGCACCAGAGCATGCGATCGTCGAGGGGATGCATCGGGTCTGCGCGGATGCGGGTATCTCGCCCGCGCAGATCAGCCAGATCATCCACGGCACCACGCTGGCGACCAATGCGCTGATCGAACGGCGCGGCGCGAAAACGGCGCTGATCACAACCGAAGGGTTCCGCGACGTGATCGAGATGCGCAGCGAATCGCGGTTCGAACAATATGACCTGAACCTGACGCTGCCCGCGCCGCTGCTGCCGCGCAATCGTCGCTATGTGGTGCGTGAACGTATCGACGCGGATGGTGGTGTGCTAGTGCCGCTGGACGGCGAGGCGGTCGCGGCCCTTGCGGATGAATTGCGCGATGCGGGCTATGACAGTGTCGCCGTTGGTTTGCTGCATTCCTATGTGAACGACACGCACGAAAGGATGATCCGCGACGTGCTGGCCGAACGCATGCCTGCGGCAATGGTGTCGCTGTCGTCAGAGGTCAGCCCCCAGATGCGGGAATACGAACGGTTCAACACCACCGTCGCCAACGCCTATATCAAGCCGCTGATCAAATCCTACCTTGGTCGCCTCGCGGACAGTCTGCGCGTCGCCGGTGCGGATTGCCCGGTGTTCCTGATGCATTCGGGTGGCGGGATCATCGATCTGGCCACCGCGGCCGAATTCCCGGTCAGGCTGGTGGAATCCGGGCCTGCGGGCGGCGCGGTCTTTGCCGCCGATATCGCGGCGCGGCATGGGCTGGACCGGGTCCTGTCATTCGACATGGGCGGCACCACGGCCAAGATTTGCCTGATCCGCGACCAGATCCCCAAAACGGCCCGTGTGTTCGAGGTCGCGCGGACCTACCGGTTCAAGAAGGGGTCGGGCATGCCGATTTCGATCCCCGTAATCGACATGGTCGAAATCGGTGCGGGCGGCGGATCGCTTGCCCATGTCGATGCGCTGCGCCAGATCCGCGTCGGTCCCGAAAGTGCGGGGTCCGAACCGGGGCCTGCCTGCTACGGTCGCGGCGGGCAGCGACCTGCCGTCACGGACGCCGACCTGATCTTGGGTAAACTTGACCCTGCGGGGTTTGCGGGTGGTCGCATCCCGCTGGATCCCGCGCAATCAGCACAGGCGCTGAGCAATGCATTGGGTGCGCCACTGGACATGTCCGTTCAGGACGCGGCGCATGGGCTGGCCGAAGTCGTGGATGAGAACATGGCCAATGCCGCGCGTGTCCATGCCGTCGAAAACGGCGAGGATCTGGCAGGCTTTACCATGATCGCCTTTGGTGGTGCAGCACCACTGCATGCCGCGCGATTGTGCGAAAAACTGGGCATTGACCGCTGTCTGGTCCCCAGTGGTGCGGGTGTCGGTTCCGCCATCGGGTTTTTGCGCGCACCCTTCAGTTTCGAGGCGACCCGGTCAGTGTTCATGCGCCTGTCTGCGTTTGATGCGGATGCGGTGGCCGGGATCTTTGCCGATCTGACGGAGCAGGCGACGACCTTTGTCAGGTCTTGCGATGCAGACGCGCCGATCACCGCCGATTACAAGGTCTACATGCGCTACAGCGGGCAGGGCTGGGAAATCCCCGTGACGCTGCCCGCGCAGGATGCCGAACACCCCGATCCCGACCGTTTCCTTGCGCTGTTCGAGGCGGCCTATGCGGCCCTGTTCAGTCGTACGGTCGCCGGGATGGAGGTCGAGATCACGGTCTGGGCCGTCAATGCCACCACGCCCAAGGCTGCCGTCGATCCCGCAACGCCCGTGACGGTTTCACCGCCTGTCGCAGCGCGCAACCAACGCGACCTGTTCGACGCAGCGCAGGGCATCAGCCAGATTGCCGGGGTGCATGCGCGTGCAGACCTCGCATCGGGTGCCACCGTCATCGGTCCCGCCGTCATCACCGAGGATGAAACCTCGATCATCGTGCCAGCCAGTCGCGACGCCGTGGTGCTGTCCGACGGCTGTATCGCATTGCAACGCAAGGAGTGATCATGCCCGGTCAGGTCGCCTATCAGATCATGTGGAACCGCCTGATTTCCATTGTCGAGGAACAGGCGCAGGCCTTGGTGCGGACAGCCTTCAGCACATCCGTGCGCGAGGCGGGCGATCTGTCCGCCGGGGTCTATGATGCCGCAGGACAGATGCTGGCGCAGGCCGTCACCGGCACCCCCGGGCACGTCAACGCGATGGCCGACGCGGTGCCGCATTTCATCCGCGATATCGGGTTGGACACCATGCGCCCAGGCGATGTCTATCTGACGAATGATCCGTGGAAAGGCACCGGTCATCTGCACGATATCACGGTCTGCACGCCCGCGTTTCACAAGGATCGTCTGATCGGCTTTTTCGCCTGTACGGCCCATGTCACGGATATTGGTGGTCGCGGGTTCGGGGCCGATGCGGATGCGGTCTATGAAGAAGGGCTGCATCTACCGATCATGCGGTTTGCATCCGCCGGAACAGTTGATCCGACCCTCATCCAGATCATCCGCGCAAACGTGCGCGCGCCCGATCAGCTGGTCGGTGATCTCTACGCGCTGGCGACCTGTAACGATATTGGCAGGGGGCGCCTGACCGAGATGCTGGACGAATACGGGCTGGATGATCTGGACGGCATCAGCGATTTTATCCTCGATCACTCGCGCCGGGCGACATTGGACCGGATCGCGGCGTTACCGCAGGGTCAGGCCGCCGCGCATATGCGGATCGATGGATATACGCGGCCCGTCGACCTGCATGTCAGCGTGACCTTTGCCGGCGACCGGGTGCTGTGCGACTGGACCGGCACCAGCGGCCCCGATCCCAAGGGGATCAATGTGCCGATGGTTTATACCAAGGCCTATGCCTGCTTTGCGCTGAAATGCGCCATCGCACCGGATATTCCCAACAATGCGGCCAGCCTTGCGCCGTTCGAGGTGACCGCACCGCCGGGCACGATCGTAAACGCACTGCATCCTGCGCCGGTGGCCCTGCGGCATGTGATCGGCCACCTGCTGCCGGATACGATCTTTGGCGCGCTCGATCAGTTGATGCCGGGCGTCGTTCCAGCCGAAGGCGCGGGCTGTCTGTGTAATTTCCAGATGTCGCTGCGCCCGCGCACGGGAACCGGGGGCGCTGGCGATGCCGAGGTGTTGGTGTTCAATTCCGGCGGCGCGGGTGCGCGTCCGTCACTGGACGGGCTGTCGGCCACGGCGTTCCCGTCTGGCGTCATGACCATGCCGGTGGAGGCGACCGAACAGGTCGGCCCGGTGATCATCTGGCGCAAGGAACTGCGTCCCGATTCCGGTGGGGCAGGGCAATATCGCGGCGGGTTGGGGCAGGTGATGGAGGTCGGGCCGCGCGCGGGCTATGACATGCATCTGTCTGCCATGTTCGACCGGGTCGAACATCCGGCACGCGGGCGACGCGGTGGTGCGGCGGGTGGGGCCACGACTGTCGCACTGAGTGATGGCACGCCACTGCGGGGAAAGGGACGACAGCATATTCCGGAAGGTACCCGCGCAGTGATGGGTTTCCCCGGAGGGGGTGGCTATGGTGATGTCGGTGCGCGCGATGTGGATGCAGTGCGCCGCGATCTTGCGCTGGGTTACATCACGCCAGAGATGGCTCGGCGCGACTACGGCCTGTCCGATCATGACGTGCAGGCCGTCCTGGCAGCCACTGCGCTGGGCGGTGAAGGAGCAAATTCATGAACCTGAAACCAAACGCATTTCTGGCGGCGATCCGGTCGGGCAAGCCGCAAATCGGTATCTGGGTTTCCCTTTGCCACGCCGGGGCCGCCGAGGTGATCGCCGGTGCAGGGTTTGACTGGGCCGTTCTGGACATGGAACACGCGCCCACGTCGCTGGGCGATGTGATGCATCAGCTGCAGGTGTTTGCTGGGTACGCCACGACACCGATGGTGCGCCCGGACTGGAATGACCCGGTCAAGGTCAAGCGGTTGCTGGATCTGGGCGCGCCTGCGTTGTTGTTCCCGATGGTCCAATCGGAACAAGAGGCGCGCGCGGCCGTCGCCGCTTGCCGCTATCCGCCGAACGGGATCAGGGGCTTTGCAGGGGGCACGCGTGCGAACGGCTATGGTCGGATCAGCGACTACCTCGACCGGGTCGAGGCAGAGACGGCGATCATCCTGCAGGTGGAATCGCGTCAGGCATTGGCGGACGCTGTGGCAATCGGCACGGTCGAAGGTGTCGACGGCGTGTTTTTCGGGCCGGCGGATATTGCGGCGGATCTGGGTCTGCCGGGCCAGCCGATGGCCCCTGCCGTTTGGGACGGGATCAGACCGGCTGCAGCTGCGCTGATGGCTGCCGGTGTGCCCGTGGGAACATTGGTGCAAGATGTCACCTTTGCCCGGTCACTCTTGGCTGACGGGTTTACCTTTGTCGCTTGCGGCATTGACGCCACGCTGCTGGCCCGTGCGTCTGACAATCTGCTGGCCGGCATGCGCGCGCCGTGAAACCTGTCCTGTGGTCGTTTCGTCGTTGCCCCTATGCCATGCGTGCGCGTCTGGCGATCGCAGCCTCTGGACAGGTCGTTGAAACGCGCGAGATATTGCTGCGCGACAAACCCGACGCCTTTCTTGCGGTGTCACCTACGGCCACGGTGCCGTGCCTTGTCTTGCCCGAGCGTGTGATCGACGAAAGCCTCGACATCATGGTCTGGGCCTTGCAGCAGCACGATCCTCAGCGATGGCTGGATATGCCGGCAGAGGGCCATGACCTGATTGCGCGAAATGACGGACCGTTCAAACAGGCTCTTGACCGCACGAAATACGCGGACCGCTACCCAGACAGTGACCCGGATCAGCAACGCGAAATTGCGGCAGCAGTCCTGCGTGACCTGAATGCACGGTTGCAGGCTGGTTGGCTGTTTGGCCGGGTGACATTGGCCGATATGGCGATCCTGCCGTTCGTGCGTCAGTTCGCACAGATTGATCGGGCCTGGTTCGACGATCAGGATTGGCCCGATCTGCGTGGGTGGCTGGACAGATTTACAGAGTCGCAAGATTTTGCCCACATCATGACGCGCAGAACGCTCTGGTCGCCGGACGTCCAGTCCTGAACTGCGCACGGCCTCATATCCGGGGTGCGTATCACGCTTGCGCGATCCGGGCGGGCCTCTATGGTGAACGTGAATACATGATTGCACAGGGATTTGCCGTAATGAAAATGACGACCTTGGCCGCGACAGCGGCGCTCTTGCTCCCGACCCTGGCACAGTCTCAGGGGCTGATCGTGACCGAACCCGCAGCACCGCCCGCACAGGTGATCGATCCGACCACCCCGGCGCTGACGACGGGGCAGGGGCTTTCAACCGGTGCGATACTGGGAATCGGTGCTGGCATGGTGGGCTTTTTTGCGCTTCTTTCATCGGACGACGATGAGGGTGCCGCGACGCCCGATACCAATTGAGAGGCTGTTTTTGATACGCAGGCTGCCTTGCATCTGGCAGTTTCCCCAGCCTTTGTGCCTTAATTTATGGCAGTTCGGGACTCTTGGCCAGATCGCAGTCTTTTGATAGCGGTGTCGGCACTACCCGAGATTAGTCTTGTAAACAAGGCGTGGAAGCGGTAACCGATTGTTGATTGAAACCGTTGACGCTACGTCGTTTGGACTTGAACGCACGCTTTGCGCACACATGGGGAATTAAAACATGAAAAAAATCATTCTTGCACTGACCGTCGCTGCGACATTGCCGATGGCAGCATCCGCTCAGGACAGCATTGCCGTTCCTGGCCTGTCGACAGAAATCCCGAATGTTGTGCCTTTTCTGACGCTGATGGGCGCTGTTTTCATCATCGGCGCAACCAATGATGGCGACAACGACGGCGCAACGTCGGACACCACCACCAACTAATATCACGCTGGTTCCGGTTCACGCTGCCCGATCCGGCATTACGCGCGGAACCAGCATGTCACACGCCTGTTATCCGGCGCTTATTAAGTCCTGTTTGCGTAATGGTTTTGCTTGAGTTCTAGGGCGGTGATTTCACGGCCGTCACAATACGTGTCTCGTGCCGATGGTGCTGGCATGGCTAGTCGAAGTTTCGGGGGCAGTTTTGGTTCAGATCAGACAATTTACGTCTTTGCGGTATGAACAAGATGCCGCTTCAGAGACGAAACCTGTGTCCCCCAAGCTCGGATTTGTCATCTTCAAGCGGTGCTTTGATATTGTCATATCATCCGTCCTTTTGGTGCCCTTGGTTTTGGCAGCCGTAGCGCTGTTGATCATCAACCGTTTCTATAATCCGGGCCCCCTGTTTTACGTGCAGGACCGCATGGGGCAGGGGTGTGTCCCTTTTCGCGCCTACAAATTCCGGTCCATGCTTTGTGCCGAAAATATCCGGCGCGGCGCGTTTGACGATCTTGAGGTGTCGCGGATCACGCCATTGGGTCGCTTGTTGCGCAAATGTCGTGTGGACGAGTTGCCGCAGGTCTGGAACGTGCTGATCGGCAACATGAGTCTGATTGGCCCGCGCCCCGATTTTATCGACCATGCCTGCATCTATGTCGACACCGTGCCGGGATACCGTGCACGCCATTCTGTCAAACCTGGCATCACCGGCCTTGCCCAGACCGAAGTCGGCTATGTCGACGGGCGCGAAGGCTTGGATCGCAAGGTTGCTGCTGACCTAGCCTATATCCGGGACCGGTCGATCGCACTGGACCTGTGGATCACATGGCGCACTATCGTCACCGTGTTTACGGGCAAGGGCAGCTGAACCCGGCCAGACAAGCGTCTGGCGCGGGTCAATATCCAGCTATTTGCGGGCCCGTCTGCGTCTGCGGCCTTGATCATCGACACTTCCGCCACCCCCGAGGTTGAAACTGACGGATGGTAGCGTGGTCACGCTGGCCAGGTGCGGGAAAGGATCGGTGGCGTGGGGAATGGCGTTTGCGTTGACGAAATGTTCCTGGAATTTCGGCGCAATGGCGGTTTCGACCTTTGTGATCTGACGTACGATTGTCGCAATATCGCGGCGTGCGGTCACCGAGCACAATGCAATGCGTGCGCCTGTGCCCGCAGCGTTGCCCGCACTGCGCACATTCGCCAGCGGCGCATCAGGGATCATCCCCAGCACCATCGCGTGTTTCGGGCTGATATGCGCACCAAAGGCGCCCGCCAGCGTGATGCGGTCGACATGATCGACGCCCATTTCATCCATAAGCAGCCGCGCCCCGGCATAAAGCGCCGATTTTGCCAGTTGGATCGCGCGGATATCGCCCTGTGTCACGGCAATCAGCGGTCCACCGTCGGCGGTGCTGTCGTGCAGGACGTAGGAATGCGTGCGCCCGGCGACGATACAGCGTGACGTGCCGGTCTGGTCGGGCGAGCCGATCAGACCCTTGTCGTCCAGCAGGCCGGCCATGCGCATTTCGGCGACGGCCTCGATGATGCCGGACCCGCAGATGCCGGTGATCTGCGGCGTGCCGAAATCGGGGTCATCGGACCAGCTGTCGCTGCCGATGATCTTGAACCGGGGTTCCTTGGTCGCAGGGTCGATTTCGACGCGCTCGATGGCACCGGGGGCGGCACGCTGACCGGAACTGATCTGTGCGCCCTCAAATGCGGGGCCGGTGGGGGACGAACAGGCCAGAACGCGGCTTTTGTCGCCCAGCAGGATTTCCGCGTTGGTGCCCACGTCGACGATCAGCACGAGGTCGTCGGATTTGCCTGGTTCCTCTGACAGCGCGACGGCGGCCGCATCTGCACCGACGTGACCGGCGATACATGGCAGGATGAACACCTGTGCTGCATCGTTCATCCGGTTCAGATCCAATTCGCGGGCGGGCAGACCCATTGCATCCGATGTGGCCAGTGCAAACGGGGCCTGGCCCAATTCCACGGGGTCCACCCCGATCAGCAGGTGGTGCATCACCGGGTTACAGACGAACACGGCCTCCATGATCTGGTCGGGGGTAATGCCGGCCTCTGCCGCGATATCCACGGTCAGGTCATTGATGGCGGCGCGCACGGCGGCCGTCATTTCGACCTCTCCGCCCGGATTCATCATCGCATAGCTCACGCGGCTCATGAGATCCTCGCCAAAGCGGATCTGCGGGTTCATCACGCCCGCACTGGCGGCGACCTGACCGTTGCGCAGGTCGCACAGGTGGGCCGCGATGGTGGTGGACCCAAGATCGATGGCAAGACCATAGATCCGACCTTCGTGGAAACCGGGATAGACGTCGATGACCTGATGACGACCGTCCAGCGATCCGCGATGCAGGGCGACCGTGACTTCCCAGTTGCCCTTGCGCAGGACCTTTTGCAGCTTGGTCAGTACGGGCAGGGGGGCATGTACATCCGTAATCCCCCATTCATCGCGCAGGGCCGCTGCCAGCCTTTCGAGATCGCCGGAGGGTTCGTGCATGTCCGGTTCCTGCACCTTGACGAACAAGAGCTTCGTTGCGGGGTCCATGACGATGTCGCGCACGGCGGCGGCCTTGCGGACGACCTGGCGGTGAACCTGACTCTCTGGTGGAACGTCGATCACGATGTCGCCTTGGACAGTGGCCTGACAGCCCAGACGGCGACCGTCCTTTAGGCCGCGGATGTCGTCGTAACGCTGTTCCACGCTGTTCCAGTCCGACAGCGCGCCCTCGCGTGCGGTGACACCATGTTTGGAAAATTCGCCGTAAGATGGTGCGACCTGACATTTAGAACAGATGCCGCGTCCGCCGCAGACGCTGTCAAGATCGACACCCAACTGTCGGGCCGCGGTCAGAACGGGGGTCCCCACGGGAAACCGTCCGCGCTTGCCCGATGGTGTGAAAATAACAAGTGGATCGGTGGTCATGTCCGGATGCCTTTGCTGTGTTGCGCGCACACTAGCCATTTTGCGCCGAGGGAAAAGGGTGCGGCGCGACGGCACAGCGTCGCAAGCGTCATTCTTTTGACCTTTTGCCCCGGTGGGTTTCGTGCAATACGGCACCGCCAAACGACCCTATCAGGAGAGACCGTGATGGAGATTCGCGAGGCACTGACTTTTGATGATGTTCTGCTGGTTCCGGCAGCATCATCCGTACTGCCTTCGACAGCAGACACCCGCACCTACGTCACCCAGTCGATCAGCCTGAACATCCCGCTTTTGTCGTCCGCAATGGACACCGTGACAGAAGGCCGCATGGCGATCGCGATGGCCCAAGCGGGCGGCATGGGGATCGTACACAAGAACCTGGATATCGAGGCGCAGGCCCGCGAAATCCGACAGGTCAAGCGGTTCGTATCGGGGACGGTCTACAACCCGGTCACATTGCGCCCCGACCAGACGCTGGCCGACGCCAAGGCGCTGATGGAACGCTACCGGGTCACGGGATTTCCGGTAGTCAACGAAAACGGATTGGTCGTCGGGATCGTCACAAACCGCGACATGCGATTTGCGAGCGATGACAGCACGCCGGTGAGCGTGATGATGACCTCTGATGATCTGGCCATGCTGCAAGAGCCCGCCGATCTGGATGAGGCACGGTCGCTGATGCAGGCCCGCCGCATCGAAAAACTGCTGATCACGGACGCAAAGGGGAAGCTGACGGGCCTGTTGACCCTAAAGGACAGCGAACAGGCGGTGCTGAACCCCTCGGCCTGCAAGGATGATCTGGGACGTTTGCGTGTGGGTGCTGCGACGGGGGTCGGGGATTCTGGTTTTGAACGGTCTGCGGCGTTGATCGATGCGGGCGTCGACCTGATCGTTGTGGATACGGCACACGGCCATTCCGAAGGTGTGTCCAAGGCGGTCGAGCGGATCAAGGCGCTGTCAAACCAGGTGCAGGTTGTGGCTGGAAATGTCGCCACCGCCGAGGCGACCCGCGCGCTGATCGGTGCCGGTGCCGATGCGGTCAAGGTGGGCATCGGTCCGGGTTCGATCTGCACCACGCGCATGGTCGCGGGTGTCGGCGTGCCGCAATTGACGGCCGTCATGGATTGCGCTGGGGCGGCGGGCGACGTGCCCGTCATCGCCGACGGCGGGATCAAATTTTCTGGCGACTTTGCCAAGGCGATTGCCGCAGGGGCGTCCTGCGCGATGGTCGGGTCAATGATCGCAGGCACCGACGAATCCCCCGGCGAGGTCATCCTGTATCAGGGGCGGTCGTTCAAATCCTACCGCGGCATGGGATCGCTTGGCGCGATGGCGCGCGGGTCTGCCGATCGCTATTTCCAAAAGGACGCGGCGAGCGACAAGCTGGTCCCCGAAGGCATCGAAGGTCAGGTGCCCTACAAGGGGTCCGCCAGCGCGGTGGTCCATCAGCTTGTCGGTGGTCTGCGGGCCGCGATGGGCTATACCGGCAACGCGACCGTCGCCGAAATGCGCAAGAACGCGCAATTCGTCAAGATTACGGGTGCCGGCCTGCGTGAAAGCCACGTCCATGACGTGCAGATTACGCGGGAATCACCCAACTACCGCATCGGGTCCTGAGGGGGCCGTGACACCTGCCGCCCGATTTGCCGCCGCGATAGAGGTTCTGGACGACGTTTTCGCGGGGGCACCCGCAGAGCGGACCTTGACCACGTGGGCGCGCAAGAACCGCTTTGCAGGGTCCAAGGACCGGGCCGCCATTCGTAACCACGTCTACGATGTGCTGCGGGCCAGGCGGTCTCTCTGCGCGGCCGGTGGCGATACCACCGCCCGCGCGGCAATCCTGGGGCTGTTGCGCCGCGACGGCATCCCCGTGGACACCGTGTTCGGGGCAGGCGGCTACGGTCCTGCGGCACTCTCTCTGGACGAGGTCGGTTCGGCGACCCTGCCACACTCGGATGCCGTATCGGCGGATCTGCCTGATTGGCTTTGGCCGCTGTGGCAAGAGTCTCTGGGTCAGGCGGCGATGGCCACAGCACAGCTGATGCGCCATCGTGCATCGGTCTATTTGCGGGTTAATCTGTCACGCGGCACGCGGGATGAGGCGGTCGCCGCGTTGGCGCGCGACGGTATTGTGTCCAAACCTGTAGATCAGGTGAATACCGCGATCGAAGTCATTGAAAACGAACGCAAGGTTGCGGGTTCATCTGCCTATGCCTCGGGCCTTGTTGAGGTGCAGGATACCGCATCCCAGATCGCGATGGCGCAGCTGCGGTCCGTGGCAGGTCGCCGGGTGCTGGACTATTGCGCAGGCGGCGGCGGCAAGGCTCTCGCGCTGGCAGATCAAACCGATGCGACCGTCTATGCGCATGACATCGATCAGGCACGGATGGCGGATATTGGCCCGCGTGCGCAGCGGGCGGGGGTGCAGATCACGACGCTTGGACCGTCGGACCTGATGCGCCATGCGCCCTATGATCTGGTGCTTTGTGATGCGCCTTGTTCGGGCAGCGGCACCTGGCGGCGGACGCCGGATGCGAAATGGCGGCTGACACCGCATGATCTGGACCGGTTCAGCGTCATGCAGGCCGAGGTTTTGGAAAACGCGAAACCACTTGTCGCACAGGGCGGCACGTTGGCCTACGCGACCTGTTCGGTGCTGAATTCGGAAAACGACGCGGTCGTCGATGCATTCCTCGCGAAACACGGCGATTTCCAACGGCAAGAGACGCTGAAGTTGGTGCCGCGCGCAGAACATGACGGTTTCTTTCTGACCACACTCCTCAAAATTCAACCCTGAGATGAATTGATCGATTTTAACGCCCTGTTTACCGTTTCCTCCCTAGGGTCGTCGTTGAAGTCAAAGCGCGTACGGGAGGGAATTTGCGTCGAACCATCTTTAGTTTCCCAGCCCCGCAAACGCGGCAGTCGCGGGCGATATGGTTGCTATCTGCGCTTGCAGCGGCATGCGGCATGTTTGGCCTGTTCGCCGGGGATCACGTCTTTCGTTTGACGGCGGTTTTCGCCGGCATCGTATTGATGTTCATGGCGTTTCTGACATATCGGCGTGGGTCACGCATTGTTCGGGACGATATCGCGGAAATCAGCCCGTTGCGCCGCGTGATACAGACCATGTTGCTCTATGATGGTGATATCGCCTTTTTGACCAGCGCGAACGGGGACATCCTGTATCGCAATCCCGCCGCCATCACGCGGTTCGGGGATATTTCGGACGGCCATCTGGGCTCTGCGATCGGGCAGATTGTTGCGACACCTGATCTGCTACTGGCGCAAATGCGTGAACAGGCGACGGCATACGGTGCCGCCACCCAGGACGTCGCGACGCGGACCGGTCAATACCGGCTGACGCACATGATGATCGAACCTGATCTGGGGATGTGGCGGTTGAACGATCAGGGGCGCAACAGTCAATCCCTGGGCCGCGCGGCCGATATGCTGACATTGCCGATGCTGACAGCGGGCCCGTCGGATGCGGTTCTGTATATGAATGAAGTGTTCCGCAAACTTTTGGGAAACAGGCCAAAATCGCTGTCGGAAATCTTTGGTGCGACGCCGCCTGTCAGCGGTCGCACCTGCGAGGTCAGAACCACCTCCGGTCCGCAGACATTTATCGCGGGTGTTGTTGACAGGACCGCGCAACGCCGCGAAATCTATCTCTTGCCGACGGCGCGCGACGCGACGGGCCTGACCGGCACGGTGGGTCTGTCTGCCGGATGGGACGAAATCGAAGACTTGCCGGTGCCACTCCTCAAGATTTGCCGCGACGGCGTGATCACGGCGTCCAACCGTCAGGCCCGCGTGCTCTTGGGGTTCGAAAACAACGACGAACGCCGGGTACAGGATGTGCTGGACGGGCTGGGTCGGCCGATTTCGGACTGGATCAAGGAGGCGATCGCCGGGCAGGGCGGGCACGTGTCACAATTCCTGCGAGGGCGCGGTGAAAATCAGGAAACCTTTGTGCAGGTGACCCTCAATATCGCCGACGGTCCCGAAGGTCGGCATCTGATTGCCGTGCTCAATGATGTGACCGAACTGAAAACCCTCGAAGCGCAATTCGTGCAAAGTCAGAAAATGCAGGCGATTGGTCAGCTAGCCGGTGGCGTTGCGCATGATTTCAACAACTTGCTGACGGCCATATCGGGACATTGCGACCTCTTGCTGTTGCGCCATGATGCGGGTGACCATGATTACGGCGATCTCATTCAAATCCATCAGAACGCGAATCGTGCAGCCAGCCTTGTTGGCCAGCTTTTGGCGTTTTCCCGTAAACAGAACCTTCAGCCTGAACGGATCGACCTGCGTGATACCCTGTCTGACTTGACCCATTTGCTGAACCGTCTGGTCGGCGAAAGGGTAAGCCTCATTCTGGAACACGATCCTGATCTGGCAGCGATCAAGGCGGACAAGCGGCAGCTTGAACAGGTCATGATGAACCTTGTGGTCAACGCGCGCGATGCGATGCCGCAGGGCGGGGAAATCCGCATCGTCACGGAAAACAGACAGCTGGATGTTCCATTGGTGCGGGGCAACGTTTCCGTCCCGCCGGGGGCTTATGTGGTGGTCCGCGTCATCGACGAAGGCTGTGGCATCGTGCCCGAACGCCTGCCCAAGGTGTTCGAGCCATTTTATACGACCAAACGCACGGGCGAGGGAACAGGGCTTGGGTTGTCGACGGCCTACGGCATCGTGAAACAGACCGGCGGTTTCATATTCGCCCATAGTGAGGTTGGCAGCGGCACCGAAGTTGAAATGCTGTTCCCCAGCCAGACCCGTCCCGTGGCCGACACGCGCCGCCCGCCCAGCAAGGGGGGCGACCAGATCATCACCCAAGGCAGCGGCGTGGTCCTGTTGGTCGAGGACGAGGCACCGGTCAGGGCATTTGCCTCGCGGGCCTTGCGGCTTCGCGGCTATACGGTGATTGAGGCCGATTGTGCAGAGGCTGCACTGGACCTGTTGTCCGATCCGGACCTCAAGGTGGATCTGTTCCTGTCAGATGTCATCATGCCCGGATTGGACGGTCCTACCTGGGTCAAACAGGCGCGTGTCGCGCGGCCTGATACCAAGGTTATTTTTGTGTCAGGCTACGCCGAGGATGCGTTCAACGCCGACAACGACCGGATCGCAAACGCGGTTTTCCTGCCGAAACCGTTTTCGTTGAACGCGCTGACCGAAACCGTACAGGCCCAGTTGCTGCATTGATGCAGCCCTGTACCCTAGCCTTGACGTTCGAGCGTCATAAGTTGGCAGGCGCAACCGGTCAGCGCGGCATAATCGTCTTCGATGATCGTGACCGAGAAATTCGACATGAAACCTGCAAATCGTCCCTTGTCGCGGAACGCATCTCCGAATCCGTATTGTGCCAGATAGGGTCCAAAGGCCCGCGCAACGCCCCCTGCGAGGTAGACCCCGCCGAACGGAAGCTGGATCAGTGACAGGTTCCCGGCAACGGTTCCCAAGATGCGCACGAAAATCCTGGCGGCGGCTTCGGCCCGTGGATCACTGCCATCGGCCAAGGCCGTCATGATTTCTTGGGCGAGGATCTCTTTGCGATCATCCGCTTCTTGTCCGAGAAAGGCATAGACCCGTTCCAGCCCACGGCCCGACAAAACGTCTTCGACCGCGGGAAAGCCATGTGCGTTGGACACGAACTGACACAGGCGCAGCTCTTGTTCGGTGCGGATCGGCAGGTTGGCGTGGCCGCTTTCGGATGCTGTGACGATGCGGCCCTGGTCCGTTTCGAAGACCGGGGCTGCGTTGAAACCTGTTCCGACGCCGATCACCAGTTTGGTCGCCTTGGCACCTGTCTCGGCACCGGTCAGGACCTGACGCAGATTTTCGTCGGCGATATGCCCAAGCGCATGACCCTGTGCCTGCAGATCGTTCAGGATGGCGACCTTTTCCGACCGGCTGGCGCGGGCCAGCGTTTCGGTGTCGATTGTCCAGTCCAGATTGGTCATGGCCGCACGTCCGTCACGCACGGGCCCCGCGACAGCGACGCAGGCGGCATAGGCATCCACGTCGCCCTCGTCCTCGCAGTAGCGGCGGATCACGCTTTCAAGGCCGGTAAAGTCGACATTGCGATAGCGCCGAACGGTCGCGGGCAGCACATCCGCTCCTTGGGCAAGCGCAATGCGCGTGTTGGTCCCGCCGATATCGGCGACAAGGTTGTAACTGTTGGCCTGTCGTTTGCTCATGAGTGGTCCTGCCGTGCGATCGCGGATTTCAGCGCGTGGTAGGATGATTTCGGCGTGCGGTCCAGCGTATCGAAATCGACATGGACCAACCCGAACCGTTTTTCGTAGCCAAAGGCCCATTCGTAGTTGTCCAGCAACGACCAGTAAAAGAAACCCTGAAGATTCACCCCGTCATTCACCGCCCCGTGCATGGCCTGCAGGTGCCGATCGATGAAATCGGTCCGCGCGTCATCCGCATGGTCTGGCTCCTCGGGCCAGGCCATGCCGTTTTCGGTGACGAAAATCGGCAGATTACCCACGTAATCACGCGTCATGCGGGTCAAGGTGCGGTGCAGCCCCTCGGGATAGATTTCCCAATCCATCTGCGTCTTTGGCAGCGGTCCGGCGATCTGGCGGGTGCCGGGCCAGGGCGCGCCATCCTCTGCCGCGCCGATCAATCCGCGCGTATAGTAATTGACGCCCAGAAAATCGATTGGCTGGCTGATTTCGCGCATGTGGTCCTGCCAACCCTGTGGCATGTGCGGCTCAAGTCCTGCGAGCGCCTCTTGGGGATAGTTGCCGCGCGTGACCGCCTCGATGAACCAACGATTATGTGTTGCATCCTGCGTTGCGGCAGCGGCGCGATCAGCTGCGCTGTCGCTTGCGGGTTCGGTTGCCTCAAAGTTCAGGACGATGCCGCAGTTGTCCTGTCCCAGATCGCGCAGCCGGGTCATGGTGCGTCCGTGGGCGAGGTTTACGTGATGCATGGCGCGGGCGGTTGCGCGAATATCGCGCTGACCCGGCGCGTGGTGACCCAGAAAATGCGACAGATAGCTGACACACCAGGGTTCGTTCAGGGTGGCGATGGAATGGACGCGATCACCGATCCGGCGCGTGATGACTTCGGCGTAATCGGCCATCCAGTCGGCCACATCCGGGTTGGTCCAGCCGCCCAGATCGGCCAGCGCGGACGGCATTTCCCAATGATAGAGGGTCTGAAATGGCTTGAGCCCGCGCGCCAGGCAGCCGTCGACCAGGCGGTCGTAGAAATCCAGCCCCTCCTGATTGGGCGTGCCGCGTCCCTCGGGCAGGACCCGCGCCCAGCTGGTCGAGAATCGATAGGCGTCCATGCCGGCATTGCGCAGCAGGTCCAGGTCAGCATCCATCCGGTGATAATGGTCGCAAGCGATGGCACCGTTTTCGCAGCCCACGACATTCCCTGGAGTGGCCGAAAAAGTGTCCCAGTGCGTGGATCCCGCCCCGCCAAAGCTGTGGCCCTCGATCTGATAGGCGGCGGTTGCAGCCCCGAATACGAAATCTTGCGGGAAATCCTGGCGGGTCAGTTTCATCGGGGCCTCCGGTCATTGGGTTGTTCAGATCAAGCGGCATCACACAGCCGATGGCAAGCCACAAGACCTGCGGGGCGTTGCCAATTGCACAGTCCGACGCTAGTCGGTGTGCAACGTTATCGCTACCAGAAACCGGGGGACCGTCAGACATGACCGCCGACAATGCACCACGTATGGACAACGCAGCAAACCCCGATTGGTGGCGCGGTGCGGTCATCTACCAGATTTACCCGCGCAGTTTTCAGGACAGCAACGGCGACGGTATCGGTGATCTGCTGGGGATCGTGAACCGGATCCCCTACATCGCGTCACTGGGTGTCGATGCGATCTGGATTTCGCCTTTCTTTACCTCACCGATGAAGGATTTCGGCTACGACGTCAGCGATTATTGCGACGTGGACCCGATGTTCGGCAGCATCGCCGATTTCGATGCGGTGGTCGAAACGGCGCACCGGTTCGGCATTCGCGTCATGATCGACCTGGTGCTCAGCCATACGTCCGACCAGCACCCCTGGTTCAAGCAAAGCGCATCCGACCGCAGCAACGAGAAATCCGACTGGTATGTCTGGTCGGACCCCAAGCCCGACGGCACAGCACCGAACAATTGGCTGTCGATCTTTGGCGGCAGCGCGTGGCAGTGGTCGTCGCGGCGCGAACAGTATTACCTGCACAATTTCCTGACCAGTCAGCCTGACCTGAACTTTCACAATCCAGATGTGCAGACTGCCCTGCTGGATGTGGCGCAATTCTGGCTGCACCGCGGGGTCGATGGTTTCCGACTGGATACGATCAACTTTTACACCCATGATGCCGAACTGCGTGACAATCCGCCCCTGCCCAAGGAAAAGCGCAACGCCACGATCGCGCCGGCGGTGAACCCCTACAACCATCAGGAACACCTCTACGACAAGAACCGGCCCGAAAACCTCGACTTCTTGCGCAAGTTGCGCGCGGTCATGCAGCCCTTTGGCGCTGCCGCCGTGGGCGAGGTGGGCGATGCGCAGCGCGGTCTGGAAATCATGGGGGAATACACCCGCGGCGACGATCTGATGCAGATGTGCTATGCGTTCGAATTTCTGGCGGCCGATCAGCCGACGGCGCAGCGTGTGGTCGAGGTAATGAAGCAGGTCGACAAGGTCGCATCCGACGGTTGGGCCTGCTGGGCGTTTTCCAACCATGACGTCGTGCGCCACGCTACACGATGGAACCTGTCGCCTGCCGCCCAGCGTATGTTCGTGACCATGATCATGTGTCTGCGTGGATCGGTCTGCATCTACCAGGGCGAAGAGCTGGGCCTGCCCGAGGCCGACGTCGCGTACGAAGAGTTGCAGGACCCCTACGGCATCGAATTCTGGCCGGAGTTCAAGGGTCGCGACGGATGCCGCACCCCGATGGTCTGGGATGACGCCGAACATAATGCAGGTTTTTCGTCCAAGCCGGTGACATGGTTGCCGGTGGCGTCCGAGCACCGCAATCTGGCCGTGGCCGGGCAGGAACGCGATCCCGGGGCGATCTTGCACCATTATCGACGTGCCATTTCGTTCCGGCATCACAACCGCGCGCTGCGGGTCGGGACGCATGACGGGCTGAAATCGTCAGGCAACGTGGTCTATTTCACGCGGACCGACGGCGATCAGACGATTTTCTGCGTATTCAACATTTCCGATCAGCAAAGCGTGTTTGACATGCCAAAGGGCGACTGGCGCACCATCGGATCGGAACTGGGAAGCGCCAATGTGTCCGATGACGGCAAATTGCACCTCGGACCATGGCAAGTCTGCATGGCACTGGACAAGTCGGGCCGCTAGGGCCCGCCGATTTTTCGCGAAAAATCGGGACGTTCCAAATTTTCGCGAAGATTTGGGGCGTCAGAACAACAGACGGACAGCGCCCGGGTGGCATATTATGACCAGATGCCACCCGGTTTCGATCAGGTGAAACCCGCGTTTGCGGACCTCTTCTTCGAAACGGGCGCGGCCGATTTCCCGGTCGACCCAGTCGATGCGACGACGGATCACGCCGCCGGTCCGCACTGATTTTGCGGCAAAAACCTGATCAATCCAGGCGTCGGGTGCGGTGATGCGGGTCATTTCTGTCATGACCCGCATCCTGCAACCCAAGCGGTAAAGTCCGCGTTAATTGCGGCGACGACGTCCGGTGCGTGCGCGCCCCTCGCCCTCTTTGACGGGGGCACGGTTAAACCGGATCCATTCACCGCCCGAAGGGTCGTTGTCGGTCAGAAAATTGGCCGCGCGGATCGCCTCCATTTCCGATCCGGCGCGCGGTTTCGTGGACCCAAGGCCGGTCAGGTTGGCCAGCAGTTCAGGGTCGATATCGGCGGGCACGATGATGCCTGCTGCGGCGAGCGCGTCCAGTTTTTCCTGCAATTTCTTGGGTCCGACGGGCAGGGCGACCGGGTTCATGATCGCGCTGGTCATGCCCGATGCGATTGCCATGGGCAGGAATGCGTTGTTGATGCCGTGACGGTTTGGCAAGCCAAAGCTGATGTTGGACGCGCCACAGGTCGTGTTGACGCCCAGTTCCTCGCGCAGGCGGCGCACCAGCGTAAAGACCTGCAAACCGGCTGTCGACATTGCACCAATCGGCATGACCAGCGGGTCGACCACGATGTCATGGGCGGGAATGCCGAAATCGGCCGCGCGCTCCACGATCTTTTTCGCAACGGCAAAACGGACCTCTGGATCCTCGGAGATTCCTGTGTCGTCGTTCGAGATCGCCACCACGGGCACATTGTATTTCTTGACCAGCGGCAGCACCAGTTCCAGCCGTTCTTCCTCGCCGGTGACGGAGTTCAGCAGCGGGCGGCCCTCGGCCTCGGCCAGACCGTTTTCCAGCGCACCGGGGACAGAGCTGTCGATGCATAGCGGAAGATCGGTGACGCGCTGCACGCAGGCGATCAGCTGTTTCATCAGCATCGGCTCGACAAAGTTGTTGTCGGCGTAGCGGGCATCCTCGGCCATCTTGTTGGAAAAGACGGCCCCCGAATTGACGTCCAGCACGTTGGCCCCGGCCAGGGCCTGCGCGATGGCATCCGCCTCGACCCGGCTGAAATCGTCGCGTTCCAGTTCTTCGGCGAGAATCTTGCGCCCGGTGGGATTGATCCGTTCGCCAATGACGCAGAACGGCTGGTCAAATCCGATGATGGCGGTTTTCGTTTTCGATTCGATAACGGTGCGGGTCATGCGATGTCTTCCTGTGGGTTGGCTGGCACGGCAGAGGCGCCGCCATGGGTCATGGCCCATGTAGCATTGGTCTTGATCCCGCCAAGCGGGAAGAAGTGGACGTTGGTAATGTTGAAGTCGGGGTGCGCGGCCTTGTGTGCGGCAAGCGCGGAAACCACGTCGTTCGGTTCATAGGGCAACAGCAGCTTGGTCACGTCAGCGGCACGCTTTTGCAGCACCTTGAGCGACGGGCCGACACCGCAGGCGATGGCGAATTTGATCATGGTTTGCAGTTTGGCGGGTCCAGCGATGCCGATGTGGATCGGCAGCGTGATACCGGCCTGTTTGAGGCTGTCAGCCCAGGCGATGATGGGCTGCGCGTCAAAACAGAACTGCGTTGCAATCGCCATCTGCGCATCCGTGCGGGATTGGAAATCGTTTTTCCAGCGCAGTGCCGCATCCACCTGGGTCTGGGTGCCATCGGTGTCGATATCGCGGTTTCCCTCCGGGTGGCCTGCAACATGCAGGCGGGTGAAACCGGCCTGATCAAACAGGCCCGTTTCCATCAACTGCATGGAATCGCTGAAATCGCCGTGCGGGGTCGTAACACCACCAGCCAGCAGCAGCGCCTGACGCACGTTCGCCTCGCCCTGATAGCGAGCGATCCAGTCCGCCAGCGTGGCCCGGTCCTTGATGATGCGGGCGGGAAAATGCGGCATCACGGCGTAGCCTTCGCCATTCAGACGTTTTGCCGTCGCAACCATGTCTTCGATCGGCGTGCCGTCGATATGGGCGATATAGACGCGGGTGCCAGCGGGCAGAAGCTGCGTGAAATCGGGGATCTTTTCCGCCGTGCGTGGCATAACCTCGATCGAGTAGTCGGCAAGCAATGCCGCCACCGCCGGGATCGGAGTCGTCAGGTCTGGTTCAGGCTTGCGCTTGAGAAAGGGAAGGAGGGACACGGCGGTTTCCTTTAGTCGGAGTGACAGGGGGCGGGGCGACGTCATGCCCAGCCGTCGGTTGCGATCAATGCGCGCAGGCGGTCGGCGGTATATT
Source organism: Loktanella gaetbuli (assembly GCF_020531945.1). NCBI lineage: Bacteria > Pseudomonadati > Pseudomonadota > Alphaproteobacteria > Rhodobacterales > Roseobacteraceae > Loktanella > Loktanella gaetbuli. The sequence continues at coordinate 105,580 of NZ_JAJATZ010000001.1, forward strand.
CGGCGTCGAGGCGCGCGGCCTCGGCCTGTGCCACGGCGGCATCATCACCTGATACGCTGTAGGGGTCGCCGCGGCGCATACCGGCAAGGTAGTCGTCGGTGCCTGCAGCGCCCGACTTCATGGCGGCCCGGTCGATTGCCTGTTCAAACCGTTCGGGCAATTGCACCTTTTGGGCCTTGCGACCACGGCCGACCATGACCTGTGCTGGCATATCGCGCCAATAGATAATCGTGACGTCCGGCATGATCCTGATCCTCTGTTCGCAATTCGCGTTCTAACATTCCGCACGTCGTGCCGCGGCCTGTTTTCGACACAACCGCATCCTGTCGCGACGGGTATCGCAACTGTCGACACCACGCACCAGACCGGCGGACGCCAGAAACCCACATGATTATGGTGAAGGGACCTCATGTCGCTTGCGTGGGGCGGCGTCAGGGCCTACCTTGGTTGCAACTCGAAATCGGAGGGCGTGACGATGGCGCCCATGCGTCCCCATGGTGCGGGCGCGTTCCCCAAAGCGGTCGTAACCCCCGCGCCAAATGCCCCGGACCCTGCGCAGCTCTATGCGGCGCTGGATTTGGGAACAAATTCCTGTCGGATGCTGATTGCCCAACCCAAGGGCAGCCAGTTCCACGTGATCGACAGCTTTTCCAAGTCCGTCCAGCTGGGACAGGGCCTCGAAAGCAGTGGGAAACTGTCGCGTGCGTCGATGAACCGCACGATTCAGGCCATGCGGATCTGTCGCCAGAAACTGGAACGCCACGGCGTCAAACGAATGCGTCTGGTTGCAACAGAGGCCTGTCGCCGTGCACGCAACGGGGCCAATTTCATCGCACAGGTCCGGCGCGAAACGGGCTTGCAGCTGGAAATCATCAAGCCCGAGGAAGAAGCGCGGCTTGCCGTGATATCCTGCGCTCCACTGGTCAGTACCAAAACTGAACAGCTGTTGGTCGTCGATATTGGCGGGGGATCGACCGAGCTGGTCTGGATCGACATCAGCCATGTCCCCGCACGCGAACGCCCGCGGGCGATCATGCGGCTGCACGCAGGGTTTGTCGCTGATCCCGGCCCGTTTGCCGCGGCCAAGGTGGTGGACTGGATTTCCGTGCCACTGGGCGTGGCCACGCTGCGCGATCAATTCGCCGATGTGGATGACGACGCGGCACGTTTCGCCCTGATGAGCTGGTTCTTTGAAGAAAACCTGTCGGATTTTGCGCCGTCGGCTGCGGAACAGGCCCGCGACGGTTTCCAGATCATCGGCACCAGCGGCACGGTCACGACGGTCGCTGCCTCGCATCTGGGGCTGAAACGGTATGACCGGACCAAGGTGGACGGCCTGCGCATGACGTCAGACCAGATCGACGCGGTGATCCGTGGCTATCTGAAGCTGGGTCCCGATGGCCGGCGTGATGATCCGCGCATCGGGCGTGACCGGCAGGCACTGATCATGTCGGGGGCCGCGATCTTGCAGGCCTTGATGCGGTTGTGGCCCACGGACCGGCTGTCGGTCGCGGATCGGGGACTGCGCGAGGGGTTGCTTTATGCGCAGATGTCGGCAGATGGGGTACTGGAAGACGCCCCCTACTGAAGGGGCCGATTTTTCTGCGAAAAATCGGGGGCCCCGGCCCACGGCAATGAGTAGGACGCGACGATGGCGAACAAACCGACAAAGAATTCATCCGGGCGGGGTCAGCGGGACCTGACGGTCAAGGTCAAATCCGCACGCGGCAGGTCCACGTCGTCGACCCGCTGGCTGCAACGTCAGCTGAACGATCCCTATGTCAAGAAGGCCAAGGCCGAGGGGTATCGCGGGCGCGCGGCCTACAAGATCCTCGAGCTGGACGACAAGTTCCGTTTTCTCGTGCCCGGTGCGCGCGTGGTCGATCTGGGCTGTGCCCCCGGCGGCTGGTGTCAGGTCGCGGCCCGCCGGGTCAATGCATTGGGCGACCGCACGTCCAAATCCGTGGGAACCGTACTGGGAATTGATCTGCAAGAGGTCGAACCGGTTGCAGGGGCCACGATCTATCAGCTGGATTTTCTGGATGAGGGCGCGGATGCGCAGGTCAAGGCATGGCTGGGCGGTTCCGCAGACGTCGTGATGTCCGACATGGCGGCAAGCGCATCGGGCCACAAACAGACCGACCACCTGCGCATCATTTCGCTGTGCGAAGCGGCGGCCTATTTCGCGTTTGACGTGCTGGAAGAAGGCGGCACGTTTGTGGCCAAGGTGCTGGCCGGCGGCGCAGAAGGGAACCTGCAAAAGCTGCTCAAATCGCGGTTCACAAAGGTCGCCAACGTCAAACCGCCTGCGTCGCGGTCCGACAGTTCGGAAAAATTCGTCGTGGCCACCGGGTTCAAGGGTCAGATCAGCGACTGACGCCCGGCCATGTCCCACACCTCGAATTCGATGCTGCGCTTTTCACGCAGCCTGGCCGCGACCGCGGGGCTGAGGGGGGTGGGTTTGCTGGGCGAGACGTTCAGCCGCTTGAGGTCGAGCGTGACATCAAGCCGTGCCTCGAGAAAGGCGATCAGCAGGCTCTGATCCTCGTAGCGGAACAGGTGGTCGATGCCCATGTTACCGTCACCGTCCAGCACGAATTTGGCCTGCGACCCGACATTCGCGAAATCGGCGGGCTTGCCCTTGCAGTATTCCAGCACAAAATCGTCGAAACTGATGTCGCGGGTGCTGTTGGGGTGGCCGATCAGATCATCGCGCGACCTGTAGCGATACCAGCTGCCCAGCCAGTCAACAGGATCGCGGACCACGGCCATGATCTCGGGTTCCTTGCCACCGGCCTGCACGAACAGTGGCTTGAAAAACCGGCGGTAACGATAGACGGGCGCGTGTTTGATCTGGGGCGGGTCGCGCATCACCATCGCGGCCTTGGGGGCCAGTGCGCCCTCGATGGCGGTCGTGCCGGTTTTCGGCACCGCGAGGAACACCAGATTCTGCTTCCAAAACACGAGCATGGCTGCCCTCCGCTGATCAGATCAAAAATAATCCTACGCCATGCACGAAGTATTAACCACCATCCACACAATCTGAAGCTGTTAAGAAAGAGATTGCAATGTTCTTGTTTCGGTCTCATATAGGTTAATGAGAACACAATAAGAACAAAGAGCGGTGATTGCCGCTGTTTCAGGTACGTGACATAAGGACGAAACTCATGGCAACGGCAGAACTCCTCAAAATGGCTGACAAGAAAACCGCCGACAAGCAAAAGGCACTCGATAGCGCGCTGGCACAGATCGAACGCCAGTTCGGCAAGGGGTCCATCATGACCCTGGGCGGCAAGAATCAGATGCCCGATATCGAGGCGACCAGCACCGGATCGCTTGGTCTGGACATCGCCCTTGGGATCGGCGGTCTGCCCAAGGGGCGGATCATCGAAATCTACGGGCCGGAATCGTCGGGCAAGACGACGCTGACACTGCACACTCTTGCTGAAGAGCAGAAAAAGGGCGGTGTCTGCGCATTTGTCGACGCCGAACATGCGCTGGACCCGCAATATGCGAAAAAGCTGGGCGTCAATCTGGACGAGCTGCTGATTTCGCAGCCCGACACGGGTGAACAGGCGCTGGAGATCGTGGATACGTTGGTGCGGTCGGGTGCGGTCAGCCTTGTGGTTGTCGACTCGGTTGCGGCGTTGACACCGAAATCCGAACTCGAAGGTGACATGGGCGACAGCAGCGTGGGCGTACACGCCCGTCTGATGAGCCAGGCCATGCGCAAGCTGACGGGATCGATCAACCGGTCTGGTTGCATGGTGATCTTTATCAACCAGATCCGCATGAAAATCGGTGTCATGTTTGGATCGCCCGAAACGACGACCGGTGGTAACGCTCTGAAATTCTACGCATCGGTGCGGCTGGATATCCGCCGGATCGGCGCGCTCAAGGATCGCGATGAGGTCGTGGGCAACGCCACCCGCGTCAAGGTCGTCAAAAACAAGGTTGCACCACCGTTCAAACAGGTCGAATTCGACATCATGTATGGTGAGGGCATTTCCAAGATGGGCGAGCTTCTTGATCTGGGCGTGAAGGCCGGGATCGTCGAGAAGTCGGGTGCCTGGTTCAGCTATGGCGATGAACGCATTGGGCAGGGGCGTGAAAACTCCAAGACCTTCCTCAAGGAAAACCCGGCAATCGCGATGGAAATCGAGGACAAGATCCGTGCGTCGCACGGGCTCGATTTTGGTGCCTCGGGCGGGTCTGACGACGACGATCTGGTCGAAATGTAGGATTGCTTTCGACGGCATGACTGGACGTGTGGATGATGAACACGGACAGGACGGCGAACAGGGCGTGCACTGCGGTGCGCGCCCTGTTTTGTCTTTGGGGTTATTGCTGGACCCTTGGGCTATGGGGGGCTATTTCAGGCGCAACCTGTTGATCCGAAAGCGCCAGATATGACCTCTCTTGCCGATATCCGCTCTACCTTCCTGAATTACTACGGCCGCCAGGACCACGAAGTCGTGGCCTCGAGCCCGCTGGTGCCGCGCAACGATCCGACGTTGATGTTCACCAACTCGGGCATGGTGCAGTTCAAGAACCTGTTCACCGGTCTGGAAAATCGCGATTACCAGCGCGCGACCTCTGCTCAGAAATGTGTGCGCGCAGGCGGCAAGCACAATGATCTGGACAACGTCGGCTACACGGCGCGGCATCATACGTTTTTCGAGATGCTCGGAAATTTCAGCTTTGGCGATTATTTCAAGGACGACGCCATCGCATTCGCCTGGGAATTGCTGACCCGCGATTTCGGCCTGAACAAGGACAAGTTGCTGGTCACGGTCTATCACACTGATGACGAGGCCGCCGAGATCTGGAAAAAAGTCGGTGGTTTCGGCGATGACCGCATCATTCGCATCCCGACGGACGACAACTTTTGGCGCATGGGCCCGACCGGTCCCTGCGGCCCCTGCACCGAAATTTTCTACGACCACGGCGACCACATCTGGGGTGGCCCTCCGGGCAGTGCAGAAGAGGACGGTGATCGTTTCATCGAAATCTGGAATCTGGTGTTCATGCAGAACGAACAGTTCGAGGACGGCACGATGCGGCCGCTGGACATGCAGTCGATCGACACGGGCATGGGACTTGAGCGCATCGGCGCGCTGTTGCAGGGCAAACATGACAACTACGACACGGACCTGATGCGCGCCCTGATCGAGGCGTCGGCCCATGCGACCAGCAGCGATCCCGATGGTCCGGGCAAGGTGCACCACCGTGTTATCGCAGACCATCTGCGGGCCACGTCATTCCTGATCGCCGAAGGCGTGCTGCCCAGCAACGAAGGACGTGGCTACGTGCTGCGTCGGATCATGCGCCGTGCGATGCGTCATGCGCATCAACTGGGCGCTGCTGATCCGCTGATGCACCGTTTGGTGCCTGCATTGGTGCAGGAAATGGGTGCGGCCTACCCCGAGTTGGGGCAGGGCAAGGCGCTGATCGAGGAAACGCTGAAGAACGAAGAAGTGCGTTTCCGCCAGACCCTCGACCGTGGATTGAAATTGCTGGACGATGAACTGGCGCAATTGCCGGATGATGCGGACCTGCCCGGGGAAACGGCGTTCAAACTCTATGATACCTATGGTTTTCCGCTTGATTTGACGCAGGATGCGCTGCGCGAAAAGGGCCGTGTGGTGAACACCGACGGGTTCGACAGTGCCATGGCCGCGCAAAAGGCCAAGGCCCGTGCGGCCTGGTCGGGCAGCGGCGAACAGGCTGACGCAAGCGTCTGGTTCGACATCGCAGACAAGTCCGGCACCACCGATTTTCTGGGCTACGAGACGCTGAATGCCGAAGGTCAGATCGCGGCGGTGATTGTCGATGGTGCACCTGCGGACACCGGGACCGGTGCAGTGCAGATCGTTCTGAACCAGACGCCGTTCTATGCCGAAAGCGGCGGTCAGGTCGGCGATGCAGGCACGCTGAAAACCGAAACCGGGACCGTGCGGATCACCGACACGAAAAAGGTCGCAGGTGTTTTCATTCACATCGGTGACGTCACCACGGGCGAGATCCGGCGCGGTCAGGCCGCTGTTCTGGTGGTCGATGCCGACCGGCGGGCCGACATTCAGGCCAACCATTCCGCAACCCACCTGCTGAACGAGGCGTTGCGAGACACGCTGGGCGACCATATCGCACAGCGCGGGTCCCTGAATGCGCCGGACCGTCTGCGGTTCGATTTCAGCCATCAAAAGGCGGTCGAGGCGTATGAACTTGCGGCGGTCGAACGTGCGGTCAACGCGATGATCCGACAGAACACGACCGTGGAAACCCGCATCATGACCCCGGACGATGCCCGCGCGCTGGGTGCGCAGGCACTGTTTGGCGAAAAATACGGGGACGAGGTGCGTGTTGTATCGATGGGGCGCAAACCGGGGTCCGGCAAGGGCGTCGATGGTCAGACCTATTCGCTTGAATTATGCGGTGGCACCCATGTGAACCGTCTGGGTCAGATCGGTGCCTTTGTGCTGTTGGGCGACAGTGCATCCAGTGCTGGCGTGCGTCGGATCGAAGCATTGACCGGGCAGGCCGCACTGGATCACCTGCGCGGTCAGGACGCGGCACTGGCGCAGGCAGCGGCCGTGCTCAAGGTGCCGGCAGCAGATGTTGCATCACGGGTCAAGGCACTGATGGACGAACGCAAGGCGCTGGCAAACGAAGTCGCGCAGTTGCGCCGCGATCTGGCGATGGGCGGCGGCAGTTCCGCTGAGTCCGAAAGCGAGGTCGTGAACGGCATTCCGTTCATCGGGCAGGTCATGGCCGGCGTGTCGGGCAAGGATCTGCCCGCGCTGATCGACCAGTTCAAGGACCGCGCCGGGTCAGGCGTTGTTCTGCTGATCGCGGATGCAGGCGGCAAGGCAGCAGTCGCTGCCGGCGTCACGTCCGACCTGACGGACCGTGTGTCTGCCGTGGACGTGCTGCGCGCGGCTGTGGCCGAGTTGGGTGGCAAGGGTGGCGGTGGCCGCCCCGACATGGCACAGGGCGGCGGTGCCAGCATTGACAACGCCGCGGCGGCGCTGGCCGCCGCGCGGTCCATCCTGGAGGGAAAAGTATGAAAACCGCACTCTGGATTGCACACGTCACGGTAACGGACGAGGAATCTTATGCCAGATACGCAGCCCTCGCGACCGGGGCGATTGCGGATCACGGTGGGGTCTTCCTTGCCCGTGGGGGTGATTACGAGACGCTGGAAGGGCCGGATCGGTCCCGCAATGTCGTGGCACGGTTTCCGTCGAAACAGGCGGCGCATGATTGCTACTATTCGGACGCTTACCAAGAGGCGTTGAGCCATGCCAAAGGCGCATCCGTGCGCGAGCTGAGCATCGTCGAAGAGCTGTGAGCCCAACCAGTCTTGCCAGCATGATGGCGCGACATGCGCAGATCGGGCGGCTGGACTGGATCGGGTTGCGGCCTGAGCGGCGTGCGGAGGTTCTGTCCGTCGCGCGGGCGACGATAGCGCCGGACGGTTTGAATGATGACCACGCGCGCCCGGGCAAGCGGGCAGTGACACTTGTTCAGGCGGAACATCTGCCTGTCATTGCCGCGCTGTCCGGGCATCCGGTGATTGCGCCCGAAACACTGCGGCGCAATCTGGTGGTGTCGGGGATAAATCTGGCCGCCCTGCGCAATGGGCAGCTGCGCATCGGTGACGTCATCCTGATGATCGAGGGTCCCTGTCCGCCCTGTTCCCGGATGGAGGAATATCTGGGTCACGGAGGCTATAACGCTGTGCGCGGACACGGAGGTTGGTATGCCTCTGTCGTGACGCCCGGGGCGATAGCTGTCGGCGATGCGGTGGTGGCCGGGTAAGGGGGCGCTGCCCCCTCTGCCCCCTGCGGGGCCATTCACCCCCGGGATATTTGAAACCAGAAGAATGTGAAAAAAAGGCCCGCCCGGTGGGGCAGGCCTTTGGTCGTTTAGCCGGCGCGCGACTGGCGTTTGCGCTCGTGCGGGTCGAGGTAGCGTTTGCGCAGCCGGATCGCATTCGGCGTGACCTCGACCAGTTCATCGTCGTCGATATAGGCGATGGCCTGTTCCAGCGACATGGTGACCGGTGTCGTCAGGCGCACGGCTTCGTCGGTGCCGGAGGCACGGACGTTGGTCAGCTGCTTGCCCTTGAGCGGGTTCACCTCGAGGTCGTTTTCACGGCTGTGTTCGCCGATGATCATGCCCTGATAGACCGCCTCTTGGGCACCGATGAAGAATTTGCCGCGGTCTTCGAGTTTCCAAAGGGCAAAGGCGACCGATGTGCCGTTTTCCATGGAAATCAGAACGCCCTGACGACGGCCCTGGATCTTGCCCTTGTAAGGGGCCCAGCCGTGGAACAGGCGGTTGAGGATACCCGAACCGCGGGTGTCGGTCAGGAATTCACCGTGATAGCCGATCAGGCCGCGCGACGGGACATGTGCAATGATGCGGGTTTTGCCTGCACCTGCGGGCTTCATCTCGACCAGCTCGCCCTTGCGCGGACCGGTGAGTTTTTCGACCACGGCGCCGGTGTATTCGTCATCCACGTCGATCGTGGCTTCTTCGATCGGTTCGTGACGCACACCGTCGATGTCGCGATAGATCACCTGCGGGCGCGAGATCGACAGCTCGAATCCCTCGCGGCGCATGTTTTCGATCAGCACGCCCATCTGCAATTCGCCGCGACCAGAGACCTCGAAGGCGTCGCCCATGGGCGTGTCGGCGATCTTGATCGCGACGTTGACTTCGGCTTCTTTCATCAGGCGGTCACGGATAACGCGGGACTGCACCTTTTTGCCGTCCTTGCCAGCCAGCGGGCTGTCGTTGATACCGAAGGTCACGGTGATGGTGGGCGGGTCGATGGGCTGTGCGGGCAGGGCGGTCTCGATGGACAGGTCGCAGATCGTGTCGGCCACGGTGGCCTTGGTCATACCGGCCAGGGTGACGATATCGCCGGCCTCGGCCACGTCGATGGGCTGCTGACCCAAGCCACGGAACGCGAGGATCTTGGACACGCGGAACTGTTCGATCTTGTCGCCCTTGCGCGACAAGGCCTTGACGGTTTCGCCTGCGCGCAGCGTGCCTGCCTCGACGCGTCCAGTCAGGATGCGGCCGATGAACGGGTCGGCAGACAGGGTGGTTGCCAGCATTTGGAATGGCTCGTCGCGGCGCTCAATCTGCTTGGGCATGGGAACATGGGCGAGGATCTGGTCGAACAATGCGTCGAGGTTTTCGCGCGGGCCGTCCAGTTCCTGATCGCACCAGCCAGCACGGCCAGAGGCATACATGACAGGGAAGTCCAGCTGTTCGTCGGTCGCTTCAAGTGCGGCAAACAGGTCGAACACGTTGTCGACGGCCTGATCAGGTTCGCCGTCGGCCTTGTCGACCTTGTTGACGACCACGATGGGACGCAGGCCGAGGGCCAGCGCCTTAGAGGTCACGAATTTCGTCTGCGGCATCGGGCCTTCGGCGGCGTCCACCAGCAGGACCACACCGTCGACCATGGACAGGATGCGTTCTACCTCGCCACCGAAATCGGCGTGGCCGGGGGTATCGACGATGTTGATCCGTGTGCCTTTCCACTCGACGCTCGTGCATTTGGCAAGGATGGTGATTCCCCGCTCGCGTTCGATGTCGTTGCTGTCCATCGCGCGTTCGGTCGTCGCCTCGTTTTCGCGGTAGATGCCGGATTGCTTGAGTAGCTCGTCCACCAGCGTGGTTTTGCCGTGGTCAACGTGTGCGATGATCGCGATGTTGCGAATGTCCATGTGGTCTGCCTTTGTACGGAGTTGCGCGCGCCATACAGCGCCAAGCGTCCAAAGGCCAGCCCTAGTGCACCGTGGTGTCCGAGAACACCTGAATGACGATGATACCGCACATGATCAGCGCTATTCCCGCAACGGCTGCTCCATCCAGCCGTTGGTGAAAGATCAGATAACTGAAGCCTGCGATGAGCACGATCCCGAGGCCGGACCAGATGGCATAGACGATGCCGACCGGCATGACCTTGAGTGCGAGCGCCATGAAATAGAACGATGCGCCGTATGTGGTCAGACACAGTGCCGATGGCCACAGCCGTGTGAACTGCTGGCTGGCCTGCAACGACATGGTGCCTATGGTTTCGAGTGCGATTGCGATGATGAGCCAGAGATAATGCATGGCGCTGACCTAACCCGACAGGTGCTGCGTGTCACGTCGCGATGTAGCGGTCACGACGGTGATTGAAGGTGATGATCAGGTTCAGGACGACCGCGCCAAGCAGCGACCACATGACGACTGTCGCCGGGAACAGCAGCAGGGCGAGGGCAAAGATCACGGCGTCCACGGCAAGCTGGACGTAGCCGGCCTTGAACCGGGTGGTGTCCTGCACCAGCAGCGCCACGACACCCAGACCGCCAAGGCTGCCATTGTGCCGGAACAGGGCCAGCAGTCCCAGACCGGTCAGCGATCCGAATGCAATGGCCCCCAGAGCCGGAGACAGGGTTGCAAACACCAGATTCTGCGGAATGATTTCGGTCAGCACCGACAGGGCTGTTACCGAGATCAGGGATTTGATCGTGAATGCGGGTCCCAGCCGCCGCCAGGCCAGCATGTAAAACGGCAGGTTGATCACAAAGAACACCGGTCCGAACGACCAGCCGCTGAGATAGGCGATGATCACGGCCACGCCTGCCGTCTGTCCGGTAATCAGCCCCAGATGGGTCAGAAATGTCAGTCCAAGCGCGCAGAGGAACACCCCCAGCGTCATGCCTTGGACGTCTTCTGCCAGCGAATGTTTGTCTAATGGTGTCATGCAGGGCAAATAGGGCAACATGACTGACCTGTCCATGCAAAAGGCCGCCCCGCGGTCGGGACGGCCCCAAGATGCATGAAATTTGCGCCTACATGACCGCTTGCAGGTTTTTATCAATCGCTTCGAGGAAACCTTCGGTCGTCAGCCACGATTGGTCCGGGCCGACGAGCAGGGCCAGATCCTTGGTCATCTGGCCTGATTCTACGGTATCGACGACGACTTTTTCCAGTTTTTCGGCAAAGGCCTGAAGCTGGGCATTGTCGTCCAGTTTCGCACGGTGTTTCAGCCCGCCGGTCCAGGCAAAGATCGACGCGATGGAATTGGTCGACGTGGCCTTGCCGGCCTGATGATTGCGATAGTGGCGGGTGACGGTGCCGTGCGCCGCTTCTGCCTCGACGATCTTGCCGTCTGGGGTCATGAGCGCGGAGGTCATCAGGCCCAGAGAGCCAAAGCCTTGGGCGACGGTGTCGGACTGGACGTCGCCGTCATAGTTCTTGCAGGCCCAGACATAGCCGCCCGACCATTTCATCGCGGAGGCGACCATGTCGTCGATCAGGCGGTGTTCATACCACAGGCAGGCGGCTTCGAACTTGTCCCGGAATTCGGTGTCATAGATGTGCTGAAAGAACATCATGAACTGACCGTCGTATTGTTTCAGGATCGTGTTCTTGGTCGACAGATAGACAGGATAGCCGCGTTTCAGGCCATAGTTGAACGAGGCACGCGCGAAATCCGCGATGCTGTCGTCGAGGTTGTACATGCCCATGTAGACACCGGACGAGGGCGCCTTGAACACCTCTTCTTCCATGACGTTGCCGTCGTCACCGACCCATTTCATCGACAGGGTGCCGGGGCCGGGGAATTTCATGTCGGTGGCGCGATACTGGTCGCCATAGGCGTGTCGCCCGATGACGATAGGCTGGGTCCAGCCGGGGACCAGACGCGGGACGTTTTTACAGATGATCGGTTCACGGAACACGACACCGCCAAGGATGTTGCGAATCGTGCCGTTGGGGCTGCGCCACATCTTTTTCAGGCCGAATTCTTCGACGCGGCCTTCGTCGGGGGTGATCGTGGCACATTTCACGCCGACGCCGATCTCCTTGATCTTGTGGGCGGCGTCGATCGTGATCTGGTCGTCGGTCGCGTCACGCGACTGGATGCTGAGGTCGTAATACAGCAGGTCCACATCCAGATAGGGCAGGATCAATTTCTTCTTGATGAAATCCCAGATGATCCGGGTCATCTCGTCACCGTCGAGTTCGACGATCGGATTGGCTACCTTGATTTTGGACATGGTCACTCCGGCGCGTTTGGGTGGGTTTCACATTGCATAGCGCAAATGAAATCCACCCGAAAGATCGTATACGAACGTATACCGAAATAACCTATTCGCCGCCGACCCGCACAAAGGTCCCGCTGGTATAGGCCTCTTGTGATGACAGCGGGGTTGTTTCGGTCAGGATGACGTTGGCCGCGACGGTGATGATACCAGCACAGACCAATGCGGCCAGAAACGATTTCATGCGCGTCCCTCCGTGATCTTTTCAGGGGTTTCCTGACGAACCTTTTCCAGCCACAGGTTGTGGTGCTCGCGGGCCCACTCCTCGTCCACGTCGCCTTTGCCCATGGCATCGAACGCACCTTCCATGCCGACGGTGCCAAGGTAGATGTGGAAAAAGATGATCGCGGTCAGGATCAGCGCCATCGCAGCGTGCCAGATCTGCGCCAGTGCCATTTCCTCTTGAGGGGCGAGGTCAGCAGGCAAGGCAGGCAGACCGACCCAGCCCAAGACGCCCGTGTCGTTGATGAAACCAAAGGTCTTGGCGAAGAGGTTCAGCTCGAACGGGAACAGCAGCGACAAACCCGACAACGAAATGGTGCCACCGAACACGATCACCGCCCAAAAGATGAGCTTTTGACCTGCGTTGAATTTCTTGGCGGGCGGATGACCGCCGCCGAACATGCCGCCCCCGCGTGCCAGCCATTTCAGATCGGTCTTGTCCGGGATGTTGTTGAGCACCCACATGAAGAAGATCATCACCAGCGCCAGCATGAAGGCCCAGCTGATGTTGTCATGCACCCACTTGCTGGCCGCAGCCACAGCAGCAAAGGAGTCGTGGCCAAAGATCGGGATGAACACCTTGCGCCCGAACAGGGACAACAGACCCGTCACGCCCAACACGACAAAGCTGGTCGCCAAAAGCCAGTGACCAAACCGTTCGATTGCCTTGAACCGTTCGACACGACGCCCGGTCGGGGGGTGATCCATGCGCATTTTACCGCGCAGGACGTAGAAAATGACCAGCAGGGCCAGCGAACCCAACAGGATCACGGCACCCCAGAACGGTAGTGGTCCATCGCGGGCCTCGAGCCAGACCATGCCGCCATCCTGAATAAGGGTCTTTGCGGCCGGGCCGTTGTTGACTGTGGTGACATCGGCGGTGTCAAAGCGCAGCGCGCGCCACTGATCGCTGTCGGAAGCGGTGCCCGAAGGCCCCAGAACACCCGATGCGGGCACATCGCTGTCGAAACCAGTGTTTGCGCGCCTGTCGCTGTCGTCAACGGACAACCCTTGCTGGCGACGCAGGATGTCCTCCAGCGTGGGCGCACCGCCCGTGGCCGCGCGGTCGCCAATGTTGGTTTCCGCGTCAACCGGCGTCTCATCGGCGAGCGCAGCACCAGTGACGGCCGGATCGACGTATTGTGCAAACGCCGGACCGGTCAGGCCAAGGGTCAGGAATAGGGCGGCTAGGGCCTTCAACATGGATCGCTCCCGGTCAGAAATTGTGGTGATCGGGGCGCGCTGGCGCGCGCCCCGCAGCAGGGGTCAGCCCTGCTTTTCGCCGTAGGCTGTGCCCCAGCCCCATGCGCCGGAACCGAACCCGCGTGCGACGGTACGCTCGCGGTAGATTTCCGACACATCGTCGCCGTCACCGGCCAAAAGCGCCTTGGTCGAACACATTTCCGCACAGATCGGCAGTTTGCCTTCTGCGATGCGGTTGCGGCCATACTTCTGGAATTCGGCCTGGCTGTGGTTTTCCTCGGGGCCGCCGGCGCAGAAGGTGCATTTGTCCATCTTGCCACGGCTGCCAAAGTTGCCGGCCTGCGGGTACTGCGGCGCGCCAAAGGGGCAGGCGTAGAAACAGTAACCACACCCGATGCACAGGTCCTTGGAGTGAAGCACCACACCGTCAGCCGTCTGGTAGAAACAATCCACCGGACATACGGCCATGCAGGGCGCATCGGAACAATGCATGCAGGCCACCGAAATGGACCGTTCACCCGGTTTGCCGTCCTGAATGGTCACCACCTTGCGGCGGTTGATGCCCCAAGGCACCTCGTGTTCGTTTTTACAGGCTGTAACGCAGGCGTTGCATTCGATGCAGCGTTCGGCGTCGCAGAGGAATTTTGCGCGTCCCATAATATTTCTCCTTACGCTGCGCTGATTTTGCAGAGGGTGGCCTTGGTTTCCTGCATCTGGGTGACGCTGTCGTAACCATATGTCTGTGCGGTGTTGGTCGACTCACCCAGCACGATCGGGTCTGCCCCTTCGGGATAACGCGACCGCAGGTCCTCGCCTTCCATGACGCCACCAAAGTGGAACGGCATGAATGCGACACCCGGTCCCACGCGTTCGGTGACCATGGCGGCCACCTTGACGCGGCCCTTTTCCGGGCCTTCGACCCAGACCTGCGCACCGTCACGCACACCCAGGTTGTTGGCGTCGCGCGGGTTGATCTCGACGAACATTTCCTGCTGAAGCTCGGCCAACCAGGGGTTGGACCGGGTTTCGTCGCCGCCGCCTTCGTATTCAACCAGGCGACCGGACGTCAGGATAATCGGATAATCCTGCGAAAAGTCGTTTTCCTGAATGGACGAATACATCGTCGGCACGCGCCAGAACTTCTTGTCGTCATAGGTCGGGAATTCCGCGACCAGATCGCGCCGGTTCGTGTACAGCGGTTCGCGGTGGATCGGCACCGGGTCAGGGAATGTCCAGACCACGGCCCGGGCCTTTGCGTTGCCGTAGGGCGCGCAGCCATGCAGGATCGCGACCCGCTGGATGCCGCCCGACAGGTCGGTTTTCCAGTTCACGCCGCCAACCTTGTCCAGATAGTCGGACGGCAGTTCGCCCGTCTGGCTGGTCTCGCCGACCTCTTCGGTGCCGGGACGGGTATCGCTGAACCCGCTGACCCATTCGATCATGCGACGCTCAAAGGGGGTCAGGTCGCTGTCCCAGCCCAGTTCGATCAGCATCGCCATGGTGAATTCGGGATAACCGTCCTCGATTTCCGACCCTGGGTTGCTGACGCCTTCGGCCAGCAGGTTGTCGCCATCGCGTTCCACGCCGAAACGGGCGCGGAACGGCAGACCGCCCTCTGCCACCGGCAGCGACATGTCATAGAGGTTGGCCGAACCGGGGTGGTTCATTTCCGGCGTACCCCATGCAGGCCAGGGCATGCCGTAGAAATCGCCGTCAGCAGGACCACCGTTGGCGCGCAGTGTCGTGCGGTCAAAGGTGTGCTGGTTTGCCATGTGCATCTTCAGGCGTTCCGGGCTTTGGGCCGTGTAGCCAATGGTCCACATGCCGCGGTTGAATTCGCGGGTGAGGTCCTCGATGTTCGGTTCGTCGCCTTCGACAGCGATGTTGCGGAACAGACGATCCGAGAAACCGAACTTGTCCGCGAACAGCTTGATGATCGTGTGATCGGGCTTGCTCTCGAACAGGGGATCGACGACCTGATCGCGCCACTGCAACGACCGGTTGGACGCGGTGACAGAGCCGCGCGTTTCGAACTGCGTCGTGGCCGGCAGCAGCCACACACCATCCTGACGGTTCTGCATGACAGCTGACACGGTGGGGAAGGGGTCGATGATCACCAGCATGTCCAGATTTTCCATGGCCGTGACCATTTCCTTCTGGCGGGTCTGGCTGTTGGGTGCGTGACCCCACAGCACCATCGCGCGGGTGTTGTCGGGCTGGTCGAGGTTGGCTGCGTCCTCCAGCACGCCGTCGATCCAGCGGCTGACGGGAATACCCGTCAGGTTCATCATCGCGGTCTCACCGACCATCGCCGGGCTGAAACGCCCCCGGAGCCACTCAAGGTCTTCGTCCCAGACGCGGGCCCAGTGGGCCCAGGCACCCTCGGTCAGGCCATAGTAGCCGGGCAGCGTATCGGCCAGAACGCCCAGATCGGTGGCACCCTGCACGTTGTCGTGGCCGCGGAAGATGTTGGTGCCGCCACCGGCGGTGCCCATGTTGCCCAGTGCCAACTGCAGGATGCAGTAGGCGCGGGTGTTGTTGTTGCCGTTGGTGTGCTGTGTGCCACCCATGCACCAGATGACGGTGCCGGGGCGGTTATTGACCAGCGTGCGGGCGACGCGTTCCAACTGCTCACCGGGGGCACCGGTGACGCGCTCGACTTCTTCGGGGGTCCACTTTGCGACTTCGGTGCGGATTTCGTCCATGCCCCAGACGCGGGTGCGGATAAATTCCTGATCTTCCCAGCCATTTTCAAAGATATGCCACAGGATGCCCCAGACCAGCGCCACGTCGGAGCCGGGACGGAAACGCACGAACTCGTCTGCATGTGCCGCCGTGCGGGTAAAGCGCGGGTCGCAGACGATCAGCGGCGCGTTGTTTTCTTCCTTGGCCTTGAGTACGTGCAGCAATGACACCGGGTGCGCCTCGGCCGGGTTGCCGCCGATGATAAAGATCGCCTTGGAATTGTGGATGTCGTTGTAGCTGTTCGTCATGGCGCCGTAGCCCCATGTGTTCGCCACACCGGCCACCGTGGTCGAATGGCAGATCCGTGCCTGATGGTCGACGTTGTTGGTGCCCCAGTAGGCCGCGAACTTGCGGAACAGGTAGGCCTGTTCGTTGTTATGCTTGGCAGAACCCAGCCAATAGACCGAATCCGGGCCGCTTTCTTCGCGGATCTTCATCATGCCGTCGCCGATTTCGTTGATCGCGTCTTCCCACGACATGCGGATCCATTCACCCGCGACCTTTTTCATTGGGTATTTCAGGCGGCGTTCACCGTGGGCGTGTTCGCGCACGGATGCACCCTTGGCGCAATGGGCACCGAGGTTGAACGGGCTGTCAAAGCCGGGTTCCTGACCGATCCAGACGCCGTTATCGACCTCTGCCAGAACGGTGCAACCGACCGAGCAATGGGTGCAGACCGATTTGATCGTCTGGACGTTGGCGTTGCTGACCTGCTGTGCGCTGGCCGGCGTCACGGCACCGCCGGTTGCGGCAATGGCCGACAATCCACCGATGGCCAGACCGGACCCGCGCAGGAATCCGCGCCGGTCGATCGTGCCACGGGCCTTGTCGCTGGAAATGCCGGGGCGGGCACGGCGACTGTTATCTGTCTTTTTGCGAAGCATGGTATCCTCCTGCGATCCGCCGATGGGCGGTCGGCGTTGAAATCAGAAGCGGGCGCTGGCCAGGTAGGTGCGCGTATGCTCGGTGTCCTGAATGGTGGTCGAGGACAGGTCGACCGGCTTTGCCTGGGCCGCATCGGGCTTTGCGATTGCCACCGCCGCAATGGCGGCGGGCGCGGCAGTCCCGGCAAGTTTCAGAAATCCGCGGCGGTTGGTGCCTTTGGTGTCTTCCGTCATTGGTCGTCCTCCCAGTTTGTGTGCGGGCGTCCCCGCAGGGTCATTACGTTCAGGCAGCAAGCCGGAACGCCTCTTTTTCGATTGTCATGAATGCGGTGCCGACGGCACCGACATGGGTATATAGTTCTGCCGATTTCGCCTTGCGCAGGTCATCATAGAAATGTCCGGCCCAAGGGCCGACATGCTTGGCGTAGAAATCCTTTTGCGCGGCCAGGGTTACGGGGGCACCAAAGCGCCCCACGATCATGCCGCCCATCATTTCCATCAGCGATGCCGCATTGTCCTCTGGTTCAAAGACGTTTGAAGCACGCACGATCCGCAGGTCCATCATGTCGCGCCGCAGGCGCGCCAGCGGTTTTTCGTTCAGAAATCCGGTCAGGTAATAGCTCGCGTAGGGCAGCAGTTCACCACGGCCCAAACCGATGAACAGTGCGTTGTATTCACGCGACACGTCCTTGGGCTTGGCCTTGCGTGCCGCTGCGGCCAACCCGTTGATCGCCGATCCCAGCGCCGTTTCGTCACCGGATAATTGTGCGGTCTGGTCCAGCAACAACTGGTCGGGCGGTCCCGAAAGGATCAGCCCGAGGAAATTGTACAGGTCGGCGCGCAGCCGGTCCTCTGCTGACAGATCGGTCATGCCGCCCCCTCATCGAACGCAAACCGCATCCGACGCGGTGCGGGTGGTATGTCGTCGGACTGCGCGTCAGCCTCAGTTTCTGCCTCGGCATAGGCAACAGGCTGGGGCAGGTCTGGCGTTTGTACTTCGTCCTCGACCGGCTCGGCCGCTGGTGCGACAGCATCGGCCACCTCTTCGGTCGGGGCGCTTTGTGCGGCGATCCGTTCGATATGCTTCAGCAGGCCCTTGCCGACCTGATAGCTGGTCTGAAAAGGCCCCTGATCCCGCGCCATGGCGAGGTAGTCGTCGTCGTAGTCATTCAAACCGTCGACACAGGCCAGCACCGGGTTCGACCGCCACAGCCTGCGTAGCGCACGTTTGCGCAGATAGGCGGGCACGGTTTTCGCCATGAAGGCGGTAAAATCGTCCCCTGCCTTCAGCGTATCGGGATCGGGCAGGTCCAGCAGACGCAGAACGTCCTCTTCGGGCAGTGCGTCAAGGTCGACCTGATGCGCTTCACAGGTTTCGACACCGGCGGCGCGTGTTGATTCGGCTTCTGCCTCGGCGCGCAGGCCCGCACGCCTGCGAGCGAAAAAGGATGCGACCGCAGTCACGACTGGGTCTCGTGCGTCGTGGGTGCGCGGTAAACATCTGTCGTCTGGTTGATCCGGTGATCGCCAATCCCGTCCTGGGTTGCGTCAACGCGCTGGCGATCCCGCCGGCGTTTCACGAATGGCACCTCTACGTGATGCCGCGCGACATAGGCCTCGACCCAGTTTCGCACTGCGGCCGGCATCGCGACCTTTTCGACGATGTCCTCGCCATTGTCGGCATAATCCTGCGCCTCGTAGGGAGAGGCCGTGACCGACACCAACCGCAACGGGGCATCGCTGCGCGCCGTGTCCGCCCGCATGATGATGTAAAGCGAAGGGCAGCGCGTCTGCAATTCGTGCACATAGGCCTCGGTGTCAGAGGCATGCAGATCGACGTCCAGCGTCGCCACATGAAAATAGGTCACACCATCCACGGTGCGTAACGTGGTCCAGTCTGCTGGCCCGGCACCCGGCAGGACGTCGGTTGCCTTCCACGACCACTTTGCCCAGCGGGTCACGCCCGGCGCACGACGCACGACGACGCCAATTGGCATCGACTCTTGATGAGGCGTTGTCAGACGCAATTTGCGACGAACGGTCATTGTGGTCCCGGTCTCTTTGGCTGGGTCCGGAGAAACCTCCGGCAGTCTTGGCTATGTGCAGTGTCGCAGGAGGTCGCCTGGCTCTGCAAGCAAAAAATGGTATTCAACGGCATGCAAGATGCCTGTGGCCCATGCTGCGGTGCAGCAATGGCGGTGCAAAAAATTGCTGAAAGTATGGGTGTTTACGATCTCTTGCTTTCGCTGGTATCAGGTGCCCTGCGCCGGGGAGAGAGCCATGACCAAGACAGTTTTGATCTGCGATTGCCTGGGCAGTCAGCGCGTCGACGGGACCGGATTGACGGCTGCGACTGGGCTGTCCTGTTCGGCTTGTCATACCAGCCTGTGCGATGCCCAGATCGACCTTGCCGAGACCGCCATGCGGCAGGGCGATGTGGTGATAGCTTGCCAGCAAGAAGCGCCAAGATTTACTGAACTTGCCGACGATATCGGGGCCACGGTGCCGACCTTTGTGGACCTGCGCGACCGGGCCGGCTGGACGGCCGACGAGACAGCCACGGCGAAACAGGCCGCCCTGCTGGCAGAGGGTGTTCTGCCCCGCGGCGAAGTGCGGTCGATGGATGTGGTCAGTGACGGCACATGCCTCATCCTCGGGGTTTCGGATGTGGCCGTCCGCGCGGCGGAACAATTGGCCCCGATCCTGGGTGTTACCCTGCTGATGCCTGATGGTTGGGAGGTCGATCTGCACAGCGGCTACGATACGGTGACGGGCGAATTGTCGCAGGCCACCGGGTCGCTGGGCCAGTTCGAGACGAAATTCGACCGGCTGCGCCAGACGATCCCCGGCGGTCGTGGTCCTGTCGCCCTGACCCCGCCGCAGAATGGTGCGCGGTCGGGCTGCGACATCATCCTGGACCTGCGCGGGGCAGGGGCGCTGTTTGCCGCCGACGCCAAGCGTGACGGTTACCTGCGGGCCGACCCCGGTAGCCAGACGGCTGTGGCCGACGTCGTGCTGGCCGCGTCGCAGCTGATCGGCACATTCGAAAAACCCCTCTATGTCCGCATGGAGGAATCGCTGTGCGCACACAGCCGGGCGGAACAGACCGCCTGCACGAACTGCTTGGATCTATGTCCGACGGGGGCGATCACGCCTGATGGCGACCATGTGACCGTCGATCCCGCGATCTGTGCGGGCTGCGGGGCCTGTAGTGCTGTTTGTCCATCCGGTGCGATCAGTTTCGACGCCCCCAGCACCGACGATACGTTCCGGCATCTGAACACCCTTGCCAGCGCCTATCGCAAGGCCGGGGGCCAAGCCCCCCGTCTGCTGGTGCATGATGCGGATCACGGCGCGCAGATGATCGGCCTCGCGGCGCGGTTCGGTCGGGGTCTGCCCGCTGATGTGATCCCGCTTCAGGTCGCAGCCCTCGCGGGCTTTGGCCATGCCGAGGCATTGGCGGCACTGGGGGCGGGATTTGCCGACGTGGCGATCCTGCTGTCGCCCAAGACCGAACGCGAGGCACCCGTGGCGCAGACCGCGCTGGCGAATGCCATTGCCGGGCGCGCGGCTGTCACCTTGCTGGACCTGAATGATCCCGATGCACTGTCTGATGTGCTCTTTGATGCGGATGCGGGGCCTGTGGTTGAAACACCTGCCTTGCAGATGGGACGGCGGCGTCAGGTCGCGCGTCTGGCGGCCAAGACGCTGAACCCGGAGGCCACGGTCATCGATCTGCCCGCCGGTGCGCCCTATGGTGCTGTGCTGGTCGATACCGACGCCTGCACGCTGTGTCTGTCGTGTGTCTCTCTGTGCCCGTCCGGTGCGCTGGGGGACAATCCCGACCATCCGCAGCTACGATTCCAAGAGGACGCCTGCCTGCAATGCGGGTTGTGCGCCAACATCTGCCCAGAGCAGGCGATCACGCTGCAACCGCGGCTGAACCTGACCGATGCGGCGCTGACCCAGACGGTCGTGCACGAAGAAGAACCCTTTGCCTGCATTTCCTGCGGCAGCCTGTTCGGTGTCAAATCCACGATCGAGGCCGTGACGGCCAAGCTTGCGGGGCATTCCATGTTCCCGAACCCCGACGCCTTGCGGATGATCCAGATGTGCGACAACTGCCGCGTGAATGCGCAGTATCATAGCCAGAACAACCCGCTGGGCGGTGGTGAACGGCCCAAGCCCCGCAGCAGCGAAGACTATTTTTCCAAACGTAAAGATCACTAGGAGAATCCGATGAGCGACGAGAATTTCAACATGTCGATGCGCAAGTTTCTCAAGCAGGTCGGTGTGACCAGCCAGCAGGCGATCGAGGAAGCGATGCGCAACGCGGAGACGACTGGCAAGACGTTCGATGCCAAGGTCGTGCTGACCATCGACGGTCTGGATTTCGAACACGTCGTCACCGGCAAGATCGAAGGCCCGCAATGACCGCAACCCGCGACGACGTCCAAAAAGTTTTGGCCGGCATCACCGATCCCGTCTCGGGCGGGCCGCTGAATGCATCAGGTGCGGTCAAGGCGCTGAACGTGGATGGCAGCACCGTGCGTTTCGTGCTGGAAATTCCGCCCAGCCGGGCTGCCGACTACGAGGCCGTCAAGACCGAGGCCGAAGCCGGGATCAGGGCGCTGGATGGAATAGAGACCGTCAGTGTCGTGCTGACGGCCCATGCGACGCCCGCCGCCCCGCCGGACCTGAAACCACAGCGCGCGTCCCAGCCGCAGGGGCCGCAGAAAATTCCGGGTGTGGACCGGATCATCGCCATCGCCTCTGGCAAGGGTGGCGTGGGCAAATCGACGGTCACGGCGAACCTTGCCTGTGCACTGGCCGCCGAGGGGCGGCGGGTGGGTCTGCTGGATGCCGATGTTTACGGCCCCAGCCAGCCCCGGATGCTGGGTGTGTCCGGTCGTCCGGCTAGCCCCGACGGCAAGACGATCCTGCCGCTGCGCAATTACGGCGTGACCATGATGTCCATCGGCCTGATGACCAACGAGGATCAGGCCGTCGTCTGGCGTGGCCCGATGTTGATGGGTGCGCTTCAGCAGATGATGACGCAGGTACAGTGGGGCGCGCTTGACGTGCTACTGGTGGATCTGCCACCGGGAACGGGGGACGTGCAGATGACGCTTGCGCAAAAGGCGCAGGTCGATGGTGCGATCATCGTCAGTACGCCGCAGGACATCGCGCTGCTGGACGCCCGCAAGGGGATCGACATGTTCAACCAGCTGCATGTGCCGATCCTGGGCATGATCGAAAACATGTCGACGCATATCTGCACCAACTGCGGTCACGAGGAACATGTCTTTGGGCACGGCGGTGTCGCGGCAGAGGCCGCGAAGCTGGGTGTGCCACTGCTGGCCGAGGTGCCGCTGCACCTGTCGATCCGCAAGGCCGCGGATAGCGGCGCGCCAATCGTCGTGTCTGACCCCGACAGCGCCCAAGCGACCGCATTCCGTGATGTCGCCCGTGCGCTGATTGCCGACGGCCGCGCCTGATGCCTGATTTCCCGCCGCTGTTCCGAGGTTTGGATTGTGCGGGAACCTGTCCTGTCACCGCCGCGATTGCGGCGGGGCAGGCCGGCGCTGACCCCGGTCTGGTCTGTTATGATCTAGCCGGCGACCGGCTGCGGGCGGCGATCTTGTTCGCTCCAGAGGTGCCGCTGGCACAGGCGGCGGTCATGCTGCCGCTGTGTGCGGTGGGGTTCCAGAACGCATTGGGCACGCTGGCACCGCCGGTCGTGGCGATCCACCTTGGCTGGGACGGCAACATCTATGTCAACGGCGGGCGCTGCGGGGAACTGACGCTGCACGCGCCTGACTGCGCGGGTGACGCCACGCCCGACTGGCTGGTGATCGGTCTGACGCTGGATCTGTGGCCGCGCGACACCGAAGGTGGCGCTTCACCGGACCAGACAGCCCTTTATGCCGAAGGCTGCGCCGAGGTGGCGGCCCCGGACCTTTTGTCGGCATGGGTGCGCCATAGCCTGTCATGGCTGGACACATGGACCCATGACGGACCGGCCCCGCTGCACCGCGATTATGTCGGGCTGGTACATTGCATGGGCGAGGACGTGACGCTGGCGGGCCGGTCGGCACATTTGCTGGGATTGGACGAAAGCTTTGGCGCCTTGCTCCGGTCCGGTGATGATACCACGCTTGTCCCCCTGACCACCCTGATAAAGGAAACCGCATGAAACTGGCCCGCGCCATTCATTTTGACGAAAGCGACACACGCGTTTTCCACAATCCTGCACGCACCGGGGAATGGTGCATTTCCGGCGGATTCGAGTTTTCAAACTGGACCGAGGGCGATCTGGTCGGCAAGGCCCGGCAGGCCTTTGCAAACGGGTGGTTCGGTCTGGAGACGGCGGGTCGCAGCAGTTTCGTTGCCGTGACGACGGTTGAACAGGCCGAGGTGACGGCCCTGACGGACGCGCTGGCGGCACATTTCGTCAGTGTCTACGGTGCCCCGGACCTCGATGCAGCGCGCCCTGTCGCGGCCGAGGAAATCGCCCAGATGATGGATCTGTGCGACGAACATGACCCCAACACGCTACTGACCGTCAGCCGCGAACTGACCGATGGCGGTGTGCGCGAAGGCTATCGCGCGATTGCGCCGCAGGACGCAGGACTGGAGCAATTCGCGATCCATGTGACCGAGGACTGAGCGGGCTGTCGGGTTTGCAGTGCAAACCCGATGCCTGCGGCGCGAGTATTTTCGGCAAGATGATACGCCTGCCGACCTCTAGGGGGCAGCGTTGGCATTGAAGACGAAGAGTGGCTCACCCGCGATGGTGTAGCTGTTGATCAGGTCGCGTGCGCGGTCCGAGATCAGCCAGTCCTGAAGGCGCGTTGCGCCATCGATGTTGGTGTCTGGCTGTGCGTCCGGGTTCACAGGGATGAAGGTGTATTGATTGAACAGCGCGGGATCACCCGCAAAGAGCAGCGCCAGATCACCCTTGTTCCCGAAATTCAGCCAGCTCGCGCGATCGGCAAGGATATAGGCGTTAAGGCCGGACGCCGTATTGAGCGCGGCCCCCATGCCGGCACCGACGGCGTTGTACCAGTCTCCAAAGGTGGCCGGATCGGTTCCGGCGGCAGCCCAGAGGGCCAGTTCCGCCTTGTGCGTGCCGCTGTCATCACCGCGACTGACAAAGGGTGCCTGCGCAGTGCTGATCTCGGTCAGGGCAGCGGCCGCAGTGTCGGCGCTGGAAATGGACGCGGGGTCTGCTGCGGGACCGATCAGCACGAAATCGTTGTACATGATCTGCTGGCGTGCGGTGCCATAGCCATCGGCGACGAAGGCCTCTTCTGCGGCACGGGCATGCACCAGAATTGCATCGACATCGCCGGCCTCTCCGAGTCGGATCGCCTGTCCGGTGCCCACGACGAGCAGTTGCACGTTAATGCCCGTATCCTCTGCGATGGCGGGCAGCAGCACATCGGCAAGGCCAGAATTTTCGAATGAGGTCGTGACGGCCAGGCGCAGGTCCTCTGCCATTGCCGGGGTAGCGATCAGTGTTGCGAGGGCCAGCAGTGGTATGTGCCGTGTCATGGTAAAATGTCTCCGTTCAAGAAAGCGCGTAGGGCCTTGGTTTCAGGGGATGCGAGCGTCGTCTGGGCATTGCCCCGTTCATGTACAGCACCACTGACCATGAAGATGACGTCATCCGCAAGGCGTCGGGCCTGACCCATGTCATGTGTTGCCATGAGAATCGTGATTCCATCGCTGCGGGCCTGCCGCAACAGATCCTCGATGTCGCGTATGGCCGCACCGTCGAGGCTGGCGCAGGGTTCATCGAGAAACAGAACCTGCGGCTTGCGGATCAAAGCGCGCGCAAGGGCGAGCTTCTGCCGTTCGCCGCCGGACAGGCGCGGGGCGGGCGTATCGAGAGCATCGCCGAGGCCGATCCGCTGGGCCCAGTCCCTTGCCAATGCATTGCGAGTGGCCCTGCCAACGCCCGCCAGTTTGAGCGGATAGGCCAGATTGGCCAACACCGACCGCCGCAACATGATCGGGGTCTGAAAGACAAAGGCCTGATCGCGTTCCACGATGTCATCGGGGCCGGACCAGGTGATCCGGCCCTCGCTCAGGCGTTCCACGCCGTGCATGACACGCAGTAGCGTCGTCTTGCCCGATCCGTTCGGTCCAAGCAGGACGGTCAACCGGCCTGCGTCGAGTGTCAGGTCAACGGGACCCAGCAGGCGTTTTCCGCGGCGGCGGACCGTGGCACCGGACAGGTGGAGGGGCAGGAGGCGGGTCACCAGCGGCCCTCGCGTTCGGTCCGGCTGAGGGCATGAATCGCAAGGTTGACCACGATTGCCAGCCCGATCAGGACGAAGCCAAGACCAAGGGCCAGCGCAAAATTTCCCTTGCCGGTTTCCAGTGCGATTGCGGTGGTCAGCACACGGGTCGCGTTGTCGATGTTGCCGCCCACGATCATGATTGCACCGACTTCGCCGATCGCGCGTCCGAAACCTGCCAGTGTTGCCGTCAGCAGCGTGCGGCGACCGTCCCACATCAGGGTTGCGATGCGCTGTGCCTTTGTGGTGTTCATCGAGATCAGCAGGTCGTGATATTCCGCCCAGAGGTCACGCATGGCCTGATGTGTGACCGATGCGATCAGAGGTGTGATGATGATGACCTGTGCGATGATCATGGCCGAGGGCGTGAACAACAAACCCAAGACGCCCAGTGGCCCGGCCCGCGACAGCATGACGTAGACGACCAATCCCACGACAACGGGTGGCAAACCCATCAGCGCGTTCAGAACCGCGATCACCGTTCGTCTGAACCGGAAACGCTGAATAGCGAGCATTGTGCCCAGCGGAATGGCAATCGCACTGGCGATGACGAGTGCGGTCAACGTGACACGCAGTGACAGCAGGCTGATGTTGACGAGATCGGGGTCACGCGTCACGACCAGTCGTGCTGCCTCTGCCAATCCTTGGGTGATGTCATTCAT
Source organism: Loktanella gaetbuli (assembly GCF_020531945.1). Lineage (NCBI taxonomy): Bacteria > Pseudomonadati > Pseudomonadota > Alphaproteobacteria > Rhodobacterales > Roseobacteraceae > Loktanella > Loktanella gaetbuli. Next base: position 131,715 of record NZ_JAJATZ010000001.1, read on the forward strand.
GGCATGCTTATGGCCGACCGCAGGAGGTGGCGTCGAGACCTGTCAGTAGCGCGGAATGTCGAAACCGGGTTCGGCTAATTCAAAGCCCGCGTATTCGAACCCCGGCGCGCAGATGCAAGTGCACAAGGTCCAGTTCCCCGTGGTGCGGGCCGCTTGCCATTCCATGGGCGGCAGGGCGACCTGTGGAATATGGCCAGACGCCAGGTCAGGCCCCATGATGACGTCCTCTGCCGGACCGGCCTCGGTCGCGGCACGCGACAGGACCAGCGGCGCGCCTGCGTGAAACAGCCAGATTTCTGGCGTGTCGACGCGGTGCCAATGGCTGGATTCGCCCCTGGCCAGCAGAAAATAAATTGCAGTGATGTTCGCCCTTGGGCCATCCCCGTGGGACCATGTTTCGCGAAACCAACCGCCTTCGGGATGCGGAGCAAGATCAAGATAGCTGATCAATTGCGCCGTGCTCATGTGCATCAGCCGATCCGGTGATCCCTCCATTTCGCGGTCTTCTCCCTCAAATATCTTCACGTGTGACGGTGCTCTCCCTGCGGATGCATCTGTAGCCGCCCGCATAACCCTACGTAAAGCTTGGTGATGACATGACTTTACGTCAGGCGTGCCGGATGGGATGTCGCGGTGCCCGCCACGAGGGAGGGCAGGCACCGCAGTTGCGATCAAGACCGCAGGATGGACCGACCGGCGTAGATGGCCGTGTCGCCCAGCATTTCCTCGATGCGGATCAGCTGATTGTATTTTGCCAGACGGTCGGAACGCGACAACGAACCGGTCTTGATCTGGCCGCAGTTTGTGGCAACGGCCAGATCGGCAATCGTCGCGTCCTCGGTCTCGCCCGAACGGTGGGACATGACGTTGGTGAACCGTGCACGATGCGCCATGTCGACCGCCTGAAGCGTCTCGGTCAGCGTGCCGATCTGGTTGACCTTGACCAGCATGGAGTTGGCGCTGCCCTTGGCGATACCTTCGGCCAGACGCTTGGGGTTGGTGACGAACAGATCGTCGCCGACCAGCTGAATGCGGTCGCCCAGACGGTCGGTCAGGGCCTTCCAGCCGTCCCAGTCGTCTTCGGCCATGCCGTCCTCGATGCTGATGATCGGATAGTCCGACACCAACTGCGCGAGGTAATCGACATTTTCGGCAGAGGTCAGGGATTTGCCCTCGCCCTTCATCTCATACTTGCCATCGCGGTAGTATTCGGTCGAGGCGCAATCGAGTGCGAGGTACATGTCCTCGCCCGGCTTGAACCCGGCCTTTTCGATGGATTTCAAAATGAAATCAAGCGCCTCGCGGGTGGAGCTGAGGCCGGGGGCAAAGCCGCCCTCGTCACCGATGCCTGTATTGTGGCCTGCGGCGGACAGTTCCTTTTTCAGGGTGTGGAATACTTCTGCGCCCATGCGGACGGCCTCGCGGATGTTGTCCGCGGCGACCGGCATGATCATGAATTCCTGAATGTCGATCGGGTTGTCGGCATGTTCACCGCCGTTGATGATGTTCATCATCGGGACGGGCAAGGTGCGCGCGGATGTGCCGCCGATATAGCGGAACAGCGGCTGCGTGGTGTAGTCGGCGGCTGCCTTGGCCACGGCCATCGACACGCCGAGGATCGCGTTGGCACCCAGACGGCTCTTGTTGTCGGTGCCGTCCAGTTCGATCATCGTCAGGTCGATGCCGACCTGATCGGTGGCGTCGAAATCCAGCAGTCCGTCGGCGATCTCGCCGTTCACGGCGGCAACCGCTTCGGTTACGCCCTTGCCCATGTAGCGGTTCTTGTCGCCATCGCGGCGCTCGTGTGCTTCGTGCACGCCGGTCGAGGCACCTGACGGCACGGCAGCACGGCCCATCGTGCCGTCCTCGAGGGTGACATCAACCTCGACCGTGGGGTTGCCACGACTGTCAAGGATTTCGCGGGCGTGAATGTCGATGATGCTGCTCATGGGTGGGCCTTTCGGTGATGTTAGCGTTATCGGGGTCATACCAATGGTGGTTGTCGAAGGGAAGCGCGGCCGCGCCGCGCCTCGCGCAAGAGAGTATAAAGCCCGGAGCCGACCACGATCAGCGATCCGGTCAGGACCCAGGCATCGGGTCGTTCGCCAAAGACCAAGGTGCCGACGATCAAGGCGAAGACCAGCCGGGAATAGCGGAATGGGGCCACGAAAGACACGTCACCAATGCGGGTTGCGGCGACGATGGCATAATATGCCAGCACACCGACGACGACGGTCAAGCCGACAAGCGCTATGGCACCGCCATGCGGGGCAGAGAGTGTCTGGTCGGTTGCCAGCACGACGGCCAGTCCGGTGGGCACGATCACCGCAAAGGCGTAGGTCGACAGTTGCATGCTGCTGACGCTGCGCGGCACGCCGCGCGTGGCAAGGTCACGGCCCGCCAGAAATACAGCACCTTGCAGTGCGAACAGCGACGCGGGCTGGAATGCGTCCAGACCAGGCCGGATAATCAGCATGACACCGCAAAATCCGATGGCAATGGCAACCCAGCGCCGCCAGCCGACGTTTTCGCCCAGAAACAGGGCCGCGCCCGCAGTCACGAACAGCGGGATCGCCTGAATGATGGCGCTGGCCGACGAAATCGGCGTCAGGGCGACGGCCGTGACGAAACCGACCGTGCCCAGCACCTCGCATCCGTTGCGCAGCAGCACCATCGGATGCAGCAGGTCGCGCGACAGCAGAGGATCGCCGCGTTTGAGGCTCAGCGCGCCGAACACCAGCGCACCACCCAGCCCCAGATACATCAGGATCGCACCGACCGACATCGTGTCGGCCAGCAGTTTGATGAACATGTCCTCGATGGCAAAGCCCAGCATCGCCAGCACCATCAGCCCGCCGCCGCGTAGATTGTTCATGGCATGCTCCGTTGATCTGCGCGCATGACTATGCTGACGCAGGGGTGGGGACCAGCCCCGCCGATCACTCGGCGTTCTCTTCGGGGGAAATGGGTTCACCGTAAAGTTCGAGACGGTGTCCCTGCAAGCGATAGCCCAATCTGCGGGCAATCCGTTCTTGTAGCGCCTCGATCTCGGGATCTACGAATTCGATCACCTGTCCGGTGGTCATGTCGATCAGATGGTCGTGATGCGGCCCATCGGCGTGTTCGTACCGGGCGCGCCCATCACCAAAATCGTGTTTTTCCAGAATGCCTTCTTCTTCGAACAGTTTCACCGTGCGGTAAACGGTCGCCAGCGAAATGCGCGCATCCAGTGTTATGGCGCGGCGGTGCAGTTCTTCGACATCCGGGTGGTCGGTGGCACCGTCCAACACCTTTGCGATGGTGCGGCGCTGGCCGGTCATCCGCAAACCGGCGGTCGCGGCGCGGGACTGGATTGATTGGGTCATGGCTTCTCCGCCGGTTGTGCGGCTACCTTTAGCCAGATTTTCGCCGGTGGGCTACCACGTCCGCCCATTTGCATGGCAAGTTGCCACAAGATGTGCCAGCTTTTGCCTGAACTGGTTCGACTTTGGGGATATTTGACATGAGTCTGATGAAAACACTGGCCCGCGTGGCTGTCGGGGTTGCCGTTGCCAAGGGTGCAGCCTCGCTGACACGTAGCGCGAAACAAGGGAAATCCGGGACCATGCTGGACGACATGCTGGGCGGCGGCAGCCGGTCGGCAGGGGGCAAAACCGGATCAGGCGGTCTGGGCGGCCTGCTTGAAAGCTTGCAAGGGGCCAAGACAGGCACACGGAGTGCCGGGTCCAGCGGCGGTCTGGCCGGTATGCTGGGCGGTCTGACCGGCGGCGGATCGGGTGGCGGTGCCCTGGGTGGTCTGGCCGGCGCCGGCGGTCTGGGCGGCCTGTTGGGCGGTCTGGCCGGGGCCAGCAGCAATGGCGGTGGCGGCTTCGGCCGCACGCTGAATTCGCAATTCCAGCAAACGCCCGAGGACCCGATCGAGCCGACCGCAGAACAAGAGGGTCTGGCCGCGGTGATGCTGGTTGCGATGGTGCAGGCGGCCAAGGCCGACGGACAGATGGACGAAACCGAACGCCACCGCATCATGGAACATCTGGATGACGCCACGGCCGAGGAACGCGCCTTTGTCGAACAGGCTATGGCCGCCGACATCAGTGTCGCGCAGCTGGCCGAAATGGTCCCGGTCGGGGCAGAGGCACAGGTCTATGCAATGGCGCTGGCCGCCATCGACCTCGATCACATCAAGGAGGCCGAGTTCCTGCGCGATTTCGCAGACCAGTTGCAGCTGGAAACCGAAACGGTGAACGACATCCATCGCCAGACCGGCGCGCCAGTGCTGTTCGGCTAAAACCAGCGCAGCCAGCGCATCACGGCAGCTGACAGGACGCCGATCACGACCATGCCGATGCACAGGATCGCAAAGGCATGGTCGTAGGTCACGCCAGGCATGCCCGCGACATTGACCCCGAACAGACCCGTCAGAAACCCCAGTGGCAGGAAAATCGCGGCCACGATCGACAACCGATACCCGTTGCGTTCCAGACGGGCCGCAGCGACGGCGTCCAGATGATCGGCCATTGCCTCAAGCCGGTCATGCACCTCTGACAATTCTTCCAATGACCAACGGCACCGGCTGGCGGTATCGCGCATCCGCGCGCGCAGATCGTCCGCGATTAGGTCTGTGTCCAGTTGTGCCAGCTGTTGCAGCGTATCTGCCAAGGGTGACACATGGCGGCGCAGCTTGATGATCTCGCGGCGCAAGGGGGCAAGGTCGGTGAGCGGCTGGCGGTTTTCCTCGTAGACCGAATCTTCCATGTCGTCGGCCAGATCCTCGCGGTCGAATGCGATCTGTTCGACCCGCGCGACAAGTGCCTCTGTCAGGCGGGCCAGCATGTGATCGGTGCTGTGCGGTGCGTCGTTGCGAGCGATCCGGTCGCGCAATTCCTCGACGGCATATACGCGCTGGCGCCGCACGGTGACGATCAGGGTGCCTGTCAGCCAGATGCGCAGGGATACCATGTCGGCATCTTCTTCGTTTTCGTTCAGATTGATCCCGCGCAGGGTGACGGTCAGGCCGCCGTCACCGTGATCCGTGCGCGGCCGCGTCTTGTCGGCCAGCAGGGTGCGCCTGGCCAGCGGCGGCAGGTTTTCAGCCGACCAGCCGCGCAATGCCGCATCCGACAGATCAAGGTGCAGCCAGCGATAGGTCGCACCCGCGGACGGTGTAATGCCAAAGCTGTCGCAGGGTTGCGCCGTGCCATCCGACCAGATGTCATAGGCGCACAGTGGCAGCAGGCTGGGTGGTTCAGATGACAAGACGACCCTCCATTGTCTGGCAGGCAGAACCGGTGATCCGCACAGCGCCGGCATCGGCCTGCGCATGAATGACCGATGGACGCCCCATGTCGTAGCCCTGGTGGATTGTCAGCGTCTGATCGGTTCCGGTCACATCACGCAAGAGCGCGGCCAAGGCAGCCGCAGCGCTGCCGGTGGCGGGGTCTTCGGGGATGTTGTCGAGCGGCGCGAACATCCGCGCGTGGATTTCATCGCCGTCCTTGACGTAGGCAAGGGTGGCAAAATCCAGACTGGCGGGGTGCAGGTCTCTTGCCTGTTTCATTGCTGCCGTGTCGGGGGCGCAGCGCGACAGGGTGGCCCTGTCCGTCAGTTGCACGAGCGTGAACGTCAGGCCGACACCTGCCTGCACCGGGCGATGCGTCTGCGTGTCGATCTCGGAGGCGGCAAGCCCCAGCACGCGTGCGACCAGATCGACCGCCGGTTCATCCGCGCGGTTCAGTGGATTCGTCGTGACAAAGGCCGCGCGGTCACCCGTCACATCGCAGATGATGGGTCCTGCGCCGGTCTCGAGGGTCATGTCCGACGGGAATCCCAGTTTTGACAGGGCCACCGCAGTTCCGATCAACGGATGACCGGCAAAGGGGATTTCCATCGTCGGCGTAAAGATCCGCAGCCGCGCCGTGTGCCGCAGGTCACCCGGCGGATATACGAACACAACCTCGGAGAAATTGAATTCCGCCGCGACCTTTTGCAGATCGCTGTCCCTGACACCTTCGCCGTCAGGGAACACGGCCAATTGGTTGCCGCCAAAGGGGGTGTCCGTAAACACGTCATAGACGACATATCGGGTCATCGGCCTGCTCCATTCTTGTGTCGGGAACAGCCTACAATGATTGGCGGGGACGCTGCCACCGCCGAAACGCGTCGGATGGTCGGGGCCATCTGACCCATGTGCCGCCCAAGGTGAGCGGGGCAGCACCTGATCCCAGTTTGAACCGTGCCAGACCGGGTGCATGGCGCGTGTCCAGACTGCCCAGATCCAGCGTGGCGACCCCCGTGTCACGCAGCCAATCCGTGACGGCCATCAGGATCGCGTGATGCGCCCGCGCGCGCCGACCCGCGTCGCCGGACCAGCCGATCTGATAGGTCGCGGACGCGCCATGGGTCAGAACAAGCATGGCGGCGATGGGTGCGCCGTTTTGATGCGCGGTAAAAACCTGTGCCTGACCGGGATTTGCCTGTGCATAGGCCCGTGTCAGTGCGGGGGGCAGGGCGCGATAGCCGCGCGAATTTTGTTGCGCAGCCTCTCGCGCGAACAGCCATGCATGTTCGCCGTCCAGCGGGGATCGCGTCAGCGTCAGCCCGGCGCGGGCCGCCGCGCGGGCCGCATTGCGCCATTTGCCATGTGCCATGCGCATTTGCGCGTCACGATCGGGGGCCACCGGTAGGATCGCGGTCGTCGCAGGGGTCATCACCTGGGCAAAGCCTGCAGCGCGGCAGACGGCCTGCGTCCCCTTTGTAGCGTTCAGCAGATGCAGCCGTGCAGCGCGCAGCAGCGCCACCCGGTCCGCCAGCGTGTATTGATCCGCAAACACCGGCCCCTGCGAGGAAAAACGGATTTCACCCAAGAGTCCGAACCTGCGGCGGATCACCAGCGCATGACCTGTATCCGTGGTCACGAGGTCCGCGCTGCGGCCCAGCGATGTCAGCGCACGGCCCATGTCGGGGGATTGCATCAGCGCAAGATGGACAGCCATTTTCATGGCCCGATTAACGCTATCGAAAGCTAAGGGCTGCTTAATCGCACCAAGACAGAAAGGTGGAACCTTGGCAAAATCGCAAACCGTTCTGGGCATCAGGGCCGAGGCACCGCGCCCCACGGCGCTGGCGGCGGCCATTGTCGCGACAATGGCCTGCCTGCCTTTGCTGGTGTTCTGGGCGCTGGCCTAGGTCAGGCGCACCAGTGCGTGGCGTTTCTTGCCCGCGCTCAGTTTCATCGGGGTGGCCAGCATGTCGGCCGTGACCATCAGGCTCGCGTCCGAAAGCGGTTCATCGTTCAGGCGTGCGCCGTTTTCAGCGATCAGGCGCTTGGCCTCCTTGCCGGACCCGGCCAGACCGCTGCGCACGATCAACTGCACGATGGACATGCCATCGCCCAGATCCGCTGCGGGCAGATCAAGCGTGGGCAGATCATCACCCACACCGCCCTGTTCGAATACCTCGCGCGCGGTGGCCTCGGCCGCTTCGGCAGCGGCGCGTCCGTGCAGCAATGCCGTGACCTCGTTGGCGAGGATGATCTTGGCCGCGTTGATTTCGGACCCCTGCAAGGCACCCAGTCGGTCGCATTCATCGACAGGCAGTTCGGTAAAGATTTTCAGGAACTTGGCCGTGTCCGCATCCGTCGTGTTGCGCCAGAACTGCCAGAATCCGTAGGGGGCCAGCATGTCGCCGTTCAGCCAGATCGCACCGCCTTGGGATTTGCCCATCTTGCGTCCGTCGCTGGTGGTCAGCAGCGGCGTGGTCAGACCGTAGATTTCCGTATCGGCCACCCGGCGGGTCAGGTCGATTCCGTTGACGATGTTGCCCCACTGGTCCGATCCGCCCATCTGCAACAGACAGCCATAGCGCCGGTTCAGTTCCAGAAAATCATAGGCCTGAAGGATCATGTAGTTGAATTCGAGGAATGACAGCGATTGTTCGCGGTCCAGCCGTGATTTCACGCTCTCGAACGCCAGCATCCGGTTCACGCTGAAATGCCGTCCGATGTCGCGCAAAAAATCGAGGTAGTTCAGCTGGTCCAGCCATTCCGCGTTGTTGAGCATGATCGCGTCGGTCGGCCCGTCACCATAGGAGAGGTATTTGGCAAAGACCTGACCCATGCCGTCAATGTTGGACTGGATCTGGTCCGGGCCCAGCAGGGGGCGTTCATCGCTGCGGAATGACGGGTCACCCACCTTGGTCGTGCCGCCGCCCATCAGGGTGATCGGCTTGTGCCCGGTTTTTTGCAGCCAGCGCAGGACCATGATGTTCATCAGGTGACCCACATGCAGCGATGCCGCCGTGGCATCATAGCCGATGTAGGCGGGCACAACCCCCTTGCTGAGCGCGTCATCAAGGCCCTGATAATCGGTGCAATCGGCAAGAAAGCCGCGCTCCATCATCGTGGCGATGAAATCCGATTTGGGGTGATAGGTCATGGCTTGTTCCCTTGGCGTTGAATTGGCATCAATAGCCGCGAGCTTGTCCGAGGGAAAGACCATGAAGATCAAAGGGCCGGTGCGTGCACTGGGGGCCATGTCGGGCACGTCGCTGGACGGGATCGATGCAGCCGTGCTCGTGACCGACGGCGAAACGATCAGCAGCTTTGGCGACAGCGACTACCGCGAATATTCGGATCGCGAACGCGCCACCTTGCGGGCCGCCTTGGGGCTGTGGCCGGACGACGACGTGGCCGCGGCCGCACGAGTCGTGGCCAAGGGGCATGACGTGCTGTTGTCGGGGTTTGCAGACGTGGACCTGATCGGGTTTCACGGTCAGACACTGGCCCATGATCCCGCTGGTCGGGGGACGCACCAGCTGGGCGACGGTGCTGCATTGGCACAGGCGCTGGGCGTGCCTGTGGTCTGGGATTTTCGCAGTGCGGATGTGCGGCTGGGCGGGCAGGGTGCGCCACTGGCCCCGTTCTATCACTTTGCCCTGGCAAAATGGATGAAGGCGGACCGCCCGCTGGCGTTTCTGAACCTGGGCGGTGTCGGGAACCTGACATGGATCGATCCCGCGTATCAAAAGCCCGAGGAAGACGGCGCGCTGCTGGCGTTTGATACCGGACCTGCGAATGCGCTGCTGGATGACGTCATGCTGACCCGCACCGGTTTCCCCCGGGACGAGGGCGGTCGATTGGCAGCACAGGGCGAAATTGACGACGCCATCGTCGCTGACTTCTTGCAGCACGCCTATTTTTACAAGATCCCGCCCAAGTCACTGGACCGCGACACGTTCCAACACTTGGCGCAGGCGGTGTCGGTGCTGTCGGACGCGGATGCGGCGGCGACCTTGACGGCGGCCACCGCGCTGAGTGTTGCCGAAGGTTTGCGTCATTGCCCCGCACCACCCGAGATGATCTGGGTCTGCGGCGGGGGGCGTCACAATCCGACGATGATGCAGATGATTGACGCAGCCACAGGGGCCCGCGTGCGCCCGGTCGAGGATGCAGGTCTGGACGGTGACATGCTGGAGGCGCAGGCATTCGCCTATCTGGCCGTGCGTGTTGCACGGGGGATGCCCACGTCCTGCCCCGGCACCACGGGCGTGCGCGCTGCCGTATCGGGCGGAACCCTGTCAGTGCCCGACCTGGGATCAGGCACCACTGCCTGAGACCGGATCACGGCTGCGCCAACGTTCTAACGAAATCGTGTATGCGGATTTTTCATTTTGCTGGACCTGCTTGCGCCCCTGTGCGTTTGGGCATTGAAGCAAATAAAAACTAAGGACTTCACAAAATGAAATACGTAGTCTCCACCGCCGCGATCATGATGGGTCTGTCAGGCGCTGCTTATGCAGGCGGAATGGCAGAGCCCGCAATGGAGCCCGCACCGACCCCCGTCGTCGTTGCCCCCGTTCAGCCCCTCAATGACTGGACCGGTTTCTACGCCGGTGGTCAGCTGACCATGGGTGATGTGGAACCGGGTGCCGCAGAACTGGACGCCGATGGTTTTGGTCTGCACGCTGGTTACCGCTATGACCTCGGCAGCTATGTGCTGGGTGCTGAGATCGACGTCGATCGTCTGGACGTCGACACGCTGCCCGACGAAGCGACCGTCGCCCGCCTGAAGGCCGTTGCCGGTTACGATGCTGGCCGTTTCATGCCCTATGTGACCGCCGGTATTGCGCGTCTGGAAGTTGACGCAGGCGCTGCTGGTGACCTGAGCGGCAACGGTGGATTTTACGGTGTTGGTGCGACATATGCCGCCAGCGACCGCATTGATCTGTCGGTCGAGTACCTCCAGCACGAGTTCGATGATTTCGAAGTGTTGGGCGATACGGATGCGGACACGCTGTCGGCACGCGTCTCGTTCAACTTCTGATCCTGCACAGTCTGGATCACGGAACGGGCACCTTCGGGTGCCCGTTTTGCATTTTGACCTATCCCGACAGGCTGTCGCGGACAGCGCGGGTCAGACTTGCACGAATGATGTCGTAGGACACACCGATCCTGTGTGCCAGTTCTGCCGGATCGGCATCCAGCGGGACCGCAACCCAGGATTTGTGAAAATATCGCGCGCGACCGGCAAGACCGGCATCAATCAGCATCTGCGCCGTCTCGATACTATCGGTCTTGACCGACACGGTCCTTGTATCTGGGCCGAGGCTTGCGAATAGCTTGCCACCAATTTTCCAGCTGTCATGACCCGGCCCCAACGCATCGTCGCAGGTCGCACCGGCAAAGGTGGCGCAAAGCGCATTCACGGTCTCACGGCTCATGATGCCAGATTGCGACAGGTCTTAGAGCTTGGCAAGTGAGCAACAGGCTGCTACGCAGTTCTCATGAACAAGCGTTGCATTCACATTTGCTGCATTATTTCCTGCTGATCCGCTCGGCAGGCCGCTTTTTCACGTTTCATCCCTGAACTGAACTCGCTAGGTCTGCCGCCGCGTATTGCTGCCGCGAGGGCCCCATGACGACAATTCGATTGCACAACACGAAAACCCGCCGAAAAGAGGAATTCATTCCCCGCGATGCGTCGCGTGTGGGCCTCTATCTGTGCGGGCCGACGGTCTATGACCGGGCGCATCTGGGCAACGCGCGGCCGGTCCTGGTGTTTGACGTGCTGTTCCGTCTGCTGCGGCAGGTCTACGGGTCGGAGCACGTGACCTATGTGCGCAACTTCACGGACGTCGATGACAAGATCAACGCACGCGCGGCCGAAACGGGCCGCGCCATCGGGGATATCACGGCGGAAACGATCCGCTGGTATCACGATGATATGGATGCGCTGGGCGCATTGCGGCCGACGCACGAACCGCGTGCCACCGATTTCATCCCCGAGATGATCACGATGATCGAAACCCTGATTGATCGGGGTCACGCCTATGCTGCCGAAGGCCACGTGCTGTTCGCGGTCGAAAGCTTTGCCGACTATGGGCAATTGTCGGGCAGGTCGTTGGACGACATGATCGCGGGTGCGCGGGTCGAGGTCGCACCCTACAAGCGCAACCCGATGGATTTCGTGCTGTGGAAACCGTCGGGCGACGGTCAGCCCGGCTGGACCAGCCCCTGGGGTTACGGTCGCCCCGGGTGGCATATCGAATGCTCTGCGATGTCAAAGGCGCTGCTGGGGGATACATTCGATATCCACGGCGGCGGCAACGATCTGATGTTCCCCCACCACGAAAATGAAGTCGCCCAAAGCTGCTGCGCCAATCCGGAGTGTGATTTCGCGCAGGTCTGGCTGCACAACGAGATGTTGCAGGTCGAGGGCAAGAAGATGTCCAAGAGCCTGGGCAATTTTTTCACCGTGCGCGACCTGCTGGATCAGGGCATCAGCGGCGAAGTGATCCGCCTTGTCATGCTGGGAACCCACTATGGCAAGCCCATGGACTGGACCGAAAAGCGGCGTGACAATGCTGATGCCACGCTGCGGCGCTGGTACGGTATTCTGGCGGGGCATGGGTTCAATCCGGCCCTGATCGCGGCGCTGAAGGCCGATGGTATGTGGAAACCGGACGCCGAATTGATCGGTGTTCTGGCGAATGATCTGAACACCTCGGGTGCCATTGCCCGGTTGCATGTCTTGTCCAAGGGCAAGACGCCCGCACAGCTGGCGGGGTTTGCCCATGGGCTGGACATGTTGGGTCTGGTGCCCGACTGGGCACACCTGCCGCATCTGGACGGTGGTGAGGGTGGCGCGGGGGTGTCAGACGATGCCGCGGCCAAGGTCGATGCGCTGCTGGCCCGCCGCGCGCAGGCACGTCAGGACAAGGATTGGGATGCGGCCGATCAGGTTCGCGATATCCTGACAGCGGCCGGCGTGCTGGTGACGGATGTGGGTGGGCAGGCGACCTGGACACCCGGACCGGCATTCGATGCGGCCAAGCTGGAGGACCTGTGATGCCGAATTTTCGCGAAAATTCGGGTGTGGCCAAACTTTCGCGAAAGTTTGGGGCCCGGAGGGAGATGCCATGACCAGGGAACGCCTGTACCTCTACGACACGACCCTGCGCGACGGACAACAGACTCAGGGCGTGCAGTTTTCGACAACCGAAAAACTGCGGATCACGCAGGTCCTGTCCGACCTTGGCGTGGACTATATCGAAGGCGGCTGGCCAGGGGCGAACCCCACCGATTCCGAATATTTTGAAACCGTGGGCCAGATTGCACCCACCCTCGCGGCCTTTGGCATGACCAAACGTGCGGGACGTTCGGCGGAAAACGACGATGTTCTGGCCGCCGTCCTGAACGCAGGGACGCCTGCGGTCTGCATCGTCGGAAAATCCCATGCGTTCCACGTCAGCACGGCGCTGGGGATCAGCAACGACGAAAATACCGAAAACATCCGTGCCTCGATCGCACATATCGTGGACCAGGGGCGCGAGGCGCTGTTCGATGCGGAACATTTCTTTGACGGCTACAAATCGGACCCGGATTACGCGCTGGAGGCCGTCCATGCGGCCCATGCAGCAGGGGCGCGCTGGATCGTGCTGTGTGACACCAATGGCGGCAGCCTGCCCGAAGAGGTTGGCCATATCACGCGTGCCGTGATTGCCAGCGGCATTCCCGGTGACCGTCTGGGTATCCACACGCACAACGATACCGAACACGCGGTCGCCAATTCGCTGGCCGCCGTCAGTGCCGGTGCGCGTCAGATCCAGGGGACGCTGAACGGGCTGGGCGAACGCTGCGGCAATGCCAACCTGATCACACTCATCCCGACGCTTCTGCTCAAGGAGCCTTATGCCAGCGCCTATGAAACGGGCGTGACGCTGGACGCGCTGAAGGGCCTGAAGGCGGCAAGCCGGGTTCTGGATGACGTGCTGAACCGGGTGCCTGCGAAACAGGCGGCCTATATCGGGTCCAGCGCCTTTGCCCACAAGGCGGGACTGCACGCGAGCGCCATCGCCAAGAACCCTGCGACCTATGAACACATCGATCCTGCGTTGGTTGGCAACAGCCGTATCATTCCGATGTCGAACCAGGCCGGACAGTCTAATCTGCGTGAACGCCTGTTGCGGGCCGGGCTGGAGGTGGCGCCGGGCGACGCGCGGCTGGCCCGCATCCTCGACAGGATCAAGGAACAGGAGGCCCGCGGCTATTCTTATGACACGGCACAGGCCAGTTTCGAGCTGTTGGCCCGCCGTGAGCTGGGGCTTTTGCCCGATTTCTTTGAGGTGAAACGCTACCGCGTCACTGTTGAACGCCGCCGCAACAAGCGTGGCAGGATGGTGTCCCTGTCCGAGGCCGTGGTCGTGGTCAAAATCGACGGTCGCAAGGTGCTGAACGTGTCTGAAAGCCAGGGCGAGGACGGACGCGATCGTGGCCCGGTCAACGCCCTGTCGCGTGCCCTGGCCAAGGACCTGGGACCCTATCAGCACATCATCGACGACATGCGGCTGGTGGATTTCAAGGTGCGTATCACCGATGGCGGAACCGAGGCTGTCACCCGCGTCATCATCGACAGTGCCGATGCAGCGGGCCGGACATGGTCGACGGTGGGTGTCTCTGCCAATATCGTGGATGCCTCGTTCGATGCGCTGCTGGATGCGATCAACTGGAAACTCTTGCGCGATGGGGCAGAGGTCTGATTTTGAGTATTTCTGGCAAGATGATACGCTATGAGCTTTGACGCTTGCGCGGCGCTGGTTGAACGGGGCGATCCGCTGCGGTTTCGCGCCGCGATGGCGGCACCCTTGGCCGCGCGCCGGGTTTTGTTTCCGCTTTATGCCTTCAACCTGGAGGTGGCACGCGCCCCCTGGGTCACCTCAGAGCCGATGATCGCCGAAATGCGGCTGCAATGGTGGCGCGACGTTCTGGCTGAGGTGGTCGCAGGCGGGCCCGTGCGGCGGCATGAAGTGACGGACGCCCTTGCCACCGTGCTGGACGTGCAAGGCGCGCAGGATCTGGATGGATTGATTGCCGCGCGGCGCTGGGATGTCTATCCGGACGCATTCGAGGATGCAGGCCATTTCGAGGATTACATTGATGCGACGGCTGGCAGTCTGATGTGGACCGGCGCGCGTCTGCTGGGGGCGCAGGATGCGGTGCCAGTGTGCGATATGGCGTTCGGTGCAGGTGTCGCTGCCTTTTTTCAGGCTATTCCGGCGTTGGAGCAGGCCGGACGCAAACCCCTTGTGGATGGGACGCGTGATGGTGTTGCGGCGCTGGCGCGGGCGGCACTGTCACGTTTCGACCGCGGGCGCGCGGCGCAGCGAGATTTGCCCGCCCTCGCACGCGCGGCGGTGCTGCCCGCATGGCAGGCGCGGCCGCTGTTGGTGCAGGCGGTCCGTGATCCGGGTCGAGTTGCAGTTGGCGGGCTGACGCTTGGGCCGCTGGCGGACCGCTGGCGGTTGACACGGAGCGTGGTGACGGGCCGCGTCTAGACCGTTTGTCGTGCCTGTCCGCGCGACAACCAGACCAGGGCCGCGCCCGCCAGCAGCAGAAACGGCACCATCGCGATATTGACATAGGACCAGCCCTGCGCGGCAGATCCGCCAGCGCAGTTCAGCAAGCCGCCAGAGGCGAGCGAGGCGAGCGTGACCATGCCAAAGACGATCATGTCGTTCAGACCCTGTACGCGACCGCGTTCGGCCGGTGAATGGCTGGCGGCCAGCATCGTCGTGGCCCCGATAAAGCCGAAGTTCCAGCCAAGGCCGAGCAGGATCAGCGCCACGTAGAAATTCCCCAAGGCAATCCCGGACAGCGCAACGATCCCGGCGATGCCCAGCAGCACCAGACCCGTGCCAACGATCCTGGGTGCGCCGAACCGCGCGATAAGGTGTCCGGTAAAGAAGCTGGGCGCGAACATGGCCAGCACATGGCCCGTCACGATGTTGGAGGCGTCGGACACCGTATACCCGCAGCCCACCACCGCCAGCGGTGTCGAGGTCATCACCAGGTTCATCAGTGCATAGGCGACCATGGCACAGATGATCGCCACGGCGATCTGCGGGGTGCGCAGTAGTTGGCCCGTGCTGCGCCCGAGGTCTGAACCGGCGACCGGCCTGGGCGGGCGAGGGATACGCAGCAAAGGGAAGAGGACGATGCCCACAAGGTTCAGTGCCATGGCACCGAAATAGACGGGCAAGAACCGGGCCACCGTGGCATCGGGGTTGTCGAATGTCAGATATGACACCAGTTGCGGTCCGATGATGGCAGAGACAAGCCCGCCGGCGAGCACGTAGGAAATCGCCTTGGGCCTGAAATCGTCCGAAGCGGTATCGGCCGCGGCGAAGCGGAAAAAGCCCTGCGCGCTCATGTAGATGCCTGTGAGGTAGCTACCCAGCAGGAATAGTGCGAAATTCTCGATCGTGATTGCATAGGCGGACAGGCCCGCGCCGATCAGACCGCCCGCCGCGCCTGTCATGAAGCCCGCGCGGCGCCCGAACCGCTGCATCATGTGCGACAGCCAGGGTGCCGTTGTCATGGACCCAAAGACGATCATCGAAATCGGCAGGGTTGCAAAACAGGCGATGGGGGCGAGTTGTTGCCCTGCCAGTCCACCCACGACAAAGATCATGGTGATCTGGCTACCGAGGATCGCCTGGGCTGCCACGAGGATCGCGACATTGCGCAGGGCGGTCCTGTTCTGGGGATGTGCGGTTGTAACGGTCATGGCGCGTCGGTCCTGTCGATGAGATGTGCAAAAGACCCTGCAACACGCCCGGCGACAAGCCCCATGTCGGGCAGGGCGGTACCCTCGGCGTCATGGGCCGCAAACAGCGGTTGTCCGCGTGCATGCAGCGTCGTCGCATAGTGAAATTCATGTCCGGCCCATCGCCCGGCCATCGGGCCGTGCTCTGCATGCAGGTGTCGGTAGCCCAGATGCAATTTGCGCTGAGCGAAGGAGGTATGCAGGTCAAGCAGGCCAGCCATGGGATGGATGACCCCATCCGCGTCCGTGACGGCCTGCCCCAAGGCCATGAATCCACCACATTCACCATAAATATCAGTGTTTTGTGCTGCGTTCCTCAAGCTGGACAGAAAGCGGTTGGCGCTGCTGAGCTGAGCGGCAAACAGCTCTGGGTAGCCGCCGGGCAGATAGATCAGGTCGGCTTGTGGAACGGGATCGTCCGCAAGCGGCGAAAAGGCGATGACCTCTGCACCGGCGGCCTGCCAGTCTGCACGTTGATGGGGATAGAAAAAACTGAATGCCGCATCCTGCGCCACGGCGATCCGCTGGGCGGGCGGGGTGGTGCGCGCAGGTGTGACGTCGGGTCCGCAGGTCGCCAGATCACGCAGGGCCCCAAGGTCGATGCAGGTCGCCACGGTGTCCGCGACACGGTCGAGAAACGCGTCGAGCGCGGGATCCTCCTGGGCCTGGACCAGACCGAGGTGGCGTGAGGGGCGGGCGATGCCATCCGTTCGGGGCAGGCAACCCAGCACCGGCAGGCCACTGGGGGCCAGAGCCCGGCGCAACATCCGCGCGTGGCGGTCGGACCCAACACGGTTCAGGATCACGCCCGCGATGCGCACGTCCGGATCGCAGGCCGCAAAACCGGCGACCAACGGTGCTATGGATTGCGCCATACGGGCCGCATCCACCACCAGCACGACAGGATAGCCCAGAAGGCGGGCCAGGTCCGCAGTTGCGCCACGCCCATCTGGTGGCGCGCCGTCGAACAGGCCCATCGCGCCTTCGATCAGCAAGAGACCATCGCCCGATGCGCGTGCGCACAGAAGGTCGGGGGTCATGGCCCAGGCGTCGAGGTTCAGGCAGGGCCGACCGCAAGCCGCCGCATGATAGGCAGGATCAATGTAGTCAGGTCCGGATTTGGCCCCTCGCACGTCGATACCAGCGCGCGACAGGGCGCGCAGCAGCCCCAGCGTCACTGTCGTCTTGCCGCTGCCCGACGCGGGTGCAGCGATGATCAGGCCGCGCGGCGGTGACATCGGGCGGGTGCCTCCGGCGGGAGTATTTGTGGCAAGATGATGCGAGGGCGACGCAAGGTCTCAGGCGATTTCGGCGGGCAGGCCACGGCCCAGCGGGTCAAGATCGCGCGGAGCCTCGCCTGCGATCATGCCCTGCCAGTCGAGGACCTGGCGCATCAGCACCGAGCGTCCGACGCAGATAATGGCAGGCGGTTCCATCCCGGTGGCGGCAATATCGTCGACCATCGTGCCGAGCGTTGTTTCCAGCACGCGCTGGTCGGAGGTCGTGGCCGAGGTGACGACTGCCACGGGTTCGGACGGCTGACGCCCCGCGCCGATCAGGTGACCGGCGATCTGGGCTGCGTGTTTCATGCCCATGTAGATCACAAGGACCTGCGATCCTTTTGAGATGCTTGCCCAATCGAGTGATGAGGGCGCTGCACCGCTTTGGTCGTGGCCGGTGACGAAGGTCACGGATTGGTTCACGTCGCGGTGCGTGACAGGGATGCCCGCATAAGCCAGCCCGCCGATGCCAGCGCTGATGCCGGGGATGATCCGCACCGGCACGTTGTGCTGCACGAGGGTTTGCGCCTCTTCTCCGCCGCGACCGAAGACAAAGGGATCGCCGCCCTTGAGACGCAGCACGCGTTTGCCCGCGCGGGCGAGGTCAACCAGCCGCAGCGAGATGTCGCGCTGCTTGGCCGAGGGTTTGCCGCCACGTTTGCCTGCGTAGATATGTTCGGCCTGCGGTGCCCAGTCCAGGATCGCCTCCTGGACCAGCGCGTCAAAGATCACGACATCAGCCTGCCGCAGCGCGTTCAGCGCATGCAGGGTCAAAAGACCCGGATCGCCGGGACCTGCGCCACACAGCCAGACCCAGCCCGGTTCCATCACGGGCCAGTCGAATGCAGGAAGGTCGGGCGTCTGTGTCATGGGGTCGTTATGGCCCAGCCGCGATGCGTTGAAAAGGGCCGAGAACGGCGATCTGCAGCACCTTGGCGACAGGCGGCGGCGCGCCTATAGTCCGGTCATGACGCGTAAACCCGACGGTCCCCTGCGCCGTGGCTGGACCACGGGTGCCTGTGCCACGGCCGCCACAAAGGCGGCCCTTGCACGGTTGTGGGGCGGCGCGTTTCCTGCCGAGGTCACGATCACGCTGCCGCGCGGCGAAACCCCTGTCTTTGCGTTGGCGCATATGGACGCGGGTCCTGACTGGGCCGAGGTCGGCATCACCAAGGATGCGGGCGACGATCCTGATGTGACCCATGGTGCACTGATCATCGTGCGGGTTGCCGCCTCGGCCGGTGGTGTTCGGTTCCGGGCGGGCACCGGGGTCGGCACGGTGACCAAGCCGGGCCTGCCGATCCCACCGGGAGAGCCCGCGATCAACCCGGTGCCCCGTCAGATGATGACCGATGTGGTGGATGCGATGGCACGCGACCACGGGTGCCCGGCCGATGTGACCATCACGGTGTCGATACCGGGCGGTGTCGAGATCGCGCAGAACACCTGGAATCCGCGTCTGGGCATCGCGGGCGGGTTGTCGATCCTCGGCACGACGGGCGTGGTGCGGCCGTTCTCTTGTGCGGCGTGGATCGCGTCGATTCATCGCGGCGTGGATGTGGCGCGCGCGGCAGGGCTGACCCATGTGGCTGGGTGCACCGGGGCCACGAGCGAACGGGTGGTGCAGGACCTGTACCAGTTGCCCGATCATGCGATGCTGGACATGGGGGATTTCGCGGGCGGTATGCTGAAATACCTCAAGGCGCATCCTGTCGCCCATGTGACCATCGGCGGTGGCATCGGCAAGATGACCAAGCTGGCGCAGGGTGCACGTGATCTGCATTCCGCGCGGTCACAGGTCGACTTCGCGGCCCTTGCTGCGCTGACCGGCCATGCAGAGGTGGCCGGAGCCAATACGGCCTTGCAGGCCTATCAGATGGTCGGCACATCCATGGCAGAGGCCGTCGCGCAAGGCGCGTTGGCCGCCGTTACAGACGGCTTCGGGGGCTCTGACATGCGGTTTGACATCGTGATCATCGACAGGGACGGGCAGATCATCGCCCGTGCTGGCGCATGACGCTGTTGTTGCTGGCGGGAACCGGCGATGCGCGGCGGTTGGCGCAGGGATTGGCCGACAGCGACGTGCCCGCGATTGCGTCCCTGTCCGGGGCCACCCGGCAGGCCAACGCATTGCCATTGCCGACGCGCATCGGCGGCTTTGGCGGCGAGGCGGAGTTTCGTGATTTCTTGTCCACGCAGGGGATCACAGCCGTGCTGGACGCCACCCATCCCTTTGCGAGCCGGATCACCC
This sequence comes from Loktanella gaetbuli, assembly GCF_020531945.1. Lineage (NCBI taxonomy): Bacteria > Pseudomonadati > Pseudomonadota > Alphaproteobacteria > Rhodobacterales > Roseobacteraceae > Loktanella > Loktanella gaetbuli. The sequence continues at coordinate 151,346 of NZ_JAJATZ010000001.1, forward strand.
TGCGCACGGCGGCGGTCTGCCGGGACGTGGGCTTGGCCTATCTTTATCATCTGCGGCCGCCCTGGTCACCGGGGCCAGAGGACCGCTGGACCATGATCGACCGCGAAGAAGATGCGGCGCAACATATCGGGCCTGACCAGACGGTGTTCCTGGGCACTGGTCGTCAGACGCTGGACCGGTTCAGCAACCTAGAGGGTCGCCGTGTGATCTGTCGCCAGATTGATCCGCCGACCTCGCCGTTTCCGTTCGAAGGCGGAGAGTTCCTGATCGGGCGGCCGCCGTTTTCGGTGCCGCATGAACGCGATCTGTTCACGGAACTGGGGATCGACGTGCTGGTGGTGAAGAACGCAGGCGGCAGCGCCAGCCGGACCAAGCTGACGGCGGCCGCTGATCTGGGATTGCCGGTGCTGATGATCCGCCGCCCGCCGCCGCCCGATGCGCCGATCTGCGATGATCTGGCCGAGGCGCTGGATTGGGCCAAGCGTCAATGAGCGTTGGCCGGATCATCCAAGGCGACGCCTGCGTGGTCGAGGGGGCCGCATGGCTGGCGGCGCGGGACACCCGGATGGCCACCGCGCTGCGCCAGGTTGGCCCCCTGCCGCTGCGGCTGAAGCACGACGGATTTCCGGCCTTGCTGTCTGCGATCTGCGGCCAGCAGGTCAGCGTGGCCTCTGCCAACGCGATCTATACGAGGCTGGAGGCGGCGGGTATGACCGCACCGGCCGAGGTTGCCGCCAGTGATGTGGAAACGTTGCGCAGCCTGGGGCTGAGCAGGCCCAAGGCGCGATATGCCATTGCCCTGGCGCAAGCGGGAATCGACTTTGACGCGTTGCGCGGCATGACGACCGACGATGTGACGGCCAGACTGGTGCAGGTGCCCGGTATCGGGATCTGGACTGCTGAAATCTATGCCATGTTCAGCCTGGGGCGGGCCGATGTCTTTGCCCCCGGTGATCTGGCCCTGCAAGAGGGCGCGCGGATGCTTTATGATCTGCCCGCTCGACCCACGGAACGCGCACTGCGGGACTTCGCACAGCGCTGGTCGCCATGGCGGTCGGTTGCGGCGCGCATCCTGTGGGCCTACTACGCTGATCAGAAAAAACGCGAGGGAATCCGATGACACGTGCACTGAACGCTGGCCGCAAGGAACCGAAATCGGGCGATATCCGCGCCGCCGTGATTTTCCTGCACGGATACGGAGCCAATGGGGCTGACCTGCTGGGGCTTGCTGATCCGCTGGAGGATCACATGCCCGACACGCTGTTTCTGGCGCCCGATGCACCCGAGGATTGTGCAGGTTCGCCCATGGGTTACCAGTGGTTCCCCATTCCCTGGATCGACGGGTCCAGCGAAGAAGAGCAGGAGGCAGGCCTGCGCCGCGCTGCCGATGATCTGAACGCCTTCATCGATGGTGTGATGATCGACGAGGACCTGCTGCCCGAACAGGTCATGGTGCTGGGGTTCAGTCAGGGGACGATGATGGCGCTGCACGTGCTGCCCCGGCGCGAGGACCCGGTGGCGGGCCTGGTCGCGTTTTCCGGCCGTCTGTTGCAGCCGGAACTGCTGGCAGACGAGGTCGTCAGCCGCCCGCCGGTGCTGCTGGTGCATGGCGATCAGGATGATGTCGTGCCGCCACAGTCGCTGCCGCTGGCGGCAGAGGCCTTGCAGAACGCTGGCTGGAAAGAGGTCTATGCCCATGTGATGAAAGGCACGGCCCACGGGATAGCGCCCGACGGGTTGCAGGTCGCACTGGCATTCATGGCTGACAGGCTGGGGATGGATTGACGCGGCAAACTGTCATCCAAATTTCATTTGGATTCTGTCAGCCACTAGATATAGTCGAAATCAACAGGTGGCGCGCCACATGAACCAGGCACAGCGCCACCCCCGACGGACAGGGACGTGGACGACATGGACGGTGATTTCAGAACGGAATTTGTGCGTGACCCGGCGGGGCTGAAACATTTTCCCGCGCTTGTGCTGAACGCAGATTACAGACCACTCAGTTACTATCCGCTCAGTCTTTGGCCGTGGCAGGACGCGGTCAAGGCGGCCTGGCTGGACAGGGTCCAGATCGTGAGTGAATACGACGAGGTTGTGCACAGCCCGTCCACCACGATCCGGATACCCTCTGTTGTCGTCCTCAAGGATTATGTTCGACCCCAAAAGCGCGTGGCCTTCACGCGCTTTAATTTATTTCTGAGGGACGAATTCAGCTGCCAGTACTGCGGTGCGCGTGGTGATCTGACGTTTGATCACGTGTTGCCACGGGCGCGGGGCGGCGTGACCAGCTGGACCAATGTCGTGGCGGCCTGTAGCCCGTGCAACCTGCGCAAGGGGTCGCAGCTGCTGAAACATTCGGGCCTGTCCTTGCGGCGCAAACCACATCAACCGCAACCGGCAGAGTTGCAGAACGTCGGGCGCAAATTCCCACCCAACCACCTGCATCATAGCTGGATGGATTTTCTGTATTGGGATGCCGAATTGGACGCCTGATTGCGGCACCCGTGCTAGACTTTTGGAAACCGGCTGGGTAACACGCACTCGTTAGCGCTAACGCGTCAGTCGAGGAATTGGAGCCGCTATGGTATCTCGCGTTATTCCGGTCGATGATTTCGACCTCGTGATTTTTGGCGGTACGGGCGATCTGGCCCGCCGTAAGATCCTGCCCGGCCTGTTTCGGCGGTTCCGCAGTGGCCAGATGCCGGCAGACAGCCGTATCATCGGTGCCGCGCGGTCCGAGCTGGATACATCCGGCTACCGTGCGATGATCCGCGAGGCGATCGTGGAATTCGGCGGGGACGAGAAATCGGATACCGACACGCTGGACCAGTTTCTGAACGCGCTGGACTACGTGGCAATCGACGCCAAGGGTGAAGGCGGTTGGTCCGAACTGAAATCGTTGATCCGCGACAAGGTCATCAAGGCGTTCTATTTTTCCGTGGCACCGTCGCTGTTCGGTGATCTGGCGGAACGTCTGCACGCCCATGAGATTGCGGATACAGACAGCCGTATCGTCGTCGAAAAACCGTTTGGCCGGGATCTGGCATCGGCGCAGGCGCTGAATGCGACGCTGGCCGAACATTTCGACGAACGGCAGATCTACCGGATCGACCATTATCTGGGCAAGGAAACGGTCCAGAACCTGATGGCCGTGCGGTTCGGCAATGTCCTGTTCGAACCGCTGTGGAACAGCCATTACGTCGACCACATCCAGATCACCGTGGCCGAAACGGTCGGTGTCGGCGGGCGCGGCGGCTATTATGACAAATCCGGTGCGATGCGGGATATGGTCCAGAACCACCTGATGCAGCTGCTCTGTCTGATCGCGATGGAACCGCCTTCGGTCTTTGGTGCAAACGAGGTGCGTGACGAGAAACTCAAGGTCATCCGCGCGCTGCAACCGGTCGAGGCGCACCATATCGTACGTGGTCAGTATGACGCCAGCGATGACGCGGCCAGCTACCGGGCCGATGTGGAAAATCCGCGCAGCTTTACCGAAAGCTTCGTCGCGATGAAATGCCATGTGTCGAACTGGCGGTGGTCCGATACGCCGTTCTATCTGCGCACCGGCAAGAAGATGAAGGCGCGCACCTCTGAAATCGCCGTGGTGTTCAAGGATCTGGGTCACAAGATGTTCGAGGGCGATTCCGCCCGGCACCGCAACATCTTGGCGATCCGTCTGCAACCGAACGAAGGCATGGATTTGCAGGTGACGATCAAGGAACCGGGTCCGGGGGGCATGCGTTTGATCGACGTGCCGCTGGACATGACCTTTGCCGATGCGCTGGGGGATGACGCAGAGGATGCGACAGACGCCTACGAGCGCCTGATCATGGACGTGATCCGGGGCAACCAGACGCTGTTCATGCGCGGCGACGAGGTCGAGGCCGCCTGGGCTTGGACCGATCCCATCATCGAAGGATGGGAGGCGCGCAACGACGTGCCGAAACTGTATGATGCGGGGTCCGCAGGGCCGGATGATGCCATGATGCTGATGCATCGCGACGGGCGCCGCTGGCGCGATATCAAGGGGTAAGAAAATGGAAATCGTCACCTATCCCGACACCGAGGCCCTAATGATGCAGCTGGCGGGCAAATTGTCGTCGCAGCTGCGCGAACATCTGTTGACCAATGATTCCGCGACGCTGGCCGTGCCGGGCGGGACAACGCCGGGGCCGATCTTTGACAACCTGTGCGATGCCAATCTGGACTGGACGCGGATCAACGTAATGCTGACCGATGAACGCTGGGTGCCAGAGGACAGCGACAGGTCCAATACGGCACTGCTGCGCCGTCGTTTGCTGACGGGCCGCGCGGCAGCCGCGACCTATGTTCCACTCTATGCCGATGCGCCCGCACCCGAGCACAAGCTGGATGATCTTCAGGCGAACCTTGCGACCACACTGCCTTTGTCCGTCTGCCTGCTGGGCATGGGGGCGGACATGCATACCGCGTCGATCTTTCCGGGGGCGGACCAGTTGGACCGCGCATTGACAGGTGATGATACGCTGGTCGCCATGCGTGCGCCCGGCGCACCGGAACCGCGGATCACACTGTCGGCCAAGGTGCTGCGCGCCGCGATGCACCGCCACATTGTCATCATCGGCGATGAAAAGCGTGACGCACTTGAGCGTGCCCGCACCCTGACACCCCAAGAGGCCCCGGTCGCCGCGATCCTGGATGGATCGACCGTGCACTGGGCAAAAGGCTGATCCCCATGTTTGATGCGCTCAAGTCCCACCACGCCACAATCGCGGACCGCCGGTTTGCCGACATGCTGGACGCGGCACGTGCTGCCGATTTCAGTGCGACGCTTGGCGACATGCGGTTCGACTACAGCAAGACCAACATCGACGCCGACGGCCGCGCGCTGCTGATCGACCTGCTGGACGCACGCGGTGTCGCTGACCGCCGCGACGCGATGTTCGGCGGTCAGGCCATCAACGAAACCGAAGGCCGCGCTGTCCTGCATACCGCATTGCGTAACCTCGGTGGTGCGCCTGTCATGGTGGACGGACAGGACGTGATGCCGGATGTGTTGGCCACGCTCGACCGGATGGCCGATTTCGCCAGCCGGGTCCGCGACGGCAGCTATACCGGGCAGGGCGGGGCGATCACCGATGTGATCAACATCGGGATCGGTGGGTCTGACCTTGGCCCTGCGATGGCCGCCCGCGCGCTGCAGCCCTATCATGACGGGCCGCGCTGCCATTTCGTGTCCAATGTGGATCCTGCCGATATCGCGCAGACACTGGCGGTTTGCGATCCGGCGACCACGCTGGTGATTGTGGCGTCCAAGACGTTCACCACGATCGAGACGATGACCAACGCGCAGACGGCGCGCGACTGGATGTCGGCATCGGTCAGCGATACGGGTGCACAATTTGCAGCCCTGTCGACGGCCGCTGACAAGACGGCGGATTTCGGCATCGCACCGGAACGGGTGTTCGGCTTCGCGGATTGGGTCGGTGGCCGTTATTCGATGTGGGGGCCGATTGGCCTGTCGCTGATGATCGCTATAGGTCCTGACAATTTCCGCGCCTTTCTGCGCGGCGGTCAGGCGATGGACGATCATTTCCGCACGGCACCCTGGGACCAGAACCTGCCTGCCTTGCTGGCGCTGACCGGTATCTGGCACAACCAGATCTGCGGCTATGCTACGCGTGCCGTGCTGCCCTATGACAACAACCTCGCGCGGTTGCCGGCCTACCTGCAACAGCTGGAAATGGAGAGCAACGGCAAGGGCGTCAGCATGGACGGTGCCGATCTGCCCTATCATTCCGGCCCTGTCGTCTGGGGTGAGCCGGGCACCAACGGCCAGCACGCGTTTTATCAGCTGATTCATCAGGGCACGCGGGTGATCCCGTGCGAATTCATGGTTGCGGCCCGCGGTCACGACGACGGGCTACACCATCAGCATCGTCTGTTGGTCGCCAACTGCCTGGCCCAGTCCGAGGCGCTGATGATGGGGCGTGATCTGGACACGGCACGTGGCAAGGTCGCCGACAAATTCGACGGTGCCGAATTGGATCGTCAGGCCCGTCACCGGGTGTTTCCGGGCAACCGCCCGTCAACGACACTGATCTATCCCAAACTTACCCCCGCGGTGCTGGGCCAGATCGTTGCCCTGTACGAACACCGTGTCTTTGTCGAAGGTGTCGTTCTGGGGATCAATTCCTACGATCAGTGGGGCGTGGAACTGGGCAAGGAACTGGCGACATCGCTGCAACCCGTGGTCGAGGGGCAGGCGTCAGCCGACGACAAGGACGGATCAACCGCAGCCCTCGTCGCCGCATTGCAGGCGCAGGGGCTTTAGCCCGGCACACCGTCGATCTCGCGCAGCTCTGTGCGCAGGCTTTCGGGCAGGGCCGCCTTGGTGTTGTCCGGGTTCAGCATGACCAGCACGGCGTGGCTGGTCGTGGTCAGCCTGTCACCGACCCAGACACCGTATTCCATCGTGAAACTGGATGTGCCCATTTTCATGGTGCGACCGGTCAAGATGTAGCGATCCGTCAGTTTGACCTCGGACCGGTAGTCCAGATCAACCGCGCGCAGCACGAATTTCGGGCGGTTTTCGCGCTGATGCCACAGGCTGAACTGCTGGAAATACAAAATGCGCAGGTTTTCGAACCACTTGAGGTAGACAGCGTTGTTGACGTGCTGCAACGCATCAATTTCCCCAAACCGGACCTGATCGGCCATCCCGAACCGCCAGGGTTCGGGAATACCTGCGGCGCGCAGCTGATCGGCGTTCAGCGGTGTCAGAAACGGCAGATCCGTCATTGCACCGCGGTCACGATGATTTCGACCTTGTAATCAGGCGTGGCCAGCTTTGCCTCGCCGGTCCAGCGGGCAGGGGCGTGGCCGGGGGCGACCCAGGCGTCCCAGACAGCATTCATCGCCGCAAAATCGGCCATGTCGGCAACCCAGACCTGTGCCGTCAGGATCTTGGTCTTGTCAGTGCCAGCCTCGGCCAGCAGGGCGTCGATGCTGTCCAGCACGGCCTGTGTCTGTGCCGTGGCGTCCTGACCGGGCGCACCGACTTGACCGGCCAGATATACGATACCGTTGTGAACAACGGCTTGCGACATCCGTGGGCCGGATTGAATACGGGTGATGGTCATCGGGGATGCTCCTGCGCGATGGAGGGTGGAGCGGGTAACGGGAATCGAACCCGTAACTGAAGCTTGGGAAGCTTTCGTGATACCTTTTCACCATACCCGCGCAAATCAGTGCTTACACGCGGTCCGGTGCTGCTGCAAGTGGGCATGAAAAAAGCGCCCGAAGGCGCTTTGTTTCAGGGGGGAGAGAGCTGGATCAGCTGCCCCAGGTGCGCACGTCGCCGCAATCCATATGAACGAAATCCGAACCGGAATAACGACCGACACCGCCTGCGCGGCAGGACGCCGCTGCCTGTGCGATCTGTCGCACGGACCGGCTGGACAGGCGCAGATCCGCGGCCTGACCCTTGAGATGGAGGGAATTGCGGGCAACGCCTGACGATTTGCTGCGCAACATCGTGTTGGTTTCCGGTGACCGGTAGCCCGACAGCAGCATGTAGGGTTCGTTCGCATCCAGCAGACGATGGGCGGCCGCCATGATGTCGACCGTGCGGGTGTCGATGTTGATCGTCTTGCCGTTGCGCCAGTCACGCATGAAGACGTTGATCTCGTTGATGGCCTCGCCGATGTACTGGCCTTCGATCCAATAGATGGTGTCCAGACGTTCGCCCGTGCGCCCAGAATACATCTTGATCCTGCGGATGTCGCCGCCACCGCGCAGAAATCCTGCTGCGTTGGAATATGTCGGTGCCGCTGTCAGCGCTGTTGCTGCAAACGCACCGAGTAGTCCACGCCGGGTCATGCCCGAAGAGCTGTTCGTTCCCATAATCACCTGTCCCAGTCTGCCGATGCGCGGTTGATCCACGCTAACGATCATCAGATACCCGGACTGTGTTGCACAGTTGTCTGAACGGACCAAGCCCCCTCTGAAATTGTTCCATAATTTTGCCACATCTCGGCAAATTTTCGCGCACGAACCCGTGATTCCATGGTTTGCGTGTCGCGGCCCAGATGCAACAGGGATGCGAAAGGCGGCGTATTGTCGCCAATATCAGTGGACAGGGTGACCCCGAGACCGGACAAGTCGGACAAAGCCCTGCTGCCGGGGCGTCACGCCAAGTCCGGGGAAAATTCTTGTCAAACGCACTGCCCGTGGGGTTCATGCCTCTCGTTTCGCGCGCCGCCGCTGTCGCGGGTGTCCTTGTCGTGTTGCTGTTCAGTCTGCCGACACTGGCGCAGGCACAGGTGACGGCATTCCGCCAAGCTGTTGCTGAATCCGCAGCCCGGGATGCGGACCTTGCCGCGTTTTACCGTGCGCGCGATTTTCAGGGGATCTGGACCGGGTCGGACAACGCCGCGAAACAGCGCCGCAACGCATTGCTGGCAGCGCTGGCGAATGCGCCCGCGCATGGGTTGCCGGCGTCGACCTATGACGCCGACCAGCTGATGGCAGAGCTGCGCGCCGCACAGGAGCCCGCACAGCAAGGCCAGATGGAAGTTCGGCTGAGCCAGATCTTTTTGAAGTATGCCCGCGATGTGCAGACCGGTATCCTGACGCCGGCAAATGTTGTGCCACTGATCAAACGCGAGGTTCCGCTGCGGTCGCGTGCGGGAACGATTGACGCCTTTGTCCGGTCGAACCCGGCGGCGTTTCTGCGGTCGTTGCCGCCCAGCAGCCCGGAATACGCACGTTTGATGACCGAAAAGCTGCGCATGGAACGCCAGCTGGCGCAGGGTGGCTATGGCCCAAGTGTTCCCGCCGGCAGCCTGGCACCCGGTGCCTCGGGTGCTGCGGTCGTGGCGCTGCGGGATCGTCTGATTGCCATGGGGCACCTCGAACGCACGGCGACCCAGACCTATGACAGCAGCATTCAGGCTGGCGTGCAGCGTTTCCAGCAGGCGATGGGCCTTGCGGTTGACGGTGTGACGGGTGAAGGCACCATGTCCCAGATCAATGTTTCCATGGAACGGCGGATGCAGTCCGTGATCGTTGCCATGGAACGTGAACGCTGGATCAACCGGCCGCGTGGTGCGCGTCACATCTGGGTCAACCTGACCGATTTTACCGCTGCCATCATCGACAATGACCGGACCACGTTCTCGACGCGGTCGGTCATCGGAGCGCAGGACATGGATCGCCGCACACCTGAATTTTCCGATGTGATGGAATTCATGGTGATCAATCCCAGCTGGTACGTGCCGCGTTCCATCGTGGTGGGGGAATATCTGCCGCAGCTGCAGCGCAACGCCAATGCCGTCAGCCATCTGGACGTCACCGACCGCAGCGGGCGCGTGGTGCCGCGCGGTGCGGTCAATGCCAGTGCCTATACTGAACGCAGCTTTCCCTATTCGATGCGTCAGGGGCCCAGCCCCCGCAACGCACTTGGACTGGTCAAGTTCATGTTTCCCAACCAGTACAACATCTATCTGCACGACACCCCGGCCAAGAACCTGTTCAGCCGGTCCGTGCGTGCCTTTAGCCACGGCTGCATCCGCCTGAACGATCCGTTCGATTTCGCCTATGCATTGCTTGCCAAACAAGAGAGCGATCCCGAAGGGTTCTTTCAGGCGCGGCTTGCGACAGGTGCAGAGAGCCGGGTGAACCTGAACGAACCCGTGCCGGTGCACATCGTCTATCGCACCGCATTTACCCATGTGACGGGCAAGTTGCAGTTCCGGAACGATATTTACGGGCGGGACGCCAAGATCTGGGACGCTTTGGCCCGCGAGGGGGTAGCGATCCGGGCGGTGCAGGGCTAAATCAACGTCAGACACCCGCTGCGGAGGATGACATGCCCCTGACGATCGCCGAAATCGCGCAGGCCCTCGGGACCACGGCGCATGGCAACACGGCACTGGTGGTGCGACGCCCCGCCGAGCCGGGCAGCGCTGGTCCTGATGACCTCGCACTTGCCATGTCCAAGGCCTATGCTGATGCGCTGCGCGCCAGTCAGGCGCGCGCGGCGATTGTCTGGGACGGGGCGGATCTGGACGATCTTGGCCTCGCGGCGGCGATTACCGTGCCACGGGCACGCCTTGCCATGGCGCAGTTGACGCAGGCCTTTGATCCGCGTCCCACGGGGACGGGCATACATCCTACGGCCGTCATTGATCCTGCGGCGCAGATCGGCGCGGATGTGCATATCGGACCATTCGTGGTGATCGGGCCGGGTGTCGCACTGGGCGACGGGTGCCGCATCGACAGCCATGTCAGTATCGGTGACCGCGCCACCCTCGGGGCCGGGTGCTGGCTGGGGGCGGGCACGCGCATCGGCCGCGACTGCCATCTGGGTGCGCGTGTCATCACCCAGCCCAATGCGGTGATCGGGTCCGACGGGTTTTCCTATGTGACCACCGACCTCGCCAACGAGGAACGTGCGATCAAGACGATGGGGCGGACGCAGCTGACCCCGCCGCAGGACGGCACGCGCCACCGGATTCATTCGCTGGGCGGGGTCGTGCTGGGGGACGATGTCGAGGTCGGTTCGAATTCGACGATTGACGCAGGCACCATCAGGCCCACCCGGATCGGTCGTGGGACCAAGATCGATAACCAGGTGCACATCGGTCACAATTGCGTCGTGGGCGAGGATTGTATCGTCTGCGGTCACGTGGGTCTTGCGGGGTCCGGCACCTTTGGCGACCGTTGCGTCTTTGCCGGCAAGGTCGGGACCAAGGACCATGTGACCCTTGGAAATGATGTGGTGATGGGGGGCGGGGCAAACGTGTATTCCGATTTCCCCGACGGTGCCTTTGTCATGGGCAGTCCGGCGCTGGACATGCCGGACCATCGCGCACAGCAAAAGGCGCTGCGCGGTCTGCCGCAACTGCAAAAAATTGTGGCGGACCTGCGTGCCCGCCTGACCAATCCGGGCGAGGCAGGCTGAGCCATGTCAGAGCGGCAGATGCAATACGATCAGACTGTTGCAGACCGGATTATCCAGATCCTCGCCGATCAGGCCTTGTTGGACAGGGCCGATGTGAGCATGGACGACACGTTGGACAGTCTCGGTCTGGACAGCATGGGTGTGGTCGAGACGATTTTCGCCATCGAAGAAGCATTCGACATTGCCGTGCCGTTCAATGCAAACGCGCCGCAGGACAGCGGGTTTGACGTGTCCTCGGTGCGGTCCATCGTGGCGGCGGTCGAGGATCTGATCCAGCGGCAGGGCTGACGGGTATGCGGCGGGTCGTCATCACCGGTGCGGGCACGATCAACCCGCTGGGCGCATCGGTCGCCGCAACACAGAATGCGATGCGGGCAGGAATCTGCGCCATCGGGCCATTGGATATTCGCGATGTGGACCGCCTGCAGGTCAGGATCGGTGCGCAGGTGCGCGACTACGACGAAGCCGATCATTTCACCAAGCAGCAGTTGGCGCTGTACGACAGATTCACCCAGTTTGCGCTGATCGCGGGCGCGCAGGCCGTTACACAAGCAAGGCTGGTCGATTTTGATCCTGATCGGGCCGGTGTGGTGCTGGGCACGTCGGGGGGCGGTCTGAACACGCTCGATGACAACTACCGCGCTGTCTATGAGGCGGGCCGCGACCGTGTGCACCCATTCATCGTGCCGCGCCTGATGGCCAATGCCGCCGCCAGCCATCTGTCGATGACGCACGGCCTGCGCGGACCAGCAACGACCGTGTCGACGGCCTGCGCGTCCTCCAATCATGCGATGGGGCAGGCATTGGCCACGATCCGCGCAGGGCAGGCCGACGTCATGCTGACCGGCGGGGCCGAGGCCATGCTGTGTTTTGGCGGGATCAAGGCCTGGGAAGGACTGCGCGTCATGGCGCGCGACACCTGCCGCCCGTTTTCAGCGGACCGGACCGGGATGGTGCAGGGCGAAGGGGCCGCAGTTTTCGTGTTCGAGGACCGGGATCACGCGCTGGCACGCGGTGCGACGATCATGGCCGAGGTTGCGGGATTTGCCGCCACCTCTGATGCGGGTGATATCGTGAGCCCCAGCCAGGACGGTGCCGCACGCGCGATGCGCGGTGCCATGGCCGATGCCGGGCTGACCCCTGTGCAGGTGGGCTATATCAATGCACACGGCACGGGGACGGCGGCGAATGACCGGACCGAATGTGCCGCGGTCCAAGAGGTGTTCGGCGACCACGCCCGTGACCTGCTGATGTCGTCGACCAAATCCATGCATGGCCATTTGATCGGTGCCGCAGGTGCCGTCGAATTGCTGGCCTGCCTGATGGCCCTGACCGAAGGGGTGATCGCCCCCACGGTCAACCACCGTGCAGCTGATCCCGACTGCGATCTGGATATCGTCGCCAATACGGCACGTAGGGCCGATGTGTCGGCGGTGCTGTCCAATGCCTTTGCATTCGGCGGATTGAATGCGGTGGTGGCCCTGACGCGCGCCTGAGGCATGAAAAAGGCCGCCCTGCACGGTGGCGGGCGGCCCGGTCGCAGATGTGCGTCGGTGATTACTGCTGATCGACGCTGTCAAAACCGGCTGTGAAACCCGACAGCGACATGTCCAGAACAACCTCTTGGTCAGGTGCAGCGGCAGGCACCATGCGCACGACGGCATTGCTGCCACGCTTGAGCTGGTTGACCTCTTGTGCGGTGAACCCGACACGTGCCACGCATCCGGACTGGTTGCAGAACGTGAACGGATAGACCTTGGGTTCGTTGCTGTCGATCGTGACGCGCAGGTTCTGGGTCAAAAGCGTTTCAAGCGGCACGACGAAAGTCGCGCCAGCCGCAGCCTCTCCACCGGCGGGCAAGGGAAAGGTGCTGACCTCGGCCACGGCATTGCCGTCGTCGTCCATCAATAGTTGATACAGCTGGCAGGGATCGGTGCCTTCTTCGGCCTTGAGACAGCGCAGCGACCAATCGTTGAACTCTTCGCGGATGTAGGGTTGTCCGATGCGCAGCTCTTCTGCTGCGGGTGCCTCGGCGGCTGGTGCTTCGGCTGCGGGCGTCTCGGCTGCGGGCGCCTCGGCTGGGGTGTCCGTCGCGGGGGTTTCTTCTGTGGTCTGTGCGGCGGCAGCCAGCGGCGCGGCGGCAACCAGCAGTGCCAGCAGCGTTGTCTTGGTCGTTTCGAACATCGGATACCTCTTGGTATAGAATTTGGCCCTGACGTAGCATGCAACCGCAGGACTGTCAGTGACAAATTTAAGACCATGCGCAGCGCCGCCGACAACAAAAAAGGGCCCCGCAAAGGACCCTTTTCCGTTCTCCCTGCCGGACGTTGCCGACGAATTGACCGAACGCTATGGCAAGCTTTCTGTTGCGTCAACGCGAAAATGGTGGGGCGCGGCATTGGGTCCCGTTGCCATGTCGGCAAATCGAACCAACCCCGGTTTGAGGCTTTTATCAGGCGCACCGGGCGCATAGAGTTTCGCTGCAAAAGAACGCTTTGGGGGTTGATATGACGGATCGTATTTTCATCGGGGGTGGTGGTGAAAACTATGCCGTACCGCAGGAGTTGTTGCTGGACAAGGCCAATCGCCATGGCCTGATCGCGGGCGCCACCGGGACCGGCAAGACTGTCACGCTGCAAATTTTGGCCGAAGGATTTTCCGCCGCTGGCGTCCCGGTGTTCCTGTCCGACGTCAAGGGCGATCTGTCGGGCCTTGCGGTCAGCGGATCAGCCGATTTCAAGCTGCACGAACCCTTTATGAAGCGGTCCGAAACCATCGGTCTGGACCTGCAATACAGCGCCTTTCCGGTCACGTTCTGGGACCTGCTGGGGGAACAGGGCCACCCGATCCGGGCGACCGTCGCGGAAATGGGTCCGCTGCTGCTAAGCCGTCTGCTGGGTCTGACCGACGTGCAGGAAGGCGTGATGAACGTCGCATTCCGCGTGGCCGACGAAGAGGGGCTGCCGCTGCTGGACCTCAAGGACCTGCAGGCGCTGCTGGTCTGGGTTGGACAGAATGCCAAGGATCTGTCGCTGCGCTATGGCAATGTCGCGGCGTCCTCGGTGGGCGCGATCCAGCGGCAGTTGCTGGTGCTGGAAAATCAGGGCGGCAACCAGTTGTTCGGTGAACCCGCGCTGGAATTGTCGGACATTATCCGCTGTGCCGATGACGGGCGCGGCATGATCAACATTCTGGCGGCTGACCGGCTGATGGCGTCACCCGCGCTTTATGCCACGTTCCTGTTGTGGCTGTTGTCGGAACTGTTCGAGGAACTGCCAGAGGTCGGCAACCCGGACAAACCCAAACTGGTGTTTTTCTTTGACGAGGCGCACCTGCTGTTCGACGACGCACCCAAGGCGCTGGTGGACAAGGTCGAACAGGTCGCACGCCTGATCCGGTCCAAGGGGGTTGGCGTCTATTTCATCACGCAGAACCCCGACGATGTGCCGGACGATGTGCTGGGTCAGTTGGGAAACCGCGTGCAGCACGCCTTGCGGTCATTTACCGAACGCGACCGCAAGGCCTTGCAAAAGGCCGCCGAAACTTATCGTCAAAACCCCGCATTCGACACGGCAGAGGCGATCCAGCAGGTCGGCACCGGCGAGGCCGTGACGTCGATGCTGGACCCCAAAGGCGCCCCGATGATTGTCGAACGCACGCTGATCCGCCCGCCGTCGTCGCAACTGGGGCCCATTGATCCCAGCACGCGCGCCGTGATGATGGGCCAGAACCCGATGCACGCAAAATACAGCACCGCAGTGGACCGCGACAGCGCGTTCGAGATGCTGAGCAAGCGCGCCGACGACGCGGCCAAAGCCGCCGCAGAAGCCGAAGCCGCCGAGGAAAAGGCCGAAGCGCAAGAGCGCGAATTCAAGATGGCGCGTCGCTACGAAGGCAAGCAGACCGGGCGGTCAACCTCGCGCCGGGCCAAGGATGACGGCGGTTTTGGAGGGGCCATCGCATCGGTCGTGGTCAAGGAACTGAAGGGCACCACCGGTCGTCGTATCGTGCGCGGCATTCTGGGCGGATTGTTCAAGGGTCGCTGATGGTCGATGACAAAACATTCTGGGATCGCGCGGCGGACAAATATATCAGCGATCCGATCGCTGATATGGATGCCTACGAAGAAGGGTTGCGCCGCACGATCCCCCATCTGTCAAAGGACATGCGCGCGATAGAGATTGGGTGCGGGTCCGGCATGACCGCCCGCAGGCTGGCCCCGCATGTCGGTCATCTGACGGCGACCGATCTGTCCAGCGCAATGATCGCGCATGCGCGCAAACTTCAGGACACTGAAAACGGCCCCGAAAACATCGATTACCGCGTGGCCGACCTCGCGGGGCTTTCGCACGAAAACGCCGACGTGGTTTTGTGTTTCAGTCTGCTGCATTTGCTGCCCGATCTGGACGCTGGCCTGCGTCAGATACATCAAATATTGCCAGCGGGTAGCCTGTTCATTTCGAAAACGCCATGTCTTGGCGGGATATGGTCAGCACTCAAGTTGATCATGTGGCCGATGAGGCGACTGGGCAAGGCACCGTCCAATGTCCATTTTTTCACTGCGGAGCGTCTGGAAAACAGGGTCAGGGCTGCTGGATTTGATATCGTCGCCGCAGATGTTCAGCCTACGCGCCCACCGCACCACCATATCGTTGCGCGCCGCATCTGACTGATTGACCCAAAGGTCGGACCATCTGCCTGGGCCGGACGGTCAGAGCGGACGGATACTGAGGACGGAAATCCGGTTCTCGTCCTTTTCCATCACCTCGAACCGGAATCCGTGAAAGCTGAAGACCTGACCGACCAGCGGGATGATCTGCGCCTCGTGGATCACCAGGCCGGCGACGGTATTCGCGGTCTCGTCTGGCAGGTTCCAGTCATGCGCACGGTTCACGTCGCGGATCGTCATGGACCCATCCACCAGATAGCCGCCGTCTGGGGTCGTTTCGAACACATAGTCTTCTTCGTCGTCGTGTTCGTCAGCGATTTCGCCCACGATTTCCTCGAGGATATCCTCGAGTGTCAGCAAACCCTGCAATGCACCGTATTCATCGACCACCAGCGCGAAATGCGATTTGCGTTTCAGGAACTGGCGCATCTGGTCGTTCAGCGTCGTGGTTTCCGGCACGAAATAGGGCGGCATGGCCACGTCCATGATGTCGACGCGGGTGACACCGTCGGACAGTTTCGTGCCGTCGTCCTGCACGTCATGCATGGCGCGCAACAGGTCCTTGGCGTGGATGACGCCGACAATGTTTTCGGGGTCGTCACGGAACAGCGGCAGGCGGGTGTGCGTGCTTTCCAGACACTGGCGCAGGATATCGGCTGCGGGCTGGTCGGCGTCGACCATTTCGATGCCGGACCGGTGCAACATCACCTCTTCGACGGTGCGTTCCGCCAGATCCAGCGCGCCTAGGATGCGGTCGCGGTCCTCTTTCTGCACGACGCCTTCGGAATGGCCCAGTTGCAGCGCACCGGCAATTTCCTCGCGTACGGCGAGGATGTTGCTGTCGGGATCGGTCTGCACGCCAAAGACGCGCAGCACACCGCGCACGAAAAACCGGACGGCCCCGACGATGGGCGAAAACAGGATCACGACCACCTTGATCGGGCGCGACACGATGCTGGCTGTTGTTTCGGGGTTGGTGATGGCGTAGGTTTTCGGCAAAACCTCTGCAAAAATCAGGACCAGCGTGGTCATGACAAGGGTGGCCAGCGCCACGCCGTTGGG
Source organism: Loktanella gaetbuli (assembly GCF_020531945.1). Lineage (NCBI taxonomy): Bacteria > Pseudomonadati > Pseudomonadota > Alphaproteobacteria > Rhodobacterales > Roseobacteraceae > Loktanella > Loktanella gaetbuli. The sequence continues at coordinate 168,028 of NZ_JAJATZ010000001.1, forward strand.
GCCAAAGAGCCGGGTCAACAGCGCCGTTGCAAGCGACGTCGCCAGGATGTTGACTACGTTGTTGCCCAGCAGGACCGACCCGATCAGGCGTTCGTTATCCTCGGTCAGGTCCAGCGCACGCGATGCACCCTTGTTGCCGCGGTCGGCGGCGGCGCGCAGTTTCCCGCGCGAGGCAGCGGTCAAGGCGGTTTCGGACCCCGAAAAGAACCCTGACATGAACAACAGCAGAAGGATGCCCCCGGCAGTAATCCAGAAAGCGGCGTCAAAGAGCGCGGGCGCGCTCGAAAGGGGGTCCATCAGGTCAGTTCCATTTATTGATCAAGGCGAGGATATGGGGTCTGGCACAGTCGCTTCAAGTGGTTTTGCCCGCTTGTGCCAACGGGTGGTGATTGAGCACCAGTTCAGACAGCGCTTCGTCCAGGACATGGGTATAGATTTCGGTCGTGGCGACGTCGGCGTGACCCAGCATGATCTGGATCGCGCGCAGATCGGCACCGCCCGCTAGCAGATGGGTGGCAAAGGCGTGACGCATGGTGTGCGGTGTCACATCGGTATGGGCCAGACCAGCGGTCGCGGCCAGTTCCTTGATCAATGTGAAAAACCGCTGGCGGGTCATGTGCCCCGCCTTGCCGCGGGCGGGAAAGAGGAATTTCGACACAGGCTTGCCCTGTGCGCGGCGTGCGTCCTGTTCGGCGTCCCAGACCTGCAACCAGTCGCGCACAGCCATGCGTGCAGGGGGCGACAACGGGACCAGACGTTCCTTGCCACCCTTGCCCAGCACCAGCAGCATGCGGGGGTCACCGCGTGCGGCGCTGACGGGCAGGCTGACCAGTTCCGTCACACGCATCCCCGTGGCATACAGCAATTCCATCAGGCAGGTATTGCGTGTCGCGTCGGGGCCTGTGTCACGGGCCGCCTGCAACAGCCTGCCGACCTCTTGGACGGTCAGCGTCTTGGGCAGGGATCTGGATTTGCCCGGCCCCTTGATCCGGATCGCCGGGTTATCGGCGCGCCAGCCTTCTTCGAATGCAAAACGGTAAAGCTGCCGGATCGCCGACAGCCTGCGGGCGCGGGTCGCGCGGGCAAGGCCCTGCGCGTCGCAATCGATCAGATAGCTTTCGACATGGTCCTGCGTCGCGGTGTCGAAATGCAGTCCCTTGTCGGCCAGCCAATCCGCGAAATCGGCCAGATCGCGGGCATAGGCCAGTTGTGTGTTCTGTGCTGCGTCCAGTTCTGCAGCCTGTGCCGCGACAAAGGTCTGTACCCAGCGCGTCATCGGCTGCGCCGTCATGTGCGGCGGTCCAGCAGCAGCAACTCGATCGCGGCCTGGCGTGCCACCTTGTCCTGTCCCGCGGCGCGCAGCACACGCAGCGCATCGGTGATCGCAGGACCATCACCTGCCGCACCTGCGTCAAAGATCGCGATGGCACGCAACAATGCCTCTCCCGTGCGGCCATTCTGGAGCAGGGCATCCAGCTGCGCGGACGGTGGCGCACCGTCAAAGCCTGCACTGATCGCGGCCTCGACCGTGGTACGTGTCGGCACATCCGCCGGATCGCCCGACAGCAAGGCCTGGATCAACGCGCTGCCGCCAGGGGCCGATTGACCGCCCAGATGCCGGACCGTGCGCACGATGTCGGACACCTTTGGGTCATCGAGACCATCCAGATCGTCGGCGTAGAGCGTGGCAAAGAGGGTCTCTGCGCGGATGGCCTGCATGGCGTCCCAGGCAGCGGGCAGGGTGGCAACCATGGCCGATCTATCCGCAATGCGGGTTGCGGCATGAAATTCCTGAAAGGCGTCGACCCGGTCCCAGACCCCGCCGGACGCTGACGGCGTGCGCGCCAGATACAGGTTCGACAGGCTGGCGGCGGGAAGGGCGTTGTGCATGGCCAGCCGTTCGGCTGCGTCCAGTCGTGTCTTGAGCCCGACCGTGTCGCCCAGATCCGCATAGGCAAAGGCCAGCGGCAGGCGTGCGGTCGAAAGACCCTCTCCGATGGCACCGCGCAGGCGGAACACAAGCGGGCTGATACGGTCCGGGGCCGCCATCGGTCCTTTGCCTTCGAACAATTCCGGGTCCAGAAAGCGTGACAACAGCAATTCTTCATCTGCATCCAGATCGCCGAGGGCTGCGTTGGTGTTGACGGTCAGGGCCGCGGCCGACCAATCGCCCGCGCGCGCCAGACAAAAGACCCTCGCCGATACCGTGGGGGCAAGCGATGGGCTGGCCTGCATGGCGCGGCAGGCGTCATCCTCGGATCCGGTCAGCAGTGCGACGTCGAACCAACGCCGGAACAGGGCCGGATCACGGGTCGCGTCCAAGGTGTCGATCAGTGCCTGCGCCTGTGGCAACAGCGCCAGGTCCAGCAATTTGTCGATCCGCGCGACCAAAACGGGCAATTCCGCCCCGGCGGGTGCCTCGGCGCGGGTCAGCAAAAGGGCGGACAACAGGCCATGCAATGCAGGCAGGCCGGGCGCTGCCTGTGCGTTGATCAGGGTCGTCACGTCATCACCTGTGCTGGCCTGCCACATGTCTGCGGGCAGGCCGCTGATGCGCGGGGCGAGGACGCCCACAGCACCGAAACCCGAGGCCCCGAGGGGGGTGACTGTGACCTGAGGGACATCGATGCTGCTGGCCACCGATGGTTCATCGCGTGGTACTGGCGGCAACGGGGCAGGGGCCGTGATGGCCACGGATTGCGACAGCCAGTCAATCGCGGACAGGGGTTCATTCGCTGTCTGCGACAGGCCTGTTGCGGGCATCAGCACGACCGCCGCTATCGCTGCATGCCTGTTCAATCGGTTTCCAGCGTGACAGGTTGCGTGATCTGCGTGCTGGGTGCTGCAAAATCGTCGGGAAACAGCAGCGGTCCCGCATAGGCGTATGCGATCAACGCAAGGCCTGCGACCAGGATCAGGAAAAACAAGAATTTCATCAATCGCCACATCTGTCTGGGCCCCTGCCGATTTGTCGCCGGACGATTGGTCGCCACGGATTTGAGATGTTTATATATGGCCTTTTCGGCAAGATCACGCCATTCAAGGCAGGAAATCTGAAACTGGCGGTAGATAGCCTGCCGCGATAGGCAAATGGGTGACCAGTGGGGTCCGAGACACGCACCACCGGCTCTGGATCCCTGACCCTGCATCGCACCGTGGTGATGGTGGGCATGATGGGGTCGGGCAAGACCGCGATTGGCCGCGCACTGGCGGCACGACTTGGGGTGCCGTTCACCGATAGCGATGCCGAGATCGAAACGGCCGCCGCTGCCACGATCGCCGAAATCTTTGAACGCGACGGCGAGACGTTTTTCCGCCGCCGCGAATCAGAGGTCATCGCGCGGTTGATGACCGACCGTCCCGCGATCCTGTCCACCGGGGGCGGGGCCTATCTGGCAGAACGGAACCGTGACGTGATCCACGAGCACGGCATTGCGGTCTGGCTGAATGCACCGTTGAGCGTGCTGTGGGACAGGGTCAGAAACAAGGATACGCGACCGCTGCTGCGGACTGCCGATCCTTATGGCACGCTTGCGCAGCTCTTTGCCAACCGCAGTCCGGTCTATGCGCAGGCGGAATTGACACTGGACGTGCAGCCACGGTCGACAATCGAGGACACCACAAGCGCGGTGATCGACTTGCTGGCGACACGTCCCGACATACTGGAGGTTCACCGATGACCGAAACCGTCGCTGTTGATCTGCCGGGGCGTGCCTACGACGTGGTGATCGGTCCGGGCCTGATGTCCGGTGCCGGTGCGCGCATTGCAGCACTGGGTGGGCGTCGCCATGTCGCCATTCTGACCGATGAAACCGTGGCCGGGCTGCATTTGAACAATTTGCAGGCGGCGCTGACTGACGCCGGTCTGACGTCAGAGGCCTTGGCCCTGCCGCCGGGCGAGGCTACCAAATGCTGGGCGCAGCTGTCGCGCAGTGTCGAGTGGCTGCTGGATCAAAAGGTCGAACGGGGCGATGTGATCGTGGCGCTTGGCGGTGGCGTGATCGGGGATCTGGGCGGGTTCGCCGCCGCGATCCTGCGGCGCGGTGTCCGTTTCGTGCAGGTGCCCACCAGCCTGTTGGCGCAGGTCGACAGCTCTGTCGGGGGCAAGACCGGGATCAACGCACCGCAGGGCAAGAACCTGGTCGGCGCGTTTCATCAACCCAGCCTCGTGTTGGCCGATACGGATCTGCTGGCCACGCTGCCCGCCCGGGATTTTCTGGCGGGTTACGGTGAGGTTGTGAAATACGGCCTGCTGGGTGATGCCGCATTCTTTGACTGGCTCGAGACGAACGCCGCTGCAATGGCCGCAGGTGATGTGGATGCGCGGGTGCGCGCCGTGACGCGGTCGGTGCAGATGAAGGCCGACATCGTCTTGCGCGACGAAACCGAACAGGGTGACCGTGCACTGTTGAATCTGGGTCATACGTTCTGTCACGCGCTCGAGGCTGCGACGGGCTATTCCGACCGCCTGCTGCATGGCGAGGGCGTGGCGATCGGCTGTGCGCTGGCGTTCGAACTGTCGCAAAGGCTGGGTCTGTGCCCACAAGAGGACCCCAGCCGCGTCCGCGCGCATCTGGCCGCACTTGGCATGAAAAAGGACATCCGCGACATTCCCGGCGATCTGCCCGACCCCGAGGCCCTGCTTGCCCTCATGGGACAGGATAAAAAGGTTCAGGCCGGTGTGCTGCGGTTTGTGCTGGCACGCGGCATCGGCAAGGCGTTCGTCACGTCCGATGTGCCACGCGATGCGGTCCTGTCGGTCCTGGCGGACTCGTTCTAGGGCGGAACGCAAAACGCCGCCCCGTGGGGCGGCGTCTGTTGGATCAGAACGGGATTTCGTCGTCCATGTCGCGGCCACCGCCGCCGCCGCCGCCGCCATTGCCGCCACCACCGTAGCCACCACCAGAGCTGCCGCCGCCATAACCGCCCCCGCTGTCGCCACCGTAGCCGCCGCCGCTGTCGCCGCCATAGCCGCCACCGGAATCACCGCCGTAGGCACCGCCGCCACCGGCGTTGTCGCCACGACCGTCAAGCATGGTCAGCGTCGAATTGTAGGGGCGCAACACGACTTCGGTGCTGTAGCGGTCCTGACCGGACTGGTCCTGCCATTTGCGGGTTTCCAGCTGGCCTTCGATATAGACCTTGGATCCCTTGCGCAGATATTGTTCTGCCACCTTGGCCAGGGGTTCGCTGAAAATCGCGACGCTGTGCCATTCGGTGCGTTCCTTGCGTTCGCCCGAATTGCGGTCCTTCCAGGTTTCAGAAGTGGCGATCCGCAGGTTGCAGACCTTGCCACCGTTCTGAAACGTGCGCACCTCTGGGTCGCGCCCCAGGTTGCCGATGATGATGACCTTGTTCACTGAACCCGCCATGAAGTCCCCCTGCGATTCTGATGTTCGTGCCGTTGTGACAGATTTGCGGCCCAAGGTTAACAGGGCCTGAAGACCATTGGGGTGGTCAGGCGCGTCGAATCGGATAGACTGAGTACTCACGCGTATCCCGGGGGCGTCCATGATCAGAGCCAGTCTTGCGATTTCAGTCGGTTTGGCTGTGGCGGCAACCGTTGCATCCGCGCAAAGCGTTTCGACATCGAACCGGATGCAATTGTTTCAGAACCAGTTGTCAGTGCTCGATAATCGGGCCTCGCAGCAATACAATAACTCGATCCGTTTGCAGCCGCCGCGTGTAGAAGTGCCAAGCCTGGCTCCGCCAACACCGCAGTACGCGGGGCGTTATGCGGGACCTTATCTCGCGCTTGCGCGTGCTGCCGCGCGGCGCCACGGCATCCCCGAGGATCTCTTTGCGCGGCTGGTTCAGCAGGAATCGAACTGGAATGCAGGTGCGATTTCGCACAAGGGTGCCATTGGTCTTGCGCAATTGATGCCGGATACCGCGCGGATGTTGCGGGTTGATCCGCGTGATCCAGCCGAAAACCTGGATGGCGGCGCACGATACCTCAAACAGCAATATGTCACGTTTGGGAACTGGCCACACGCGCTGGCGGCGTATAACGCTGGTCCCGGCGCCGTTGCAAAATTCCGTGGCATCCCACCCTACCGCGAGACACAGAATTACGTGGCGCGCATCTGGGGGAGTTGACGCGGATTTGCCCCTGTCGTCGCCACGTGCATGAAAGGGGTGCTGCATGTCGTCATTGAAATTCCGGTTAAAGCGGCTGTTCGAGCGGATCTGGGTGCCGATCGGCGCCTACGGCCTGCTGGGCGTGATCGCGGCCGCGATAGGGTCTATGCTGGCGGACGTGATCCCGTCGTCGCTTGCGTTTCAGATCGGCGCGGAATCGATCGATGCGATCCTGAACATCATGGCGTCGTCGATGCTGGCCGTGACGACCTTTTCACTGTCGATCATGCTGTCGGCCTTTAACACGGCGTCCAGCACGGCCACGCCGCGCGCCTTCCTGCTTCTGAAGACCGACCAGACGGCGCAACAGGTTCTGGCCAGCTTCATCGGCGCATTCATCTTTAGCCTGGTGGGGATCATCAGTTTGCAGATCGGCCTCTATGGCGAGGGCGGTCGCGTGATCCTGTTCGGGGCGACACTGCTGGTGTTGTCACTGATCATCATCAATCTGGTCCGATGGATCGGGCATCTGACGGATTTCGGACGGCTTGGCGATACGCTGGCACGGGTCGAACGCGCGGCCACTGATGCGATGGCGGCACGGCTCGCGGCCCCGTTCCTGGGCGGGCGCCCGTTCATTGCCACCGTGCCGACCGATGCCGTGCCGATACGGGCGACGGATATCGGACATGTCAGTTTCATTGGTCTGACCCGTTTGAACAAGCTGGCCGAGACCCACAACGCCTCGATCTACCTTGAGGTGCTGCCCGGCGGTTTCGTGACACGCGGCACGCCGCTGGCCCATGTCGCGGGCGGTCCGGTCGGTCCTGACTATGATAGCCTGCTGCAAGACGCACTGTCGTGCTTCGAAATCAGCGCGGACCGCAGTTTCGATCAGGATCCACGTTTTGGCCTGATCGTGATGTCCGAAATTGCAAGCCGCGCGCTGTCGCCTGCGGTGAACGATCCGGGCACAGGAATAGACGTGATCCGCCGCATGACGCGCGTCCTGTCGCAATGGGACACACCGGCCGATCCCGAAGTGACGCTTTCGCATCTTTTCGTGCGGGGATTGCGCGCCGAGGATGCGCTGGTGGACGCCTTTCAGGCCATTGCACGGGACGGTGCCGCACTGATGGAAGTGCAGATCGCGGTCCAGCGATCACTGCTTGCGCTGACCCGGCTGCAGCCGCCCGTTTTCGGGCCGGCCGCGGTGATGCAATCGCAACGCGCCCTCGCGCATGCGGCAGATGCGATGCTGATCGGCGCGGACATCGATCGGTTGCGCCAGATGTCCGATGATATCGCCGCGGCCGCTCGTCCGGCGCAGGGTCACATCGCACAGATCTGATCCGATGCGCCGATTTTTTGCGAAAAATCGGGCGGCCCCTGAATTTTCGCGAAAATTCGGTTCAGATGCTGCGACCCAGTTTGTAGAGCTGGGGCAGGTACGCGATATGCATGTCTGCGCCGGTGACATCGGGCTTTGCGTGTCGATAGAGCATGCGCCAGTAGGGTTGCAGCGTCACCGCATCATCCCGCATCATCGTCTGCAGCCGCGCCATGACAGCACGGCGGGCGTCCGCGTCGGCGATGGCGCCTGCCTCGGTCAGCGCGGCATCAAAGGCGGGATTGGCATAGCCGCTTTCGTTCCATGCGGCACCGGTCCGATAGGCGAGGGCGAGTGTCTGAATGCCCAGAGGCCGGTGATTCCAGTTCGTCGCGCTGAACGGATAGCTGTTCCAATTCGCCCAATAGGTCGATCCGGGGACGATCCGGCGGTTGACCCTGAAACCCGCGTCTCGCAGTTGTGCGGCCACGGCGTCGGCGGTGTTCCTGCGCCAGTCGTCATCAATCGAGGTGATTTCCATTTCGAAATCGGCCATTCCGGCCTCGGTCAGCAAGTCAAAGGCGGCAGCGGGGTCATGGGGCAGGGCGGGAATGTCGGCCCATTCGGGATGCATGGGGCCGACATGCATGTTGCGCGCGGCAATGCCCCTGTCGGCATAACCCAGTTCCAGACAGACGGCGGGGTCCACGGCCATCGCAATCGCCCGCCTGACCCGGACATCGGCGTAGGGTGTCACGCCATCAACCTCGGCCTGCGCGTTGGTGCGGATGCAGATGGTTGCCCCTGACGCGACCTGTGATCTTTGCCAGCCCAGCGCGTCCATGACCTCGACGAAATCGCCGACGGTCTCGAACAGCATGTCGACCTCGTCTGCGACGGCGGCGGCCACCCAGGCGGCCGGATCAGTGCCGCAGTCGATGAATGAAATCTGGTCCAGCGTGGCACCCTTGCCAGCGGCCTCGCCCCACCAGACGTGATCGCGGTTGCGCACCAGATCGGCGCGCGTGCCCACCTCTAAGAAGGTCGGAAGATACGGTCCGGTGCCAACAGGATTTTCCAGCATCGTGTCGGGCGAAAATCCGGCAGGCGTGATGGCCGCCGGATAATCGGACATGTTGGCAACAAGCGAGATATCGGGTGACGGCAGATGCAGTGCGACGGTCAGGTCGTCGACAATTTCAATCGCATCCGGTCTGATCTGACCGGTCGCATCGTCGATCAACACGCCAAAGCGGGCGGCCATAGAGTTGCCCGCGACCGAGGTATCGCACCATCCTGTGATGTTCCGCGCGACATCCGACGCGGTAAAGGCTGTGCCATCGTTCCAGGTCACGCCCGGTCTCACATTCAGCCTGTACTGTGTCCCTTCAGCGTTCACGGTCCAGCCGTCCAGCAACATCGGGCCAAAGGTCCCGTCATTGTTGTATTCAACCAGGTATTCCAGCCAGCCAGAGGTGAAATAAGCGAGTTCGGTCCAGTCAAAGGTCCGCGGATCACGGGGGGCGCGGACACCCATCTGGATACGCAAGGTGCCGCCCGGCCGCACCTGTGCCTGTGCTGCCGCGGGTGCGGGCAGACCCAGCAGGCCGTAGGCGGCCGTGCCGGTCAATCCCAGTGCCGTGCTCCGGGTCAGGAATTCGCGTCGATCCAGCTGCCCGGACCGCACCTCTTTGGCATACATCAGTGCGGCAGGATGGACGGGCTGCGATGTCGGGTCGATCATGGTCTCCGATCCAATCCTTGCTGCGGCTGTTGTGCCTTATTCGCTATGCCCCAAGGCATGCGACGGCGCAACGCGGCTGTCATTGTGCAGGCAGGAATCCGATCGACGCCTGCGCAGCCCGAAACTTAATGTTTTCCCGCGCGACGCTGTTCCGGGACGGATTTGCGAAATGCACTGGGGGTCTGGCCAGCACGCGCCTGAAACACGCGGCTGAAATAGGCCGCAGAGCCATAGCCTGCGACTTGGGCGACATCGGCGATGGGGGCGCGGGTTTCGCGCAGCATGCGACATGCCTCATAGTGCCTGCGATCCGACAGCAGCGTCAGGGCGGATTGACCGCTGGTCTGACGGCAGCAACGGGTCAGATGCGTGGCGGTGACACCCAGTGTGGCCGCATAGTCCGCAATACCTTTGTCCGTGGGGAAATGACGTTCGATCAGGTCCGTGTAGGCCGCAACCAGTCGCGCAGCACTGGAGTTGCGCCGATCCACGTCAGGACCGGTATTGCGCTGATTGTCGATCTGCCGCGCAAAGAACACGGCCAATAGCCCGGTCTGGTAATGTGCCGCGCGCCGTGCATGCTGCCTGTCTGACGAAAGTTCCCGTTCAAGCCCGTCAAAGAGGGTCAGGAATTCCTTTTGGGCCATGACGTCCCGCAGGCGCAGGTGCACGGCCTCGGACGGCCATTCGGATGCCATGGCCCGCGGCAGGGTCAACAGATGGCCGAAAACGGTTGGTCCGGCCTCGAAACCGTACATGGTCCGTGCCGGGATATAGATGAGGTTGTTGGCGAAGTACCCGTGGGTCAGGCCCTGGATAATGATGCGACCCTGACCGCGCGCAATGAACAGCAGGCGCGGCGTGGCATGGCTGCGCATGGCCTCGGTGCGCCATCGGTTCGCCTGTGTCGCGCCGCCGATGGGTTGCAGCGCAAGCGCGCTGTCAGGCGGTTGGGAGGGGATCAGGCTGGCAATATGCGACATGGGCAGGTCCAGTGTTCGATTTGGACAAAAGTGCCTGCCCATTTGTTCAAAAACAACAGAATTAATCGGAAACAAATCGTAAAGCTGTGGATGGATCTGTGGATACAGTGTGGACAACCTGCCAGTCGCGCATCCGTTTGCGAAACCACGTCCGTTGCCGCTTGGCATATTGGCGCGATGCGACGATGGCCGACACACGGGCGTCGGGCAGTGACATTTGACCTGTGACATGGGCAATCAGCTCTGGTGCGCCGATGGCCTTGGACGAAGGATGCCGTGGGTCCCACGTCGGGGCCATGGCCCGTGCCTCGTCCAGCGCGCCGGCATCCAGCATCGCATCAAATCGGCGCTCGATCCGAGGTGACAGCCAGTCCTTTGGCGCGTCCACCACGATGGCTGTTGCATCCGCACGCGGCAAAAGCGGCGGTGGAGTCGCGTCCTGCCAGTCGATCAGGCTGCGCCCAGTGGATTTCTGCACCTCCCACGCGCGCTGCACGCGGGCACGGTTGGCCGTATCGATCCGCGCGCGCGTGGCGGCATCAAGGTCTGCCAGCAGCCCCGCCAGTGGACGGCTGTCCGCATCCGCGCGCACATCATCCGGCGTGGGGGGGATGTCGGCCAGCCCTTCGGTCAGGGCGGTCAGATACAGGCCGGTCCCACCGACGATGATGGGGCGCGGTCCTGACAGCAAAGGTGCCACATCGCGCAGCCAGTGACCGACAGAATAGGGCGCATCATATGCAACGTGTCCGTATAGCGCGTGATCTGCCTGCGCGAGATCGGCGTCGTCCGGGCGGGCGGTGACGATGCGCCAGCCGTCAAAGACCTGCATGGCATCGGCATTGACGATGACGCCACCTTGTGTGTGCGCGATGTGCAAGGCCAGCGCCGATTTGCCGGATGCCGTGGGGCCTGCAATCAGGACCGGCCTGCCGCTGCGGATCGTGATCGGTGCCACGGCGGGCCTTTCTGCAATTGAACCTTGGGTCTTTTTGCGACAATTTGCGGGACAGTGAAACCCCGACCAACAGGATGCCCCAAATGCCGGACAAAGCGACGACCTACAGCCGCGTGATGCTCAAGATTTCCGGCGAGGCCCTGATGGGCGATACGGCATTCGGCCTGCATCCGCCGACCGTCCAGCGGATCGCGAAAGAGGTCCAGACCGTGCACCAGATGGGGGTCGAGATCTGTATGGTGATCGGTGGCGGCAACATCTTTCGCGGGTTGCAGGGCAGTGCGCAGGGGATGGAACGCACCACGGCCGATTACATGGGGATGCTGGCCACGGTGATGAATGCGCTGGCGATGCAATCCGCGCTGGAAGAGCTGGGCATCCATACCCGCGTGATCAGCGCAATCACTATGAACGAGGTGGCCGAACCCTATATCCGTCGCCGTGCCGTCCGCCATCTGGAGAAAAAGCGCGTCTGCATCTTTGCCGCCGGCACCGGAAACCCGTATTTCACCACCGACACGGCCGCCACGCTGCGCGCCAACGAGATGGCCTGCGAGGCCATCTTCAAGGGGACCAAGGTGGACGGCGTCTATGACAAGGATCCCGCCAAACACGCCGATGCCAAACGCTATGACAGGGTGTCCTATGACGAGGTGCTGGCCCAGCATCTGGGTGTGATGGACGCGAGTGCGATCGCGCTGGCCCGCGACAACCACCTGCCCATCATCGTGTTTTCGCTGGACGAACCCGGCGGGTTCAAGGGCATCCTTGCAGGCGACGGAACCTATACCATCGTGCACGACTGACAGGCAAAACGATCCGAACGGGTCACAGGCGATCCGAACGGTGATCTATACACGCAGCACGAATTGACGTAAGTGCAGGCAAAACCGGATGATACTCCGATAAGAGAGCGACAAGACATGGCAGACGATTTCGAACTTGATACCGACGACCTGGGCCGCCGTATGGACGGCGCGATTGCGAACCTGCGGGTAGAACTTGCGTCCCTGCGGACGGGGCGTGCGTCCGGTTCGATGCTGGAACCCATCATGGTCGATGCCTATGGCAGCCCGACGCCGATCAACCAAGTCGGCACCGTGAACGTGCCCGAACCGCGGATGGTCACGATCAACGTCTGGGACAAGGGTCTGGTCAACAAGGTTGAAAAAGCGATCCGCGAAAGCGGGCTGGGCATCAACCCGCAGTTGAACGGCACGATCATCATGCTGCCGATCCCCGAATTGAACGAGGAACGTCGCCGCGAGTTGACCAAGGTGGCCGGTTCCTACGCCGAGAGCGCGCGTGTCAGCATCCGCAACCTGAGGCGCGACGGCATGGACCAGATCAAGAAGGCCAAGGACGGCATGTCTGACGACGACCAGAAATTCTGGGAGGCCGCCGTTCAGGAACTGACCGACAGCCATATCAAGCTGGTGGATGAAACGCTGGAAACCAAGCAAGCCGAGATCATGCAGGTTTGACGCCATTTGTCCGGGTTTGGCGTTGATCCGCCGACACCTGGGCCAGCGCTGTTTGCGACCGCATCAACGCGGGCGTAGTGACCGGGCGGAAGATTATCCGCCATGTTTAAATCAGGAAGGGCCACCATGCCCCAGGACGAGCAGACACCACAGGGACCGCACCACGTCGCGGTCATCATGGACGGAAACGGGCGCTGGGCGCAGCAGCGGGGCAGGCCCCGGCTGTTCGGCCACCATGCCGGTGCGCGGCGCGTCCGCGAAATCGTGCGGGCCTGTCCCGATGAGGGTGTCAAGTATCTGACGATCTTTGCCTTTTCGACCGAAAACTGGAAACGGACCCAGACCGAGGTTGCGGGCCTGATGGCATTGTTCCGCCGTTACATCCAACGCGAGGCGATGGCGCTTTTGTCCGAAGGTGTGCGGGTGCGGTTCATCGGTGACCGGATCAAGCTAGACGACAAGCTTGTCAGCCTGATGGACAACCTTGAACTGCTGACGGCTCACAACGACAAGGTGCATTTGACGATTGCCCTGAATTATGGCGGTCGTGACGAGGTGACCCGCGCCGCACAGCGTCTGGCCGTCGAGATCGAACAGGGCCGGTTGAGCCACAAGGACGTGGATGCGGAAACGCTGTCCCGGTTCCTGGATACGCGTTTCCTGCCGGACCCGGATCTGGTCATCCGGACCAGTGGCGAAGCACGGATCAGCAATTTCCTGCTGTGGCAGTCTGCCTATGCGGAATACGAATTCATCGACACGCTCTGGCCTGATTTCACCAAGGACGTTTTCTCTCGGGTATTGGCCGGATATGGTCAGCGCGAACGCCGATTTGGGGCTGTTCCAGCATAAGATGGCTGGATCTGAACCGCAAACCGACCCCGGAAAATGGGATGATCTGACTGTCCGCATGGCGTCGAGCGCGGCAATGGTCGCGGTTGGTGCCGTGGCCGTCGTTTTGGGCGGCGTCTGGTTTCAGATTTTGGTGATTTTCGCTGTTGCCGTGATGATCTGGGAAATCTGGATGATGATCGCGCCCGATCTGCCGACACCCGGCATGATCCTTGCGGCGCTGACTGCATCGGTGCTGTCGGGCATGTTGACCCACGAAAGCGCATTTATATTGCTGCTGTTTCTGGTGGTGCCAATCGTCGGTGCCTATATGGTCAAACACGAACGGCTGTATTTCTTTTGTTTTGCCTTTGGCGTGCAGGTGGCCGGCTGGGGGCTGCTCACATTCCGCGCGGACTATGGTTTCACGTGGATTCTGTGGCTGATCAGCGTTGTCGTGGCCACTGACGTGTTCGGCTATCTGGTAGGCCGGGTCGTGGGTGGTCCGAAATTCTGGCCCAAGGTCAGCCCCAAAAAGACATGGTCCGGGACCGCGGGCGGCTGGGCTGCGGCAGGCGTTGTCGGGGTTGTTTTTGCGATGCTGACAAATGCAGGTTTCATCATCGTGGCGCTGAGCGTGGTTCTGAGTTTCGCCAGCCAGTTGGGCGACATCATGGAAAGCGCGTTCAAACGCCGGATGCGGGTCAAGGACAGTTCCACACTGATCCCGGGTCATGGCGGTTTGTTCGACCGGTTCGATGCGCTGCTGGGGGCATCGCTGTTCATGCTGCTGATCGCCAGCGCATTCAACGTGCCGGGCGTGAACTTTTGAGGCGCATCACCATACTAGGTGCCACGGGGTCGATCGGACAAAGCACCATTGATCTGATCAAGCGACGTCCCGATGATTTCGATGTCGTCGCCCTGACAGGCGGCTGCAATGCCAAACAGCTGGCTGCCGATGCACTCGCCTTGCGTGCTGAAATTGCGGTTGTGGACAGTGCTGACTGCTATGGCGAACTACAGGATCTGCTGTCTGGCACCGGGATCGAGGTTGCTTGCGGTGCGCAAGCCATCGCCGATGCCGCCCGCAGGCCTGCCGACTGGATCATGTCCGCGATTGTTGGTGCGGCTGGCCTGCCGCCGGGTATGGCCGCCTTGGAACAGGGCAGCACGCTGGCCCTGGCGAACAAGGAATCGCTGGTTACTGCCGGGCCACTCTTGATGGCGACGGCTGCGCGGTACGGTGCGCGCATCCTGCCTGTCGACAGTGAACATTCCGCCGTTTTTCAGGCGCTTGTCGGTGAACCGATGGACGCTGTCGAACGGGTCATCATCACTGCGTCCGGCGGCGCATTCCGTGATTGGCCGCTGGAACAGCTCAAGTCCGCGACCGTGGCGCAGGCCTCTGCTCATCCGAACTGGGACATGGGGCAGCGCATCACAATCGATAGCGCGTCCATGTTCAACAAAGCGCTGGAGCTGATTGAAACAAAAGAGTATTTTGGCATCTCGTCGGACAAGATCGAAGCAATCGTCCACCCTGAATCGCTGGTCCATGCCCTGGTCGGCTTCAACGATGGTGCGCTGATGGCCCATGTCGGCCCGCCTGATATGCGCCACGCGATCGGCTATGCGCTCAACTGGCCGGACCGAAGCCACCTGCCGGTCGCGCGGCTGGATCTGGCGGCCATCGGCGCACTGACGTTCCGTGCCGCTGACGAGGTGCGTTGGCCCGCGCTGCGCATGGCCAGAGAGGTGATGGCCGCAGGCGGCAAGATGGGTGCGGTTTTCAACGCGGCCAAGGAGCGGGCGCTTGATGCATTCATCGCAGGGCGTGTGGGTTTCATGGACATGCCTGCGGTAGTGGCGGAAACGCTCGCCAAAATGTCAGCGCAATCGGGTCTGCAAAACGCCCCGATTTCGTTAGAAGAGGTTATGGAAACGGATCGCCTGTCGCGTATCTGCGCCGACGCGGCATTGGCAAAACTGGGATGACATCATGGATATGACAACGCTTCTGCCTTCACTGGGTGGTGGATTGTTTACGCTTTTGGCGTTTGTCGTATCGCTGTCGATCATCGTGACGATCCACGAATACGGCCATTATATCGTCGGGCGCTGGTCCGGTATCCATGCCGAAGTGTTTTCAGTCGGATTCGGGCCGGTGCTGATGTCACGGACGGACAAGCGCGGCACGGTCTGGCAGATCGCGGCCCTGCCGCTGGGCGGCTATGTCAAGTTTCTGGGCGATGCGAACGCTGCATCCGTTGGCAGCGATGGCAAGGAGGTGCCCGGTCGGGATGCGCGCCACACGATGCTGGGTGCGCCGCTGTGGGCCCGGGCCGCGACCGTTGCTGCGGGGCCCTTGTTCAACTTTGCGCTGACCATCCTGATCTTTGCGGGTTACCTGATGTGGGTTGGGACACCGTCCGATCCGACCACGGTCAAGCGGGTGTTCGACCTGCCGCCGCAGTTCGCAACCGAAATCCAACCGGGTGATGCGTTGGTCGCGGTTGATGGTCTGGATCTGAACGAAGAGGGTGTGCAGTTCGATTCCATCCCTGTTGCCGCCAGCGTTGACTACACGGTGGTCCGCGACGGCGCTGAAATGGTCGTATCCGGTCCCTATCCGGTGCCGCCACGCGCATCGGGGGTGACGCCGCGGTCTGCGGCTGATGATGCGGGCCTGCGGATTGGTGATGTCATCACCTCGGTGAACGGGCAGCCGATCATCGCATTTCGCGAACTGGTTGATATCGTGACGGCCGGTGACGGCGACGCACTATCACTCGCGGTCTGGCGTCGCGGTGACATGATTGACGTGGAACTTGCACCCCGGCGCGTCGATCTGCCATTGCCCGAAGGCGGGTTCGAGACGCGCTGGTTGATCGGTGTGAACGGCGATCTGTTCTTTAGCGCCGCCACAGACCGGGTTGGCCCGTTCGAGGCGCTCTGGATCGGTGTCCAGCAGTTGTGGCGCACGCTGACGGTGTCGCTGTCGGGGTTGTGGCATGTGGTGACCGGCGCAATTTCGACCTGCAACATCTCGGGACCCGTCGGAATCGCGGAAACCAGCAGCACGATGGCCAGCCAGGGTGCAGGAAATTTCATCCTGTTCATCGCATCGCTGTCGGCGGCTGTCGGCCTGCTAAACCTGTTTCCGATCCCGATCCTGGACGGCGGACATCTGGTGTTCCATGCCTATGAGGCGGTTTTCCGCCGCAAGCCGACGGATGCAGCACTGCGTGTGCTGATGGCGGCGGGGCTGGCGCTGATCCTGACGTTCATGATCTTTGCAATTCTCAACGACATCTGGTTCTGCCCCTGATCGGCCAGACTTGCTGCATAGTTTCGACACATTTGCGCGGTATTCCTCACACAACATGTGAAAGGAGCCGAGAGATGCAGACGATAAAACAAGGTTATCGGAGTGTCAGCACCATCGTGTCCCTGAACTGGGACCGCGCGATCATGACCGCAATCCTGATGCTTGCCCTGTATTTGGGCGGCTACGTCGCGTTGTTGTAGCAACAGCGCCCGAACCTACCGAATATTGACGCGCTCGCAGCTTTGCGGGCGCGTCTTGCTTTTGACATCCTGCTTGGGAATGGCTAATCCGTTTACAACTGGGGATGACAAAAGCAGGCGCTGACATGACTTTGACAACGGGGGGCGTTCGTGCGTCCGGACTGATGGGAATGTGTCGCACTGCGACGCTGGTTTTTGCGGTCGCGGTTCTGCCAGCTGCACCGGCATTTGCACAGAGTTTTACGTTTAATAACGTTGTCATCAACGGTAACCAGCGCGTTGCCGACAGCACCATCCTGACCTTTGGTGGCATTTCGCGCGGCGAAACGGTCGATGCGGCTACCCTGAACGATGCAGGCCAGAATATCCGTGCATCCGGCCTGTTCGACAACGTCGAGGTGCGGGCGCAGGGCAATACGCTGATCATCGACGTGGTGGAATTCCCGACAGTCAGTCAGGTTGCAATCGACGGAAACCGGCGTCTGGCCGATGGCGAGTTTCTGCCGCTGCTGGAAAGCCAGCCGCGCCGTATCTATTCGCCTGAAACGGTTGAACGCGATGTTGCGACGATCACGTCGATCTACGCGCGTAACGGTCGCATCAATGCAAGCGTGACACCCCGCATCATTCGTCTGTCCGAAAACCGCGTTAACGTGGTCTTCGAGGTCAGCGAAACAGGCGTCACCGAGGTCGAACGGATTACCTTTGTAGGCAACCGCAGCTTTTCCGACCGGCGCCTGCGCGGCGTGCTGGAAACCAAGGAAGCCGGTCTTTTGCGTGCGATCATCAGCCGCGATACCTTCTCCGAGGATCGGATCGCGTTTGATCGTCAGGTGCTGACCGATTTCTACCAGTCGCGTGGTTACGCCGATTTCACGCTGCAAAACGTCGATGTTGCGCTGACACGCGAACGCGACGCCTATCTGATCACCTACAACATTCAGGAAGGACAGCAGTTCACGTTCGGCAATGTGTCCGCGAGTTCTGCCCTGCCAGAGGTCGATGTCGCGACATTTCAGGCTGCACTCAGCACGCGCAGCGGGCGGACCTATTCGCCCGGTCAGGTTGACCGCGATATCGCGCGTCTTGAACGGCTTGCAATCCAGCAGGGTCTGACGTTCGTGGCCGTGGAGCCGCGGATCACGCGCAACGACCGCGACCTGTCGCTGGACGTGAATTTCGAGCTGGTGCGCGGTCCGCGCATTTTTGTCGAACGCATCGACATCGAAGGCAATTCCACCACGCTGGACCGGGTTGTGCGCAACCAGTTCCGCGTCGTCGAGGGTGACCCGTTCAACCCGCGCGAAATCCGCCAGGCCGCCGAACGTATCCGCGCCCTTGGATTTTTCGCGAATGCCGAGGTTGACGCGCGCGAGGGGTCCAGCCCGGATCAGGTCGTCGTGGATGTGAACGTCGAAGAGCAGCCCACAGGCTCGCTGTCATTCGGTGCCAACTACAACAGCGATGTGGGCGTGGGACTGGTGGCAAGTTTCCGCGAGGCAAATTTCCTTGGCCGCGGACAGGCCGTCGGCGTGCAGGTGTCCACTGCCAGTTCCAACCGTGTGTTCGATTTCAATTTCTCGGAACCGAATTTCCTGGGTCGTGATCTGCGTGCGGGCATCGATTTGTCCTACCGGGTCACCGATAATCAGAATGCCGATTATGACACCGAAAATTTCCGACTTAGTCCGAACCTGACGTTCCCTGTCAGCGAAAACGGGCGTCTGACGACTTTTGTCGCACTCAGCTATGACGATCTGAGCGGTCTGGAAGATGCCACCGGCATCAGTTCGATCATTCAGGAAGAGGCCGCATTGGACGGCGTGACGACGCAATCTCTGGGTTACGCCTACAGCTTTGACAACCGACGCACCGGGCTGGACCCGACCACAGGTTTCGTATTCCGGTTCGGTCAGGAATTCGGATTTGGTGACACGCAGTTCATCAAGACATCTGCGCTGGCTGCCGCCGAAACCAAGGTGCTGAACGAGGATGTCACGCTGCGGGCCACGATTGAGGGTGGGCATCTGTCGTATCAGGACGGGTTCAGCCGTGTGACGGACCGTTATTTCCTGAACGGCAACACCCTGCGCGGGTTTGATGCCAACGGTGTGGGACCGCGCGATCTGGATCCGGCCAATGACGTGAACGACGCGCTGGGTGGCACCAGCTTTGCCGTGGCGCGGCTCGAGGCGGAATTCCCGCTGGGTCTGCCCGAGGAATACGGCATCACAGGCGGTGTTTTCGTCGATTATGGTTCAGTCTGGGATATCGGTCGCCAGCCGAATGCGACGACCATCTACAATGACTTTACTGGGCGTTCGACCATCGGTTTCGCGATTTTCTGGACGACTCCCCTGGGGCCGCTGCGGTTCAACTTTACCGATGCGCTCAAGGCCGAGGAATTCGACGAAACCCGTTCGTTTGACCTGACGATTTCGACCGCATTCTGATGCGGGCGGCGGTTCTGGCCATGTGCGTCGCAGTTGCGGCGTGGGCTGGCCCGGCCGCCGCACAGCAGGATCCGCAGGCGTTGCCGATCCTGATCGTCGACTACGACCGGTTGTATATCGACAGCGAATACGCCCAGCAGATCCGCGCCGCACTGGACGCGGACGCCGAGGCATTAAAGGCCGAAAACGATCGCATCGTGGCGGCCCTGACCGAAGAAGAACGGTCACTGACCCTGCGCAGACCGACCATGACCGCCGAGGCATTCCGCGCCGAGGCAGATGCATTCGATACCAAGGTGCAGGCCATCCGGCGCGCGCGTGACGCCAAGGAGGTCGAGCTGCAACGCGCGCGGTCCGCCGCGCGCGATGAATTCTTTGTCTCGGTGCGGGATGTGGTCGGGCAACTTATGCTGGAACGTGGCGCATCGGTCATTCTGGATCGACGTTCCGTTTTCCTGGCACTGGCGGCGTCAGATATCACGGACGAAGCTGTCAGCCGGATCGACGCGGTGATGCTGCAATCAGGGCAGGCGCCCGATGCCGACCAGCCGTTGATCGGCGGAACCGAGCCACAAGCCCCCGATGACACGCTCCTTGATACATCACCGGCGGCACCGCTGGACCCCTGAGTGACTTGTCGATCAAGAGGCCAGTTGTTAGTCAGTCTTGTGGCCTAAGCCGCCCAGACACGCAGGAGCCCAGATGTCCGATACCCAACAGACCCCGATCACCGTCGCTGACATTCATCTGATTCATGCGATCCTGCCGCATCGGTATCCTTTTTTGCTGGTTGACCGCGTGATCGATATCGACGGCACACAGACCGCGACCGGCATCAAGAATGTCACCATGAACGAGCCTCATTTTCAGGGGCATTTCCCCGGTGCGCCGATCATGCCCGGTGTGACCATCATCGAAGCGATGGCGCAGACGGCCGGTGTGATGGTGGGCGCGTCGATGGGTTTGGTGAACGGCGACCTGCTGATCTATTTCATGTCGATCGATAAGGCCAAGTTCCGCCGCAAGGTCATTCCGGGCGACCGGATGCTGATGCATGTGACGACGACGCGCGGCAAGCCGGGCGGCAAGGTCTGGAAATTCCACGGACGTGCCGAAGTCGACGGTGAGCTGGCGGCAGAATGCGAATTCTCGGCCATGCTGGACCTCAAGGGGTGAGTGCTGACATTCATCCGACTGCGGTGGTGTCCGATCATGCGGTGATCGGTGCGAATTGCACCATCGGGCCATTCTGCATGGTTGGGCCCAAGGTTGTCCTTGGTGACGGTGTCTGGCTCAAGAGCCACGTGGTCGTGGATGGTGACACCCATATCGGTGACGATTGCACCGTGTTTTCGTTTTCAGTGATCGGAGAAATTCCGCAGGACCTGAAATTTGCGGGCGAGGAAACACAACTGCGGATCGGCAAGCGCAATCGCATCCGCGAAAGTGTGACGATCAACACTGGCACGGCCGGTGGTGGCGGTGTCACACGGATCGGCGACGACTGCCTGCTGATGGCTGGCTGTCACGTGGCCCACGATGCGCAACTGGGCGACCGGATCGTGGTCGTCAATTCGGTTGCCATCGCCGGGCACTGCATCATCGAGGACGATGTGATCATCGGTGGGCTGTCGGGGATTCACCAGTTCGTCCGGATCGGGCAGGGCGCGATCATCGGTGCGCTGTCGATGGTAACAAACGACGTGCTGCCGCACGGTCTGGTCATGGGCGAACGTGCCGGGTTGGAAGGGTTGAATCTGGTCGGGCTACGCCGGCGCGGCGTGCCGCGCGACGATATCTCTGCGCTGCGCAAGGCGTTCGAAAGTCTGAAGTCCGGTGAAGGCACATTCCATGCGCGGGTCGAGGCCTTGCAGGATACCGATAGCGCCTATGTGAAACAGCTGGTCGATTTCGTGCTGGGTGAGACGGATCGCAGTTTTCTGATCCCGAAATGACGCTGGCGCTGATCGCGGGTGCCGGTGACCTGCCGGTGGCGCTGTTGGATAGGCTGCCTGCGCGACCTCTGGTCTGCGCCCTTGAGGAGGCAGAACCGCATGTGCCGGTCGATCTGTGGTTCAGGCTGGAACGGCTTGGGGGATTTTTGCGGGATCTGCGGGCGCGTGGGGTGACCCAAGTCTGTATGGCTGGCGGCATCCAGCGTCCCGGTATCGCGTGGCGGCATTTCGATTGGCCGACGGTGCGGTTGCTGCCCGTGATGCTGCGTGCGTTGTCCAAAGGTGACGATGGCGCATTGCGGACATTCATCGCTGTTCTCGAAAATCATGGTCTGCGGGTGGTAGCAGCCCATGACATCGTGCCAGGGCTGCTGCCTGCGGCTGGCGTTTTGACGGTGACACAACCCGGGCCGCCCCATCGGTCCGATGCGCTGGTGGGTGATCGTTGTCTTCACGACATGGGACGGCGCGACAGCGGGCAAGCCTGCATTGTGCGCGATGGCAGGATCGTGGACGAAGAGGACCGCCGCGGCACGGACGCCTTGATCGGACGCAATCCGGGCAGGGGCGGCATTCTGTTCAAGGGGCCAAAGCCCGATCAGGATCGGCGTGCTGATCTGCCTGTCATTGGGCCGGGCACGGCGCGGGGCGTGATCGCTGCAGGTCTCGACGGTATCGTGATCGAGGCCGGTGGGGTGATGGTATTGGACCGCGACGCGGTCATCGCCACGCTTGATGCCACGCAGAAATTTCTCTGGGTGCGCGAGGTGACGCGATGAGGGTTTTCGTGATCGCAGGAGAGCCGTCTGGCGACGCGCTGGGTGGGGCCGTCATGACCGGGTTGCGGCAACTGCGGCCTGACGTCAGCTTTGACGGTGTGGGTGGGCCGTTGATGCAGGCACAGGGGCTGGTCAGCCTGTTCCCGATGGACGAGCTGAGTGTCATGGGCCTGGCCGAGGTGCTGCCGAAATATCGCGCGCTCAAACGGCGGATTGCCGAATGCGCGCAGGCGGTTCTGGACACGCGACCTGATGTGCTGCTGACGATCGACAGCCCCGATTTTTGTTTGCGCGTGGCCAAGCTGGTCAAGGCACGCAGCGACATCACGACAGTGCATTACGTGGCCCCGTCGGTCTGGGCCTGGCGACCAAAGCGGGCAGATCGCATGGCGCGTCATATCGACCATGTGCTGGCACTCTTGCCGTTCGAGCCACCTTACATGACCGCAGCAGGCATGGGGTGTGATTTCGTCGGTCACCCGGTCGTCGCACAGCCGCAGGCCAGCCAGGCCGAGGCCGAGGCGTTCCGAGCGCAACATCGCAGTGGTGGCGGGCCACTGGTGCTGGCGTTGCCCGGATCGCGCAAGGGTGAGGTGACGCGCCTGACCGCCCGTTTCGGTGCCGCACTGGGACAATTGCGTGACAGTCATCCCGATCTGTCGGTGGTCATTCCCTGTGCGGCATCGGTTGTCGGATTGGTGCGGGATCTGACCGCGCATTGGCCTGTGACGCCGGTTTTGATTGATCCTGCGGATGATCCTGACGGTGCGGTGAAACGTGCGGCGTTTCGTGCGGCTGACGTGGCCTTAGCGGCATCCGGCACGGTTTCGCTGGAACTTGCGGCTGCCGGAACGCCGATGGTGATTGCCTATGACATGGCGTGGCTGTCGCGGGTCATCATGCAGCGCATGGTGCGGATCGACACGGTCACATTGGTCAACCTCGTGTCCGACACGCGTGCAGTGCCAGAATACATTGCTGCGGATTGCACGGCGGACAAGATCAGTGCCGGCCTGCGCGACACGCTGGCCGCGCCGGGTGCGCAGCAGGTCGCGATGGACCTCACGATGGACCGGCTTGGGCGCGGTGGTGAGGCACCTGGCCTGCGGGCCGCGCGTGCGCTGATCGCCGTCGCTGAGAACGCCTGATCCAGACAGCCCCTGCAAATGAAAATGGCCCCGCCTTGGACAGGCGGGGCCATTTGTTATTCAGATGTTTGTGCGATCAGAAACGATAGCCGACCGACAGACCGACAGCGATGGCCTTGTTATCGCTGAAGTTGGTGGCCAGCGTTTCGTCCGCGTTGTCGAGGCCGTCACCAAAGGTCACATATTCGATGCCGCCCGTGATCTTGAAAGCGTCATTGGTGTAGGTGCCACCGATGCCGAACGCGGTTGAACCGTCCGTGGGCGCAAGGCGCGACAGCACGTCGTCGTTGCCTTTTTCATAGGTGACGCGGGCAAAGGCCGAGAACTGGTCGTTGATCCGGCGGCCCACACCCAGACGGTAGGTTGTCACGTCGTCGTCGATACCCGTCACGCGGTCGCCGGTGATCGCCTGATAGCCTGCGGGCCGCACTTCCCAGTCAGACCACTTGGCGTGGCGGATTGAGCCGAAGACCAGCGTGTCCGCTGCGACGCCGGACTGGAAGTCGAGGGTGAAGACGTCAGGCATCTCGATTTCCGTGATGCTGGTCAGCTGAGCTGCGGGCAGTGCATCAACGTTTTCGGTGGTCACAAACGAATGCGTATAGCCGGCCTCATAGGTCAGTGCGACGCGCAGCGCGATTTCGGGACGCTCGTATGCGACACCGACAAGGTAGCTGGTTGCGCGGTCTTTTTCGGTGGTGGCCGTGTAGGAATACGGACCATCGATGGGATCACCGCCAAAGCCGGCAGCAAAGCCTGCGAGGGCCTGATCACCCAGCGCTTGCGCTGCTGCACCCTGTGCCTGCGCATCGGCACCCAGTGCGATGGCCTGATCGCGAAGTGCGACCGCCTGCGCGCCGTTTGCTGCTGCGCTTGCGCCAAGAGTCTGAGCTGTTGCGAAGTCTTGTGCGGCCGCGGCCGCGGCAGCTTGTGCCGCTTGCTGCTGTGCCAATGCGCCCAGCGCCTGCGCCTCTGCACCCAGCGCCTGCGCCTGACCGCCCTGTGCTAGTGCTGCTGCACCTTGTGCCTGTGCCGCGGCGGCCTGCGCTGCGGACTGGGGCACGACCGTGTTCAGCGCGACCAGCTTGTTGGGGATCACGATGTTCGCCTGACTCTCGATGCTGCGCAGACCACCGTAGACGCTGATGTTCGGCGTTGCCTGATATTTCAGCACCAGTGCGATTTGCGACGAATCCCATTCTGCGGCCAGACCGGTGTAATCACCGTCGGGGTAGAATGCGTTGGCACCAAAGGGCTGGTTTAGGAACAGGCCCAGGTCCAGTTTTTCGTTCAGCGCATATTTCAGCGACAATGATGCAGTGGAATAGTCCTCGGCCATGCCACCGGTGCTGCCACCGTTGAAAACGCGGGGTCCGCCTTCAAAGATCGGGGCGGTTGTCGGGTAGTCGCCAGATACGTCTGGGCGCACGGTCGCAAAGCCCAATTCAACGTAGTTTCCGTCTTCGAACAGGACTGCGTAATTGTTGAGCGTACGGTCGATACCACCGGCAGATGCGGCGGTCGTCAGCATCAGTGCTGCGGCCGTCGATAGTGAAAGTTTCATGTCTCCATCCCATCCATGAAATTGGTTGCATTCATTCATGTCTGAGAAGCGTTTACGATTCGGTCAATGTTTGACCTTACGTTAAACAAGTGTCGCATTTTTCCATGTGACTTGATTGACGCGGGGGACGGTTTATGCGGCCGCCTTGCGGCGCAGATTGATGTAATTGCCCGCGATGATGAACGCAGCCCCCAGGAACAACCACGGGTCAAGCGGTTCCGAATAGATCAGCGCACCGATGATCGCGATGGTCGGCAATCGGGCGAAATCCATCGGCATGACGATCGTCGCGGTCGCCAGCGACAATGCGTTCGTCAGGCAAAAATGCGCAAGCAGGCCCGCGCACCCGATCACGACCAGCCATGGCAGGGTCGCGGCATTTGGCATGGCGATGTCCATGTCCCAACCGGCGCAGACGATGCCAAAGACGGCCTGCATGACGGTCAGGTAGAACAGGATGCAGGTGATACTGTGCCGCTGGGTCAGCCGCCGGGTAAAGATCGCGGTCAGGGCAAAAAATATCGCACAGGCCGCGGCGGCTGCCAGACCGGGTGTCAGGGGGATCGTGCCCGGACGGGTGACGATCAGAATGCCGACGAACCCCATGATGGCCGCGATGACGCCCGCCTGGGTGATGCGTTCCCCCAGCAAGAGAGGTGATAACAGCAGCACCCAGATCGGCGTCGTGAATTCCAGTGCAAAGACCTGTGCCAGAGGGATGCTGGCGACGGCAAAGAACCACAGGTTCTGGCCGGTGAAATGCGCAAGGTTGCGCATCCCGTGCAGGCGCAGATCGCGGGTGTCGATCTGGTTCAATGTGCCTGCGAAACCTGCAACCGTAACCACGATAATGATACCCAGCAGGCTGCGAAACAGCATGATTTCAAAGGTATCGAGGGCAAAGCTGATCTGGCGCCCTGCAACGGCCATGGATGTAAAGGACCCGATGGCACCGATCATCCACAAACCAGCGCGCAGGGTCGGGTTCATCCCTTGGTCACCGTGTAGTTGCGTGGCAGCCCGGCTGTGATCTTTGCCCATGTGCTCGCGCCAGCGCGTAATTGATGGGCGTCGAATGCGGCCTCGTCTGCAAAGGTTTCAGACACCATGAAAACGCCCGGCGTGGTTTCGGCCACATCGAATGTGATGCAGCCATTTTCCTGACGGGTCAGCGCGATATGCGCGGGCAAGGCTGCCCGGACCGCATCAAGGCGGTCAGGCGGGCAGGTCATTGCCCCCGTCAGGTAGATCATTCCCACTCGATCGTGCCCGGAGGTTTGCTGGTGATGTCATAGGTGACGCGGTTGATGCCCGGCACCTCGTTGATGATGCGCGTTGCGGTTTCGCCCAGAAAATCGTGGGTGAACGGGTAGTAATCCGCGGTCATGCCATCGACCGATGTCACCGCGCGCAGGGCGCAGGCAAAATCATAGGTGCGTCCGTCGCCCATCACGCCGACGGTGCGCACGGGCAGGATCGCGACAAAGGCCTGCCAGATTTCGTCATACAGGCCATGCTTGCGAATCTGGTCGATATAGACCGCGTCGGCCTTGCGCAGGATCTCCAGCTTTTCGCGGGTGATCTCACCGGGGCAGCGAATCGCAAGGCCCGGGCCGGGGAACGGGTGACGCCCGATGAACGACGGCGGCAGACCCAGTTCGACGCCCAGGGCGCGGACCTCGTCCTTGAACAGCTCTCGCAGGGGTTCGACCAGTTTCAGACCCATCTTTTCAGGGAGGCCACCGACGTTGTGGTGGCTCTTGATCGTGACGGACGGCCCACCGGAAAAGCTGACCGATTCGATCACGTCGGGATACAGCGTGCCTTGGGCAAGGAATTCGGCACCCTGAATGCCGTCGGCGTACTTCTGAAACACGTCGATGAACAACCCGCCGATGATCTTGCGCTTGGTCTCGGGGTCGCTGACGCCGTCGAGTTTGCCCAGAAACAGTTCTGATTCGTCGGCATGGATCAGGTTGAGGTTGTAATTGTCACGGAACATCGTGACGACCTGTTCGGCCTCGCCCTGCCGCAACAGACCGTGGTCAACAAAGACACAGGTCAGTTGATCGCCGATCGCCTCGTGAATCAGAATAGCGGTGACAGAGCTGTCGACGCCGCCGGACAGCGCACAGATGACCTGTTTGTCGCCCACCTGTTCGCGGATCGCGGCAATGGCCTGTTCGCGGTAGGCTTCCATCGTCCAGTCGCCGCTGAACCCGGCCAGCCGCACAAAGTTTTCATACAGCTTTGCGCCGTTGGGGGTGTGGTGCACCTCTGGGTGGAATTGCACGGCATAGAAATGGCGTGCGGCATCGGCGGTGATGGCGAATGGTGCATTGGGGGAGGTGCCATAGACCTCGAACCCCGGTGCGATCTTGGCCACGTGGTCGCCATGGCTCATCCAGACCTGTTCGCGGTCATTGGTGAACCAGCCGTCCAGCAGGTCCAGCCGACCCGTGGGTGTCACGAATGCGCGGCCGAATTCGGCGGTGCCGCCACCGCCCGAAATCTTGCCACCTTCAACATGGCCGCCCAGATCCTGCATCATGACCTGCTGGCCATAGCAGATGCCCAGAATTGGCACGCCCAGGTCGTAGATCGACTTGGGCGGTCGGGGTGATCCCGGCCGGGTCACGCTGTCCGGTCCGCCGGAAAAAATCACGGCGCGGGGGGCAAAATCCGCCAGAAAAGCGTCCGTGACGTTCTGGTAGGGGTGAATTTCGCAGTAGACGTTCAACTCGCGCAGCCGGCGGGCGATCAGCTGGGTGACCTGGCTGCCAAAGTCGACGATCAACAGGCGTTCATGTTCAATCATATCCATGTGGCCTGATTATGCTGTCACAGGCGGCGCTGCAATGTCGCTTTCGTGCGCGGCATGGCGTTTGTCACCCCGCCTGACATGATTCACGGGCGTATGAAGGGGCAACGCAAGCTTAAAGAGGCCCGACATGACAGAAACAATTTCCCCCAGCCGCAGGGCCCGTGGTGGCGGTGGGGCCGCCCGGCGCGCGGAACGCACCGCCGTCAGCGTCGAAACCGCAAAGTATATCGAACGCAACATTCCCAACTACGAGGTTCTGACCGAAGAGGCGTTGCAGGTCATCGAGCGCAACGCCGAAACGGTTCTGGAAGAGATCGGCGTGAATTTCGTCGATAACCCGGCGGCGCTGGATCGTTGGCGCGCTGCGGGTGCGCAGATCGAGGGTGAACGCGTGCGGATTCCACGCGGTCTGGCACGCAAGCTGTGCAGCACGGCCCCGTCGGAATACATCCAGCATGCCCGTAACCCCGAACGGTCAGTCGTGGTCGGCGGCAAGAATCTGGTGCTGGCCCCGGTCTATGGTCCGCCATTTGTGCGCGATGCAGAGGGCGGCCGCCGGTATGCGACGCTGGATGATTTCGAGAAATTCGTAAAACTGGGCTATATGTCGAAATGGTTGCACCATTCCGGCGGAACGGTCTGCGAACCCACCGACATTCCGGTGAACAAGCGGCATCTGGACATGCTGCTGGCGCATATGATTCTGTCGGACAAGCCGTTCATGGGGTCCGTGACAGAACCCAGCCGCGCGCAGGATTCGATCGACATGTGCAACATCCTGTTCGGCGCGGAATTTGTGCAGAACAACACGGTGATGACGTCACTGATCAATATCAACAGTCCGCTGACATTCGATTCGGTGATGATGGGTGCACTGGAGGTTTTTGCCGCCAACAATCAGGCCAGCATCATCAGTCCGTTCATCGTGGGTGGCGCGATGGCACCGACGTCGGTGGCGGGAACGCTGACGCAGGTGCTGGCAGAGGCGCTGGCCGGCATTGCCTATTCCCAGCTCGTGCGGCCGGGATCGCCGGTGGTGATGGGGGCCTTTGTGACCTCGATCGACATGAACTCTGGCGCGCCAACCTTTGGCACGCCAGAGGCCAGCCATATCACCTATGGTGTGGGGCAGCTCGCACGGCGAATGAACCTGCCATACCGGTCGGCCGGGTCGTTCTGCGGGTCAAAACTGCCCGATGCACAGGCTGCCTATGAAACGGCAAACAGTCTGAACATGGGCCTGCTGTCGGGTGTGAATTTCATGCTGCATGCCTGTGGTTGGCTGGAAGGCGGTCTGGTCGCCAGCTTCGAGAAATTCGTGATGGATGCCGACCAGTTGGGGGCATTGCACCATTTCGCCAAGGGCGTGGACATGTCCGAAAACGGGCAGGCTATGGATGCCATCGCCGAGGTCGGACCGGGTGGCCATTTTCTGGGCTGCGCGCATACGCAGCAGAATTTCAAATCCGCGTTCTGGCGGTCAGAGCTGCTGGACTACAAGCCATTCGAGACATGGGATGAGGAGGGCGCGCGCGATACGCAGGCCCTGGCCAGCGCGCGGGTGAAACGTCTGCTGGACACATACCGGCAGCCGCCCCTCGATCCCGAGATCGAGGCACGGCTGCGTGCCTACGTCGCCGACAAGAAGGCGTCGATGCCCGATAGCTTTATGTAGGGGGTGGCACCGGGCAGGGGCGCGTCGCTGCAAGGTCGCGCGCCTCTGACATGATGGCACATAACGCGGTGATGTGATCGCCAATCCGGTAATCATAGGATTGCGCGCGGCGGGCAGCCTCCATTTCGGTCTCTCGTTCCATCAGGATCATCAGTGTCGGGCCGGGGGTCGCCGGAACCCGCCCGTCCAGCAATCGCGACAGATCGCGCCCCCGTTGATAGTCGGTCAGCGCAAAGCGTGCCGCGCGCACAAGGAGCTGTGGCCGATTGAGCCTGCGTATCTGTGTATGAAGATCGAGCATCGTGTCATCCTTTGCATTTTCGTATCGCAACGGATGTCAGTTTTTCACAATCTCAGGCGGTGTTGCGCCGCAATCGATTTCATCGTGCGATCCATCAGGTGAAAATAAATCCTTTCAGAGCAGAAAGTTACGAGTGTGTTAATATTAACGTCTAGTTAATTAGACACTCATAGGTTGTTCGAAATAGACAGGTTGGCCTTGGTCAAACCTGCGTAGCCGGGAAGGGGACGCAACGATGAATTCAACACAAAATGCAAACGATGCGGACTGGGTGCCGTCGCCAGTCCAGGATTATATCGCCCATACGACCAAGGGACGGTCCATTCGCGCACTCGCGCGCAAGCGGGCGGTTCATCCGTCAACGATCCTGCGGCAGGTGCGCAATTGCGAGGCGCGTCGTGACGATCCGCTGGTTGACGCGGCTTTGCGGGCGCTGTCCGAAACGGATGCGCATCTCGAACAAAAGGCATCGCCAATCACGCCAATGTCTCCGGTTGCGGCGATGCCGTCGCGCACCCTGAGCAAGGCGCGGATGGAACGTGAGGCGGGCCATATCCTGCGACGTCTGTGCGAACCCGGTGCGGTCATGGCTGTCGCCCGTGACATGGACAGCGCGGTGATCGTCAGAGAGGACGCAGAGGGTGAGACGCTGCGGACGGCTGTGGTCGAGGCTGAATTGGCGCAGGCCTTTGCGTTGCAGAACTGGATTTCCTGCGCCGATCCGGGCGCACGGATTGCGCGTTATTTCGTGACATCGACGGGCCGGGCGGAATTGCGCCGATTGACGGCACGTGACGAAAACAGGGCGCAGGGATTTGCGGATGCGGCGGCAGGGCATGCGGACTGGATTGCCCCGAACGGTCGGCAGGCCGCGTCACGGTTCATCGCGACCGAAACGCCCCTGATGGGGCTGTCGCGCCGGCGCGACAAGGCGGGCAAACCGTTCCTGTCGCGTGAACTGGTGCAGGCAGGTGAGCGTCTGCGAGAGGATTTCGTCGTCGCTGACGCAGGCCCGGACGTGACCGAGGATTGGCGCGCGGCGCTGTCGCCTGAACCGCGCAGGTCATTGTCGCGTGGTGCATTGGCCGCGCGCAAACGATTGACGGATGCGTTGGACGACCTGGGGCCGGGATTGCAGGATGCCGTCCTGCGTTGTTGCTGCCTGTTGGAAGGCCTGGAAGTGACCGAACGCGCCATGGGCTGGTCCTCGCGTTCGGGCAAGATCGTTCTGCGCATCGCCTTGCAACGTCTGCTGCGTCACTATGACAGTGCGAACGGCAAACAGTCACCCATGATAGGCTAAGCGCCGATTTGCATGGCGGGACTGCGCGGCGGGTTCATGGACTTTTGCTGCGCAAGCGCCTAAGTGCAAGGGAACCAAAGGCGAACCAAGGCGGTCATCATGCGCGACCTGAAAATTCCGGCTCAGCGGCATCCAGAAAAGGCCAAGCGACCCGACAACGTCCAGCCCAAGAAACCGGACTGGATCAGGGTCAAGGCACCGACGTCCGAGGGGTACAAGACCACGCGCGACATCATGCGCACGCACAAGCTGACGACGGTCTGCGAAGAAGCGGGTTGCCCCAATGTCGGCGAATGCTGGAGCCAGGGTCACGCCACCATGATGATCATGGGCGAGGTCTGCACCCGCGCCTGCACGTTCTGCAATATCGCGACAGGCAAACCGCCCGAGGCGCTGGATGTGTTCGAGCCGGGCCGCGTGGCGGATGCGGTCAAGAAACTGGGTCTGAAACACGTCGTGATCACATCGGTTGACCGTGACGACGTCGCGGACGGCGGGGCAGAGCATTTCGCGCAGACCATCCGTGCCGTGCGCCGTCAGGCCCCGGGCACGACAATCGAAATCCTGACCCCCGATTTCATTCGCTGCGCACCAGAGGCACTGGAGGTCGTGGTTGCGGCGAAGCCGGACGTGTTCAACCACAACCTTGAAACCGTGCCGGGACTATATCCCGAGGTGCGGCCCGGTGCGCGGTATTTCCACAGCCTGCGCCTGTTGCAGCGGGTCAAGGAGCTGGACCCCACCATGTTCACCAAATCCGGCATCATGGTCGGGTTGGGCGAGGACCGTCAGGCTGTCATTCAGGTGATGGAGGACATGCGCGCCGCTGACATCGATTTTCTGACGATCGGTCAGTATCTGCAACCGACGCCCAAGCACCACCGCGTTGATCGGTTCGTCACCCCCGAGGAGTTTGCAGCCTACGAGAAGGCCGCGTTCGGCAAGGGTTTCCTGATGGTTTCGGCCTCTCCGCTGACGCGATCAAGCTATCACGCGGGCGATGATTTCGCCCGGCTTCAGGCGGCACGGCTGGCCAAACTGGGCTAGGGCTGCGTGATGGGGCGCGGACCTGCTGGGTCCGCGTCCATCGACAGGCCGAACAGGTGCTCGACACCCGCCAGCGCAAGACAGATCGCAATCACCGTCAGGCCCAGCCAGACCCGTTTGGCCGATGGCGGATTGCGGGCCCATCGACTGGCGTTCAGCAGCCAGCGCGGGTTCATGATGTGAACCGCACGCAGCCGATATAGGGCAGGTTGCGATTACGCTGTGCGTAGTCGATGCCGTAGCCCACGACAAAGGCGTCCGGGATTTCAAACCCGATCATGTCGGCCTTGAAATCGACCTCGCGGCGGGCGGGTTTGTCCAGCAATGCAATCGTTTTCAGACGGGCCGGATTCCGTGCCATGACGAAATCCGTCACCCGGGCAAGGGTATGGCCCGTGTCGACGATATCCTCGACGATCAGCACATCGCGACCTTCGACGGTGCCACGCAGATCCTTGAGGATTCGCACCTCTCTGCTGCTTTCCATGCCGTCGCCATAGCTGCTGGCCTCGATAAAATCGACCTCGACCGGCAGATCCAGTTCGCGCACCAGATCGGCGATGAATACGAATGATCCACGCAGCAGGCCCACGACCAGCAGTTTGTCCGTGCCTGCGAACGTGGTCTGGATTTCATCGGCCAGCGCCTCGATTCGCGCGGCAATCGCTTTTGCGCTGATCATCTGGTCAATGACATAGGGTTGGCTCATGGGGTCACCTGTCGCACCGGGGTTGATTTCAGGGGCCTACATACGACATTCAGTGGCATAGTCACACAACCGAAAGTCACCAATGCCAGTTCACGACGAGACACGGGTTCTGCCCTATACACCGCAGCAGATGTTCGATCTTGTCGCCGATGTCGAAAGCTACCCGAAATTCCTGCCTTGGACAGCGGCGGCGCGTCTGCGCGACCGCACCACGTTCGATGACCGGGTCGAAATATTGGCGGATCTGGTGGTCAGTTTCAAAGTGTTCCGCGAAACCTTTGGCAGCCGCGTCACACTGTGGCCCGCGCAAAAGGCGATCGACACGCAATATATTGACGGCCCGTTCAAGCATCTGAATTCGCGTTGGGAATTTTCGGATGCACCAGAGGGCTGCAAGGTGCATTTCCACGTCGATTTTGAATTCAAGAATCGCCTGCTTCAGGGGGCGGCGGGTATGTTTTTCAATCAGGCGATGCAGACCATCGTCAAGGCGTTCGAACGGCGCGCGGCGGCACTGTACGGCACCGCATGACGCGATTTCGGATGTGAAACGGGCGCCCTGCGGCCCCCGTTTTGCGTTCAGGTATTCAAATCGTAGGCGCGTTCACCGTGGGTGGTCAGGTCCAGTCCGGTGATTTCGGTTTCCTCGGACACGCGGAACTGTGTCACGGCGCGGCAGATGTAGATCAGCGCCACGGTCACGACGGTAGTCCAGACACCGACGATGGCCAGTGATCCCAGCTGTGCCGCCCAAGTACCTGCACCAAAGACCGCGATCATGATGGTGCCAAAGATGCCACCGACGCCGTGGACGGCGAAGACGTCCAATGTGTCGTCAATCGACAGTTTGGTGCGGATCAGGGCGACGGCCTCTTGGCACAGGACGCCCGCGATCGCTCCGATGATCAGCGCCTCGACCGGGCCGACAAAACCTGACGCGGGTGTGATGCTGGCCAGACCGGCGATGGTGCCGGTCACGAGGCCCACCAGCGAGGCACGACCGAATTTGATTCGTTCCCACAGGGCCCAGGTCAGCGATGCGGCAGCGGCAGACAGATGCGTGACGGTGATCGCCATGGCCGCACCGCCGTCGGCGGCCAACTGGCTGCCACCGTTAAATCCGAACCAGCCGACCCACAGCATCGCCGCACCGATCATCACCAGACCGGGATTGTGCGGCGGCTTGCTGCGATCCTTGCGCGCGCCCAGCATCACAGCGAGGATAAGCGCTGCCAGACCTGCGGTTTCATGGACGACGATGCCGCCCGCAAAATCGCGCACCCCGGTGTCGCCAAAGATTCCGCCGTCGGCCAGTATCCCGCCGCCCCAGACCCAATGCACGACAGGCGCATAGCACAGCAGCATCCACAGACCGGAAAACAGCAGCACGAATCCAAACCCGATCCGTTCGACATAGGCACCGACGATCAGGGCAGGGGTGATGATCGCAAAGGTCATCTGAAACGCAAAGAACAGGATTTCAGGCAGGTTGCCCGCCAGGCTGTCCGCGTCGATGCCCGCGAGGAACAGCTTGTCCAGACCGCCCCAATAGCCGGTCGTGCCGCCCCCGAACGCGATGGAATAGCCAAAGGCAAACCACAGAATGCTCATCAAACAGGCAATTGCGTAGCAGTGCATAAAGACGCTGAGCACGTTGCGGGCCCGCACGAGGCCCCCGTAAAACAAGGCCAGTCCGGGTAGTGTCATGAACAGCACAAGCGCCGTTGCCACCATGATCCAAGCGGTATCCGCTCCGTTCATCTGTTTTCTCCTCACGAAAATTTCGGCCCAGAGGCCGGATTCGTGTCGGTAAAGAAAGTGGCAACTGCTACGAGGGCCGCAAAACAAATGGGCGTTTATCGAACTGCGCTTATTTGGCGCGCTTTTTCGGCGGAACGCCTAAGAAAGTGGCGAAAAGTGAATCATTGCCTCTGACAGCAGGCTCAACCCGTGTGTGACGGTGGCCGCGCGGACCGCATCGCGCCCGATGGCCCCGAATTCGCGTGTTTCGCTGAACGTGCCTGCCTGTGTGGCGACGCCGAAACACACGCGTCCCTCGGGCTTGTGGTCAGATCCGCCGGGGCCTGCAATCCCGGTGACCGACAGCGCGATTGCGGCCTGTGACCGCGCCAGTGCGCCGCTGGCCATTTCGCGGGCGACCTGTTCCGACACCGCACCATGCGCATTCAGCGTCTCGGAACGGACGTCCAGCATCGCCTGTTTGGCCGCATTGGTATAGGTGACAAAGCCACGGTCAAAGACGGCAGAGCTGCCGGGCACTGCGGTCAAGGCGGCAGATATCAATCCGCCGGTGCAGCTCTCGGCCAGGGCGATCATGATGCCCCGTTCCCTTGCAAGATCAATGAGGTGTGCTGCGTTGTTCATGTCATCAGCACAGCGTGGAACAGCCCTGCAAGGATGACGACGCCCAGGGCTGCGAACAGGCCGGCGATCACATCATCCAGCATCACCCCCAGCGCGTCACCGCGTCTGTCGGCCCAACCGACAGGGCCCCATTTTGTGATGTCGAAGAGGCGAAACAGCAGGAAAGCCGCCAACCAGCCGGGCCAGAGCGCGGTATAGGCCGCGCCTGCGTTGGCGGCACCAAAGGCCAGAGGCCAGAGCGCGATCCATTGGCCCGCAACCTCGTCCGCGACGATCTCGGACGGGTCATGGTTCGCCTGACCTGCGATCATCCGGCCGGTTGCCCACCATCCCGCGCCAAAGATTGCAGCGGTGCCCGCAACCAGCAACCAGGGGCCGCCGAGGATCATCAAGGCGAGGCCCGTCGGCAGTGCTGCCAGCGATCCCCAGGTTCCGGGGGCGGGACGCAGATAACCCACGTAGAAGAATGTAGCGATCAGGCGGGTCATGCGGACATCAGTGCGGCAGTGGCAAGGGCTGCGATACCTTCGCCCCGGCCGGTGAAACCCAACCGTTCCGATGTCGTCGCCTTGACGCTGACCCGGTCGGGGGCGATGCCCAAAATCTCGGCCATGGCGGCGCGCATTGCGGCCTGATGTGGCCCGACCTTGGGGTATTCGCACACCAGCGTGCAGTCGACGTTTGAAATGGCAAATCCCATGTCGCGGGCCATCTGTGCCGCGTGCCGCAGGAAAATGTGGCTTTCGGCACCTTTCCATTGTGGATCGGTCGGGGGGAAATGCACGCCGATGTCGCCTTGTCCCAATGCGCCATAGATCGCATCCGTGACCGCGTGCATGCCCACGTCGGCATCGGAATGCCCCTGCAACCCGCGGTCAAAGGGCAGTTTCACACCGCACAGCATGACGTGGTCACCCGGTCCGAACCGGTGCACGTCATACCCGTTGCCCAGTCTGACATCCATGCGCCTCTCCATCAGTTGTGCGGCGCGGGCAAAGTCGTCCGCATGCGTTATCTTGATATTGTCTTCATCGCCCGCGACGATGGCGACGTCCAGCCCGGCGGCAAGTGCCACAGCCACATCATCGGCGGCATCAGAGAGGGCCGCCCGATGTGCGGCAAGAATTGCCGCCCGGTCAAACCCCTGCGGCGTCTGTGCACGATACAGACCCGTGCGGTCCTGCAATCCTGTCACCATTGCGTCACCACGCCAAAGCGCGTCGGTGACGGCTATCGCGGGGGCGGCTCCGACATGGCTGTCCAGCGCCGTGCAGACCCGGTCGATCAGAGAGGCCCGCACCAAGGGGCGTGCGGCATCGTGGATCAGCACGCGGTCGGCCTGCGTGGCGAGAAGCCCAGCCAGCACAGAGGCCTGACGCGTGGCGCCGCCGGGCGTGCAGACCACGCCCAGTGTCGCGCAACGGTTGATGTCGTCGGGGTGCAGGACGACGACGACCTCGTCGATCATCGGGTGTGCGGCAAAGGCGTTGATGGTCCGTTCCAACACGGGTACCCCCGCCAGATCACGCCATTGTTTCGGCACGCCGCCGCCCGCACGAAGTCCACGTCCGGCTGCAACGATGATGGCGGCGGTTCCTGGCATCGGCGGTCATACTCACTTTGCGCGTCTACAAAGTGACTATTGAACGGACAGGGTCCGCGCAAGTGCCGGCAGGTGTGCCTAAAATATGGGCGGTATGCGTGTACATAGTGCACTGGCCTTGGCGTCCGGGCCTGCGCCGCGTAGGTAGACACATGTTCGGATGTAACGCACAGGCTTTAGGCAAACGATGAATGCTGCGGCAAACCTACCCTTGACCGACTGCCCGGCGGTGGCTCTTGCGCCGCTGGCGGGGATCACGGATTTGCCGTTTCGTCAGGTTGTGGCGGGGTTCGGCGCATCCTGGGTCGTGTCGGAAATGGTCGCATCGCAAGAGATGGTGCAGGCCAAGGCAAGCGTGCGTGACCGTGCTGAACTGGGATTTGACCAGCGGGCGACTGCCGTGCAGTTGGCGGGGCGCGATCCGTATTGGATGGCTGAGGCCGCGCGCATGGTTGCCGCAAACGGGGCGGCGCTGATTGATATCAACATGGGATGTCCTGCGAAAAAGGTCGTGGGCGGTATGTCGGGGTCGGCCCTGTTGCGTGAACCCGATCACGCCTTGCGCCTGATCGAGGCGGTGGTCGCGGCGGTGGATGTGCCTGTGACGCTCAAGACGCGGCTGGGCTGGGATGACGGCAGCCTGAACGCGGCTGAGGTGGCGCTGCGTGCGCAGAATGCAGGCATTCAGCTTGTCACGATCCACGGTCGGACCCGCTGCCAGTTCTACAAGGGGCATGCCGATTGGGCTGCGATCCGTGCGGTGCGCGAGGCCGTTGATATCCCGGTGATCGCCAATGGCGACATCGTGGATCATGCCACGGCTGTGCAGGCACTGGACCAGTCTGGCGCGGACGGTGTGATGATCGGACGCGGGGCGCAGGGCCGGCCCTGGGTGCTGGCCCAGATTGCAGCGCGCATGTCCGGTGCACCGGTGCCAAAGGCACCCGGTGAAAATGAATTTATTGAAATGGTATCAAATCATTACGAGGCGATGCTGAGGTTTTATGGCATGAGCTTGGGCCTGCGTGTCGCGCGCAAACATCTTGGTTGGTACATGGATACAGCGGGCACCTTGCCGGGATTGCGGCACGCTGTGCTGACGGCGTCATCGCCGCAGAGCGTTTTGTCGCTGATCCCGGATGCGATGTCCCAGACCGCACCGGTGGCCGCATGATCGAGGATATCGCCCTGTGGGTGTCGCTGCCGACGCCTGCGTTATTGCTGGATGCCAATGACCGCATTCTGGAATCCAATCCTGCAGCAGAAAGTTTTCTGAACCTGTCGGAAAAGGCGCTGAAAAATCAGGTCGTCTGGGAAAAGGTCCTGATCGATTCACCCTTGGATGGTCCGTTTGAACGGGCGCGGGAACAGCAGACATCCTTGTTCATCAATGATGTTTTCGTCGGCTCGGGCATGAGCGCGCCGCAGCATTGCAATCTGCAGTTTTCGCCGCTGCAAAACCGTGACGGCGTGATGATCATGATCATCAGCCCACAGCAGATCGTGTCGCGCCTCGTGCAGAACACGGTGACCGGCAAGGCGGCACGATCGGCCATCGGCATGGCCGAAATGCTGGCGCATGAAATCAAGAACCCGCTGGCGGGGATCACGGGTGCCGCACAATTGCTGTCGATGGGCCTGTCGCCAGAGGACCAGGAGCTGACGGACCTGATCGTCGCGGAATCGCGCCGCATCGTGAAACTGCTGGAACAGGTCGAACAGTTCGGCAACCTGCGCCAGCCCAGCCGCAAGTCCATCAACATCCACGATACGCTGGATCGGGCGCGTCAGTCCGCCTCGGTCGGCTTTGGCGCGCATATGATGTTCGTGACGGATTATGACCCGTCCTTGCCGCGGGCGCTGGCGGATGCGGATCAGTTGCAGCAGATTTTCCAGAACCTGATCAAGAACGCCGCAGAGGCGGGTGGTCCGGGCGGCAAGATCACGCTGCGGACATTCTACGATGCCAGCCTGCGGGTGTTGCAGGCCGATGGGTCGCACGCGCGGCTACCGTTGCAGATCGAGGTGATTGACGACGGACCGGGCCTGCCGCCCGATATCGCCAGCAACGTGTTCGAACCCTTTGTTTCGGGGCGTGAAAACGGCACCGGTCTGGGGCTCGCACTGGTCAGCAAACTCATACAGGACGGCGGTGGCTGGATCACAGTCGATAGCGCCCCGGGCCGAACGGTATTTCGGATTTCACTGCCGCGCGCAGACACAGACGACGGAGACGATTGATGGATGGCACGATTCTGGTTGCGGATGATGACCGCACGATCCGCACGGTCCTGACCCAAGCGTTGACCCGCGCGGGCTGCAAGGTGCACGCGACATCGTCGCTGGTGACGCTGATGCGCTGGGTCGAAGAGGGCAAGGGTGATCTGGTGATTTCGGACGTGGTCATGCCCGACGGGAACGGGCTGGATCAATTGCCCAAGATCGCGGAATTGCGACCCGGTCTGCCCGTCATCGTGATTTCGGCACAGAACACCATCATGACTGCAATCCAGGCGGCAGAGGCTGACGCCTACGACTATCTGCCGAAACCGTTCGATCTGCCCGACCTGATGAAACGCGCAGCCCGCGCGCTAGAGGTCAAACGCACGTCGCACCCGGTTCGGCGCGAAACGGCGGGTGAGCATTCGGATTTGCCGCTGGTGGGTCGGACCCCCGCGATGCAGGCGCTGTACAAACTGGTCGCGCGGGTCATGAATACATCCATGCCGGTCCTGATTACGGGCGAAAGTGGCACGGGAAAATCGCTGATTGCACGCGCGATCCATGATTTTTCGGATCGCAGGTCGCTGCCATTCATTACGGTCGGCGGGGCCGATCTGGACGGAGCGGACGGGCCGCAATCGGTGCTGTCGCGTGCGCGGGGCGGATCCATCCTGTTCGATGAAATCGGAGATATGGATGCGCAGGCCCAGGGACGGATCGTGCGGATGCTGGATCAATTGGGCGACAGCGCACCGCGGATCATGGCGACATCGCAAACCGATCTGGGCAGCAAGATCGAGGCAGGCGCGTTCCGCGACGATCTGTTCTACCGCCTGTCCGGGGTGACGATTGCCGTGCCGTCATTGCGGGAACGGGTCGATGACATCCCGCTGCTGGCAGAGCATTTTCTGGCCAAGGCGGAACGTGATGGCGGGCCGTTGCGGCGCATTTCTGATGCGGCCACGGCACTGGTGCGCACCTACAGTTGGCCCGGCAATGTGCGCCAACTGGAAAATACGGTGCGGCGTCTGGTGTTTACGGCAGCCGGCGAGGAAATCAGCAAGACCGAAGTTGAGGCGGTTCTGGGCAACCAGCCTGCAATGGAGCCGCTGCGCGGTGGCGATACGGATAAATTGTCGAGTGCTGTGGCACGCCACCTGAAACGCTATTTCGACCTGCACGGCGGCATGCTGCCACCGCCGGGACTGTACAACCGCATTCTGCGCGAGGTCGAGGCCCCGTTGATCGAAATCGCCCTCGACGCGACCGCCGGAAATCAGGCGAAATGTGCTGATTTGCTGGGCATCAACCGCAATACACTCAGAAAGAAGATCACGGACCTCGATATTCAGGTGACACGCCGCCGCAAATTGATGTAAAACCGCAACATAAGCGTGGCCCCGGCGGAACATCCGACGGCAAGGACCACATAAAACGGCGGTATTGGCGGGGTCACTCCCGTCGCAATGGACAGGGCAATTCGCGTGCAGCGGTCCCGGTTGAGCTTGAATTACCAGCGTATCAAGCGCTGGCGACGGCGGCGTGCCGTCCAGAATTTCACGACCCTCGGGTTGGTTGTTCTGGGCCCGGTGCTGGCTGTCGTGACGTTTCTGATCCTGCGCAGTCCGTTGGATGCCGGGTCTGCGTCGCCGATCCTGCGTCTGGTGCTGCTGGCCGACCTTGTCTACATCATAATCGTTGCAGGGCTCGTGCTGAGCCGGGTGTTCTATCTGATCGTGGCGCGCCGCAACCAGTCGGCAGGATCGCGTCTGCACTTGCGTCTGACGGGCGTTTTCGTGGCCCTCGCATTGATCCCGACGGTGTTGGTCGCTGTCTTTGCGGTGCTGTCCATCAATCTGGGGTTCGAGGGGTGGTTTTCAGAGCGGGTGCAGAACGTTCTGGGCACATCGCTGTCGACCGCGCAGGCCTACGAAGAGGAAGAACGATCAGAGGTGCTGCGCGACGGAAACGCGCTTGCGGCATACCTCAATACCGAGCGGCAGGCCAATTTCTTTATGAACGACGGTGACGTGCGGCAGGCCATTGCGGTCGTGCAGCCGCAGATCGACCGTGGATTGTCCGAGGTTTTTTTCCTCAACGGGGCCGGGGATATCATGACGCGTGGCGGCGGGTCGTATGATTTCAACTACGAACGGCCCGATCCCGCCGATTTCGACAGGGCCCGCAACAGCGGTGCCGTCGTGATCGAAGATGCGGCAAACAATGAATTTCGCGCACTTTTGGCGGTCGACACCTTTCCGGATCGTTTCCTGCTGGTGACCCGCCCGGTCGATGGGGAAATCCTGGCCCTGCTGGACGAGACCGAGGCGACGGTCGCCTTGTATGAACAGTTGGAACGCGACCGGGGTGCGTTGCTGTTCCAGTTCGGTGGATTGTATCTGGGATTTGCGGTGATCCTGATCCTCGCCGCGACCTGGCTGGGACTGTGGTTCGCGGAACGGCTGTCGCGACCGGTCGGGCGGCTCGTGACGGCCTCGCAGCGGGTCGGTGCCGGTGATCTGGACGTCCGCGTGATCGAGGACGAAGGCGACGACGAAATCAGCCAGTTGGGGCATTATTTCAACCAGAT
Organism: Loktanella gaetbuli; assembly: GCF_020531945.1. Taxonomy (NCBI): domain Bacteria; kingdom Pseudomonadati; phylum Pseudomonadota; class Alphaproteobacteria; order Rhodobacterales; family Roseobacteraceae; genus Loktanella; species Loktanella gaetbuli. The sequence continues at coordinate 209,529 of NZ_JAJATZ010000001.1, forward strand.
GACCAGTCAGCTGAAAACGCAGCGCGACGATCTGGTTGGCAGCAACCGCCTGTTCGATTCCGTGCTGTCATCGGTCACATCCGGCGTGGTCGGGCTGGACGCAGATGGTCGGATCAGTTTCGTGAACCCCTCTGCAGTGCGGTTGTTGAACGTCGGGCGTGGCCAGACCACGACCGCGCTGTCGGTGGCTGTGCCCGAATTCGGGACATTGTTCGAAAAGCTGCGCGCTGATGGCCGGCCATTCGTGCAGGAACAGGTCAACCTCGTACGCAGTGGCAAACAGGAAAGCCTGCTGGTCCGTATGGCACCGCGTGCAGGCAATGACGGGACACTGGACGGCTATGTGGTCGCATTCGACGATGTGACCGACCTGGTCAGCGCACAGCGCATGGCCGCCTGGGGTGATGTCGCCCGCCGCATCGCCCACGAGATCAAGAACCCGCTGACGCCGATCCAGCTGTCGGCCGAGCGCATCAAACGCAAGTTCGGGGCAGAGGTCACAGACACCGACAAATTGAACCAGATGACCGATGTGATCGTGAGGCAGACCAATGATCTGCGTCGTATCGTCGATGAATTTTCGAAATTCGCGCGGATGCCGGAACCCGAGCTGGCCGTTTCGGACCTGTCGGCACTGTTGCGCGATGTGGTAACGCTGCAAGAAGCAGGTCAGCCGGATGTCAGGATCACTGCCGATACGCCAGCGCAGCCGGTTCTGACAGATATCGACCAGACGATGATCGGGCAGGCCCTGACCAATCTGATCAAGAACGCAGGCGAGGCGATCGAATCCCGCGCGGAACAGCAGGGTGAGCCGGTTGCCAATCCACTTATCCGGGTTGCGATGGTGGTGGGGGATCACGGCGTGCGGATCACGATTTCCGACAACGGGATCGGTCTGCCGCAGGACCGCGCCCGGCTGTTCGAACCCTATGTGACGACGCGCGACAACGGGACGGGCCTGGGCCTGCCCATCGTGCGCAAGATCATCGAAGAACACGGCGGCACGCTGCAACTTGTGGATGCCGAACCTTTCGGCATGGACACCCACGCGGGGGCCTGTGCCGTGATTGAACTGCCGTTGGCCCCTGTCGGGGTTGCGGCCAACAAAATTCCAGCATGAGGTTTTGACTATGGGCGACATTCTGATCACCGACGACGAACGCGACATCCGGGAACTGATCGGCGATATCCTCGAGGATGAGGGTTTCACCACGCGGTTGGCTGCAAATTCCGATCAATGCATGGCCGAGATCGCCAAGGAAACGCCGGCGCTGATGATTTTGGATATCTGGCTCAAGGATTCCAACATGGACGGGATCGATATTCTGAAAACCGTCAAACGTGACTATCCAGAGGTGCCGATCGTCATCATTTCCGGGCATGGCAACATCGAGATCGCGGTCGCGGCCATCAAGCAGGGGGCCTACGATTTCATCGAAAAACCGTTCAACATCGATCAGCTGATGGTCGTGATCCGGCGCGCGATGGAAACCAGTCGTCTGCGGCGCGAGAATGTCGAACTCAAACGCGGTGAGAGCGCGCCGGCCGACATGCTGGGTGACAGTGCGGCGTTCCGCGCCATGAAGGCGCAGCTGGACAAGGTGACCAAATCCAACGGCCGTGTGATGCTGACCGGCCCTGCCGGTGCAGGCAAGGAAATCGCCGCGCGCTATATCCATGCCAATTCCAACCGGGCGGGCGCACCATTTGTCACGATCAATTCCGCCAGTGTCGAACCCGACCACATGGAAGAGGCCTTGTTTGGCCGTGAAAGTGCCGGCAAGGGCGTTGAAAAGGGTCTGCTGGAACAGGCCAACGGCGGGATCATCTATCTGGATGAAGTGGCCGAGATGCCGATGGGCACACAGGCCAAGATGCTGCGGGTTCTGGTCGATCAATCATTCCAGCGTGTCGGGGGGACCGAAAAAGTGCAGGTCGATCTGCGTTTCATCTCGTCCACGAACCGCGATTTGCCGAAACTGATCGAACAGGGACTGTTCCGTCAGGAATTGTTTCACCGCCTGAACGTGGTGCCGATTGATGTGCCCAGCCTGGAAGAACGCCGCGAGGACATCCCCACGCTGGCCGAATATTTCATTGCACAACTGAACAAGGCGCAGGGTCTGCCGCTGCGCGAGCTGGCCGAGGATGCGCGCGCGCTGTTGCAGACGATGCTGTGGCCGGGCAACGTCCGTCAGTTGAAAAACGTCGTGGAACGCGTGCTGATTCTGGGCGAGGGCAACCATCCCATCGGTGCCAAAGAGTTGCCCAACTCTGATGAAGCGCCCGCAACCGAGGGACGGATCGTGCTGTCGGGCGGGCTTGCGACATTGCCGCTGCGCGAGGCGCGCGAGCTGTTCGAACGCGAGTATCTGCTGACCCAGATCAACCGTTTCGGTGGCAATATCAGCCGCACCGCCAGCTTTGTCGGGATGGAACGCAGCGCATTGCATCGCAAGCTCAAGTCGCTGGGTGTCGCGACGGCAAACAAGGCGGGCGCACGCGTGGCCTACGTCGAAGAAGGCGCGTGAATTGACGCGCGGCACCGGCCATGTCACTGGAGCGTAGGTCGGCAGGAGAACATCGATGAAGGTCATCATCTGCGGGGCTGGTCAGGTCGGCTGGCAAATCGCCCGGCATCTGGCGGGCGAACAGAACGACGTGACGGTTGTGGACAACAATCCCGAACTGGTGCGTCGCGCGACGGACAGCCTGGATGTGCAGGGCATCAGCGGCTTTGCCAGCTATCCCGACATCCTGGAACGGGCAGGGGCGCGTGACGCTGACATGATCATCGCCGCAACCCATTCCGACGAGGTGAACATGGTCACCTGTCAGGTGGCGCATTCCGTGTTCTCGATCCGCCGCAAGATCGCGCGTCTGCGGTCGCAAAGCTATCTGGATGCGATCTATTCCGACCTGTACCGACGCGATCATCTGCCGATCGACGTGGTCATCAGCCCTGAAAAAGAAGTCGCAGCGGCGGCGCTGCAACGGTTGGCCTCGCCTGCGTCATTCGACACCGAACAATTCCTGAATGATCAGGGCACCCTGATGGGCATTTCGATCGAGGCCGATTGCCCGGTGGTAAATACGCCGCTGCGCCAGTTGACGGATCTGTTTTCGACATTGCGGGCGATTGTGGTGGGTGTAAGGCGCGATGGCGTGATGTTCGTGCCCTCGGCCAAGGATCAGCTGTTTGCCGGCGATGACGCCTATATCTTTACGCATACGGATGACGTGAACCGGACGCTGGAGATTTTCGGCAAACATCAGACCCGACAGCAACGCATCGTCATCATCGGTGGTGGCAATGTCGGTCTGGCCGTCGCACGCGCGCTGGAGGCCAAGACCGAACGTTTGCGGGTGCGCATGATCGAACGGACGCGCGAGGCGGCAGAGGCCGCGGCGGATGCGCTGGATCGCACCATCGTGCTGCATGGCGACGGTCTGGATGCCGCACTCCTCGACGAGGCGGGGATCGCGACAGCGGATGCGGTTCTGGCCGTGACAGACGATGACAAGGTGAACCTGCTGGCATCGGTCCGGTCCAAGGAGATGGGCTGCAAGATGTCGATCTGTCTGGTCAACGATCCGACGCTGGTGCCCCTGATGGGGCCATTGGACGTGGATGCCTGGATCAACCCGCGGTCGACAACCGTGTCGTCGATCCTGCGACACGTGCGCCACGGACGGGTGCGGGGGGTCTATTCGATCGGCGATGCCGAGGCTGAATTGATCGAGGCGCAGGTGTTGTCCACATCGCCCATGGCAGGTCAAAAAATCCGCGACATCCAGTTCCCAGAGGGTGCCGTGGTCAGCGGTATTTCCAAGAATGGCAAGATGATCAAACCGGTCGCCGATACACGGATCGATGACGGTGATCTGGTTGCGATCTTTGCAATGGCGAACGACGTGCCAGAGGTCGAGCGCCTGTTGCAGGTGTCGATCGACTTTTTCTGATGGCAATTATTCGGTCCCTGCCATTTTTTGTGCTGCTGATGGGGATCGGGTCGGCTGCCATGCTGGTGCCGGCAATCCATGCCACGGCATTGGGTGCGACCCGCGTGATGCAGACGTTTTTTTATGCTGCGCTGCTGGGGTTGACGCTGACGTTGCTGGCGGGGCTTGCGACATCCGGGCGGGTGCCGCGCAATGCCGCCCTCAGCCAGTTGATGACGCTGGTGCTGGCCTTTGGGTTGTTGCCGATCATGTTTGCCGTCCCGTTCTACGAGGCGGGTGAAAACATCCGGTTCAGCGACGCTTGGTTCGAGATGGTGTCATCGTTCACGACGACGGGTGCAACGCTATACGAAAACGCGGGACGTCTGCCGCCATCGTTGCATCTGTGGCGCGCGACTGTCGGCTGGCTGGGCGGAATGCTGACATGGATCGTGGCTGTCGCCATTTTCGCACCCATGAATCTGGGCGGGTTCGAGGTGCGGACCGCTGGCGGATCGGCGCAGTTCACGGCGGGCCGCTATAGTCAGATCGGCGAGGTCGCGCGACTACAGGACCGGTTGGCCCGGCATACGGCCACGCTTGCCCCTATCTATGTCGGGCTGACCTTTGTGTTGTGGATCGGTTTGGTGCTGCTGGGTGAAGTGCCCTATATCGCGCTGTGCCATGCGATGTCGGTGCTTTCGACTTCCGGGATTTCGCCTATTGGGGGGGTCTATTACGCTGTGTCGGGGTTCTGGGGCGAACTTCTGATTTTCTGTTTCTTTGCCTTTGCCATTTCGCGCCTGACGTTTTCGCGGGGCATGTTCGGGGACAGTGATGCGCGGCTGGCCCGTGACCCTGAGGTGCGTATGGCACTGATTCTGGTCTCGGGCGTCACGGCGATGCTTTTCCTGCGTCATTGGCTGGGCAGCATAGAGGAGGGGACGACTTCGACGCTGCCCGCGCTGTTTTCGTCACTCTGGGGCAGTATTTTTACCGTCACATCATTCCTGACGACCACAGGGTTCGAATCACGGTTTTGGGACGGCGCGGCCGAGTGGTCCGGTCTGGAAACCCCCGGCCTGTTTCTGGTGGGGATAGCCCTGATCGGTGGCGGTGCTGCGACTACGGCGGGCGGCGTGAAACTGCTGCGCGTCTATGCGTTGTTCCGTCATTCCGAACGCGAGGTCGAACGTCTGCTGCATCCGTCATCTGTTGGTGGCGGCGGACGCGAGGCCCGCACGATCCGACGTCAGGGGGCCTATATTTCATGGGTATTCTTTATGTTGTTCGCCCTGTCGATCGCGGCGGTGATGTTGCTTCTGGCCCTGACAGGGGTGCAGTTCGAGACGACCATGGTTCTGACGGTGGCTGCGTTGTCGACAACCGGGCCGCTGGCCGTGGTGGGGGCGGAGTCGCCGATCAGTTATGCGGGTCTGCCGGACGCGGCCAAGGCTGTGCTTGGGGCGGCCATGGTGTTGGGGCGGCTGGAGACACTTGCCCTGATCGCGCTGTTCAATCCTGAAATCTGGCGGCGTTAGCGGGTTGATTTTAGGGCTGGATCATCCGAAAGACTGTGTCCATACTTTCTAACTGATGTTTACGGTCGGTCCGCGGCCCGCAAGAATAATTGGAGACCCGATATGGCGTCTGACAAGGCCAACCTGCAGGATACCTTCCTGAACCACGTGCGCAAGGTCAAGGTTCCTGTGACGATCTTTTTGGTGAACGGCGTCAAGCTTCAGGGCGTCATCACGTGGTTCGACAGTTTCTGCGTCCTGCTGCGTCGCGACGGCCAGAGCCAGCTGGTATATAAATCGGCGATCTCGACGATCATGCCAGCCCAACCCATTAGCCTGTACGAGGGCGAAGAATAATTGCTTGAACATGACCGGCCCATCACACGGGCCTACGTTCTGCACCCGGATCTGAAAACCGACCGTACCCGCCGCGCGGCTGACCCCGCGCTGGAAGAGGCCGTGTCGTTGGCCGCCGCCCTGCCTGATTTGCAGGTCGTCGGCGCAGAAGTGGTGCGTTTGCCAAAATTGCTGCCGGGGACTCTGTTCGGCAAGGGCAAGATCGCCGAGTTGAAAGACCGGATGAAAGCCGAAGAGGTCGAGCTTGTCTTGATCGACGGCCACGTCACGCCGGTGCAGCAGCGCAACCTGGAAAAGGCCTGGGACGTCAAACTGCTGGACCGGACAGGCTTGATTCTTGAAATCTTCTCGGATCGGGCGCGCACCGCGGAGGGTGTGTTGCAGGTCGAAATGGCGGCATTGTCGTATCAGCGCACCCGTCTGGTGCGGGCCTGGACCCACCTGGAACGGCAGCGCGGCGGGCTTGGTTTCGTCGGCGGTCCCGGTGAAACCCAGATCGAGGCCGACCGCCGTGCCATCGACATGCAGTTGCAGGCGCTGAAGCGGCAGCTGGAAAAGGTCGTCAAGACCCGGACGCTGCACCGCGCGGCACGGGCCAAGGTCCCGTATCCGATCGTGGCGCTGGTCGGCTATACCAACGCGGGAAAATCGACGCTGTTCAACCGGCTGACAGGTGCGGATGTATTCGCCAAGGACATGCTGTTCGCGACGCTGGACCCCACCATGCGCCAGATCGAGCTGCCCGAGGGCGACAAGATCATCATGTCGGATACGGTCGGTTTCATTTCCGACTTGCCCACTGAGCTGGTGGCTGCCTTCCGTGCAACACTGGAAGAAGTGCTGGATGCGGATCTGATCGTGCATGTGCGTGACATCAGCCATCCGCAGACCGAAGAGCAGTCGAAGGATGTGATGGCGATCCTCACGTCCTTGGGGGTGGCCGATGACGCCCCGTTGCTGGAGGTCTGGAACAAGATCGACCGGCTGCCCAGCGATGATCACGATGGAATCGTCACGCAGGCGGCAAGAACAGAAGACATCTTTGCCATTTCCGCGATCACCGGCGAAGGGCTGGACCCTTTGCTGGATGCGATCAGCGAGGTGCTCAAGGACCCGCGAACAGCAGATCAACTGGTTCTGGGGTTCGGGGCCGGTAAAGCGCGGGCGTGGTTGTTCGATCAGGGCGTGGTGACGGGCGAAAGGCAGACTGAAGATGGCTATGTCATCGACGTGTTCTGGACACAGACGCAGGCCCGCCGGTTCCAGAAGCTGGACTGAGAGTCACAGATGTTCGAGTGGCGCGCGTGTTGTGCATGCGGGAGCCTCCGGCGGGAGTATTTCGGGCAAGATGATGCGCGGGGGGAGGCACCCGTTCAGAGCACTCTCGTCTGAAATCAGCTGTCGTTTAGGCCGGATGATCTGGGGAATGGATTATTGATGTGAAAAGGGCGCCCCGTGGGGCGCCCTTTTGTGATTTAGCAGCTGTAGTACAGCTTGTATTCGACCGGGTGCGGCGTGTGCTCGACCTGGTAGACCTCTTCCCACTTGAGGGCCATGTAGCCTTCGAGCTGGGATTTGGTGAACACGTCGCCTTGCAGCAGGAAGTCGTGATCGGCCTCGAGCGATTCCAGGGCTTCGCGCAGCGAGCCGCAGACCGTCGGGATTGCGGCCAGTTCTTCGGGCGGCAGGTCGTAGAGATCCTTGTCCGAGGAGGGGCCGGGGTCGATCTTGTTCTTGATGCCGTCAAGACCGGCCATCAGCAGGGCCGCAAAGCACAGGTAGGGGTTCGCGGCGGGATCGGGGAAACGTGCCTCGACGCGCTTGGCTTTGGGCGATTCGGACCACGGGATACGGACACAACCCGAACGGTTACGGGCGGAATACGCGCGCAGAACCGGAGCCTCGAAGCCGGGGATCAGACGCTTGTAGCTGTTGGTGGACGGGTTCGTGATCGCGTTCAGCGCTTTGGCGTGCTTGAGGATGCCGCCAATGAAATACAGCGCTTCCTGGCTCAGATCGGCGTATTTGTCGCCGGCGAACAGGGGCTTGCCGTCTTTCCAGATCGACATGTTCACGTGCATGCCTGTGCCGTTGTCGCCTGCGATCGGCTTGGGCATGAAGGTTGCCGATTTGCCGTAGGCCTGGGCCACGTTGTGGATGACGTACTTGTATTTCTGGAGTTCGTCGGCCTGATGTGTCAGTGTGCCGAAGATCAGACCCAGCTCGTGCTGGCAGCTGGCCACTTCGTGATGGTGCTTGTCGACCTTCATGCCCATGCGCTTCATCGTGGTCAGCATTTCGCCACGCATGTCCTGCGCGTCATCGATCGGGTTCACCGGGAAGTAGCCGCCCTTGATGCCGGGACGGTGGCCGGTGTTGCCCATCTCGTATTCGGTATCGGTGTTCCATGCGCCGTCGATTGCGTCGACCTGGAAAGACACCTTGTTCATCGAGACCGAGTAGCGCACGTCGTCAAAGACGAAGAATTCAGCCTCGGGGCCGCAATAAAAGGTGTCACCGATGCCGGATGACTTCAGGTAGGCCTCTGCCTTTTGGGCGGTGCCGCGCGGGTCGCGGTCATAGGGTTCCATCGTGTCCGGCTCGACGATGGAGCAATGCAGACAGATGGTTTTTTCAGCATAGAAGGGGTCGACATAGGCTGTTGCCGTGTCGGGCATCAGTTTCATGTCGGACTGATCGATCGATTTCCAGCCTGCGATGGATGAACCATCGAACATGAAGCCTTCTTCGAGGAAGTCTTCGTCAACCAGATCAGACACGATCGTGACGTGCTGCAATTTGCCCTTGGGGTCAGTGAAGCGGATGTCGACGTAGTCGGCCTCCTCGTCCTTCATCATTTTCAGAAAGTCTTTGGTGCTCATGAGCTGTCCTTTCGGTTCGTGTCTTGTATTTTACAGCGCGTCGTCGCCGGATTCGCCGGTTCGGATGCGGATGGCTTGTTCGACCGTGCTGACGAAAATCTTTCCGTCGCCAATCTTGTCGGTCTTGGCGGCCTCGACGATCGCGGCGATTGCCGCATCGACCTGATCGTCGGCAAGGACGACCTCGAGTTTTACCTTGGGCAGGAAGTCGACGACGTATTCGGCGCCGCGGTACAATTCGGTATGACCTTTCTGACGGCCGAAACCTTTGACTTCGACAACGGACAAGCCCTGAATGCCGACTTCTTGCAGCGCTTCTTTTACTTCATCCAGCTTGAACGGCTTGATGATGGCTTCGATTTTCTTCACGCAGACTCCCCCGTATGGCTTACCTCCGAGGTGAGAACATTTTCGTGACAGACCTACAATTCATCCCGGCATCGCAGGGCATGGGATCAGACTGAAAAATACGCATCGGTGCAAAATTTAGGCTATCTGGTCAAAAAGAGTGCGAAATGAGAATTGCGGCCAAGTTCGAGATCCGAACGCCGGGCGACCGGCGGTTTTCCGGGGAATTTTGGGTAAAAAACGCAAAAACGCGCAATGCTTTCGGGCCAAGACGATCGCAAGATCGGCAGAGACACGTCCCGAAAGCACTGCGCGTGCTGTTTTTATAGTCATATGCGGCCAACTGGCCGTGTCGCGCCGTCAGACGGCGGCAGATGCCATTTCGATGCCGTCGGCATAAAGGATATGCTGGCGATCAAAGGTAAGCGTGTAGGTTGTCATTTGTTGTGCCGCCTGGGGGGCGAGGTATTCGCCGTCGACCAGACGGGCGGCCTCGATATTGGCGGTCTGGGTTCCGAACAGTGCTTCGGCACGCCAATCGCGAATGTGCAGGATCGTGTTGGGCGTAACCATGATGTCGCGGTCAGGGCGTGTGTGCCCGAGCGAACCGGCCTTGATACGGATCGGTGCGATTTTCTGGGTTGCTACGTCGATTTTACGTAGGATCGCCATGCCACTGTCGCGGGTGATGATGCGCATGCCCGCTTCGAGGTGTTCGACGGGCATTTCGCCTTCCATCGTCATGATGGTTGTACCGGCGCATACGCCTGCGTTGAGTTTAGCTTTCTTGGGCGCAGCAACGCTGCGTTCGATCGTCTTGGTCTGCATGGCGTTTTTCCCGCTCTAGCTTGTGTCTGCCTCAATAGTTCTTCCACAACTAAGGCAAGATTCTGGCACAGTCATGCTTTTTCTGGGATGCTTTTTATTCTCGCATCCCCCTGTGACCTTTGTTAGACAGCCGCCAAACACCGGGGGCGCGGAAACGTGCCCCCGTAACAATGCGGGTGTGGCGGAATTGGTAGACGCACCAGATTTAGGTTCTGGCGCCGCAAGGCGTGGGGGTTCAAGTCCCTTCACCCGCACCATATTCGAATGAAAGAAGGACATTTCATGCAGGTCAACGAGACCCTGAACGACGGCCTCAAGCGCGGCTATACCATCACTGTCACAGCGGCAGAACTGGATGCAAAAGTTGTCGAGAAGCTGGAAGAAGCGCGCCCAGGCGTGGAAATGAAGGGCTTTCGCAAGGGTAAGGTGCCGATGGCCCTGTTGCGCAAGCAGTTCGGTCCGCGCCTGATGGGCGAAGCCATGCAGGACAGCATCGACGGTGCCCTGCGCGACCATCTTGACAGCACCGGTGATCGTCCGGCTGCTCAGCCCGAAATGAAGATGTCCAACGCGGACTGGAAAGAGGGCGACGATGTCGTTGTCGAAGTGTCCTACGAGGCGCTCCCCGACGTGCCGGACACCGATTTCTCTGCGATCAAGCTGGAAAAGATGGTCGTGAAGGCAGATGATTCTGCTGTCGAAGAAGCACTGACCAACCTGGCAGAGAGCCCGCAGGCCCAGACGTTCGAGAAAAAGAACGGTCTGTCCAAGGATGGCTATCAGGTCGTGATCGATTTCGTCGGCAAGATCGACGGTGAGGCATTTGACGGCGGATCGGCCGAAGATTACCCGCTGGTGCTGGGGTCCAACTCCTTTATCCCCGGTTTCGAGGAGCAGCTGTTGAAGACCAAGGCCGGTGAGGAAAAGGCCGTGACGGTCAATTTCCCCGAGGATTATCAGGCAGAGCATCTGGCCGGCAAGGAAGCCGTGTTTGATGTGACCGTCAAAGAGGTCCGCGAGCCCGTCACGCCGGAAATGAACGACGAACTGGCCAAGAAATTCGGTGCCGAGGATCTGGAGGCCCTGAAGGGTCAAATCCGTGATCGTCTGGAAGCCGAATATCAGGGCGCGTCCCGCGCGGTCGCCAAGCGCAAGCTGCTGGACGAGCTGGACACGGCAGTCGATTTCGAACTGCCCCCCAGCCTGGTCGATGCCGAAGCCGGTCAGATCGCGCACCAGCTGTGGCATGAGGAAAACCCCGACGTCCAGGGCCATGACCACCCCGAGATCAACCCGACCGAAGAGCACATCACCCTGGCCAAGCGTCGGGTGAAGCTGGGCCTGTTGCTGGCCGATATCGGCCAGAAGGCAGAGATCAAGGTGACGGACCAGGAGATGACGCAGGCCATCATGAACCAGGCGCGTCAGTACCCGGGACAAGAGCGTCAATTCTTTGAGTTCGTGCAGCAGAACGCACAGTTCCGCCAGCAGCTGCAAGCGCCGTTGTTCGAGGACAAGGTCGTCGATCACATCCTTGAAAAAGCAGATGTGACCGAGAAGGAAGTCAGCAAGGACGACCTGCAGAAAGCTGTCGAGGCGATGGAATCCGAAGACTGATCCAGAGGATCAACGTTGTCCGAAATGGCGCCCCATGGGGCGCCATTTTTCGTTGTGGCCTTGTCTAAACGGCTGAAAGCCCCACATTATCGATATAGGCAGCACGCTTGCGTGCTACCAGTTGGGACGAGTTTACCCCGTGCGGAAAACATTGAAATTTGCGTTGATCCTGAGTGGTCTGATGTTCAGCGGTTTACCGCTGACAGCGCAGGCGTGCCCCAATCCGGACATAGCGTCATTCACGCAGCTGACCGAGAGCGGCGTGAGCCTGCGCCGCGGGAAGTCCGTTCGCTTGACGGCGGGCGGAATGCGTCCGTTGGGGGAATGCCCCCAGGCTAGCGTCGCGCGTGGCAGTGAGTCCCATTTCACCGATGCGCCGACGTTCGAGTTGAATTTGGTCGGAATGATGGGGCTGGCATTGCAAATGAGCGCGGATACCGGATGCGCGCGCGATATGCTGGTCCATACGGCCGATGGGTCGTGGTATTATCGCGGACCGGGACTGAACGGGTTCATGCCGCCGATGATGCTGTCCAACCCAGGCACAGGCGCGCTCAAGGTCTGGGTCGGCACCCAGGACAACCGCAGTTGCAGGGTACGCATGGAATTTCTGACATTGCTGCGATGAGGGCCGCAAAACAATCAGGGCCGGATCATTGCTGATCCGGCCCTGACTGTAGCGATGGCCGCCAACCCGAAAAGGGCAGGCGACCGTTTGTCTGTATCAGGCGTTGTCGGATGCGCGGGGCGCGTCGTCGCCATCGTCTTCGGATGCGGCAGAGCCGAGATCGTCGAACAATTCCTGGATTTCGAATTCAGCTGCTGCTTCTTCTTCGGCGGCCAGTTCCTGAATGGATTTGCCAGCGGCCTGAAGCTCTGCTTCTTCGGCGGAACGTGCGACGTTCAGGGTGATCGTTGCCTCGACCTCGGGGTGCAGGTTTAGCGTCACATCGTGCAGACCCAGATCCTTGATCGGACCTTGCAGCACGACCTGATTGCGGTCGACCTTGTAACCGTCGGCGGCAGCGGCATCAGCCACGTCACGGGGTGTGACGGAGCCATAGAGCGAGCCCGCGTCGGACGCGGACCGAATCACGACGAACTGCTTGCCGTCGATCTTGTCTGCCTCGGCCTGTGCGGCAGCGCGTGTTTCAGCGTTGCGTGCCTCGAGTGCGGCCTTTTCGGCCTCAAAGCGAGCGAGGTTTGCAGCGTTGACACGCAGCGCCTTTTTCTGCGGCAGCAGGTAGTTGCGCGCATAGCCTTCCTTGACAGAGACGACTTCGCCCATGTTGCCCAGCTTTGCGACGCGTTCGAGAAGAATGATGTCCATGATGCGGGTCCTTACTTCACTGCGTAGGGCAGAAGGGCGAGGAACCGTGCACGCTTGATCGCCTGGGCGAGCTTGCGCTGGTTCTTGGCGCCGACGGCGGTGATGCGGGCAGGCACGATCTTGCCGCGCTCGGAGATGTAGCGCTGCAGGGTGCGGGTGTCTTTGTAGTCGATCGCCGGAGCGTTTTCGCCCTCAAACGGATCGGACTTGCGACGACGGAAAAACGGTTTGGTAGCCATGTCTTACAATCCTTTTGTGAAGTTAGCGGCGCTCGCGACGGCTGTCGCGTTCGTCACGTTTCTGCATTTGGACCGACGGGCCGTCCTCGTGTGCGTCGACCTTGATCGTCAGAACGCGCATGACGTCTTCGTGCAGGCGCATCAGGCGTTCCATCTCTTGCACGGCAGCCGCGGGGGCGTCGGTGCGCAGATAGGCGTAGTGGCCCTTGCGGTTCTTGTTGATCTTGTAGGCCATGGTCTTGACGCCCCAGTATTCGGAGTCGACCAGCTTGCCTTCGTTGTCGGACAGGACTGTCCCGAAGTGTTCGATCAGGGCTTCGGCTTGCGTGTTGGACAAGTCCTGACGCGCAATCATCACATGCTCATACAGCGGCATGGTATTCCTTACATGTTCGGCGCACTTCAAAGACCGGGTGGTTCCACTTCCGCGTCCCGGTCACGAGAGGCTGCGCAGGTCAAAAGTCGCGCGGAAGTTCGGCGCTTATACACGGGGACGGGCAGGGCGCAAGCCTGCGTGCACACAGCGGCCGGGTCGCGCAGAGTCCATGAATCAACTATCAATGGCCACGGTTTTGCCAAAGTCCGGTTGCACGACGAAAAGAAAAGCCGAAACCACCCCAAGGAGTACAGATGAGCGATCTTGCAACCGACCGTAGGGATGTGGTGCGTATCCGCGGATGGATGCCCGGTGGGCTAATGGCCATGAGCAGTAGCGGATTTGACGTGGAAGAGGCGTTCTGGGGCTACACGATATCGCATGCGGGTGGCCCGCGTCTGGCATTGGTGCTTGTGCAGTTTCTTGTCTTGTTGACGGGTGCATTGTGTGCGGCATCGGGGATGACGTTGCTGTTGCTGTCACCTGTGTCGGATATTGTATTCCGATCGCCGCTGATTTTCGGGTGTTTTGCCTTTTCATTGCTGTTGATGTGGTACGCGACGCGCGGGCTGTCGTCGCGCTATGAGATCGACACGCATCGGTCGGAACTGCGGCGCGTGGTTCTGAACCGCACCGGATTGCTGACAATCCAGGCGCGGTATGGTTTCGACAGTATCGCAAACGTCTACGCCGAAGCTGTGAACGACCAGACATCGCGGCTGTACGTGCGGTTTCGCAATGGGCCTGGTCGCATCGTGGTCGCCAGCGGCAAGCCAGAGGATCTGGAACCATTGTCTGTGCGGCTGCGTCGCGACATGGTGCTGGGCGTGGTGCAAAGGAACCCGTGAACATGGACTGTTCGAAAATGTGAAATTGCATTCATCAGGCCAGATCACATTTACCTCCGTGCAGACACATCAACACGGAGTACCACGATGAAAACGATTTTCGGCACAGCCACCGCGCTCGCCCTGCTGTCCACGCCTGTTCTGGCCGCACCTGCGCCCTACACGCTGGATGCAAGCCACAGCCAGGTTCTGTTCAACTATGATCACTTGGGCTTTTCGACGACCTACGGCTTGTTCTCTGGCTTTGACGGCGAAATTTCCTTTGACGCCGAAGACCCTGCTGCATCCAGCGTGTCGGTGTCGTTCCCGGTGCGCAGCATGATGACAGGCTGGGAAGCCCGTTTCGAGCACTTCATGTCCGATGATTTCTTTGGCGCAGCCGAAGACGACATGGTCACATTCACCTCGACCGCGATCGAAGTGACCGGTGAGAACACCGCACTGATCACCGGTGATCTGAGCATGAACGGCATCACCAAGGAAGTTGTTCTGGACACGGTCCTGAACCAGGCCGGTCAACATCCGATGGCTGAAAAACCCTGGCTGGGCTTTGACGCGACAACAACGCTGCTGCGGTCCGATTTCGAAGTCGGCGCTTTCGCACCCTTTGTCAGCGACGAAGTGCAGGTGATGATCTCGATCGAAGCTGAAGCAGCTGAATAAGCGACCTTCTGATTAACAACATAGGGGCTGCGCCGGGCATTCCGGCGCAGCCCCTTTCTTGTGCGGTCGATGCAAAGCAAAGGGCCCGCTGCATGTTGCAGCGGGCCCCTGTTTTTATCGCGCGGTGCGCGGTTTTCGTCAGTTGTTACGTGTCGCGGTGAGGTCCATCGTGACGATCACGTCAAAGGCCAGATTGGATTCACCTTCCATGCTTTCGCCGATGTTGAATGTCTGGCGATTCAACGTGGTTTGCCCGGATGCCGTGGCCGTGTCGCCTTCAAGCGTCAGCGAAAATGGCAGGGTGACCGGTGCCTCGACCCCCTTGAGCGTGAGTGTTCCGTCCGCGACGTAGCTGCCGTCGTCCTGTACCGTGATGGGCGCTGCAAAGGTGGCTGTCGGGAAATTGGCCTGATTGAAAAAGTCAGCCCCCATGGCCTGATCCGTCACCGACCCAAGCGTCAATGACCCAATGGAGACCGTGACCTCGACCGTGCCTGCATCCGCTGTGGCATCGGGGTCGAAGGTGATCGCTGCCGTCCAGTCGGCAAAGCTGCCTGTAACCTCGTCACCCATCTGCACTACGGTAATGCCAAGCGCACCGTCCTGAACGGTCCAGTCCGAAGCGACCTCGGCCAGTGCTTCGGTTGTCGGTGCCGCGGTTGTGCCTGCGGCCATGCCAGCGCCGACGCCCGCACCGATTGCCAGTACAGTGGCGGCCAACGCCGGAGCAGCAATCGGCGTACGGTGATAGGCGACATCCGGCATCTGCGATTTCCCGAACCACATGCGGCGCAGGGTGGCGTCCTTGTCGATGAAATGATGCTTGAGTGCGCCTGCGACGTGCAGGGCAAGCGCGCCAATCAGCACTTTGGTCAGGATGATGTGCACACTGCCGAACAAATGCGCGACCTCGGGGTTCTTGGGGACGAAAGGCAGGGACTGCCCGAACGGCCACCAGATCGGGGCGAACCCGGTCGAGGCGGCGTGGTCGATCCAGCCTGTCAGCGGCACGAGGACCAGACTGCCGTAAAGCGTCCAGTGCACAATTTCCGCCAGAAGCGTTTCCGTCTTGCGTTCAGGGTGCAGGGGGCCGGGTTTGCGATGGCCGATTGCCCAGATGATGCGCAGCAGGGCAACAAAAAACAATAGCACGCCCAAAGTCTTGTGGGTCGAAAAGAGCGTTGTCTTGATCGCGAGTGCGGAATCGGTATCCGCCGCCCAGTCATTGGCCAGCGTCCCGAGGATCAGCAGAGCGAGGATGAGTATGGCCGTCAGCCAGTGGAACGTCTTGGTCACCGTGCCGTAGGTTGTCGGGGTGTCGGACATGGGCGCAAATCCTTTCAATTTGCAGCAGATATAGACTATTCTAAAGCAAGGTCACAATTTGCATTGACGCAGAGGCATTGTGCGACTTGGGGGCTTTGGCTATCCAAGCCGTCAATTGACAAATGACAGGAGACCTCATGCGCGCATTCGTTTTTCCCGGCCAAGGGGCCCAGACCATAGGGATGGGCAAGGCGCTGGCGGAGGCCTATCCGGCGGCACAGGCCGTTTTCGATACCGTGGACGACGCCCTGGGCGAAAAGCTGTCTGCGCTGATCTGGGACGGTGACGCCGACACGCTGCAATTGACCCGCAATGCCCAACCCGCGCTGATGGCGACGTCGCTGGCGGCCATGGCGGCACTGGAGGCCGAAGGGATCACGATATCCGATGCGGCCTATGTGGCGGGGCATTCGCTGGGTGAGTATTCGGCACTGGCGGCGGCTGGCGCATTGGACATTGCCGATTGCGCGCGGCTGCTACGCACCCGCGGCGAGGCGATGCAGAACGCCGTGCCCGTCGGCGAGGGTGCCATGGCTGCGGTGCTGGGGCTGAGCATCGCGCAGGTCGAGGAGGTGGTCGCCGCCGCCGCTGACGCGGGCGTCTGTGAGGTCGCAAACGAAAACGATCCGTCCCAGACCGTCATTTCGGGGGCCAAGGCCGCAGTGGAACGTGCGGCCGTTCTGGCAAAAGAGGCGGGTGCGAAGCGTGCCCTGATGCTGCCGGTTTCGGCACCGTTTCATTGTGCGTTGATGGCACCCGCAGCGCAGGTGATGCAAGACGCGCTGTCTGACGTGACAATCCGCGCCCCGCGTGTTCCGGTGGTGTCCAATGTCAACGCAAGCGCCGTGACGGACCCCGACGAGATTCGCGCCTTGCTGGTTGCACAGGTTGCAGGTCGTGTGCGGTGGTCAACTTCGGTTGCGTGGATGGCCGATCAGGGCGTCACGTCCTTTACCGAGATCGGTGCAGGCAAGGCATTGTCCGGCATGATCCGCAGGATCGCAAAAGACGCGGCGTGTGCGAATGTCGGCACGCCTGAAGAGGCAAAGGCGGTTGCAGCCGCGATGAAGGGATAAGACATGTTCGATTTGACAGGTAAGAATGCGCTGGTGACGGGTGCCTCTGGCGGGATCGGCGGTGCCATTGCGACCGCGCTGCATGGGGCGGGGGCCACGGTGGGTCTGTCCGGTACGCGGGTCGAACCGCTGGAAGCGCTTGCGGCCGAGCTGGGCGAACGGGTTCACGTTCTGCCATGCAACCTGAGCGATTCAGAGGCTGTCACGGCACTGCCGAAACAGGCGATCGAGGCGATGGGGTCGCTGGACATTCTGGTGAACAACGCCGGGATCACGCGCGACAACATCTTTATGCGGATGTCGGATGACGAATGGGCCAGCGTGTTGGACGTGAACCTCACATCCAGCATGCGCCTGTGCAAAGGGGCCATTCGCGGCATGATGAAATCGCGTTGGGGTCGGATCGTGAACATCACCTCAGTCGTCGGGGCCACAGGCAACCCCGGTCAGGCAAACTATGCCGCCAGCAAGGCCGGCATGGTCGGCATGAGCAAATCCATCGCCTACGAGGTCGCCAGTCGTGGAATCACGGTCAACTGTGTGGCACCCGGTTTCATCGCCACGCCGATGACAGACGCACTGAACGACGAACAGCGCAGCGGTATTCTGGGCCAGATTCCGGCAGGTCGGATGGGTGAAGCTGACGAGATTGCAGCCGCTGTTCTGTATCTGGCAAGCCCCGAGGCCGCCTATGTCACCGGTGCGACCTTGCATGTGAATGGCGGAATGGCCATGCTCTGAGCCGTGGCCGGTCGGAGTGCGAAAGCGTTTGCGTGCTCTCGTTTCTCTGCTATAGGCCGGGCGGAAACGAATAGACGGGCCACATGGTCCGTTTCAAAACCGGGGCATGCCCCATACAGAACGTGAGGATATTTCATGAGCGACGTCGAAGGCCGCGTACGCAAGATCGTTGTAGAGCATCTTGGTGTTGAAGAAGACAAAGTCGTCGAAAGCGCGTCGTTCATCGACGACCTCGGCGCTGACAGCCTCGACACCGTCGAGCTGGTGATGGCATTCGAAGAGGAATTCGGCATCGAAATCCCCGACGATGCAGCCGAGACCATCCAGACCTTCGGCGATGCGGTCAAGTTCATCAAGGGCGCACTGTAAGTCAGCGTCCCGGTCCTCTTGGACCGTCTGATACAAAAGACCCCCGGTCCTTCCGGGGGTCTTTTTTGTTGCCGTGGGGCGTATGATCGGCTGAATCGCGCAGATTGCAGTGATGCCCTGTGCGCGTGGCGGTATCGCTGCCCTGCGGCACTTGCCCCTGCTGACGATGTTACGGTATCAGGTCGGCAATTCTCTGTCGGAAAGGTACGAATTATGCGCCGGGTCGTTGTTACGGGATTGGGACTTGTCACGCCGCTGGCCGATGGGGTCGAGGCCAGCTGGAGCCGCATTCTGGACGGGCAGTCCGGTGCTGGTCCGATCACCCAGTTTGATCCCACGGGGCTGACCACCACCTATGCCTGCGAGGTGCCGCGCGGTGATGGGACCGATGGCACGTTCAATGCTGACGCCTACATGGAGCCGAAAGAGCAGCGCAAGGTCGATACATTCATCATGTTCGGCATCGCGGCCGCACAGCAGGCGATCGAAGATTCCGGCTGGGCACCGACCGAGACAGAGGATCTGGAACGCACCGGCGTTCTGATCGGATCGGGGATCGGTGGTCTGAATTCCATCGCGAACACTGCGATCATGATGGAAGAAAAAGGTCCGCGCCGTGTGTCGCCGTTCTTTGTGCCGGGTGCCTTGATCAACCTGATTTCCGGGCAGGTCAGCATCCGTTACGGGTTCAAGGGACCGAACCATTCGGTCGTGACCGCCTGTTCGACAGGGGCGCACGCCATCGGCGACGCCAGCCGTCTGATCCAGTATGGGGATGCGGATGTGATGATCGCAGGTGGGGCCGAGGCCGCAATCTGCAAGATCGGTATCGCCGGTTTCAATGCCTGCAAGGCCTTGTCCACGGACCGTGCAGACGATCCGACCAAGGCGTCGCGTCCCTGGGACAAGGACCGTGACGGTTTTGTCATGGGCGAGGGTGCGGGTATCGTCGTGCTGGAAGAATACGAGCACGCCAAGGCGCGCGGTGCCAAGATCTATGCCGAGGTCAAGGGCTACGGTCTGTCGGGCGACGCGCATCACATCACTGCACCGCCCCCCGATCACGAAGGTGCAGAGCGTGCGATGCGTGCGGCCTGCCGGAATGCCGGGATCACGCCGCAGGACATCAATTATGTGAACGCGCATGGCACGTCGACCATGGCCGACACCATCGAACTGGGTGCCGTGGAACGTATGGTGGGGCCAGAAGCCGCCGCCAAACTGGTGATGTCGTCGACGAAATCCGCAACGGGTCACCTCCTGGGTGCCGCGGGTGCGATCGAGGCGATTTTCTCGATCCTGGCGATCCGCGATCAAGTGGCTCCGCCAACGCTGAATCTGGATCAGGTCGACGCCGAGACGCAGGTTGATCTGTGCGCGAACGAAAAACGCCCCTGCAAGATCGACATTGCATTGTCGAATTCATTCGGGTTCGGCGGGACCAACGCAAGTCTGGTGTTGGGGAAGGTCGAATAAATGTGGCGACACATCGCGTCCAACGCGCTGACGTTCATGGTCGTGGCGCTGTTTGTCAGTGCAGGTGTCGTGGCGTGGGGCACGCAGCAGTACAGCAACCCCGGCCCATTGGCGCAGGGGATCTGTCTGCAGGTGCCGGGCGGGTCGAACATGCGGCGGGTCAGCGAGGACCTGGAGGCGCAAGGCGCAGTGAGTTCTGCCGCCATTTTCCGCATGGGCGCGGATTACACCGAAAAGGCATCCGAGCTGAAGGCGGGCAGTTTCCTGATTGCCGAGGGCGCATCGATGGCCGAGATCGTGGATACGGTGACGCGCGGCGGGGCCAGCACGTGCGGGACCGAGATCGTCTATCGTGTGGGTGTTCGGGTCAACGAGGTCCAGGTCCGGGAACTGGACCCTGTCACCGGTCGCTACGAGGAAGTTGCCGCATTCACGCCGGGCGAAGGTGAAGTGCCGTCTGAGTACACTGCGGTGCTGGATGCTGCGGACACGCGTCTGAGACTGGCCGTCGCCGAAGGCACGACCGCCTGGCAGGTGGTGCAGGCGCTGAATGCGATTGACGTGCTGGAAGGCCCCGTCGACGACATTCCGGCAGAAGGAAGTCTGGCACCTGACAGCTATGAATTTACCGCAGGCATGACGCGGGGCAGCATCATTGGCCGGATGACCGAGCGCCAAGAGAACATCCTGGCCGAAGCCTGGGCCGCGCGTGTCGATGGGCTGCCGTTGGAAACGCCGGAGGAGGCGCTGATCCTTGCGTCGTTGATCGAAAAGGAAACTGCAGTTGCTGACGAGCGTCGTCAGGTTGCAAGCGTTTTCGTCAATCGCCTGGAACGCGGCATGCGTCTGCAAACGGACCCGGCCGTCATCTATGGTGTCACGGAGGGGCGCAGCGTGCTTGAACGTGGCTTGCGCCGCAGCGAGTTGGATACGCCGACGCCGTGGAATACCTACACGATCCCGGCCTTGCCGCCGACGCCCATTGCGAACCCCGGACGGGCAAGCATCGAGGCAGCACTTGACCCGGATACGACGGACTACGTGTTCTTTGTTGCCGATGGCACGGGTGGGCATGCATTCGCGACCAACCTTGATGACCACAATCGCAATGTCGCAGCCTGGCGTGCGATCGAGGCGGAGCGTGCAGCCAACGACGGTTAAGGACGGTCGCCTAACCAGCCATTAGGGGCTGCGGGCTGTCAGAGTGCTGTATTTATTGTAAAATTAATGGCTCGCCTTCTAGCTGGAGGCGGGCCGATTTTATTCTGACGTGCCGGTTGCGCCGTCATGCTGCCGATTGTCGGAATGGCTTGGCCAGACCTGATTGGCGGAACAAGATGATTATTAAAGACGACCCGGAAGGGCACGGGCGTGCTGCGGCACTGTCCCGACAGCACGAAATTGCAGGGCTATATGCGACGCTGCGCGCCGCGATCCTGAAAGAAATCAAAACACTTGGTGCGTCTGACGGAGCCCCGCCGAAACTGTTGATTGGTAAAATCGGCGAGTTGTCGGCGGCCCATCTGATCCTACTGAAAGCAGAGGAGGCATTTCGTGAGAAATACGCCCAAGACGATGCGACGATCCTCGACTACGACACATTGCGCGACGAGATCGGGTGCGCACTTGATCGCATCAGGGCCAGCCTCGCAACAGAAGGCGTTTCTGACGGAGCTGAGTGACAACTCTGTTGCCGGACTGCCGTATCTGTTCGATTTCTGGGCGATGGCGCATCAGGTTCCCCCCGATGGTGACTGGCGGGCATGGGTTGTGCTGGGTGGTCGTGGGGCGGGCAAGACACGGGCGGGTGCCGAGTGGGTCCGGGCGATGGCAGAGGGGCCCAGACCGTTAACCCGTGGCCGTGCACGGCGGATTGCGATCATCGGTGAGACCTACGATCAGGCACGCGAGGTCATGGTCATGGGGGATAGCGGTATCGTTGCCTGTTCCCCCGATGACCGGGGGCCGGAGTGGATTGCGGGGCGCAAACTGTTGCGCTGGCCAAACGGGGCCGAAGCGCAGGTGTTTTCGGCATTCGACCCCGAGGCGCTGCGCGGCCCGCAATTTGATGCTGTCTGGGCCGATGAGGTTGCCAAATGGAAAAACGGCAGTGCCACCTGGGACATGGTGGAATTTGGTCTGCGGCTTGGGTCTTGCCCACAGGCGGTGGTTACGACGACGCCGCGCAATGCGCCTGTGCTGAAAGAAATGCTGGCTCGGTCCAGTACCGTGGTTACCCATGCGACGACGTTTGACAATGCGGCGAACCTCGCGCCGTCGTTTCTGGCAGAGGTCCGGCGGCGCTATGGCGGCACCCGGCTGGGGCGTCAGGAGTTGGACGGCGTATTGCTGGATGATGCCGAGGGCGCGCTGTGGACAACGGCGCAACTGGACGGGCTGATCCGCAAGGACATTGAAAGTCTGGAGCGCATTGTCGTTGCCGTCGATCCACCGGTCACAGGACACAAGGGGTCTGATGCCTGCGGGATTATCGTGGCGGGTGTCGTCTGCAAGGGTCCTCCGCATGCCTGGCGCGGCTATGTGCTGGAGGATGCCAGTGTGCAGGCGGCGCGACCGCTGGATTGGGCCAAGGCTGCTGTTGCGGCCTACCGTCGGCATGGCGCGGACCGGCTGGTGGCCGAGGTCAATCAAGGGGGCGATATGGTCGAAACCATCGTGCGCCAGATTGATCCGCTGATTTCCTACCGCGGTGTGAATGCCCGTCGAGGCAAGATCGCGAGGGCTGAACCGGTGGCCGCGCTCTATGAGCAGATGCGCATCAAGCATGCGCGCGGGTTGGGTGAACTGGAAGACCAGATGTGTCTGATGACGCGGGCTGGTTTCGTGGGGCAGGGATCGCCGGACCGCGTCGATGCGCTGGTGTGGGCCATGCATGAGCTGATGATCGCACCGGCCAAGGCATGGCAGGCGCCGCGCCTGCGTCGGTTGTGAGGTGTTGCGCAGACAGCGCGCGGTGCAATCGGTACTTGGCAAGGTTTCGGGTTCAGAACGTTTTTCCAAGGACAGTCAGTCCGTCCCCGAGGAGTGCGAGATGTTTGAATTCTGGAACAAGGCGGCCAAGCCTGCGGCCACCGAGGTCAAGGCCTCGGCCACGGGGAAGGTCGTCAGCTGGGCGACGCAGGGTCGTGTTGCCTGGAGCGCGCGGGACAACGCATCGCTGACCCGGGCGGGATTTGCGTCGAACCCGATCGGTTTTCGCGCGGTCAAACTGATTGCAGAAGCCGCTGCCGCACTGCCGTTGGTTACGCAGGACCGCCTGCAACGCTACGATGCCCACCCCGTGCAGACGCTGATCAATCGCCCCAACGCAGCACAGGGGCGGGCCGAGCTGCTGGAGGCGCTCTATGGTCAGTTGTTGTTGACGGGGGATGCCTATCTGGAGGCGGTGGGAAACGGTGGGCTGCCGGTCGAACTGCATGTCTTGCGGTCGGATCGCATGCGTCTGGTGCCGGGGGGCAATGGCTGGGCCGAGGCCTATGAATATGCAGTCGGTGCCAACAAGCACAGGTTTGCCGTCGGGCCCGAAGGATCGGCGATCTGTCATATCAAGAGTTTTCACCCGCAGGATGACCACTATGGTTTCAGTCCGATGCAGGCGGCCGCCAATGCCATTGATGTGCACAACGCGGCCTCTGCCTGGTCCAAGGCTCTGCTGGATAACGCGGCGCGTCCGTCCGGTGCCATCGTCTACAAGGGCGGAGACGGCCAGTCGCAGCTGAGCCAGGATCAGTACAACCGGTTGGTCGACGAGATGGAGCATCAGCATCAGGGCGCGCGCAACGCGGGCAGGCCGATGTTGCTGGAAGGCGGGCTGGACTGGAAGCCGATGGGATTTTCCCCGTCCGACATGGAATTCCAAAAGACCAAGGAGGCCGCCGCGCGCGAGATATCGGTCGCGTTTGGCGTGCCACCCATGCTGCTGGGCATTCCGGGCGATGCGACCTACGCCAATTATCAAGAGGCCAATCGTGCCTTTTATCGGTTGACGGTTCTGCCATTGGCGATGCGGGTGACGAGTGCCATTGCCGACTGGCTGTCGGATTTTACGGCGGAACGGTTGGATTTGCGGCCCGATCTGGATCAGGTGCCTGCACTGGCCGCCGAACGCGACGCCCATTGGCGGCGGGTGACAGAGGCCGCATTCCTGACCAACGCTGAAAAACGCAGTCTCTTGGGCTTGCCCGCGCAGGATGTCGAATGATGCCGGACAAGGTCGTCACGCTGAAGAACCGCGTCGTTCAACCCGTTTTGCCGCAGGCGGCGGATGTCTGGCACGCTCAAATCAACCAGCGTCTGGCTGCAATCGAGCGGATGCTGCGCCGTTTGGAATGGCAGATCTGGGCGCTGTGCTGTGGTGCAATGGCCGTGCTGGGTCTGCACGTGGCGCAATTCCTGCCGGTCCATTGAAACAGCCCCCTGAAAGGGAGAAACGAATGACACTGGAACACAAATTCTGCCCGCCGCAAGCCAGGCTGGAGGTGGCGGACGGTTGCGAGATTTCGGGATATGCATCCTTGTTCGAACAAGCGGACCAAGGTGGCGACCGTGTCTTGCGTGGTGCCTATCGTGCCTCCTTGGAAAAGGTCGCAGCCTCGGGGAACCGGATCAAGATGCTGTGGCAACACGACCCGATGCAGCCGATTGGCGTCTGGGACGAGATCCGGGAGGACGCGCACGGGCTGCATGTCAAGGGACGCATTCTGCGGGACGTGGCGCGCGGGCGCGAGGCTGCGGCGTTAATTGATGCGGGCGCCATTGACGGGCTGTCGATCGGGTATCGCACGGTGAGGGCCAGCAAGACGGCGGACGGCGGTCGGAACCTGGCCGAGCTGGAGTTGTGGGAGGTATCCCTTGTGACCTTTCCGATGCTGCAGGACGCGCGCGTTGGCGCAAAGTCCGACGATCCCGCCGACACTACGTTGCGCGTGCTGACGACCCCCTTTGTCGACGCGCGTGAGGCGCTACGCCGGGACTGATCCCGGCACAGACACTGACCAGAAAGGACCAGACATGGACAAAACCGAGGTGCCGCCTCGGACCGGGAAAGATCTGTCTCCGGCCGAGGACCTGCGGATCGCGATTGGCGATTTCGTGGCGGAATTCAAAACCTTTTCAACCGGCGTTCACGCCACTTTGCAAAAACAGGAAGACCGTATGAACAAGCTTGATCGCAAATCAATGATGGCACAGCGGCCGGCACTGGCAACGGCTGCGGCAGAGGACGCGCCACATCAAAAGGCCTTTGCCGCGTATCTGCGGTCCGGGGACGATGACGGATTGCGCGGTCTGACACTGGAAGGCAAGGGCATGAGCACTGCCGTTGCTGCCGACGGTGGCTATCTGGTGGACCCGCAGACAGCCGACACGATCCGGAGCACGCTGAGCGCGACAGCCTCGATCCGTGCGATCGCCAATATCGTGAATGTCGATGCCACCTCCTTTGATGTGTTGATCGATCACACCGAGATGGGGGCGGGTTGGGCCACCGAGAGTGACCCCACAACCGAGACCGACGCGCCGCAGATCGATCGCATCACCATTCCGTTGCACGAGCTGTCGGCCTTGCCCAAAGCGTCGCAGCGTCTGCTGGATGACAGCGCTTTTGATATCGAGGGCTAGCTGGCGCAGCGTATCGCGGACAAGTTCGCACGGTCCGAGGCGGCCGCCTTTGTCAACGGTGACGGTATCGACAAGCCGCGTGGCATCCTGGCCTATCCGTCGGTCGATAACGTGCTGTGGCAGTGGGGCAACCTGGGCTATGTGCCGACCGGCGTTGACGGATCCCTGGGCGATGCGGATGCCATCATCGACCTGGTCTACGCGTTGGGGGCCGAATATCGCGCGGGCGCTGCGTTCGTGATGAATTCGCGCACGGCGGGCATGGTGCGCAAGCTGAAGGACGCGGATGGGCGTTTCCTGTGGTCCGACGGTTTGGCCAGCGGCGAGCCGGCCCGTCTGATGGGCTATCCTGTCCTGATTGCTGAGGACATGCCGGATGCCGGCAGTGGTACGACGCCAATCGCGTTCGGCGATTTTGGCGCTGGCTATACCGTGGCGGAACGTCCCGACCTGCGCGTGCTGCGCGACCCGTTTTCGGCCAAACCGCATGTACTGTTCTACGCCACTAAGCGCGTGGGTGGCGGCGTGAGCGATTTTGCCGCGATCAAGCTGCTGAAGTTCGCCACCAGCTGATCCTGACGGTGCGACGACCTGCGTCGTCGCACCGGCCTTGGGCGCGTTTCAGATCCTGCCTGCGCCGCGTCCCGACCCAATTCCATGATGCGCCAGATGATGACCGGAGACCCATCCATGATGTTAGTCGAGTTGACCAGCGTGCCCACGGCCTCACTGCCGATTGCGGCCCTCAAGGCGCATCTGCGGCTGGGGTCGGGTTTTGAGAATGACGATGCCCACGACACGGATCTGGAAACCTATCTGCGTGCGGCCCTTGCGGCCATCGAGGCGCGCACCGGCAAGATATTGATCGAGCGTGAATTCCGTTGGGAGTTGCATGAATGGCGTGATCAAGTGCGCCAGCCTCTGCCGTTGGCACCCGTCAATGCAATCGTCAGCGTCACCCGATTTGGGGTTGCGACACCACCCGAGGAGGTGGCGCGCACGCGATATGCGCTGGCGAGTGATTTGCAGCGTCCGACCTTGTATGCGACCGGGGCTGCCTTGCCACGAGTGCCGCTCGGCGGCCGGATTGAAATTGTTCTGATGGCGGGATTCGGACCGGAATGGACGGACCTGCCCGCGGATCTGGGGCAGGCGGTCATGCTGCTGGCTGCGCATTTCTACGAATACCGGATCGGTGGCGATGCGCGTGACACGTCTTTGCCGCAGGGTGTTGCAGCGTTGATTGAACGCTATCGCACTGTTCGGCTTTTCATGGGGGGGCGGACATGAAGCTGCC
Source organism: Loktanella gaetbuli (assembly GCF_020531945.1). Taxonomy (NCBI): domain Bacteria; kingdom Pseudomonadati; phylum Pseudomonadota; class Alphaproteobacteria; order Rhodobacterales; family Roseobacteraceae; genus Loktanella; species Loktanella gaetbuli. The sequence continues at coordinate 236,407 of NZ_JAJATZ010000001.1, forward strand.
TGTTCTGAACCGTGCGCTGACATTGGAAGCGCCTGTCGCCATTCCGGACGGATCTGGCGGGACGGTCACTGACTGGGCCGCGCGGGGCCTATTGTGGGCGGACATCAAGGCGGGTTCCGGCGCTGTCCGGTTCCAGGGCGAAGCGCGGCTAAGCCGTGTGCCCCTGACCATCACGGTCCGCGCCGCTGCCGTGGGTGACGATGCACGCCCCGTGGCCGGGCAGCGGTTTCGCGAGGGGGCACGGATATTCGCCATTCTGGCGGTGACGGAACGCGATGGCGCGGGGCGCTATCTGACGTGCCGCGCCCAAGAGGAGGTCGCGGCATGAGTTATGCAATGTCGCTGGCGCTGCAACAGGCCGTCTATCAACGCCTGTCAGCGGACCCTGAACTAACCGCGCTGGTCGGTGGAGATGTCTACGACAATGTGCCCGAAGGTGTGCTGCCGGATCTCTATGTTGTTCTGGGGGCTGAAAAGGTGCGCGATGCCTCTGATGCGGGTGGGGCAGGTGCGATCCATGAATTCACCGTGTCCGTGCTGACGCAAGCAGCAGGTTTTGCGCGTGCAAAGGCAGCCGCCGCCGCTGTGAGCGACGCGGTGACAGGTCATGACCTGGTCCTGAGCCGGGGGCGCGTGCTGGGACTGCGGTTTCACAAGGCCGCTGCCGCGCGGATCGGAACAGCCGACCGCAGGCGGATTGATCTGATTTTTCACGCGCGGCTGTCAGACGACTGACACCGCAGATTTCACAACAAGGAGCAACGACATGGCAGCCCAAAGTGGTAAGGACCTGTTGGTCAAGGTGGACATGAGCGGCGACGGCACGTTCGAGAGTGCCGCGGGCCTGCGTGCGACACGCATCAGTTTCAACGCAGAGGCCGTCGATGTGACCTCTTTGGAAAGCGAAGGGGGTTGGCGCGAATTGCTGGCCGGTGCAGGGGTCAAGACCGCCGCGATCAGCGGGTCGGGCATTTTCCGCGATGCGGCCACGGACGAGCGGATGCGGCAGGTGTTTTTCGCGGGTGAGACCCCAGCATTCCAGGTTGTCATTCCCGATTTCGGCGTGGTCGAAGGACCGTTCCAGATCAGTTCCATCGAATATGCAGGCACATTTGACGGCGAAGCGACGTATGAAATGTCGCTGTCGAGTGCGGGTCAGCTGAGCTTTGCCGCGGCATGATGATCAATCCCCTCGCCGGTGAGGTGGCGGTGACGATCGACGGGATACCACATCGCGCGAAACTGACACTGGGTGCGCTGGCCGCGCTGGAGGCAGAGCTGGACGAGGGCACGTTGATCACGCTCGTCGAGCGTTTCGAAAGCGGGCACTATCGGGGACGCGATGTTCTGGCCTTGATCGTGGCCGGGTTGCGTGGAGGTGGCTGGCGCGGACAGGCCGATGACCTGCTGAGTGCTGATATTGCAGGCGGGCCTGTGGGGGCCGCGACTGTTGCGGCCCAGTTGCTGGCACGCGCCTTTGCGCCGCCGTCATGACGCGATTGGATTGGGCGGCATTGATGCGTGCGGGGATGTGCCAGCTGGGATTGGCACCCGACGCGTTCTGGCGACTGACCCCGGCAGAGCTGTCGCTGATGCTGGGCCTGGCTGACGTACAGCGGCCAATGGATCGCAGCGGCCTGGATGCGCTGCTGGCGGCATTTCCTGACGAAACCGAAAGTGAAGGTGAGGATGACTGAATTAGATCAGATCGACGGGCTGGAGGCCGATGTCGATGCGCTGGAACGCAGCCTTGGAGATGCGAGCGCGATGGCACGGACCTTTGACCAGACGTTGCGCGGCATGCAGGGGACGCTGGGCGAGACAACGCGTGATCTGGGAAATCTGACGACCGGTTTCTCGCAGGGATTGCGGCGTGCATTTGATGGCGTTGTCTTTGACGGGCTCAAGCTGTCGGACGCGATGAAGGGTGTCGCGCAGTCCATGATCGACACGTCCTATGCTGCCGCAATCAATCCCGTGATGAAACATGCCGGGGGGCTGCTGTCGGACGGGGTCAATGCGGCGGTGTCCGGTCTGATGCCATTCGGGCAGGGTGGCGCATTCAGCCAGGGCCGCGTGATGCCCTTTGCCAAGGGTGGAGTCGTCAGTGGTGCGACCCGTTTTCCGATGCGTGGTGGCACGGGCCTGATGGGTGAGGCCGGACCAGAGGCCATCATGCCGCTGACCCGTGGCGCAGACGGCAGTCTGGGTGTGCGTGCATCCGGTGGCGGCCATGTCAGCGTCACCATGAACATCACGACCCCTGACGTGCAGGGATTCCAGCGCAGTCAAAGCCAGATCGCAGCACAGATGAGCCGCATGCTGGGGACTGGCAACCGCAACCGTTGAGGAGACAGGCGCATGGCCTTTCACGACATACGTTTTCCCGCCAACCTGAGTTTTGGTGCGATGGGTGGGCCGGAGCGGCGCACCGACATTGTGACGCTCGCCAACGGTTTCGAAGAGCGATCATCGCCCTGGAAACATGCGCGCAGGCGTTATGATGCGGGGATGGGGTTGCGGTCTCTGGACGATATCGAACAGTTGATCGCATTCTTTGAGGCGCGTGAAGGTCAGCTGCACGCGTTTCGCTGGAAAGACTGGGCCGATTTCAAGTCCAGTCTGCCGTCACAGCGCATCACGCCGCTGGATCAGTTGATCGCGATGGGTGACGACCGGACCTATGTGATCCAACTGGTCAAAGGCTATGCCTCTGGTGAGCAAACATATCTGCGGCCCATCGCGAAACCTGTTGCTGGAACCGTGCGGGTCGCTGTGGGTGGGGACGAAGTGCAGGAAGGTGTCGATTTCGATGTCGATCTCACGACCGGTATCCTGACCTTTCGCGATGCACCTGATCTCGGCGCCGAGGTACGTGCCGGTTTCGAATTTGATGTTGCGGTGCGGTTCGACACTGACAGGATCGAAACCGCAGTATCCCATTTTCAGGCGGGTCAGGCCCCCAGCGTACCCGTGGTCGAGGTGCGGCTATGAGCGCGTCGAAGCTGTTTGCGCATCTGGCGACCGGATCGGCCCATGTTTGCCAAGCTTGGTCGATCACGCGCAAGGACGGGCGCACCTATGGATTTACCGATCACGATTGCGATCTGACTTTCGACGATATTCTGTTTCACGCCAATAGCGGGTTGAGCGCGCGCGCGCTTGCAACAAGCACGGGCCTGAGTGTCGATAATTCAGAGGCTGTGGGGCTGCTGCAATCGGACATGATCCGGGATGCGGATATCATGGCGGGCCGTCTGGACGGTGCGGAAATCACCCACTGGCTGGTGCGATGGGACAATGTGACAGAACGCGCCATTCGGTTCCGGGGTGAGATTGGGGAAATCACCCGCGAAGGCGGGCAATTCAAGGTGGCACTGCGCGGGCTGGCAGAGCGGTTGAATCAGCCAGTCGGGCGTAGTTTCCTGCGCAGCTGTGCGGCGGTCCTGGGTGACGGGGCCTGCGGTGTCGATCTGGCCGATGACAGGTTGCACAAGGATCGCAGGATCGACGCGGTGACCGATGGCGCGACATTGACTGTGGTGGCTAGCGGCGTGGACGATCATTGGTTCACCAATGGTTTCATCCAGGTGCTGGACGGTGCCGGGGTCGGCCTGACCGCAGTCATCAAGGACCATCGCGCGGAAGGAAGCCTGCAACGCATTCGTCTGTGGGACGCGCTGCGCGCCGATGTCGTGGCGGGTGACCGTGTGCGTCTGATTGCCGGGTGCGACAAGCGTGCCGAGACCTGTCGGGAGAAATTTGCGAACCTCGTGAACTTTCAAGGTTTTCCGGACATGCCGGGTGACGATTGGCTGATGGCTGTGCCGCGCGCCGATGGTGACACGGATGGCGGGAGCCTGGTGCGATGAGCCGTGCGGTAGAGATCGCCCGAGGCTGGATCGGTACACCGTATGTGCATCAGGCATCGGCGCTGAGCCATGGGTGCGACTGCCTGGGATTGGTGCGCGGGGTCTGGCGGACACTCTATGGCAAAGAGCCGGAGATCGTGCCGCGCTATTCGTCAGACTGGGCCGAACCGCAGGGCGACGAGCAATTGTTGCAAGCCGCTGCCAGGCATCTGATCCCGGTGGATCATGTGTCGATTGCAGCAGGTCAGGTTCTGTTGTTCCGCATGCGTGATGGCGCAATGGCAAAGCACCTGGGCATCGTCGCGCAGGTTGGTGAGTGTCCGACCTTTATCCACGCCTACAGCGGTCACGCCGTGACTGAAAGTCCGTTGTCTGCCCCCTGGCAGCGCCGGATTGCGGCGCGTTTCGCATTCAACAAAGGATAAACGGCTATGGCTACTCTTGTTCTATCGGCGGCAGGAATGGCCGCGGGCGGCTCGCTTGGCGGGTCCGTTCTGGGCCTGTCGACAGCGGTCATCGGGCGTGCTGTGGGGGCGACGATTGGACGGCAGATCGACCAACGTATCCTCGGGAACGGGAGTGAGCCTGTCGCGGTGGGGCAGGTCGATCGTTTTCGCCTGATGGGCGCAAGCGAGGGCGCGGCCATTCCGCGGCTGCATGGGCGTATGCGTCTGGCCGGGCATGTTATTTGGGCCACGGCATTTCAGGAGGATTCCACCGTCACGGGGGGCGGCGGAAAGGGTGCACCGCGGACTCCTGACCCGGAGGTGACCACCTACAGCTATACCGTCAGCATGGCGCTGGCGCTGTGCGAAGGTCAGATTGCACGGGTCGGGCGGGTCTGGGCAGACGGGGTCGAGGTGTCACCCGTCGATCTGAACATGCGGGTCTATCGCGGCAGCAAGACGCAGCAACCCGATCCCAAGATCGCGGTCGTGGAGGGGGCCACCAATACGCCGGCCTATCGCGGGATTGCCTATGTCGTTTTTGAAGATCTGCCATTGGGCCAATTCGGCAACCGCGTCCCGCAATTCACATTCGAGGTGATGCGCCCGGCAGAGCCGGGCACACCAGAGGCGCTGGCCGATCTGTCCCAACAGGTGCGGGCGGTTGCGATGATCCCCGGTACGGGCGAATACGCGCTGGGCACGCGACAGGTCGAGTTGAGTGCCGGTTTCGGCGATAGCCGTGCAATCAACGTCAATTCACCCAGCGGCGGGACTGATTTCAGCACATCGGCACTGGCGTTGGAGGAGGAATTGCCAAAATGCCGGTCCGTCAGTCTGGTGGTGTCATGGTTCGGGACCGATCTGCGCTGCGGTCACTGCGATGTCCGCCCGATGGTCGAGCAGTATCAGTCCGAGGGCGACGACCCGTGGATTGTCTGCGATACCAATCGCTATTTCGCGCAGCGTGTGCCGCGCATTGACGGGCGTCCTGTCTATGGTGGCACACCTTCGGATGCATCCGTGATCCAGGCGATCCGTGATCTGTCAGCACGCGGGATGGAGCCGATGTTCTATCCCTTTATCCTGATGACCCAATTGGCGGGGAACGATCTGCCAAATCCCTGGACCGGCGTTACGGGGCAACCTCGGTTGCCATGGCGGGGGCGGATCACATTGAGCCGCGCACCCGGGCAGACGCAAAGCCCTGATCGCAGTGCCGCAGCAGCGGGCGAAGTTGCGGATTTCATGGGAACGGCGCAGGCGGATGACTTTGTCCGCGACGGCGAGTTTGTGCGCTATACCGGGCCCGCGGGCTGGGGGTATCGCAGATTTATCCTGCATTACGCGCATCTGTGCAGGATCGCGGGTGGGGTCAAGGCATTCTGCATCGGATCGGAAATGCGGGGGCTGACCCAGATCCGCGGGGCAAGTGACAGTTTTCCTGCGGTAGCGGCGCTAAGGCAGTTGGCCGCCGATGTGCGCGGTATTCTCGGGCCGGACTGCAAGATCTCTTATGCTGCCGACTGGTCAGAGTATCATGGCTATCAGCCAGCTGGGACAGCGGACAAGTATTTTCACCTCGACCCGCTATGGGCCAGCGACGACATCGATTTCATTGGGATCGACAACTACATGCCGCTGTCGGATTGGCGTGACGGCGAGGATCACAGCGACGCGTCCGCCGGGTCCATCTACGATTTGGATTATCTGCGGGCGAATGTCGCCGGTGGCGAAGGCTTTGACTGGTATTACCCGACGCCCGAGGCCCGCGCGGCCCAACGGCGCGTGCCGATCACTGATGGCGATGGTGAACCCTGGGTCTGGCGGTACAAGGATCTCTCGGGGTGGTGGCAGAACCGGCATCATGATCGCATCGGTGGTGTCCGGTCTGCTGTGCCGACGCCTTGGGTTCCCGGCAGCAAGCCGATCTGGTTCACGGAATTCGGATGTGCGGCCATCGACAAGGGGACGAACCAACCCAACAAGTTTCTGGACCCCAAATCGTCGGAATCACTTTTGCCGCGTTATTCCAGCGGGGCGCGGGATGATTTCATGCAGATGCAGTACTTGCGGGCGATCTGGGGGCATTATGCCGTGCCGCAGAACAACCCGTTGTCTGAAACCGGCCCCTACCGGGGGCGAATGCTGGATATGGACAGGGCGCATGTCTGGTGCTGGGACGCACGCCCATTCCCGCATTTTCCTGCAAATGCCGCATTGTGGTCCGACGGTGACAACTATGCCCGTGGGCATTGGCTGAACGGACGTGCCACGGCGCGGACGCTGGCAGGTGTCGTGGCGGAGATCTGTGCAGAGGCCGGTTTGACCCGTGTTGATGTCTCCTGTCTGTATGGGGTGGTGCGCGGCTATGTGATCGACCGTGTCGGCACGGCCCGCGCAGCTCTGCAACCCTTGCTGCTGGCCTACGGTGTGGAGGTGGCTGAAAGAGATGGTGTTCTGGTGTTCCGCAATCGTGACGGGGTTGCTGTGGGTCGGATCACGCAGGACGATCTGGTGCTGGATGACGAGCGCGGCGCCGATATCCTGCATATCCGTGCCCCGGAGGCCGAGGTCACCGGTCGCGTACAGGTTGGCTATGTCGAAAGCGAGGCTGACTATGCCGTCAGTGTCGCCCAGGCCATCCATGCAGCGGAACAGACGACGACCACGGCGCGGACCGAATTTCCGCTGGTCCTGACTAGGACCGAGGGTCTGCGTGTTGCGCATCGGTGGATCAACGAGGCAAGGACCGGGCGCGACACGGTGGCATTTTCGGTTCCGCAATCACGCGGGGCGCTGGGCGCGGGCGATGTCGTGGAATTGGACGACGCCGGGCTGGCCGGCCGCTATCGCATCGACAGGATCGAGGAGATGGGGATGCGCCGGATCGAGGCGACACGGTTGCACCCCGAAGCGTTCCAACCGCAGCGCCGGTCGGAGGAAGGCGCACGCCTGCGCAGCTACAAGGCACCCGGCAAGGTGGTCGGGTTGTTCCTGGACCTGCCGTTGATCCGGGGTGATGAGGTGCCGCATGAGCCACATTTCGCCACGACTTCGCAAAACTGGGGGTCAGCGGTGGCCCTGTATTCGGCCCCGTCCGACAATGGCTATGTCCTGCAGGATGTTTTCCGCAGGCGCGGCGTCATCGGAGAGCTGACATCCCCGCTTGCGCGTGGTCGCACGGCACTGTGGGACCGGCAGACCCTAACCGTCAATCTGGTGCACGGTGCGCTCTATGCAATTGATCCAGAGGACGTTCTGTTCGGCCGCAATGTGCTGGCGATCGGTGACGGCAGCGCCGATGATTGGGAAATCGTGCAATTTGCGCAAGCGCAGCTGATCGGGGACCGGACCTTTGCCCTGACAGAGCTGTTGCGCGGACAGGCCGGCAGTAGTGCGATGATCCGTGACACCTGGCCTGCCGGGTCCAAGGTGGTGCTGATGGACGGCCGACCAGAGCAGGTGACGATACCGACCTACGCACGGGGACAGCGGCGGCATTTCCGTTTCGGCCCGGTCAAGCGTCCCTATACCGACCGCAGCTACCGGCATGTTGTCGAGGTGTTCAAAGGCAACGGCTATCGGCCATACCCTGTTGTGCATCTAAAGGCGGATTTCGTCCCAGCGGGGTTGAACGTGGCATGGATCAGGCAGACGCGGATTGACGGCGACCATTGGGGACGCGGAGATGTGCCGCTGGGCGAGGAACGCGAACGCTATGTCGTACAGGTCAGGCAGGGTGACCTGATCCTGCGCGAGGACACGGTATCGGCATCGGCATGGACCTACCCGCGTGACGACGGGCTGGCCGAGGTCGGGAATGCAGCCTTTGTTGTCGCAGTCGCGCAATTGTCCGAACGCTATGGCACCGGTCCCTTCGTGTCGATCAACGTGGGGGGCTGATGCGGCCCGTCGGTCTGCTGGACCTTGATGCCGTGGCGCGTTGTCTGTGTGCCGTCACAGTCCCAGAGCAGTATGGTCTGGCCCGCGAGATTATCGGACGGGCCGATGTGGCCGACCGGTATCGCAAGCGACTTGGGCGGCGGCACGCGGTCTATGGTGATGGCACATTGAGTGCGGCCACTGCGCCATATGCAACTGTGCGCGGGCGTGTCGTGGAACAGACTTATCTGGCAGCGCTGCGCATCGTGGTTGATGTGCTGATCGAGAGGCGTGGCTTTTGCTTTTCGGAGCGTCGCTCTATATGGTGACCAAAGATCACGCGAGGGTGCCGCCATGGCCATATCACAATCACAGCTGCATAGCATCGACCCTGTCTGGGATGAGATCAGGGGTGATGCAGAGCGTGCGGTGCGCAAGACACCCGCAATGGGTGCGATGTTCCATGCCGGGGTGTTGCAACATGAGACGTTCAATGATGCGCTGGCCTACCGGCTTGCGCTGAAACTGGCATCCAGTGAGATGTCGGCACAAAACGTGCGCGAGATCGCAGACGATATTTATGGTCGCGCACCACGGTTGGCGCTGGATGCGCGTGCAGATCTGGTTGCGACGTTCGAACGCGATCCGGCCTGCCATCGGATGATGCAGCCATTGATGTTTTTCAAAGGATTTCAGGCGGTTCAGTCGCACCGACTGGCCCATTTCCTGTGGCGCGACGGACAGGCAGACCTGGCCTATTTCATACAGATGCGTGCATCCGAGGTGTTCGGGGTCGATATTCATCCCGGTGCCAAGATCGGGAAGGGTCTGATGATCGACCATGCGCATTCCGTCGTGGTTGGTGAAACCGCGATTGTCGGGGATAATGTGTCGATGCTGCATTCCGTGACCCTTGGCGGGACCGGCAAGGACGAGGAAAAGCGGCATCCGACCATCGAAAACGGCGTCCTGATCGGTGCAGGTGCAAAGGTTCTGGGCAATATCACTGTGGGCCATTGCAGCCGTGTGGCGGCAGGGTCGGTCGTGTTGCACGATGTGCCCGCAATGAAAACGGTTGCAGGCGTTCCAGCCAAGATCGTGGGCGAGGCGGGTTGTTCACAGCCGTCGATCCTGATGGATCATATGCTGGGTCCGATGGACTGAATGATTTGACTTCAAAATGAAAACGCCGGGTCAGTGACCCGGCGTTTTGTGTTTTGGTTGCGGTGGTTCAGGCCAGCATCGTCATCGGGTTTTCAAGGTTGTCCTTGATCGCTGCCAGCAGGTTTGCCCCCAGCGCACCGTCGATGACCCGGTGATCGACCGACAGGGTCACGGACATGACCATGCCCACGGACAATTCACCGTCCTTGCCGACAATGGGTTTCTTGACGCCCGCGCCGACCGCGAGGATCGCAGAGTGTGGCGGGTTGATGATGGCGTCAAAGTTGTCGATGCCGAACATTCCCAGGTTCGAAATCGCAAAGCTGCCGCCCTGATATTCGTGCGGTGCCAGTTTGCGGTCGCGGGCGCGGGATGCCAGGTCCTTCATCTCTGACGACAGGGCCGACAGCGATTTCATCTCGGCGTCTTTCAGCACCGGGGTGAACAGGCCGCCTTCGATGGCGACGGCAACGGCGACGTCGGACTTTTCAAATCGCAGCGTGCGGTCGTTGGCCCAGACGGCGTTTGCCTCTGGCACCTGTTGCAGGGCCAGTGCGCAGGCCTTGATGATGAAATCGTTGACCGACAGCTTGACGCCGCGCGCTTCGAGTTGGGTATTCAGCTGGCTGCGGAATTTCATCAGCGCATCCAGCTGGATATCCCGGCGCAGATAGAAATGAGGCACGGTCTGCTTGGCCTCGGTCAGGCGGGCGGCGACGGTTTTGCGCATACCGTCGAGTTTGACCTCTTCAAACGGGCGACCCTCGTAGGTTTTGAGGATGACATCCGTTGATGGACCAGTTGCCATCGCACTGCCTTTGGGGGCGTCCGCCTTGGCCGCAGGTGCAGCTGCTTCGGCTTTTGCCGTGGCAGGCTGGGCCGTCACGTTTTCAACGTCAGCCTTGACAATACGGCCACGCGGGCCGGACCCGGTGATGTTGGCAAGGTCGAGGCCCTTGTCCGCGGCGATCCGGCGGGCGAGGGGGGAGGCAAAGATGCGCTCACCGTTCTTGGAACCCGCTGCCGGGGCTGCGGGCTTGTCCTCTTGCGCGGCCGATCCGGACCGGCCGTAACCGGCGGCGGGTTCAGTCGCCTCTGACGGTTCTGCCGGGGCAGCGTTTGATGACGCAGGTGCGGGTTTGGCGTCTGCGCCGCCGATGTCGTCGGCAGTTTCGCCATCGGCCAGAAGGATCGCGATCACGTCGTTGACCTTCACGCCTTCGGTGCCTTCGGCTACGGTGATCTTGCCGATGACACCTTCGTCCACGGCTTCGAATTCCATCGTGGCCTTGTCGGTTTCGATTTCGGCCAGCAGATCGCCGGACTGCACGGTGTCGCCTTCCTTGACCAGCCATTTGGCCAGCGTGCCTTCCTCCATCGTGGGGGACAGGGCGGGCATCAGGATTTCAATGGGCATGTCCTAAAATCCTTATTTGTAAGTGACTTGTTTGCAGGCCTCGACCACCTCGTCGGTGGTGATCAGGGCATGCTTTTCAAGGTTGGCGGCATAGGGCATGGGCACGTCCTTGCCGGTGCAGGTGATGACGGGCGCATCCAGATAGTCGAAGGCCTCTTGCATGATCACACCGCTGATGTAGCCGCCGACGCTGCCCTGCGGCCAGCCTTCCTCGACGGTGACGCAACGGTTTGTCTTGCGCACGGATTCGAGGATCGTGGCAGTGTCCATCGGGCGCAGGGTGCGCAGGTTGATGACCTCGGCCTTGATGCCTTCTTCGGCCAGCTTGTCAGCCGCTTCCAGCGCGTAGGTCATGCCGATACCAAACGACACGATGGTCACATCATCGCCGTCGCGTTCGATCTTGGCCTTGCCAAATGGAATGGTGAAATCATCCATCACAGGCACATCGAAGGACCGACCATACAGGATTTCGTTCTCGAGAAAGATCACCGGGTTCGGGTCGCGAATGGCCGTTTTCATCAGACCTTTGGCGTCTGCGGCAGAGTAGGGCATCACGACCTTGAGGCCGGGGATCTGCATGAACCATGCCGCGTAGTCCTGGCTGTGCTGCGCGCCCACACGGGCAGCGGCACCATTGGGACCACGGAACACCATGGGCGCACCCATCTGGCCGCCGGACATATACAGCGTCTTTGCGGCAGAGTTGATGATCTGGTCCATCGCCTGCATGGCAAAGTTGAATGTCATGAATTCCACGATGGGACGCAGACCGCCAAAGGCAGCACCCACGCCGATCCCGGCAAAACCATGTTCGGTGATTGGTGTGTCGATCACGCGGCGTGCGCCGAATTCGTCCAACAGACCCTGGGAAATCTTGTAGGCACCCTGATATTCGGCGACTTCTTCGCCCATCAGAAAGACGCTTTCGTCGCGGCGCATTTCCTCGGCCATCGCGTCGCGCAAGGCTTCGCGGACGGTGGTTTTCTTGACCTCTGTGCCCTCGGGCCAGTCCGGGGTCCGGTCGGACGGGGCTGGCGCGGGGTGCGTCTTGGCCGCGGCGGGGGCTGTTTCGGACGATTGTTCCTTGTCGGCTGCCACGGGCTGTTGCGACTGGCTGTCGTCTACCTTGGCGTCGTCCATGCTTTCGCCGTCTTCCAGCAGCACGGCGATCACGTCATTGACCTTTACGCCTTCGGTGCCTTCGGGGATGACGATCTTGCCGATCGTGCCTTCGTCGACGGCCTCGAATTCCATCGTGGCCTTGTCGGTTTCAATCTCGGCGAGGATATCACCGGATGCGACGGTGTCGCCTTCCTTGACCAGCCATTTGGCCAGCGTGCCTTCTTCCATCGTGGGGCTCAGGGCGGGCATCAGAATTTCGGTTGCCATCGATCAAGCCTCCTGCGGAACTTCGGTTGCGTAAATGTCGGTCCACAACTCTTCGAGTGCGGGTTCGGGGCTTTCCTTGGCGAATTCTGCGGATTCGTTGACGATGCCTTTGATTTCCTTGTCGATCGCCTTCAGGTCGTCCTCGGTCGCATGATTGCCGGTCAGCAGGAGATCGCGGATCTGTTCGATCGGATCTCGTTCGTCCCGCATTTTCTGGACCTCTTCGCGGGTCCGATATTTTGCGGGATCGGACATGGAATGCCCACGGTAGCGGTAGGTCTTGATTTCCAGGATATAGGGGCCCTTGCCGGCGCGGCAGTGGGCCACAGCCTTTTCGCCGGCCTCCTTGACCGCCAGCACGTCCATGCCGTCAACCTCTTCGCCGGGGATGCCGTAGGCGGCACCGCGTTCCCAGTAGCTGGGGGATTTCGTGGACCGTTGCGTGGATGTGCCCATCGCATATTGGTTGTTTTCAATCACGAAAATCACCGGCAGATCCCACAGTTCGGCCATGTTGTAGGTCTCGTAGACCTGACCTTGGTTGGCTGCACCGTCGCCGAAATAGGTGAATGTGACGTTGTCGTTGCCCTTGTACTTGTCGGCAAAGGCCAGACCGGCGCCCAGCGGCACCTGTGCCGCGACGATCCCGTGACCGCCGTAGAAATGCTTTTCCTTCGAGAACATGTGCATGCTCCCGCCCTTGCCCTTGGAGTAGCCACCTTCGCGGCCCGTCAGCTCAGCCATCACACCCTTGGGGTCCATGCCGCAGGCCAGCATGTGGCCGTGGTCGCGGTAGGACGTGACGCGCTTGTCACCTTCCTTGGCGGCGGCCTCGAGTCCGACGACGACAGCCTCTTGGCCGATATAGAGGTGGCAGAAACCACCGATCAGGCCCATGCCGTACAATTGTCCGGCCTTCTCCTCGAAACGCCGGATCATCAGCATGTCGCGGTAGTAGCCTTTCAGCTCTTCCGCCGACACATTCGGCTGGGCGTCCTTTTTCTTTGGCGGCATCGCGGGTCCCCTCGTGGTTCCAGAGAATTGTTTAGTGTTAAACTATTCCCCGAACATAGAACGGGACGCAGGGTAACGCAACGCGATCGCCGCAAAAAGCTGTGGGTCAGCGGATCACCATCTCGTCCGTGCGGATCAGGCCCAGCACGTCGCGGGCCTGTTCGTCCAGCAGATCAAGGTCGAGGTATTTGTCCGACAGCCGCATGGTCAGGTTTTCCATGCGGGCGACCTCGGCACGCAGCTGTTCCAGTTCGACCTCCAGCGCGCGACCTTCGGCTCCGATGCCACTGCGTTTCAGAACACCGTAGTCGCCCTGGATCGCGGCAAATGTGAAATAGAACCCTAACGCCAGTGCGCCCAGAAAATAGATCAAGGTCCCGATTGCGGGTCTTTTTTGTCTTGTCATGCTTGCCTCTTGGGTCGCGTTGTTGGCCGCGATTGGCATGACATTAACACGGCGGCCGGGAATGTGAATCCCCGGCACGGAAAAACCCTGCGGCGTGGCGTGTTGGACTCAGCCCGTGACAGATGCTGCGTAAATCGACGCGATGTTGCGTCCGATGGCGGCGTTGAATGCCGTGTCCTCTTGGCGGGCTGACAATCCTTCGGTCAGTGCACGCGAAAAACTGGCGATGATCCCGGGATTGCGGGCCAGACGGGCGGTCGCCTCGTTCAGGTCATAGCCGCCGGACAGGGCAACGACGCGCATCACCTTGGGGTGGTTGACCAGCGCATCGTATTGTCCGGGCGTCTCGGGCAAGGTCAGTTTGATCATGACCTCGGTGTCATCTGGCAGCATGTCCAGATGGCGCAGAACTGCATCCAGCAGCAGACCTTCGGCCTCAGCCTTGTCCGGAATCGAGATGGTAATTTCCGGTTCCAGGATCGGCATCATTTTGTGCGACAGGACCTGCCGGCCAATATCGAATTGCTGTGCAACGATCGCCTCGATCCCCGCAGGATTCGCGGCATGGATGACGGACCGTTCCTTAGTCCCGAAAACGCCCAGCATGTAGGCGCGCTGCAGGGTGTGATCCAACCCACCAATCGGTTTCATCAGCTGCACGCCATCGGCGGTGTCCTCCAGCCCGTGGTCGATTTTCAGAAATGGCACGACGTGCTGGTCTTCCCACAGGTGACGGGGTGCGGGCTTGCCTTCGAATGCGCGATCCATCGTCTGTTCGAACAGGATCGCACCCAGCACCTTGCTGCCGCTGAAATCCGGGGCAGCGACGATGCGGGCCCGCATGGCGTGGATCAGGTCGAACATCTCGTCGTCATTCGACCAGTCCTTTTCGGACAGACCGTAGGCGGCCAGCGCCTTGGGCGTCGACCCGCCACTTTGATCCAGCGCGGCAATGAATCCTTTTGCCGTGCGCATCTGGTTTGCCATGTCCTGATTCATCGTCGGGGCCTCCTGTGATCAATTGCCCTACGGTTAGGCAAGAGCCCGACGATACACAATTCTGATAGCGCAAACCGTTATTTAGTTAACGCTATCAGTCGCTCAGCGCGGCTACGCCGGGCAGGGTCTTGCCTTCCATCCATTCCAGAAACGCGCCGCCTGCGGTCGAAACATAGGAAAAGTCGTCGGCCACACCTGCCTTGTTCAGCGCGGCGACGGTGTCGCCACCACCGGCCACCGAAATCAATGTGCCCGCCTTGGTCAGCCGTGCTGCGGATTGCGCTGCGGCATTGGTGGCGGCATCAAAGGGCGCAATTTCAAACGCACCCAGCGGGCCGTTCCAGACCAATGTTTTCGACCGTTCCAGCACCTGTTCGATATGGGCCACCGAATCCGGGCCTGCGTCCAGGATCATCGCATCCGCTGGGCAATCCTCGGTCTTGACGGTTTCGTTGTCGGCACCCGCCTTGAATTCGCGTGCCACGACGACGTCGCGGGGCAGCAGGATTTCACAGCCCTTGTCGGCGGCCTTTTGTGTGATGGCGCGGGCGGTGTCGGCCAGATCGTGTTCACACAGCGATTTGCCCACGTCGATGCCCGATGCCGCAAGGAACGTGTTCGCCATGCCGCCACCGATGATCAGCGTGTCGACCTTTTCCACAAGGTTCGACAGCAGGTCCAGCTTGGTCGACACCTTGGCCCCGCCGACAACGGCGACGACAGGGCGGTCAGGCTGGCCCAGCGCACGGTCCAGTGCGCCCAGTTCTTCGGCCATCAGGCGACCCGCGCAGGCCGGTAGTTTGCGGGCCAGCGCCTCGGTGCTGGCATGGGCGCGGTGGGCTGCGGAAAACGCATCGTTGACATAAACGTCGCCCAGGCTGGCCAGACGGGTCGCGAAACCGTCGTCATTGGATTCCTCACCGGGGTTGAACCGCAGGTTTTCCAGCAGGGCCACGTCGCCCTGACCCAGGGCCGCGACACCCGCACCGTAGTTGCCGTCCAGAAACGTCACTTTGCACCCCAGCGCTGCTTCCAGTGCGGGGACAATCTGGCCCAGCGACATTTCCGGGACGACCTTGCCCTTGGGCCTGTCGAAATGTGCCAGCAGGATGGGGGTGCCGCCTGCAGCCTTGATGTCGCGCACCGTCGGCACGATCCGGTCGATCCGCGTGGTATCGGTGACCTGTCCATCGGCCACGGGAACATTGATATCCACCCGCACCAGCACGCGTTTGCCGTCCAGATCCATGTCGTCGAGTGTTTTCCAGCCCATCGTGGCCTCCTGTCATTGGTTTCGCCATACCTGTGCCAACCGCCGCCTAGCGTCAACGGTGCCCGGTTGGCAATCACGCCGCTGCACCATATGTCAGTGCCAGAAATAAACAGGAGTGCGCCCACATGGCCGACTACGACGATCCCGAAAACACGATCATCATGACACTCAAGGACGGCGATGTCGTCATCAAGCTGCTGCCCGACGTGGCCCCCAAGCATGTGGAGCGGATGAAGGAACTGGCCCGCGCCGGCAAATACGACAACGTCGCATTTCACCGCGTGATCGACGGCTTCATGGCGCAGACAGGCGACGTGCAGCACGCCAACATGGAAAACAACTATGCCCCCGGACGCGCTGGCACAGGTGGATCCGATCTGCCCGATCTGCCCGCGGAATTTTCCAAGGTTCCTCACGCGCGCGGCAGCCTGGGTGCGGCACGTTCCGCCAACCCGAACTCGGCCAACAGCCAGTTTTTCATCAATTTCAAGGACAACGATTTCCTGAACGGTCAATACACCGTCTACGGTCAGGTCATCGAAGGCATGAAGCATGTCGACAACATCGCCAAGGGCGAGCCACCCGCGAACCCCGACCGCATGATCAAGGTCGTGGTGGCTGCCGATGCTTAAATTCGCCATTCCCCTTGCATTGATGGCCAGCCCCGCGCTGGCCACCGGTCTGGACATCGAAATTGCGGGCCAGGCCAATGGCACCGTCAGCATCAATCTGTTCGAGGATGTGGCCCCGCTGCATGTCGCACAGATCACGTCCATTGCGGCCGCTGGCGGCTATGACGGCGTGGTGTTTCACCGCGTGATCGACGAATTCATGGCGCAGACCGGCGACGTGCAATTCGGCGTGACCGGGTCCGATCTGTCGCGTGCCGGCACCGGCGGGTCCGATCTGCCTGACATTCCTGCCGAATTCAGCGACAGCCTGTCGTTCGAACGCGGCGTTGTCGGCATGGCGCGCAGCCAGAACCCGAACTCGGCCAACAGCCAGTTTTTCATCATGTTCGAACCGGGTCCGTTCCTGGACGGTCAATACACCATCGTGGGCGAGGTCACATCCGGCATGGATGTTGTCGACCAGATCAAACGCGGTGATGGCCCCAACGGGTCGGTCACGTCTGATCCCGACGTGATGACGACCGTCACGGTCACCGAATAAACCAACGGCCCCTTCATCGCAGGGTGAGGGGGCCATTCAGTATCCCCGGCAGCGACCCAAAGGTCGTGCGGCTAGGCCGATTGCTTTGCGCAAAGCGCCAAATGCCACTTCGATCTGTCAGGTGCCGCAGAACGTGGCGCGGACCTCCTCGGACGGTTCAGGCGGCAGCGCATAGGGCGCGCGCACCTCATCCAGTGGCGCATAGGGGGCGGTGACGACCTTCAACATGCGGTGGAACGGCCCGAAATCGCCGCCCGTTGCGGCTGTGATGACCTCTTCGACGCGGTGATTGCGCGGAATGACCTGCGGATTGGCCCTGGCCATGATCGCACGATGGTCCGTCGCCCGTCGGCCTGCCCAGCGGGTGGTCCAATCCTGCCAGCCGGGCATGTCATCCGGGTCATCTCCGTTCGTCATCCGCGCAAAGGTCGCAGTGAAATCGGCATCCGATTGCGCCATCAGGGTCAGCAGATCCTGAACAAGTGTGGCATCCTCGGGGCTTGGGTCATCCAACCCCAGCTTGGCCCCGAATACCCGCACCCAGGCCTGTTGATAGATGTCCGAAAACCGATTGATGCGCGTGGTGAAATCCGCGACCGCCGCATCCTGATCCGGCATCAGCGGGATCAGCGCGGTTGCCAGCTGCGCCAGGTTCCAGACCGCGATGCCGGGCTGATTGGCGTAGGCATAGCGCCCCATCCGGTCGATGCTGGAAAACACCTTTTGCGGATCATAGGCATCCAGGAACGCGCAAGGACCATAGTCGATGGTTTCCCCCGCAAGGCTGCAATTATCCGTGTTCATCACCCCGTGTATGAACCCCAGTCCCATCCATTTGGCGACCAGTTCTGCCTGTGCTGCAACCACGGCGTCCAGCAGGCCCGCCGGGCCATCCGCATCCGGAGAGTGGCGCTGGATCGTATAGTCGGTCAGCTGGCGCAGCGCATCCGTATCCTGCCGTGCGGCGTGGATCTGGAATGTGCCGACGCGGATATGGCTGCTTGCGACGCGGGTCAGAACAGCACCGGGCAGCATCGTCTGACGGTAGACCTGTTCCCCGGTCGTGACGGCCGCCAGCGCGCGGGTGGTCGGCACGCCCATGGCGTGCATGGCCTCTGACACGAGGTATTCGCGCAGAACCGGACCCAGCCAAGACCGGCCGTCGCCGCCCCGTGAATAGGGCGTGGGGCCTGACCCCTTAAGCTGGATATCGCGCCGGATGCCGTCGGTGCCGATCACCTCACCCAACAGGATCGCGCGACCATCGCCCAATTGTCCGGACCAGTTGCCGAACTGATGCCCACCGTAGAGCTGCGCCAGAGGCGACGCCGCGTCCGGCAGGGCATTGCCTGCGAACACAGCCGTCGCGTCCGGCGTGTGCAACCATGCGCGGTCGATCCCTAAAACATCCGCCAGACCGTCATTCACGGCAATCGCGCCCGGTGCCGCGACCGGGGTGGGTGCGATCGTCGTGTAGAACGTACCCGGCAGGGTCGCGAAACTGTTGTCGAACGGAATCGTCATAGCGGGTCAGTCATCATCCTGGGGCTGGGAACGGACCGAAACCCGGTGCGTGTGCAAAACCGGGCCAGTCCTGCATCATCGTTGGGCAGGATGACATGCATCGCCTGCAACTGTGCCCTTTGCAGGTTCACCGTGACCGCGTGCAGCACCTCTGTCCCGATTCCGCGTCCCCGGACCGAGGGACGGATGAACACCTCTTCCAGCCAGCCGACCAGACCGCCATGCGGGACAGACCAACCGAATGTCACGGTGACATAACCCAACGGCGCACGCGCGGGGCCGATCAGCCAGATCGCGCCAAGCGGCGAACCGTCCAGCAGGGGACCCGCGACCATCGCGCGATGCGCATCGTCGAATGGCAGGCCGGATTCTTCGTGATAGCGGGCCATCAACGCGAGGACGCGGTCTGCCATGTCAGGTCCGGCCAGGGTGATGGCGGTGCTCATAGCTGCGCCAAACGGTCGGTCAGCATCGCAAAGAACCCGTCTGCATCCACATCGCCGATGAACAGCGCGTTGGGGGTTCGGTCAGTGACGCGCCACCAATCCGCGACCGTCATGCCCAGCGTCAGGTCCGATGCGGTTTCGATTTCCACGTTGATATGGCGTCCGCTGAACAGGTCGGGTTGCAACAGGTAAGCAATGACACAAGGGTCGTGTAGCGGCGCACCGGCCGATCCGTATTTTTCCTTGTCGAACCGTTCAAAAAAGCCGGTCCATTCCGCGACTGCCTGACCCACGGGCGTGCCGAGGTTGCGGAACGCATCGACACGCGGTTGTGTCGTCAGCGCCTTGTGCGTGACGTCCAATGGCAGAACGACCAGCGGCACACCGGCGGCAAAGACCGCCTTGGCGGCCTCTGGGTCGACAAAGATGTTGAATTCCGCAGCGGGTGTGATGTTGCCGACCTCGAAATAGGCGCCACCCATCAGCACGATTTCCTGCACGCGGTCCACGATGTCTGGCGCGCGGTCAAAGGCAGTCGCGATATTCGTCAATGGTCCCAGCGGGCACAGCGTCACGGTGCCGGCTGGTGCGGCGCGCAGCGTGTCGATGATGAAATCAACCGCATGCTGTTCCTGCACCGGCATGACGGGGTCGGGCAGGGTCGGGCCGTCCAATCCCGTCTTGCCGTGGACATGTTCCGCCGTGACCAGCTTGCGGGCGATGGGGGTGTCGCAGCCTGCGTAGACGGGCACGTCGGTCCGGTTGACCAGTTCGCAGATGATACGCGCGTTTTTCGCCGTCAGCGCCAGTGGCACGTTGCCTGCGACACAGGTCAGGCCCAACAGGTCCAATTCGGGCGATGCCATCGCCAGCAGGATGGCGACGGCGTCGTCCTGACCGGGGTCTGTGTCGATGATGATCTTGCGTGCCATGGTCTGTCCTTCTCTTTGTCCCTATGTGGCCCGCCAGTGCCAGCGGGGCAAGGAGGGACCGCCAAGGCGGCGGACCTTTGCAAGGTGTGGAACACTTGCGCGGCTCTGGCGGTTGGGATGGCAACATCACACCATGAAAGGATATGTCATGAAATTTGCCCTGTTGATCCCCGCCGCGGTTCTGACGCTGGCCGGATGCGATGCCGCCCAGCAAAACGGCGGGCCGGGTCTGACCGAAACCTACGAGTCGATCCAGGACCAATACCCCGACATCACGCCAGAGCTGTTTGCACGGTTCGATCGTGACGGTGACGGCCTGCTGAGTGGTTTCGAACAGCAGCAACTGTTCAGTCAGGCCCAGAACCCCAACGGGATAACCGGCACGTTGGGACGTCTCGACGACGACGAGATCTGAAACGACAATGGCCCGCCCTGATCGGACGGGCCACACATTATTCAGACGATGCTGTCGCCACCCCGTGCAAGGGCGGCCACACCCGTGCGCGCGACCTCTTGCAGGCCCAAGGGGCGCATGAGTTCGGCGAAGGCGTCGATTTTTTCTGGGGTTCCGGTGATTTCGAACACAAAGCTTTGCAGTGTGCTGTCCACGACGCTGGCGCGAAAGATATCGGCCAGACGCAGCGCTTCGACGCGGGCATCGCCCTTGCCACGCACCTTGAGCAGGGCCAGTTCGCGTTCCACGCTCGGGCCTTCGACGGTCAGGTCGTGCACCTCATGGACCGGAATGATCCGGCCCAGCTGCGCCTTGATCTGGACGATGACCTGCGGCGTGCCGGATGTGACGACCGTGATGCGGCTGCGATGACCCGTATGGTCGATTTCGGCGACGGTCAGGCTTTCGATGTTGTAGCCGCGACCGGAAAACAGGCCGATGACCCGCGCCAGAACGCCCGGTTCGTTTTCCACGATGACCGCCAGCGTGTGCCGTTCAATCACGTCGGAAAAATGCGACCGCAGGTCATAGGCGGAATGGCTGGAAGAGCCTTTTTTGATCTTGAGTGCTGACATTTCGTAATCTTTCCAATTCCTTGGCGGATGGCCTTAGACCATCACCGCGCCAGTGGCCGTGATCGCACCTTGCGTTTTCGCGTTCGGCAGCAACATTTCGTTGTGACCCTTGCCCGACGGGATCATGGGGAAACAGTTTTCGTGTTTCTCGACCAGACAATCCAGGATCACCGGACCGTCGTAATCAATCATTTCCTGAATCGCGTCGTCCAGATCGGCCGCGTCATCGACCTTGATGCCCTTGGCACCAAAGGCCTCGGCCAGTTTGACGAAATCGGGCAGGGCCTCTGACCAGCTGGACGAATACCGTTCGCCGTGCAGCAGCTCTTGCCACTGACGCACCATGCCCAGCCGTTCGTTGTTCAGGATGAATTGTTTGACCGGCAGGCGATACTGCATGGCCGTGCCCATTTCCTGCATGTTCATCAACCACGATGCCTCGCCTGCGACGTTGATGACCAGCGCGTCGCGGTGCGCCATCTGCACACCGATGGACGCGGGCGTGCCGTACCCCATGGTGCCAAGGCCACCGGACGTCATCCAGCGGTTCGGATCCTCGAACCCCATGTATTGCGCGGCCCACATCTGGTGTTGGCCGACCTCGGTCGTGATGTAGCGGTCATAGCCCTTTGTCAGGGCTTCGAGACGGGAAATGGCGTGCTGCGGGCGGATGACCGACCCGGTCTGTTCGTACCCAAGGCAGTCAATCGCACGCCATGCTTCGATCTGTTTCCACCACTTGGCCAGACCTTCGGTGTTGGTCTTGCGCCCGTTGGCCTTCCAGACCTTCAGCAGGTCCTCCAGCACATGGGCCACGTCGCCCAGGATCGGCATGTCGACGCGAATAACCTTGTTGATGGAGGATGCATCAATGTCGATATGCGCCTTTTTCGATTTCGGGCTGAAGGCATCGACGCGCCCTGTGATCCGGTCGTCGAATCGCGCACCGATGTTGATCATCAGGTCGCAGTCATGCATCGTCATGTTGGCTTCATAGGTGCCGTGCATACCCAGCATGCCCAGCCACTTGTCACCCGATGCCGGATAGCAGCCCAGACCCATCAGCGTGGACGTGATCGGAAAACCGGTTGCCTCGACCAGTTCACGCAACAACTGGCTGGCCGCCGGGCCAGAGTTGATGACGCCGCCGCCCGTGTAGAACACCGGTCGTTTTGCCGTTTCCATCGCACGGGCCAATTCGGTGATCGTGTCGATATCGCCCTTCACCTGCGGGTTGTAGTGAGAGGTGCGTTTCGATTTTTCCGTATATTGGCCAGTGGCGAACTGCACGTCCTTGGGGATGTCGATCAGCACGGGGCCGGGACGACCGGCGGTGGCGATGTGGAACGCCTCGTGCAGGGTGCCTGCCAGCTTGTCGGTTTCCTTGACCAGCCAGTTGTGTTTCGTGCAGGGGCGCGTGATGCCGACGGTGTCGGCCTCTTGGAACGCGTCGGACCCGATCATGAATGTCGGCACCTGTCCGGTCAGCACGATGATCGGGATACTGTCCATCAGCGCATCCGTGAGGCCGGTGACCGCGTTGGTCGCACCGGGGCCGGATGTGACAAGCGCCACACCAGGTTTGCCGGTGGACCGGGCGTAACCTTCGGCGGCGTGAACGGCACCCTGTTCATGGCGCACCAGCACGTGCTGGATCTTGTTTTGCTGAAAAATCTCGTCGTAGATCGGCAGCACGGCCCCACCGGGGTAGCCGAACACGACCTCGACCCCCTGATCGATCAGGGCCTGAACCACAATTTTTGCGCCGGTCATCGTTTTTGTCATTGTCTCGTCCGTTCAATGCTGTCGCTTGGCATAAAAAAACCCCCGGCGTGACACGGGGGCGCATGGGAACCTGATGGGTCAACCGTTACCGGCCCATGCGCGTCTTTCCTACAATTAGTACGACAGTGTTCATGCGAATTTCCTTAGGTGTGGGGACACTATGCGCAGGGTTTCACAGGGTCAACAGGCCCGCTGGATAAAATGTCGCCAAAGGGGGTGGTTTTGGTAACTTTCTTTCAGCGGGTGATGCGACGGAATCAGTTCGCGCGTGTCGCGTCGGGCAGATCATTGCTGTCAGCCGTGTTGCGGTCGGCGTTTGCGGGGGCGGGATTCTGTTTTGCCTGCGCCTCGAGCTCTGCATCGATTTCGGCGCCGAACAGCACGATGAAAGACGACAGCCACAGCCACATCAGCAGGATGATCACGCCACCCAAGGCCCCAAAGGTTTCGTTGTAGCTGGCGAAATTCTGCACGTAAAAGGCAAACCCGGCCGATCCGGCCAGCCACAGGACGCAAGCCACCAGCGCACCGGGGGTGATCCAGCGCCACCTGCGCGGTTTGCGGGCAGGACCGTAGCGATACAGGATCGCAAGGCCCGCCGCGACCAACAGCAGCACGATCGGCCAGCGCACCAGAATGATGATCCATTCCGCATTCGGATCGAGCCGGATGAAATTCAACATCACCGGCAGCAGCACGAGTGCTGCCACGATGACGAAAAACCCGATCACCATGGCAAATGTCAGCACGATACGCGCCATCAGGTTGTGCAGGAAGCTGCGCGCCTCCTCGACACGAAAGGCGACATTCAGTCCCTCGATCAGCGCCGACATGCCGGCGGATGCCGAATAGAATGCCGTCAGCACACCGATGATCGCGGCCAGCCCCAGACCGCCGCTGTCGGACCCTGCCACCGATTTGGCCTGATCCAGTACGATCTGCGCGGCCTCTTGCGGCATGAACGCCGACAGGGTCTGCATCTGGTTCACCAACATGGACGGATCGGTAAAATATCCGGCCAGCGCCATGGCGGCCACAATCCCCGGAAACACGGCCAGCAGCCCGTAAAACGCGCAACCCGCCGCGATCAACGTCAGGTGATCGCGGCCGATGTTTGCAAAAATGCGTTTGACGACCGCGATCCAGCCCTTGGCCGTCAGCGATCCGGGGTGCGCCGTGCTATCTGTCATCCTGTTCCTTTCGGATTGCGTTCGGGCCGCGTGGTGCCGAACGGAGATCGGTCATGACTGACCGATCTTGTCCTGTGTTTTCGTGTCAAAGTCCGACGCGCTGTGACGTTCGTGAAGCTGTTCGGACGGATCACCAAAGGACCGGTTTACCATGCGGCCGCGTTTGTAGGCGGGACGGTCCATGACTTCCGCGCTCCAGCGCTGGACGTTCTTGTAGCTGTCGGCTTGCAGAAATTCCTTGGCGTCATAGACCGAGCCGTTTGCCACGGCACCGTACCACGGCGCGATGGCGATGTCCGCGATGGTATAGCTGTCGCCGGCGATGAACGGACGATCAGCAAGGGTGCGGTCCAGCACGTCGAGCTGACGCTTGGCCTCCATCGTGAAACGGTTGATGGGGTATTCCATCGGCTCTGGCGCATAGGCGTAGAAATGGCCGAACCCGCCGCCCAGATAGGGCGCGCTGCCCATCTGCCAGAACAGCCAGTTCAGTGTTTCCGACCGTGTCGCCGGATCATGCGGCAAAAAGGCGTCGTATTCCTGCGCCAATTGCAACAGGATCGACCCGCTTTCGAACAGGCGAATGCCGGTTTTCGTGTCCAGCAGGGCCGGGATCTTGGAATTGGGGTTCACGGCGACAAAACCGCTGCCGAATTGGTCGCCCTTGCCGATGTCGATCAGCCAGGCGTCGTATTCCGCATCATGCCCGGCCTCTAGCAGTTCCTCGAACATCACCGTGACCTTGACCCCGTTTGGCGTGGCAAGGCTGTGCAGCTGCCAACGGTGTTCACCCTGCGGCAGCGGTGCATCATGCGTGGGGCCTGCGATGGGGCGGTTCGTGCTGGCGAATTTGCCGCCGTTCTCGGCGTCCCATTCCCAGACCTTGGGGGGGGTGTAATCGGACATGGTCAGACCTTTGATCAATGCGTTTCCATCGACCATTTAGCCCTACGGGCTGCGGATCAAGGGTCAGCGTCCGACGGGGCGCCCGCCGGGTAACGAAATCCGCGCGACCTGTTCGGCAATCGGGTCGGTGGACAGCGGATGCAGCGCACTGTCATAGCCATCCGGATCGCCAATCGGCTGCCATGCCCCATCGCGAAAAATCTCGAGCGCGTCGAAATTCGCCTTGTACCCCATCTTGGGACTGCCGGGCACCCAATAGCCCAGATAGACATAAGGCAGGTTCAATTCGCGTGCTACGTTGACGTGGTCAAGGATCAGGAACGTGCCGGGACTGTTGCGGGTCAGCGAAGGCGCAAAGAACGAATAGACCATCGACAGCCCATCGTCGAGGATATCGGTCAGGCAGGCCGCCAGGGGACCATCATCGGGGACATTGCGGTCGGAATATTCGATCAGGCGGGATCTGACGGGCGTTTCCTCGATCATCGCGGCGAATTCGAACATATCCATGTCCGCCATCCCGCCGTCGGCGTGCCGTGTATCAAGGTATTCGCGGAACAGATCGTATTGCGCCTCGGTCGCCCAGGGCGAGGTCGGGCGGCGTTCCAGATGCGCGTTGCGTTTCAGCACACGTTTCTGGCTCCGCGTCGGTTCGAAATCCGCCACCCGGATACGCGCCGACATGCAGGCGGCACATTCCGAACAGGACGGACGATACAACACGTTCTGCGACCGCCGGAACCCCTGTTTGGACAGGGCGTCATTCAGTTCGGCCGCCTGCTCGCCCTGAAGTGCGGTGAACAACTTGCGTTCCATCCGCCCCTCCAGATAGGGGCAGGGCTGTGGCGCAGTCACATAGAACTGCGGGGCGATTTGTAGATCGTGGCGCATGACCAAAGATTGGTGCGCATCGGCGTGGCTGACAACCCCCGCCGATGCAACTTGTGCCAGATCACGCGTATTTATGCCGGACGATTGATGGCGGTCGTACCCATGATCATGTCGGTCAATCCCTGCCTCTTGGCCGTGACGGCCATCATGCCCACCGAAATCAGTTGCAGCGGGAATGTCACGACACTGATGGCATAGCCTGCGGTATGCACCAACGCCCCTGCCGATGTCAGCGCTCCACCCTGTGCGTCACGCAGCGAGATGTTGAACAGGCGCATCCCCCAGGTGGCCGATTGGTTGGCGATCGTGAACCACCGGTACAGAAAACCGACGACCATCATCAGCACCGGAAAAAAGAACAGCGCGATGAACAACGTCAGCGGCAGCAGGATCAGTGACATCAGGAAAACCACGGTCACATCCACCAGCCAGGCCAACAGCCTGCGGCTGCGAACACCGTCGTAGAATTCCGGCATCTTGTCCGGATCGGGCAGGGCGGTCAGCGTCGTCATGGTCATCCTATCGTATCATGTAGATTGGGACCGACCCCCGTTGTCGGGGGCCGGAGGTTTGGTTCAGGCGGTCTTATCGGACGGCTCGGAGTCCTTGGTCTGGCTACGGTCGGCCATGAACTGGTCGAATTCGGCCTTGTCCTTGGCTTCGCGCAGGCGGCCCAGGAACGCTGTGAATTCGTCCTGTTCCTCTTGCAGACGACGCAGCGTGTCCGCCTTGTAGGCGTCAAATGCCTGGTTCCCCGAGGATGCCATGACATTGACGCTGCGTGGCGCGGACGTCCTGGCTCCTCGCGCGAATTTACCGGCAAAGACCATGTAGGCCAGCAGTGCCAGACCAACCGGCCAGACAAAGATGAAGGCCGCAACGGTCGCGGCGATCCATGCGCCGCGTCCGCGGGCGTCCAGCCAGGATTCAGCGCGTTGCAGCCAGGCGATCGGACCGGTCGTTGTGACGGGGTAGGTATTGGTCGCAGTCATGATGTTTCTCCGTTCGGGTTTATGTAAATGCCTTTCACATTACCCATATCGGTGTGGTATCTTCGCTGTGCAAGTGTTGATGTGAACGTTTTTTACATAAATCGTCATTCGTATTTTTTATCAGTTACTTAGGTCATTCTTGACGGTGAATGGCGCGAGCTGTGCGCCGGATATCCGCAACAGGTCGGCGGGTGCCACCGCAAAGATATGGTGGGGTGTTCCAGCGGCCGCATAGACGACATCGAACGTTATCAGGTGGGGGTCCATGAACGCCCGAGGCGGCGTCAGATGCCCAACGGGTGACACGCCACCGATCGCGAATCCCGTCACCTTGCGCACGACGGCGGGATCGGCACGCGTCAGCGGCTCGCCTGTCAGGGCGGCGGCTGTCGTGGGATCGACGGTTTGGCCTCCGGCGGTGATGAACAGCACCAGATTGCCTGTCTCAATCCCCTGAAAAATGATGGATTTGGCAATCTGATCCACCGCACATCCCTGCGCATCGGCTGCGGCCTGTGCGGTCCGTGTCCCTTCGGCGAGGGCGACAGGCATGATATCCAGTCCCGCCGCCGTCAGGGCCTGCGTGACGCGTTTCAGACTCTTGCTCATCGGGGTGGCTCCTGACACGGTTGGGCTGCAATCGACAAAAGGTATCTGCGCCATGACAGCTGATCCAGTCCCGTCAACAGGTCGTCTGGGGGATCGTATCATCCGGGTGCCACGCGCCCACAATGCGGAACGCGGCGCCGATGCGTTGGAACGCCTGCCTGACGCTACGGGTCCGTTTCGTGACCTGATCGCGGGCACTGCGGGGTGCAGCCCGTATCTTGCGGGCCTGATCGCGCGCGAGGCCGACTGGTTGCCACAGGCAGAGGCAGCACCCGAACAGGCGCTGTCCGATACGCTGGCGGCTGTAGCGTCGCTGTCGCTGTCCGATCTGCCCGACGGTCTGCGACAGGCCAAGCGGCGTGTGGCGCTGTTGACGGCTCTGGCCGATCTGGGGGGCGTCTGGCCGTTGGGGCAGGTTACGCAGGCGCTGACCGATCTGGCCGCGACCGCCACACATGCGGCCCTTGTTGCGCTGACCGAGACCGAGATCGCGCGCGGCAAGCTGCCGGGTCTGACGGTTGATGACGCGGCCACGGCAGGCGGGATGACGGCGCTGGCCATGGGCAAGATGGGTGCCGGAGAGCTGAACTATTCGTCCGATATCGACCTGATCTGCCTGTTTGACGAGACCCGGTTCGCCCCCGAGGATGTCGCCGAGGCGCGTGCCGGTTTCGTGCGGGTCACGCGGCGCATGTGCGCGATGATGTCGGATGTGACCGCTGGCGGCTATGTGTTCCGCACCGACCTGCGGTTGCGCCCCGATGCCAGCGTCACGCCGGTCTGCATCGCGATGGATACCGCCGAACGTTATTACGAAAGCGTCGGCCGCACCTGGGAACGTGCGGCCTATATCAAGGCGCACCCCTGCGCCGGGGACATCGCGGCGGGTCACCGGTTCCTGCAGACGCTGCGACCGTTTGTCTGGCGGCGGCACCTTGATTTCGCGGCGATCCAGGATGCCCATGACATGCGCTTGCGCATCCGTGACCACAAGGGATTGCACGGTCCGCTGACGCTGGCGGGGCACAACATGAAGCTGGGGCGCGGCGGCATCCGCGAGATCGAGTTCTTTACCCAGACACGGCAGTTGATCGCGGGCGGGCGTGATCCCGGCCTGCGGGTGCGTGGCACGCTGGACGGGCTTGCCGCCCTTGCGGATGCAGGATGGATTCCCGGCGACGTGCGTGACCAGCTGTCCGATCATTACACGTTCCACCGTGCGGTCGAACATCGCCTGCAAATGGTGCAGGACGCCCAGACCCATGCGTTGCCCAACGATGGCGACGGCTTTGCCCGGCTGGCCGCCATGATGGACCGCGACGTGGACGACCTGCGACGCGACCTGACGGAACGGCTGGAATCAGTTCATGATCTGACCGAAGGATTCTTTGCCCCCGACACCCCTGAACCGGCCCCGGAATGGGGAGAGCAGCTGACCGCGCGCTGGCTGGATTATCCCGCCTTGCGGTCCGCACGCGCGGTCGAGATTTTCCGCCGCGTGCGCCCGGTCATCCTCAGACGCCTGCAAGATGCGGCGCGCCCCGAAGAGGCGCTGGCGCAATTCGATACCTTTCTTGCCGGTCTTCCGGCGGGGGTGCAGTTGTTTTCGCTGTTCGATGCCAATCCCCAACTGACCCAGCTGATCGTCGACATCTGTGCGACCGCACCGGCCCTTGCGCAATATCTGTCGCGCAACGCAGGCGTGCTGGATGCGGTGATCGGCGGCGATTTCTTTGCGCCCTGGCCCGGTCAGGACGCGCTGACGCAGGGGCTGTGCGATGATCTGGCGCAGGCGCAGGACTATGAGGCGGCGTTGTCCCGCGCGCGCCTCTGGACGCGGGAACGCCATTTCCGCATCGGTGTGCACCATCTGCGCGGATTGATCGACGCACCCACCAGTGGGGCGCAATATGCCGACCTTGCAGGCGCTGTCGTGACAGCGCTCTGGCCGGTGGTATGTGACGAATTCACGCGAAAACACGGCAGCGTTGCGGGGCGTGGAGCGGTAGTCGTGGCGATGGGATCACTGGGGGCGGGGCGGTTGAACGCGCAGTCCGACCTGGACCTGATCGTGATCTATGATGCGGACGGCGACGCGATGTCCGATGGCAAACGGCCCTTGCCCGCGCGGACATATTATGCCCGGCTGACACAGGCGTTGGTCACAGCCCTGTCCGCACCGATGGGCGACGGTCGGTTGTACGAGGTCGACATGCGTCTGCGGCCCTCGGGTCGCAAGGGGCCCGTGGCCACATCTTGGGCCGCCTTTCAGGCCTATCAGACGGCCGAGGCGTGGACATGGGAACACCTTGCCCTGACGCGCGCGCGGGTCATCGCTGGCCCTGCGGATCTGGCCCAGGGGGTCGAAAGCTTTCGCCGTGATCTGTTGCGGATCAAGGGGCAGGGCGAAACCGTTCTGGCGGACGTGGCGGACATGCGTCGCAGATTGGAAGAGGCCAAGCCGACGGGGGCTGTCTGGGACGCCAAGAACGGTGCCGGTCGTCTGATGGACAGCGATCTGGCGGCGCAGACCATCGCGCTCTTGGCGGGGGCACCTGCACGCGCGGCACCCGACCAGATTGATGCAGGACGGTCGCTGGCTGGCGTTTCGGATGCAACCATCACCGATCTATGTGCGGCGCAGGATCTGTTCTGGTCGTTGCAGGCCGCTGCACGGCTGTTGACTGGCGCGATTCTGGACCCAGATGCACTGGGCGAAGGCGGCCGTCGGTTCGTTCTGCGCGAGGTGGGATGTGACGACCTTGACGCGCTGGCCGATCGTATCGCAACGGTATCGCGGGCCGCAGATGCGGCATTCGCAAGATTATTGGAGGGTCCCCGATGAAGGGTGACGCACGCGACCCCAGTGGCCTGATCGCCGAATCCTTTCGGATCGAAGGCATCACGCAGGCGGAATGTCGGAATATCTTTCTGGACTGGGCGCTGAAACTGCCCGTTCAGCAGGACAGCCAGTCGGTCATCCCCGAGCTGCTGGAACGCCACGCGGATCAGCCGGACAACCACCCGATGATCCAGACCCTGCGCGAAGGATTGGCCCGCGCGCCCCGGCCCGGCAGGCGGGGCGGACGCGCGGGCCGCATGTCCTAGCGGGCCAGTTGGGCGGCTTCGCGGGCCAAGGCCTCGATCCCGGCCCAATCGCCGCTGGCGACCATTTTTGCCGGTGCGACCCAGCTGCCGCCGACACACAGTGTGTTCGACAGCGCCAAATAGTCAGGCGCGTTTTTCAGGCTGACACCGCCGGTGGGGCAGAATTTGACCTGCGGGATCGGCGCGCCGATCGCCTTGAGAGCGGGCACGCCGCCATTCGCCTCTGCCGGAAAGAATTTCTGCACGGTGTAGCCGCGTTCCAGCAGGGCCATTGCCTCTGATGCCGTGGCGGCACCGGGCAGCAGGGGCAGTTCGTTCGCCTCGCAAGCGTCCAGCAGCAGGTTTGTTGCACCCGGCGAGACACCGAATTGCGCGCCTGCCGCCTTGGCATTTTCCACGTCCTTGGGTGTCAGCAGCGTGCCTGCACCGACCACTCCACCCGGCACGGCGGCCATTTCGCGGATGGCGTCGAGTGCCGCCGGGGTGCGCAAAGTCACCTCCAGCGCGGGCAGGCCGCCTGCGATCAGCGCGCGGGCCAGATCGGCGGCCTTGGCCGCATCATGCAGCACCAGCACGGGCACGACCGGGGCCAGTTCGCACAGTTTGCGGTTCAGCTCAGAGGCTTGTTCAGGGGTCATGTCTTTGGTTCCTATTCTAGAGCTGGATCAGAGGATTGCAGCAGCGCCGTCGGTGGCAAGGCCGACGTTCTTGCGGAAGGTTTCAAACAGCTCTCGTCCGACACCCGTGCCGTTGCCGGACAGGTCAGCCACCGCCAGATCGCGCGTGTCGAGGTCTACGCCAACGGCGTCGATGGTTCCGGTCACGGCGTCCAGGCGAACCACGTCACCGTCGCGCAGTCGTGCAATCGGCCCACCGGCTGCCGCCTCGGGGCAGACGTGAATGGCCGACGGCACCTTGCCAGACGCACCCGACATGCGCCCGTCGGTGACCAAGGCCACCTTCAGCCCGCGGTCCTGCAACACCGCCAGCACCGGGGTCAGACCATGCAGTTCCGGCATGCCGTTGGATTTCGGCCCCTGAAACCGGACGACGATGATCGTATCGGACGTGAATTCACCCGCCTTGAACGCCGCCTTGACGCTGTCCTGATCGTGAAAGATGCGGCAAGGGGCCTCGACGATGTGACGTTCCTTGGCCACGGCCGAGGTTTTCATCACACCACGGCCCAGGTTGCCGGCCAGCTGTTGCAGGCCGCCCGTGGGCTGGAACGGATCGGTGGCGGGGCGCAGGATCTTGTCGTTCTGCGTCTTGCCCTCGCCCTTGACGTAAGTGACGCGACCATCGTCAAGCTTGGGTTCCTGCGTGTACAACTCCAGTCCGTCGCCCGCCACAGTGCGCACGTCGTCGTGCAGCAGACCGGCGTTCAGCAATTCTCCGATCATGTAGCCCAGACCGCCCGCCGCGTGGAAATGGTTCACATCGGCCAGACCGTTCGGATAGACCTTGGCCATCAGCGGCGTCACGTCCGAGAGATCCGAAAAATCCTCGAGATCAAGGATCACGCCAGCCGCCCGCGCCATGGCCGGCAGATGCAGCACAAGGTTCGTTGATCCACCCGTGGCCATCAGACCCACCAGACCGTTCACAAAGGCGCGTTCGTCCAGAATGTCGCTGACCGGCGTGAAATCATTGCCAAGCGCCGTGATCTGGGCCGCCCGTTCTGTGCCCGCGACCGTCAAGGCATCGCGCAATGGTGTGTTGGGGTTCACGAATGACGCCCCGGGTAGGTGCAGCCCCATGAACTCCATCAGCATCTGGTTGGAATTGGCCGTTCCGTAGAACGTGCAGGTGCCCGGCCCGTGATAGCTGGCCATTTCGGCCTTCATCAGTTCCTCGCGGCCGACTTCGCCGGTGGCGAATTGCTGGCGGACCTTGGCCTTTTCATCGTTTGGCAGACCGCTGACCATCGGGCCTGCGGGCAGGAAAATCGACGGGATGTAGCCAAAGGTCGCGGCGGCCATCACGAGGCCGGGCACGATCTTGTCGCAGACACCCAGATAGATCGCGCTGTCAAAGGTGTTGTGCGACAGGCCGACGGCAGCGGCCAGCGCGATCACGTCGCGGCTGAAAAGCGACAGTTCCATCCCGGTCTGGCCCTGCGTGACACCATCGCACATGGCAGGCACACCGCCCGCCACCTGTGCTGTCGCACCGACGGCATTGGCGGCCTGCTTGATAAAGTTCGGGTATGTTTCAAAGGGTTGATGCGCCGACAACATGTCGTTGTAGGCGGTAATGATGCCGATATTGGGGGCCACATCCCCGACCAGCGCATCCTTTTGTCCGGCCATCGCGGCGTAGGCATGGGCCTGGTTGCCGCAGGTCAGGTGCGACCGGCGCGGACCTGCGGCGGCGGCGCGCGCCATCGTGTCGAGATATGTCTTGCGCGGTCCTTCGGACCGGGCGCGAATACGGTCGGTTACTTCTGCGATTTTGGGATGCAGGGCCATTGGAACCTCTGGTTTTGCGGGTTGCCGATCTTCTAGCACGTCTAGTTAGCGCTAACAACTCATCCAGTGTGAAATGGGCAACAGATATGTGGCTGTTGATTGATGTCGCGTCGCAACCATGAGCTGACCACATTCTGACCCCATTTCGCAATTAGTCATCTCGCCAGACGAAATCGACGACAGTGGCCACGTGTCACTTAAACGTTTGGAGTACGGTAATGGGATTTGTGAAGTTTTTTGCGCTCGGTGCGGTTTGCGCCATTCTGACCGCCTGCGGCAGTACCGACCAAGTGGCGATGCGAAACGCACCGCTTGACCTTGGCCCCGGCGTCGAGGCCGGGCAGACGATCCAGCAGCGCGACTATCAAATCGTGGACCTGAATTTCGTGGCCCCCGCAGAATTGTCGGTTTCTGAACGCAACGGTTACTATCCGATGGCTGACATTGTCTGGCGTGGCGACCGGATCGGTGACCGCAAGACACAGATCGCAGAGCTGTTCCGCACCGCGGCTACGCGGAACATGGATGCTGACGGACTGGGCCGTCCGGTGGTCGTCGATGTACAGTTGCGCCGGTTCCACGGCGTGACCGAGCGGGTGCGTTATTCGGTCGGTGGCGTCTACAACATCGTGTTCGACATGACCGTGCGCGATGCAAAAACCGGTGCGGTGATCGAGCCCGCCCGCAAGGTCGTGGCCAACCTGCCGGCCCCCGGTGGCACCGCCGCGATCATTGCCGAACAATCGGGACAAACCGAAAAGGTGCGCGTGACCGATTTCCTGACGCTGGTCCTGTCTGACGAACTGTCGGGCCCGGTGCAGACCGCAAGCCGCTAAACCTACTGGCGGTGGACCCGCCGCCGGGGTAGGGGATGTGCATGACAGATGCACCATACCCCACCGTGAGAATGCTGCCCAAGGGCGATGCCCGTGCCGTCCGGCACGGGTTTCCTTGGGTTTACGCCAATGAACTGGTCACCGACCGTCGCACCCGGGGGCTGGCCCCTGGATCGCTGGCCGTGCTCGAGGATACGAACCGCGTGCCGCTGGGCCTCGTTGCGGTCAATCCCAATTCCAAGATCATCTGCCGGATGCTGGACCGCGACCCGGACGCGGTGATCGACGTTGATTGGTTTGCCGCCCGTCTGACCCGCGCACTGGCCCACCGCACGCGGCTGTTCGATCAGCCGTTCTACCGGCTGATCCACGCCGAAGCGGACGGCCTGCCCGGTGTCGTCATCGACCGCTTTGGTGATCATGCGGTGATCCAGCCAAATGCCGCCTGGGCCGACACGCTGATCGCCCCGCTGGCAGATGCACTGGCGCGCGTGACGGGCGTGACGACGATCCTGATGAACGCATCCGGTCGCGCTCGCACGCTGGAGGGGCTGGAGGACCGGTCAGGCACCCTGCTGGGCGAAACCCCGACTGCTGCCGTGCCGGTGCAGATGAACGGTGCAACCTATATGGCCGACCTGACAGGCGGTCAGAAAACCGGGTTGTTCTACGACCAACGCCCGAACCACGCCTTTGTCGCCGGGATGGCGCGGGATGCGCGTGTGCTGGATGTGTTTGCGCATGTCGGTGGTTTCGGGCTGGCGGCGTTGGCACAGGGTGCGGCATCGGCACTGGCGGTGGACGGGTCCGATCCTGCGTTGACCCTCGCACGGCAGGGTGCTGACGCGATGGGCGTGGCCGACAGGTTTGAAACCCGCAAGGGCGATGCCTTTGACGTGATGGCCGCCTTGGCCGAAGAAGGCGCGCAGTTCGATGTGGTCATCTGCGACCCGCCCGCCTTCGCGCCGTCGAAATCCGCATTGGAACCGGGCTTGCGCGCATATGAACGCGTAGCGAAATTGGCCGCACCATTGGTCGCGGATGGCGGATATCTGACGCTGTGTTCGTGCAGTCACGCAGCCGATCTGACAAAATTCCGCAACGCATCCGCGCGCGGCATTGGCCGGGCCGGGCGGCGCGGGCAGATCGTGCACACGGGCTTTGCCGGGCCGGATCATCCTTTGCTGCCGCATCTGGCTGAAAGCGGCTACCTCAAGGCTGTCACCTTTCGTCTATGAGGCTGCTGCTGGACGCCTGCGTTCTGTATCCGACCGTCATGCGCGAAATGCTGATGGGCTGTGCGGACGCGGGCCTGTTCCAGCCGCGCTGGTCCGACCGCATTCTCGAGGAATGGGCGCGCGCCACGCTGAAACTGGAACCCCAGGCCGAAGTCTTTGCCCGGAGCGAGATCGCCATGCTGCGCGCACGCCATCCAGCGGCAGAGGTCCGTTACCCGGCCGAGATGCTCCGCCAGATGTGGCTGCCGGACCCCGACGATATCCATGTCCTTGCCGCTGCCGTGGCGGGCCATTGCGACGGAATCGTCACGGTCAACGCCAAGGATTTTCCCGGCAACCTGTTGGCCGAAGAAGGGCTGTTCCGGTCAGACCCCGACGGGCTGTTGTTGCGACTGCATGATGAACACCCTGAAACTGTCGCGGGCATCGGGGACAGGGTGCTGGCAGAGGCGAACCGCCTCTCGCCAGAACCGTGGACCATCCGCGCCCTCATGAAAAAGGCGCGTCTGCCACGCATCGGTAAAAGGCTGATGGGTTAACGTAGGCGCCCGGCGCGGCCGCCACGGCGCTGTGTCAGTTGCCCACGGCGGCCGGGCAATTCATCCATGATGGCGCGGCGTACCTCTGGCGTCATTGACGACCAGCTGCCGATTTCGTCGATGCTGCGCAGACATCCCGTGCACAGGCGGCTCTTGGGTTCGATCACACAGACCTTGGTGCAGGGGCTGTCGATCTCGTCGCGTTTCCAGATGCGATCACTCATGCCTCGCGCCTCACATGGGCCATGCGGTCCAGCACGCCTTGCAGGATATAGGCGGCAGCAACATGGTCGATGACCTGCGCGCGCTTTGCCCGCGATGTGTCCGCCTCGATCAGCGCGCGTTCGGCCGCAACGGTGGACAGGCGCTCGTCCCAGAACGTGATCGGCAGATCGGTCAGACGTTCCAGATTGCGGGCAAAGGCGCGCGTCGCCTGACAGCGCGGCCCCTCGCTGCCGTCCATGTTCAGCGGCAGTCCTAGAACCATCCCGCCAATCTGGCGTTTTTCACAAAATGCCAACAGCTTGGCGGCATCCAATCCAAATTTCTTGCGCCTGATCGTCTCGACCGGGGTGGCCACGCCGCGCAGTACATCAGAGGCGGCAAGCCCGATGGTCACGGTCCCCAGATCCAACCCCGCAAGCGAACCCATCGGCGGCACGGCAGCGGTGAAATCTGCGATATCGGCGCAGATCATTCCGCGACACCCGCGCCCTGTGCAGCGGCGCGCAGCGTTTCGATCGCCTCTGGATTATTTGCAAATGTCCGCTGTGCTTCGGCCCAGACTTCGGCGGCGGCGGTGGTTTCACCCAACACACCATAGGCCGAAATCAGGCGCGCCCAGTCGGTCGCAGGCCCACCCTGCGAGCCAAGCCGATCGGCCAACTGGTTGACCATCCCGCCGATCATGGCGTTGCGGTCCTCTTCGGACATGTTTTCGGCGGCGGCGATATCGGCAGGGCTGGGACCGGGCCGTTCAGGCAGGCTGTATTCGACACCTGCACGGCGCGCCGCATCCTCGATCTGGCTGCGTGCCATGTCGGCATGAAATCCGGTCTCACCGCTTTCCACCAGAGGGCGCCAGATCCGGAAGGCCGTATCCGCACGCCCGATCTGGTAATACAGCGCACCCATGAAATAACGCCCTGGCACATTGCGCGGGTCGCGGGCAAGGATGGCCTCGGTCACGGCCTCTGCCTCGGGCGAGATGATGCCGTCGGCGGCAATCACGAGCAGATCGGCCTGCCGTTCCAGATCGGCCAATGGGACATCGTCGCCTTGCAGGGCGACAACGCGTGCTTGGGCACGGGCCGCGGCCCCGAAATTGCCCAGCTGCGATTCGTGATAGGCCAGCAGTGTCCAGCCTTGCAGGTCGTCGGGACGGGTGGGCACGATGATGCGCAGTTGTTCGATCTGTTCGATGTAGTCGGCGGGGGCATCCACGGGCGCACGCGGCGGTGTCGCCGCCTCGAGCGCTGCCTGATCGGGCCGGTTCGCGCGGACTTCGTCCGCCAAGGCCAGCCGCGCCGAGAGCGGTTGGTCCGGCAGTCCCGGCGCGCCGATGGATGTGTAGATCCATGCGCCAAGGCCAGCCATCATCGCCAGAGTCGCAATCGCAACGCCGCGGTTCACAGTCACCGAGGCGTTTCCGGTTTTGCGGATCGCGCGTGACGCAAGCAGCAAACGGCGCGAAATTTCGGTGCGGGCGCGGTCCGCCTCTTCGGGAATCAGCACGCCGCGCGCCACGTCACGGTCGACCTCTTCCAACTGTCCCTTGTAGATCGCAAGGTCTTGCGATTCCTCGGGCAGGGGATCGGAACGCATCAATGGGACCGCCACATAGGCGGCCACACAAAGGGTCATCAGGATACAGATCAGCCAAAACATGCGGTCTATCTAGCGATGCCACCACAGACTTGCCAGAGGGACCCGCGCCCTGCGGCGCTGGCGCGCAGGGGAATGTCGCAAACTTGGCCTCACTTGCCGCTGTTGGTGACGTAAGTTAAGCCGCTTGGGTCCAAACCCCAGATGGACACCAGCGCAAAGAGGTCCCTGTTGAAACGCTATTCTGCCTTTGCCGTGGCCCGAGAGGCCTTTCGCCAGCATACCGGATGGACGCGCGCCTGGGGACAGGCCGAGCCAAAGTCGCAATATGACGTGATCGTTGTAGGCGCAGGCGGTCATGGTCTGGCGACCGCCTATTACCTGGGCAAGAATTTCGGCATCACCAACGTCGCCGTTCTGGAAAAGGGCTGGCTGGGTGGCGGCAATACCGGCCGCAACACCACGATCATCCGGTCCAACTACCTGCAGGACCCGTCTGCCGCGATCTATGAAAAATCGCGCAGCCTGTATGAAACGATGAGTCAGGACCTGAACTACAACGTGATGTTCAGTCCGCGCGGCGTGATGATGCTGGCGCAGACGCAGCACGAAATCCGGGGCTATCAGCGCACGGCCCATGCCAACAGCCTGCAGGGTGTCACCACCGAATGGATCGGCCCCGACCGGGTCAAGGAATTGTGCCCCATCATGAATATCGACGGGCCGCGCTATCCGGTGCTGGGCGCCTTGTGGCAGGCCCGTGGCGGCACGGCCCGCCATGATGCGGTCGCCTGGGGCTATGCCCGCGCCTGCGCCGACATGGGCATGGACATCATCCAGCAATGCGAGGTGACGGGCGTGCAGACGAATGGTGGCAAGGTCACCGGGGTCAGCACCACGCGTGGCGACATCAAGTGCAACAAGCTTGCCATGGTCGTGGCGGGCCATGCCTCGGTGCTGGCACAAAAGGCCGGTTTCCAGCTGCCGATCGAAAGCGTCGCCCTTCAGGCGCTGGTGTCAGAGCCGATCAAACCCTGCATGGACGTGGTCGTGATGGCCAACACGGTGCACGGCTACCTGTCGCAATCCGACAAGGGAGAGATGGTCATCGGGGGCGGCACGGATGGCTATAACAACTACACGCAGCGCGGGTCTTTTCATCATATTGAGGAAACCGTGCGCGCATTGGTCGAAACCTTTCCGATCCTGGGGCGGTTGAAAATGCTGCGCCAATGGGGTGGCATCGTGGATGTGACGGGCGACCGGTCACCCATCCTGTCGGCCACACCCGTCGAAGGCGTGTTTGTCAATTGCGGCTGGGGCACGGGCGGGTTCAAGGCTATCCCGGGGTCAGGCTGGGCCATGGCCGAACTGGTGGCCAAGGGTCATTCGCCGCTTACCGAGGAATTCACCATGCACCGTTTCCGGCACGGCAAATTCATCGACGAAAGCGTCGCCGCCGGTGTGGCGCATTAAGAGGGCATTGTAACATGTTGATTTTGAACTGCCCTTATTGCGTTCGTGACGTGGACGAAACCGATCTGCACGCCGGTGGCGAGGCGCATCTGAAACGCTTTGGCCCCGGATCATCGGACGACGAATTCGAACATTATCTGTTCATGCGCGAAAACCCCAAGGGGGTGCATTTCGAACGGTGGCGGCATGTCTATGGCTGCGGCAAGTGGTTTCTGGCCGCCCGCAATACCGCGACGTTGCAGGTTTACGGGACCTATTCCGCACAGACCACTGAACCACCGCAGCAAATTCTGGACGCGATCAAAGAGGCGCAGGCATGAGACTGACGAACCACGGCCGCCTGATCGCCAAGAACCGGCCGGTGCATTTCACCTTCAACGGCAAACGGATGCGCGGCTATCGCGGCGATACGCTGGCCTCTGCTCTCTTGGCCAACGACCAGATCCTGCTGGGCCGGTCGTTCAAATATCACCGCCCGCGCGGGCTGGTCGCCTCTGGCGCAGAAGAACCCAACGCGTTGGTCGAACTTGGGCGGGGCGACCGTCAGGAACCCAATCACCGGGTGACACAGGTCGAACTGACCGACGGACTGGTGGCGCGGTCGCAGAACCACTGGCCCAGCCTGGAATTCGACGTGGGCGTCATCAATTCCAAGCTGTCCCGTTTCTTGCCCGCCGGTTTCTATTATAAGACCTTCATCCAGCCGCGCGCGTTCTGGAAACACGTCTATGAGCCGATCATCCGCAAATCCGCAGGCCTTGGTGCGGCACCGGAAACAGCGGATGACCACAGCTACGAACACTTTAACATCACCGTGGATGTGCTTGTTATCGGTGGTGGAATTTCAGGTCTGGCTGCGACACTGGCCGCTGCGCGCGCAGGTGCGCGGGTGCTGCTGGTCGAACAGACCGCCGCATGGGGCGGTCGCGCCACGGTGGATCAGCCGCGTATCGACGGTCAGGATGCGCAGGACTGGATCGACGACACGCTGGCCGCGCTTGCGACCATGCCGAATGTGACGCTGCGCAATCGCACGCAGGGTGCGGGCGTCTATGACCACGGCTATGCGCTGTGCAACGAACAATTGACCGACCATCTGACGCAATCCGACGGGCCGCGGCAGCGCCTGTGGCGGGTGCGTGCGGGTCAGATCATAACGGCCACGGGCGCGATAGAACGGCCTTTGTCCTTTGCTTACAACGATGTGCCGGGCGTTCTGATGGCGTCGGCGCTGCGGGACTACGTGGTGAATTACGGGGTAGCCGTGGGCGAACGAACGGTGCTGGTGACCAACAACGACGACGCCTATCGCACTGCGATCGCGCTGGTCGATGCGGGGCTGAGCGTGCCGGTCGTGCTGGATGCCCGCGCCGTCGCGGGTGGAGAGCTGGTCGAGCGTGCCCGCGCGCGCGGCATCCGGGTCGAGACAGGCAAGGCGGTTGCAGCCGTGCAGGGTGGCAAGCGTGTCACGGGTGTCAGGATCTGCGATCAGGCCGGTGACGGCACCGTGACCGAGGAAATCGCCTGCGATTGCGTGGCCATGTCGGGTGGTTGGTCGCCGGTGGTCCACCTGTGGTCGCACTGTGGCGGCAAGCTGATCTGGGACGATACGCAAGCCATGTTCCGGCCCGACCCCAATCGTCCGCCGCTGGGGGCGGACGGGGCAGGTTTCGTGCGCGCGGCAGGCACTGCAAATGGGCACCTGTACACTGCCGAATCCGTGGCGGACGGGTTCGCCGCCGGCAAACAGGCCGCCCGCGCCCTGGGCTTTGACAAAAAGGTCGGTGCAGTTCCGCAAGGCGATTGCGCCGTCGAGGACCCGATGGAACCCGTCTGGCTGATGCCAGCGAACGCGTCCTACGACAAACGCGCAAAGATGTGGCTGGACTATCAGAACGACGTCAAGGTCACGGATGTGCAACTTGCCGCGCAAGAAGGCTTCGAGAGCGTCGAACACGCCAAGCGCTATACCACACTGGGGATGGCGACGGATCAGGGTAAGCTGAGTAATATCAACGGCCTTGCGACCCTTGCGACGTCACTGGACAAGGCAATCCCAGAGGTCGGTACCACGACATTCAGGCCGCCCTATACGCCCCTGCCGCTGGCCGCAATCACGGGGGTTGCGCGCGATCATCTGTTCCAACCGGTCCGCAAGACACCGATCTATGATTGGCATGACGACAACGGTGCGGACTTTGAACCCGTTGGCCAGTGGCGCAGGCCCTACGCTTATCCACGCGGGTCCGAGACGGTCCATGACGCCGTGATGCGTGAGGTTACCAACACGCGCGAAAACGTGGGTCTGCTGGACGCCAGCACACTGGGCAAACTGGTCGTCAAGGGACCCGACGCGGGCAAATTCCTCGACATGATGTACACCAACATGATGTCGAACCTCGCTGTGGGCAAATGCCGGTACGGGCTGATGTGCAGCGAAAACGGTTTTCTGATCGACGACGGTGTCGTGGCGCGCATCGATGATGACACATGGCTGTGCCACACGACCACCGGCGGTGCGGACCGTATCCATGCCCATATGGAGGACTGGTTGCAGTGCGAATGGTGGGACTGGCAGGTCTATGTCGCCAATGTGACCGAGCAATACGCCCAATTCGCGGTTGTCGGACCCAAGGCGCGGCGTCTGTTGCAGACCATCGGCGGCATGACCCTGACCAAAGAGGCGCTGCCCTTCATGCAGTGGACCGAAGGCAAGCTGGGCGGTTTCGACGCCCGCGTGTTCCGCATCAGCTTTAGCGGCGAGTTGTCGTACGAAGTTGCCGTGCCCGCATCGCAGGGGCCTGCGTTCTGGGGTGCCTTGCTGGCGGCCGGAGAGCCGCTTGGCGTGATGCCTTATGGTACCGAGGCGCTGCACATCATGCGCGCCGAAAAGGGTTTCATCATGATCGGCGACGAAACCGACGGCACGGTCATCCC
Organism: Loktanella gaetbuli; assembly: GCF_020531945.1. NCBI lineage: Bacteria > Pseudomonadati > Pseudomonadota > Alphaproteobacteria > Rhodobacterales > Roseobacteraceae > Loktanella > Loktanella gaetbuli. The sequence goes on from NZ_JAJATZ010000001.1 coordinate 278,181, forward strand.
GCAGGACCTGAACCTGCACTGGGCCATCAGCAAGAAAAAAACCGACTTTCTGGGCAAACGCGGCCAGTTGCGCGATCACATGCAGGATCCGGACCGCTGGAAACTGGTGGGGCTGGAAACGCTGGATGGGTCGGTTCTGGCCGATGGGGCCTATGCGCCCGAGGATGGCACCAACGCCAACGGCCAACGCCGCGTGCAGGGGCGGGTGACGTCCACCTATCATTCGCCGACGCTGGGGCGGGGAATCGCCATGGGGCTGGTGCGCAACGGTCCAAACCGCATGGGCGAGGTCATCGCCTTTACCAAGGAAGGCGGCGGCACGCAGGACGCGCGGATCGTCGATCCGGTGTTTTACGACAAGGACGGGGAAAAGCAGAATGTCTGAACGTGTCAGCGCCTTGCGCAACCGCGAAACGAGTGGGTCGGTGCAGGTCCGCGATGCTGGCCTGCGCGGCATGATCACCCTGCGCGGTGATCTGTCGAACGGCAAACTTGCCTCTGTCGTGAAATCGGTGACAGGGTTGAAGCTGCCGGCCCGCAACGGCGTCGTGCAGGACGGCGACACGGGCATCGCCTGGATGTCCCCCGACGAACTGCTGGTCATGGTGGCCTATGACGATGTCCCAGAGGCGCTGGACAAGATTGCCAAGGCCTTGTCGGGTCAGCACCATCTGGCGGTGAATGTGTCCGATGCGCGCAGCGTGATGTTGCTGCAAGGGACTTTTGTCCGCGAGGTGGTGGCCAAACTGGCCCCCGTCGATCTGCATCCCGATGTCTGGCAGCCCAGCCAGATCATCCGGTCGCGGCTGGGGCAGGTCGCGGCGGCCTTTTGGCTGGTGGATGACGCGACGGTGCAGGTCATCTGTTTCAGGTCGGTTGCGGATTATGCCTTTGATCTGCTGGCCGCCTCGGCCAAGGCAGGGCCGGTAGGGCATTTTGCGCGTGGAACTTAACCCCCGCGCATGGGTTGACCCCGTAGCAAAACGCGCTCTTATCTGACGCGTCAAAGACCAAGAGAATAAAGGGGACCACCCATGGCTTTCGAACTTCCTGATCTGCCGTATGCCCACGACGCACTGGCGTCCAAGGGGATGTCTGCGGAAACGCTGGAATACCACCACGACAAGCACCACAACGCCTATGCGACCAAGACCACCGATCTGGTCAAGGGCAGCGCATGGGAAGGCAAGTCGATCGACGAGATCGTCAAGGGCACATTCGATGCCAGCTCTGTCACGCAGTCCGGCCTGTTCGACAACGCGTCGCAGTACTGGAACCACTGCCAGTTCTGGGAAATGATGTCGCCCGGCGACAGCAAGATGCCAAGCGAGCTGGAAAAGGCGATCAACGAGAGCTTTGGTTCGACCGACAAGTTCATGGACGAATTCAAGGCCAAGGGTGCCGGTCAGTTCGGGTCCGGCTGGGTCTGGCTGGTCAAGGATAGCGACGGCAGCCTGAAGGTCACCAACACCGCCAACGGCATCAACCCGCTGTGCTACAACCAGACCGCGCTGCTGGGCTGTGATGTGTGGGAACACGCCTATTACATCGACCACCGCAACGCGCGCCCGGCCTATCTGGATAACTTCCTGAACGAGCTGGTGAACTGGGAAAACGTCGCAAGCCGGATGTAATCCGGACTTGTGTTGATCTATCAGGGGCCTGTGCAGACCGCACGGGCCCCTTTTTCATGGAAGACGCAATGCACGGACCGACCCCAGACCAGATTTCAGACGCGCGAGCCGTGACTGAGGACGCATTGATCCGCACCCCCGTTCTGGCGCTGCGTTCTGCCCGGTGGGACGCGATCCTGCCACAGGCGGCCAGCGTGACCGTCAAACTGGAATTGTTTCAGCAGGCTGGCAGTTTCAAATCGCGCGGGGTCTATCTCGGGATTCGTCAACTGACCCCCGATCAGCGCGCAGCAGGGGTTGTGGCCGCATCGGGCGGCAATCATGCGCTGGCCGTCAGTTGGGCCGCACAGGCAGCGGGCGTGGCTGCACGCATCGCCATGCCACGCACGGTTGACCCGTTGCGTATCGACGGCTGTCGGGCCCTGGGGGCAGAGGTGTCGTTGCACGACGACATGCCAGCAGCATTCGCCGAAATGGATCGCGTCGTGACCGACGAAGGGCGCGCGATCCTGCATCCCTTCGAAGGCGCACACATGACACTGGGATCGGCGGTCTGCGGTGCCGAATATCTGGATCAGGCACCGCAAATCGACACGCTGGTTGTGCCGGTGGGTGGCGGCGGTCTGATCAGCGGCGTGGCCACGGCAGCTAAGCGGCGTGATCCCGCGATCCAGGTGATCGGCGTGGAACCTGTCGGTGCCGACAGCATGACCCGGTCGCTGGCCGCAGGGCATCCGGTCAGGCTGGACCGGATCGACACGATCGCCGACAGCCTGAGCGCGCCGATGGCGATGCCGTTGTCCTTTGCCGCGGCACGGGCGCATGTCGACCGCATTGTGCATGTCACTGACGACCAGATGCGGACGGCGATGAGGCACTACATGGATGTCTTGCGAATACTGGCGGAACCCGCCTGTGCGGCCTCGCTCGCCGCGATTTGCGGTCCGTTGCGCGACGATCTGGCGGGGCGGCATGTGGGAATCATCGCCTGCGGGTCGAACATCTCGCTGGGGCGTTATCAGCAGATTCTGTCCTGATTTCGGAACTTTGTCCGCGTCCCCTCGTTGAACTTGTGAAAACAGGAAAGCGAGGAATTTCAAATGGCAGAACGTCAGAAATCCAGCGATGGTCGCTCTGAAACGTCCGAACTGATCGGTGAACCCGGTGATGCCCCCGCGGCGTCCGGTACCGATGGCGGCGCACTGGCCCGCCGGGTCGGCAAACGCGACGAAGAAGAGCGCGTCACCAAAAGTCCCGACACGCATACCGATGCGCAGAAGTCGGACAAGATCGCAACAGGAACGGATACGCGCAATGACTAAGATCAAGAATGGTACATGGGTCGTCGTGGCTGACGGTGAAAAAGCATTGTTCCTGCGCAACATCACGGACGGCGAGAACCCCAACCTCGAAGTGATCCGCAAGGAAGAACAGGACAACCCCAAGGACATCGACCAATCCGCCAACCGTCCCGGCCGCGTCGGCCAAAGTGCGAACCCCGGCAAGAGCGCCTATGACGATACCGACTGGCATGAACTGGCCAAGGATCGTTTCGCGGCTGACCTTGCTGACATGCTCTACGCGCGTGCGCACAAGGGGCAGTTCGACAGCATCGTATTGGTGGCGTCACCGCATATCTTGGGCGAACTGCGCGACCAGCTTCACCAAGAGGTCACGCAAAAGGTCATCGGTGAAATCGACAAGACACTGACCAACCACACTGTCGGTGATATCGAAAAGATTGTGAAATCAGACCTCGCCGCCTGAATGATCAGGTTGCTGACCAAAGGCCGTCCCATCCGGGGCGGCCTTTTGCTTGCGCAGGTCCGTGATTGTCGTCAGTCATGGCGGCATCAGCAAAAGGAACCCGGGTCATGGTCAAGGGAATAGCCGCACTGGTGCTAGCCTGCACGGTCTGGGGCCTGTCGCCGCTGTTTTACTGGCTGTTGTCGGACATCCCACCGCTAGAGGTGCTGAGTTACCGCACGCTGTGGTCATTGGTCTTTTTTGCCGGGTTGCTGGCGGTACAGGGCCGTCTGCACCGGGTGGGGCAGGCGCTGCGTGATCCGCGCACCCAGATGATCCTCATCGCGGCCAGTGTGATGATTTCTGTCAACTGGTTCGGTTTCATCTGGTCGATCTCGCGGGGCAACGGGCTTGAGGCGTCGCTGGGCTACTACATCTTTCCGCTGGTTTCCGTGGTGCTGGGTGCTGTCTTTTTCGGCGAACGGCTGGGGCGTGCCCAGTTGGCCGCGGTGGTTCTGGCCGCTGTTGCGGTCAGCGTGCTGACACTGGGGCTGGGTGTGCCGCCGTGGATCGCATTGTTGCTGGCAGGCACCTTTGGTGCCTACGGCGTGCTGAAAAAGCGGCTGTCGCTGGGGGCCGTTACATCCGTCACCGCGGAGGTCGCGATCATTGCGCCGCTGGCGATCGGCTGGCTGGCGCTGCGCGGCACGACGTGGCCGGGGCAGGGTGCGGATCTGGGGACACATGCCCTGCTGATGCTGTCGGGTCCGCTGACCGGGCTGCCGCTGATCCTGTTTTCATACGCGACACAGCATGTGCGTCTGTCCACCGTGGGGATCGTGCAATACCTGAACCCATCGCTGCAATTTGCCTGTGCCGTCCTGTTTTTCGGCAACCTGGTCACGCCATGGCACGGGATCGCGTTTCCGCTGATCTGGGGGGCGCTGGTGATCTATTCGGTCGCCGCATACCGTCAGGACAGGGCGAGGCGCAGGGCCGCCTCGGCGGCGGCGGTGCTGTCGACCACCGTCACATAGTCGCGGGTGTCCTGACCTGCGAAACCCTGCTCCACGACATGATCCAGCAAACGCACCAGCGGATCCCAGTAGCCGGCCACGTTCACGACGATGATGGGTTTGTCGTGCAGACCCAGCTGGCGCCATGTCAGCACCTCGAACAGCTCGTCCAGTGATCCCGCACCGCCCGGCAGCACGACCACGGCGTTGGCGTTCATCAGCATGACCTTTTTGCGTTCATGCATGGTTTCAGTCACGACAAAGGTATCCAGATCGCGTTTGCCGACCTCCCAGTCGAGCAGGTGCTGTGGGATGACACCCATGGTGGCACCGCCCGCCGATTGTGCTGACCGCGCAACGCGCCCCATCAACCCCACATCACCCGCCCCGTAAACCAGCCGCCAGCCATTCGTGGCGAGCATCTGGCCGGTTTGTTCTGCTGCGGCGGCAAAGGCCGGGTCATGGCCGTCACGACTGCCGCAATAGACACAGATGGAATGGGTGACTGTTGCCATTTGACGCCTCTCGGTGTTGCGGGCTTTGAAGTGGGCCAAACCCTTGTTAATGTGCCACAGCCTGCGCGGACGGCGCATATTTGGCAAGGGATGCAGATGGCCAGCAACAATGCGAAACTCTTGGGCGGTGCCGCAGGTGCTGTTGTCCTCGCTCTGGTTGTGGTGTGGATGTTTCCCTCTGCCCCATTGGACGTGGCAACGGTGTCTGACGCGCCGCAGGTGGCGGTGTCTGACAGTGATGCGCCAACAGCTCCTGCAAAACCTGCGCAGGTGACAAGCATCGATACATTCCTGCTGGGCCCTGACGGTGTTGCGGTGGTGGCCGGACGGGCCAAACCCAACGCAGAGGTCACGCTGATGCTGGACGGTGTTGCTGTTGGTCAGGCGCGATCTGATGCGAGCGGCGCGTTTGCCGGCACGGCCGAGATTGCGGCCACCGACCAGACCCGCGCGCTGACGTTCGCGGTCGATGGTGCTGCGGCAGGCGGGGATACGATTCTGGTTCAGGCCGGGACAGGCGGTCCTGCGGCTGATGTGGACGTTAACACACAAACGGCACAGGTCGCAGAACCCGCGATGCCGCCCGTGACCCAAGGCAGCGGCGTGCAGGCGGACCCACCCGCCGCGAACATCATCGTGACGGCAGATGGCGCGCGTGTGGCACCCAACGCAGCCCCCAGCGCGCAGGTCGCACTGGATGCCATCACCTATGACGACAGTGGCGAGGTCCAGCTTGCCGGGCGTGCGCCGCAGGACGGCAACCTGCGGGTCTATCTGGACAATGCGCCGGTCAGCGATGCGCCGGTCAGTGGTGCCGGTGATTTCCAGATCGCACTGCCCGATGTCGCGGCGGGCACCTATACCCTGCGGATCGACGAAATCGCGGCAGATGGCACTGTCGCCAGCCGTGTCGAAACCCCGTTCCAAAAGGAAGATCCCGCCGCGATCCGCGCGCTGCGCGATTACGCACAGGCCGTGCAGCAGATCGCCACCAGCACCGTGCAACCGGGGGCGAGCCTGTGGGCGATTGCGACCGACCGTTTCGGTGACGGACGGATGTATGTCGCCGTATTCGAGGCCAACCGCGACCAGATCCGCGATCCCGATCTGATCTATCCCGGACAGGTGTTTGTCATTCCCGACATGTAGCCCCTGACATTCCGGGGGCGGGCGGCTACGAATGGGGTTCATTGATACGGGATCCCCATGCGCAGACTGACCAAGACCGACAGCAATTTCGATCCTGACGCCCGTATTCAGGGCATGGCCGTCATCCGCCGGGTCATTCCCTACCTGTGGCCCGCAGGCGAGGCCGGGATCAAACGGCGCGTCGTCGCTGCCATTACCGTTCTGCTGCTGGCCAAGGTCATCGCCGTCGGCACACCATTTTTCTACAAGGCTGCGGTCGACACCCTGTCCGGCGAGGTGCGCGATGACGCGCTGCTGATCGGCTTTGGCGCGGTGGCGCTGACGATCATCTATGGCGTCTCACGTCTGGGCAACGTCGGGCTGCAACAGTTGCGCGACGTGATCTTTACCCCCGTGGGGCAACGGGCGCTGCGTGCGCTGGCGCTGGAAACCTTTACACATATTCACCGGCTGTCGATGCGATATCACATCACGCGCAAGACGGGCGGTCTGTCCCGCGTGATGGAACGCGGAGTCAAAGGCGTCGATTTCCTGCTGCGGTTCCTGCTGTTCAGCATCGGGCCGCTGCTGCTGGAACTGCTGATGATTTCGGTCGTGCTCTTTTTCCTGTTCGATGTGTGGTATCTGGTCGTCGTGGTCGGCACGATCGTGCTGTACGTCGCCTTTACGTTTCGGGTGACGGAATGGCGGGTCAAGATCCGCAAGGTGATGAACGAACAGGACACCGACGCCAACCAAAAGGCGATCGACAGCCTGCTGAACTTTGAAACGGTGAAATACTTTGGTGCCGAACGCTGGGAGGCGGGGCGTTACGACAACGCGATGCGCCAATACGAGGCGGCGGCGGTCAAGACGAACTATTCGCTGGCGTTTCTGAATTTCGGCCAGTCGCTGATCATCACCACGGGGCTGGTTCTGGTCATGGTCATGGCGGCGATCGGTGCGGCAAACGGCACCCTGACCGTTGGCGATTTCGTCATGGTCAACGCCTACATGATCCAGATCACCATGCCACTGAATTTCCTTGGCACGGTTTACCGTGAAATCCGGCAGGCGCTGATCGACATGGGTGACATGTTCGACCTGCTGGAACAGCCCGCCGAGGTGACGGACAAACCCGGTGCCACGGCCCTGCGCGTGCAGGGCGGGCACGTGGAACTACACGACGTGCATTTCGGCTATGATGCCGCGCGCCCGATCCTCAAGGGGGTGAACCTCGATATCGCGCCGGGTCAGACGGTGGCCATTGTGGGCTCGTCGGGCTCGGGAAAATCGACCATCGGGCGGCTGTTGTTCCGGTTCTACGACGTGACAGGTGGTGCCGTGCTGATCGACGGTCAGGACGTGCGTGACGTGACACAGGATAGTCTGCACGCGCAGATCGGTGTCGTTCCGCAGGACACGGTGCTGTTCAACGACACGATCCACTACAACATCGCATACGGCCGCCCCAGCGCGACCGAGGCCGAAATCCGAGAGGCTGCCCGCGCGGCCAAGATCCATGATTTCATCATGGAACTGCCCAACGGATATGACACGACCGTGGGCGAACGGGGCCTGAAACTGTCGGGCGGTGAAAAACAGAGGGTCGGCATCGCGCGGACCTTGCTGAAAAACCCGCCGATCCTGCTGCTGGACGAGGCGACAAGCGCGCTGGACACCGATACCGAGCGTGAGATTCAGTCCGAATTGCGGGCCATGGGGCATGGCCGCACTGTGCTGACGATTGCGCACCGGCTGTCTACCATTCAGGACGCAGACCGGATCGTGGTGCTTGAAAACGGGGAAATCGTCGAACAGGGCGATCATGATGCGCTGCTGGCCCAGGCGGGGCGCTATGCGCAGCTGTGGAACAGGCAATCAGAAGAAGAAGACGCCGCGTGACAGGGCGCGATTACCCCACGACCCCCGACGGGCGGTATTTCGTGGCAAAGGGGCGGTTGTGGCGCAAGACGAACCCGGCGCTGGACGACACCACGCGCCGCGCCGCGATCAAACGGCTGATGCAGGCGCGCCGCGCCGTGGGTCAGGCCGCCACCCCCGAGGCCGTGGCAACCGCCCGCGCCGCCGTCGATGCGGCAAAGCGTGATCTGGGAGAACGCGGTCCGGTCTGGTGGGACGATGGGTCCCCGGACGAGGGCGGCAAACACCCCCGCAATACGTCTTATGCCGCATGGTGGTCCGGGCTGAGCGATGAAGCGCGTGACGCGGCCCAATAGCTGTGCGCAAATATGGGGGGACATTGCGCGGTCACTGCGGATTGCCCACACGGCGGCGCGGGGCTAGGTCCTCGGCCAATCAAAACGAAAGACAGACCCATGACCCTATTTCGCGCAGCCCTCGTTCTGGGCCTGTTATCTGCGGTCGGCCCGTTTGCCATCGACCTTTATCTGCCCGCGATGCCGCAACTGGCCGCGTCACTGGGTATCGACGAGGCGGGGGCGCAGCTGACACTGACAGCCTATTTCGTGACATTCGGTCTGGCGCAGTTGTTCTACGGCCCGTGGTCGGATCAATCAGGGCGCAAGATGCCACTCTATGCAGGTTTGACCCTGTTCATCATCGGCAGCGTCGGTTGTGCGATGGCCCCCGACATCGGCTGGCTGCTGGCCGCGCGTGCGCTTCAGGGCGTTGGGGCGGCTGTGCTGATGGTGGTACCACGCGCCATCATCCGCGACATGCATACCGGCACGCAGGCGACCAAGCTGATGGCGATGGTGATGTTGGTCATTTCCGTCTCGCCGATGCTGGCTCCGCTTGTCGGCACGGCCCTGGTTCAGTTGGGCGATTGGCGTCTGTTGTTCTGGGCGCTCAGCGGTGTGGCGGTTCTGTCGCTTGTGTTGACGGGCACGGCGCTGCCGGAAACGCTGGCACGCGCTGACCGTCAACCGATCAACCTGCGCTCGCTTTGGGCCGGATCCAAGGTGCTGTTGTCGGACCCCGCGTTCATGGGGCTGACGCTGATCGGCGGCTTTGGTATGGCCAGTTTCTTTGTCTTTATCGCCAACGCATCCTTTGTCTATCAGGGGCAGTTCGGCCTGACATCGACCGGATTTTCGCTGGCTTTTGCCATCAACGCGCTGGGGTTCTTTGGTGCCAGTCAGGTCGCGGGTCCGCTGGGCGCACGTGTCGGCATCGTGCGGCTGATGGGGTTCGGCGTGTTCGGGTTCGCGGGATTTACCGTGGCGCTGATGCTGCTGGCCATGTCGGGGGCGGCCAGCCTTTATGTGATTGTCGGCATGTTGTTCTGCGCCAACGCCTGTCTGGGTGTCGTCATTCCGACCTCGATGGTGGTGGCACTGGATGCCCATGGCCGGATCGCGGGGCTGGCGTCGTCCTTGGGCGGCACGTTGCAGATGCTGACCGGTGGCGTGATGATCGCGATCACCTCGTTGTTCGTCGACGGCACGGCGTTGCCGATGGTCGTGGCAATCGCGATGTGCGGTGTCGCGGCGCTGGTGCTCGCGCTCTTGACCCTGCGGCGCATCTCTCTGGACCCTGCGACCCCGCCTGCCATCAGCTGACACAATGGCGTCAGCCTGTTTGAAAACGGCGGGCAGGGTGTCCGCCGTTTTCACGTTTGCGCCACGCCCTGCGACTTGCGGCGCCCGGACGGCGGGTTGGTCTTGGCAATGCGGTCTGCTTCACGTTATGTAGCCCGCAAATGTCGGTCTGGCACAACAGGACAGCCGATCTGCGGGGGAAGACAAGATGAGCGATACTGACAGCTTTATCAACGAGGTGACCGAAGAGGTCCGCCGCGACAGGCTGTATGGCCTGATAAAGCGTTATGGCTGGATCGCCATCCTGGCCGTCGTGCTGCTGGTCGGTGGTGCCGCCTGGATCGAATACACCAAGGCGCGCGACATGGCTGCGGCACAGGCCAAGGGCGATGCCGTGCTGGCCGCACTGGAACAGGACGATCCCGCCGCCCGCGCGGCAGCACTTGCGCAGGTCGAAGGGCAGGGCCCCGCCCGTGCTGTTGTCGACCTGCTGGAGGCCGCGACCCAACTGGAAAGCGAAGAGGCCGTCACTGCGACGCAGACCCTGCAGGCGCTGGCGCTGAATGGCGACGTGCCGCAGGTTTACCGCGACCTTGCATCATTCAAGGCAGCCGTGATCGGTGGCGAACTGGACATGGCGACCCGTCGTCAGACCTTGGAAAACCTGGCGTCCCCCGGCCAACCGTTCAGCCTGCTGGCGCAGGAACAGCTGGCCCTGATGGATCTGGCCGATGGCGACAGTGATGCCGCCGTGGCCAAGCTGACCGCGCTGATCGAGGACGCCGGTGCCACGCGAGGGTTGCGTGACCGCGCCCAAACATTAATGGTTGCGCTGGGGGCACCGGTGCCCGACACGATCCAGAGCGAATAAGAGCCAAAGGGGCAGATGCCGTGACAGCCAAGATTATCTGCGCCGGCCTTTTGGCCGTCATGACCCTGACAGCCTGTGGCGAGGACGACATCATTCTGCCCGGTGTGCGCGAACCGATCCGGCCCGGCAATGCCGAGGTGAACCAGGCTCTTCCGATCTCTTTTGCGGCGCCGCAGCTGAACAGCAGCTGGACCCATCGCAATGGCGACGCGGACCATATGTTCCCGCAGCCCGTGTTCTCGACCAGCCCGACACTTGCCTTTGCGGTGGATATCGGCGCGGGTGACAGCAAATCTGCCCGGATCACGGCTGATCCTGTGGTGGCAGGCGGGATTGTTTACACGCTGGACGCCCTGTCACGGGTGACGGCGACGACGACGGGGGGCGCACCCGTCTGGTCCGTGGAACTGACACCGCCGACCGACAGCCGCACGGATGCCTCCGGCGGTGGTCTGGCCTTTGGCGGCGGACGGTTGTTCGTGACCACCGGTTTCGGTCGTCTGACAGCACTTGACCCGGCGACGGGCGGCACATTCTGGACGCAGGATCTGGATGCGCCCGGCACCTCTGCGCCGACTGTCTCCGGCGATCTGGTCTATGTTGTGAGCCGCGACAGCACGGGCTGGGCCATCGACACGGCCGATGGCCGCATCCGGTACCAGTTGGGCGGTATCCCGTCGGTGTCGTCCTTTTCCGGCGGTGCCGGGCCGGCGGTAACGTCCGATCTGGCCGTGTTCCCGTTTCCGTCCGGCGAGGTGGTCGGCGTCTTTCCGCAAGGCGGCATTCAACGCTGGTCGCAGATCATTTCTGGTGACCGCGTGGGCGAGGCCGTCGCCGCGATTTCGGATATCTCTGGCGATCCCGTGATTGACGGCGACCGTGTATATGTCGGTAATTTTTCAGGCCGCACTGTGGCGCTGGACAAGGCGACCGGAGATCGAATCTGGACCGCAGAAGAAGGGGCCACCGGCCCGGTCTGGCCCGCAGGTGGGTCGCTGTTCATGGTCAATGACCTGAACGAGCTGATCCGTCTGGATGCCGCCACGGGCACACCGATCTGGCGCGTGGCCTTGCCTGACTTTGTCGACAACGGCGGTTGGCTGCGCAGCAAGCGGACGGTGTTTGCCCATTACGGTCCGATCATGGCGGGCAACCGGCTGGTCGTGGCATCCTCTGACGGGCAGCTGCGGTCGTTCGATCCGCGCTCTGGCGCATTGATGTCGTCCATCGCCATTCCCGGCGGTGCCGCATCGACCCCGGCGATTGCCAACGGTGTTTTGTACGTGGTCAACAAGGATGGTCAACTGCTGGCTTTCCGTTGACGCAAGTCCGGTGTAAGACCCGGCACTTGATCTATCCGGAGTCGTCGCAATGACCTTTACACTTGCCCTTGTGGGCCGACCCAACGTGGGGAAATCCACGCTGTTCAACCGGCTGGTCGGCAAGAAGCTGGCACTGGTCGACGACCAACCCGGTGTGACACGCGATCTGCGCGAGGGGCCGGGTCGCATTGCCGACATCAAGTTCACGGTCATCGACACTGCCGGTCTGGAAGAGGCGACAGACGAATCCCTCCAGGGGCGGATGCGCCGGCTGACGGAACGCGCCGTGGAAATGGCCGACGTCTGCCTGTTCATGATCGACGCGCGTGCCGGTGTGCTGCCCGCGGACGAGGTTTTTGCCGATATCCTGCGCCGCAAGAATGCGAACGTCATCCTCGCTGCCAACAAGGGCGAGGGCAAGGCCGCGGATGCGACCATCCTCGAGGCCTATGCGCTGGGACTGGGCGAGCCGATCCGCCTGTCCGCCGAACACGGCGAGGGCATGGGCGAGCTGATGGATGCGCTGCGGCCACTTTCCGAAGAATTTGCCGAACGGGACAAGCGTGACGCCCCCGAAACCGACATCGATATCGACGCGGATGCCGAGGACGACGATGACGCCGTGCGGGTGCCGACGCGCACGCGGCCCCTTCAGATTGCGGTCGTGGGACGGCCCAACGCCGGCAAATCGACCCTGATCAACAAGATCATCGGAGAGGATCGTCTGCTGACCGGCCCGGAGGCAGGCATCACGCGCGACGCCATTTCGGTCCAGACCGATTGGGGTGGCGTCCCGATGCGGATCTTTGACACCGCGGGCATGCGCAAAAAGGCGCGGATCAACGAAAAACTGGAAAAGCTGTCGGTCAGTGACGGCCTGCGTGCGGTGAAATTTGCAGAGGTCGTGATCGTTTTGCTGGACGTGGATATCCCGTTTGAACAGCAGGACCTGCGGATTGCTGACCTTGCCGAGCGCGAGGGGCGTGCCGTCGTCATCGGTGTCAACAAATGGGACGTCGAAGAGGACAAGCAGGACAAACTGCGCGAACTCAAAGAGGAATTCACCCGTTTGCTGCCACAGCTGCGCGGTGCGCCGCTGGTGACGGTCTCGGCCAAGACGGGCAAGGGGCTGGACCGGCTGCAACAGGCCGTGATGCGGGTCTATGAAACCTGGAACCGGCGCGTCACCACAGCACAGCTGAACCGCTGGCTGACAGGTATGCTGGAACAGCACCCGCCACCCGCACCGGGCGGCAAGCGGATCAAGATGCGTTATGCCACGCAGGTCAAAACACGCCCGCCGGGGTTCGTTGTGATGACGTCGCATCCCGACCTCGTGCCGGCCAGCTACAACCGGTATCTGGTCAATGGTCTGCGCGAGGATTTCGACATGCCCGGCACGCCGATCCGGCTGACGCTGCGCGATCAGGGTGACAAGAACCCTTACAAGGATCGCAAGTCGTCCCAGCCGTCACGTCTGTCAAAGCACAAGAAAAAGCCCGGCAGCGACCGCTGACCGTCAGGCCGCCGGGACGCGCGGAAACCAGACAGCCATCACACAGATCAGGACGACGATCCCGGTGATGGCTGTTGCCGTGATCAGGAACCGATCAAAACCGTTGTTCACGCATACGCCGATCAGGGCCCAGATGATCGCGAGCAGATAAACCGGCGCAGGCTGTCTGCGATAGACGGCCATGGCCAACACTAACGCACCGATAATGCCGGCAAAGGCCCAGCCGTAGGCACTGAACCCAATCCCGTATCCAGCCAGCACCGTCGCCAGCGACACGAAACTCGCCGCCGTCAGCCACCCTGCATATAGGGCGACCGGCCCGCGAAAGGTCCAACGCGACAGGGGTGGACTGCTGATCAATGCGGCAATCGCAAAGCCCAGCATGATCCAGATCAATACGGTGGCCCAAACCGCACTTTGGTTTGCAACCCACAGCCATGGCACACCCACGGCGAGGCTGCCGCACAGCGGCTTGCGGGCTGCGTCCCATTGTGGATCATTGCGTGATTTCCACAGGCCGTAGATCGCGGATGCGGTCAGCCATAGATAGATCGGCCCCCAGATCGCAAATGCGTAACCCGCAGGCTGAACTGGCGGGTTGATCTGCGGGATCGGCAGCTGGTCGGACTGAAACCCGCTGAACGAGGAAAAGAGCGGCGACAGCGCAAAGGCCAGCGTCAGGATCAGCGTCAGGGGGGCGAGTGATTTGTTCATGCGGTCCAACGCGGCGCGGACTGCAAAGGTTGCAGTCAAACTAGATCAGAAGGCCGTTCTCGCTAATCTGTGACTTCCCGCCCAGATAGCCGTGCAACACCGCTGGCAGATGCACCGAACCGTCGGCCTGCTGTCCGTTTTCCAAAACGGCAATCAAGGTGCGCCCGACAGCCAGACCGGACCCGTTCAGCGTATGAACGAACGCGGGTTTGCCGCCGTCGGCAGGTTTGAACCGCGCGTTCATGCGCCGGGCCTGATAGTCGCCACAGGTCGAAATGCTCGAAATTTCGCGATAGGCGTTCTGACCGGGCAGCCAAACTTCGATATCGTGGGTGCGACTTGCGCCTGCACCCATGTCACCTGCACACAGCACGACCGTCCGGTAGGGCAGTTCGAGTTTGTCCAGGATGGTTTCGGCACAGCGGGTCATACGCTCATGTTCCGCATCGCTTTGGTCTGGATGCGTGATGGACACCATTTCGACCTTTTCGAACTGGTGCTGGCGCAACATGCCGCTGGTATCGCGACCGGCACTTCCGGCCTCGGACCGGAAACAGGGGGTATGTGCGACATAGCGCAGGGGCAGGGTCGCGCCATCAACGGTGTCACCGTTCACGGTATTGGTCAAAGGCACCTCTGCGGTCGGGATCAGCCACCAACCGTTTGTAGTCTGATAGCTGTCTTCGCCGAATTTCGGCAGTTGACCGGTGCCGACCATCATATCCTCGCGGACCATCACGGGGACATTGGCCTCTGTCAGGTCGTGTTCATCGACATGTGTATCCAGCATAAACTGGGCCAGCGCGCGGTGAACACGGGCCACGGCCCCGGTCAGCATGACAAAGCGGCTGCCTGACAGTTTCGCTGCGGTTTCAAAATCCATGCCGCCTGCGACGGCGGGGATTTCGTAATGTTCGACGGGGGTGAAATCGAAATTGCGCGGCGCACCGCGGCGGTGCAGCTCGACGTTGTCAGCCTCGTCCACGCCGTCGGGAATATCGGCATAGGGCAGGTTGGGCAGACCCAGCAGATGCGCGTTCAGTTGCGCGTCCAGCTCCTTGGCCTTGGCGTTGAGGTCGGCGATCTGCGCCTTGCTGTCGGCCATCAGGGTGCGCAGACGCTGGAATTCGTCCTCGTCACCCTTGGCCTTGGCGGCACCGACCTGTTTGGCAGCCTGATTTGCTGCGGCCTGTGCGACCTCGGCCGCCTTGATCGCGGCGCGGCGGTCGGAATCGATTTGCAAGATGGCCTCGGACTGTGGCGCGACACCGCGCCGGGACAGGGCCGCGTCAAATCCGGCGGGGTCGTCACGGATCAGGCGAATATCATGCATGTCGGGTCCTCACTTGTGCTGCGCGCGGTATGCCCGATCACGCGGCGATGGTGAAGGGGCTAGCGTGCGGCACCGGTCCAGGCCACGCAATATCGCGGTTTTCATCAAATTCGGGTCGTCGCCCGGTTGGCGCATCCGGTGATCCTTACTATATCGCGGCGAGGCACAAGCGAGCCTGTTGCCATTGCGGCACCTCGCTTCTAGTGTGCCGCGACTTTGACCCCCGGTGCTTTGCGCCGCCAACCCTGAGGAGCCGCCATGGAAGGCATCGCATCCATCGTCCCGCTGTTTTTGATCTTTGGTATCATGTATTTCCTGCTGATCCGTCCGCAGCAGAAAAAGCTGAAGGAACATGCAGCCATGGTCAGCGCGCTGCGCCGCGGCGATCAGGTCATCACGCAGGGCGGTATCGTCGGCAAGGTGACGGCCGTGCGCGAGGCGGAAAAGGAACTGGAAGTCGAAATCGCCGCTGGCGTGAAAGTGCGCGTGATCCAGTCCACCATCGCGACCGTGATCAACAAGACCGAACCTGCCAAGTAAGCGACCGCGCTTGATGGCCAAGGGGGCCAGTACATGCTGAATATCTCGCCGTTCCGGCAAGCGTTGATCTGGCTCACGGTGACGGTGGGGCTGCTACTGGCCCTGCCGAACCTGTTCTATGACCGGGTTGAAACCTACAACGACGCGGTTTCCACCGGCGAAGACGCGACAGGCTGGCCATCATTCCTGCCATCCAATTTGGTGAACCTCGGCCTCGACCTGCGGGGCGGGGCGCATCTGCTGGCAGAGGTGAACACCCCCGATGTCTATGCGTCCATCATGGACGCCACCTGGCCCGAGGTGCGTGACGCATTGGCCGCCGAACGCGACACGGTCGGTTTCGTCACCCGCGAGGACAGCCCTGACGATATCCTGGTCGTGCGGATTTCCGAACCGGCCGGTGCGGCACGTGCCGCAGAAATCGTGCGCGGTCTGGCCCGCCCGATCCAGACCCTGACCGGTGCCGGGTCTACCGACATCGAGGTCAGCACCAGCGGCCCCGTGCTGACCATCCAACTGTCCGACGCTGAAAAACAGGCCGTCGATGACCGTACGATGCAGCAAAGCCTCGAGATCATTCGCCGCCGTATCGACGAGGTCGGCACACGCGAACCCACGATTCAGCGTCAGGGCACCGACCGGATCCTGATTCAGGTGCCCGGTGTCGGGTCCAGCGCCGAGATCATCGAACTGATCGGAACAACGGCACAGCTGACATTCCAGCAGGTGATCGGCCCGGCAGGTGCAGACGCGACCCCCGGCGTGGGTCAGGAAATTCTGCCCTCGATCGACGAGCAGGGGGTGTTCTACATCCTTGATTCCGTTCCGGTCGTCACGGGCGAGGAACTGGTCGATGCACAGCCCGCGTTCGACCAGAACGGGCGTCCGGCCGTCAATTTCCGTTTCAACGTGTCCGGTGCCCGTAAATTCGGCGACTACACACTGGATCATATCGGCACGCAGTTCGCCATCGTCCTCGATTCCGAGGTCATCAGCGCCCCGGTGATCCAGTCCCATATTCCCGGCGGGTCCGGTATCATCACCGGTAATTTCACGGTCGAGGAATCGACAAACCTCGCTGTGTTGTTGCGTGCAGGTGCTCTGCCGGCCTCGCTTGAATTCCTGGAGGAACGCACGATCGGCCCGCAACTGGGTCAGGACAGCATCGACGCAGGCCAGCGGGCCGCGATGGTGGGTGGCCTGCTGGTCATCGTGTTCATGGGCATGACCTACGGCCTGTTCGGTATTTTCGCCAATATCGCGCTGATCGTGAACCTGGGTCTGATCTTTGGCGTTCTGTCGCTCATCGGGGCGACGCTGACCCTGCCTGGCATTGCGGGCATCGTCCTGACCGTCGGTATGGCCGTCGACGCCAACGTGCTGGTGTTCGAGCGTATCCGCGAGGAGTTGAAAACCGCCAAGGGACCCGCCCGTGCTATCGAGCTGGGATACGAACGTGCACTGTCAGCGATCATTGACGCCAACATCACGACGCTGATCACGGCAGGCATTCTGTATTGGCTGGGGTCTGGTCCCGTGCGCGGCTTTGCCGTCACGCTGGGCCTGGGCATCATCACGTCGGTGTTCACCGCCATTTTCGTCACGCGCGCGTTGATCGTGCTGTGGTTCTCGCGCAAGCGTCCCAAGACAATCGAGGTCTGATCCCATGCGTATGCGCCTGATCCCCGACGATACGAATATCAACTTCTTCAAACTCGCCAGCGTGACCTTTGGCGGCAGCATGGTGCTGCTGGTGCTGTCGATCGTGGCCTTCATGACCTTTGGTCTGAACTACGGAATCGATTTCCGGGGCGGCACGACGATCCGCACGGAAAGCACGCAGCCCGTCGATGTCAGCGCCTATCGCACTGCACTGGAATCGCTGGAATTGGGTGATGTCAGCATCACCGAGGTGTTTGACCCGACATTCCGCGCGGATCAATTCGTCGCATCCGTGCGTATTCAGGCGCAGGACGATGCGGAAAGCGTTGCACAAAGCACCATCGACAGTGTCCGCACGGCCCTGCAGGCGGTAGACCCCGAGGTCGACTTTACCTCGGTCGAGAGTGTCGGACCCAAGGTGTCCGGCGAACTCATTCAGTCAGCTATTTTTGCTGTCATCGGCGCGCTGTCGGCGATCATCATCTACATCTGGTTGCGGTTTGAGTGGCAGTTTGCCGTCGGTGGGATCGTGGCGTTGATCCATGATATCGGCCTGACCATCGGTTTGTTTTCGCTGCTGCAAATCCGGTTCGATCTCGCGATCATCGCGGCCTTGCTGACCATCGTCGGCTATTCGATCAACGATACCGTCGTGGTGTTCGACCGGGTGCGGGAAAACCTGCGCAAGTACAAGGTCATGCCGCTGGTCGATGTGCTGAACCTGTCCGCGAATGAAACCCTTGCGCGGACCATGATGACCTCGGGCACGACGCTGCTGGCGCTCGTCGCACTGCTGGCGCTTGGTGGTGACGTGATCCGCGGGTTTGTCTTTGCGATTACCTGGGGCATCATTGTCGGCACCTACTCATCGATCTATGTGGCCAAGAACGTGGTATTGATGCTGGGCGTCAAACGCGACTGGTCGAAAAAGAACCCCGCCACGGGCGGACGTTACGCGGATATCGAGGACAGCTGATGCGCCTGACCGAAATCACCTACGACAAATCCAAACCCGTCGACGGCTATGGCCCGGGTTTTTTCCGGATTGGCGGCCAGGTGATCGAGGGCCCGGTAACGGTTCTGCCGTCCGGGGTGGCCAGTTGGGGTGGTTTTGACGATGTCGCGACGCTGCTGGCCGAGGCGGATACGATCGACGTTCTCTTTGTCGGCACAGGGGCCGAAGTCGCGCATGCGCCCAAGGCCTTTCGCCAGCGGCTGGAGGATGCCGGGGTCGGACTGGATGTGATGGCCTCGCCAGCCGCCTGCCGCACATTCAACATCCTGCTAAGCGAGGGGCGCCGCGTCGCCCTTGCGCTGATTCCGGTCTGATCGCCGTGTTGCAGGTCACCGACCTGCGCTGCGCCCGTGGGGGCGTGCCTGTTCTGGAACGGGTGTCGTTCGCGCTGAACCCCGGAGAGGCCATGATCCTGCGCGGTCCGAACGGTGTGGGCAAGACGACGCTGCTGCGCACCATGGCCGGGTTGCAACCTCCCTTGTCCGGGACCGTGGATTACCCCGAGGGCAGCGGTGCCTATGCCAGCCATGCCGACGGAATCAAATCCGCGCTGACGGTGACGGAAAACCTGACGTTCTGGGCACAGATTCACGACCGCAGCGTGCCAGAGACGGCCTATGCGGCATTCGACCTGCATGACCTGCGTGACCGGCTGGCGGGCACGTTGTCAGCGGGGCAAAAACGCAGGCTGGGTCTGGCCCGTCTTGCCGTGATCGGTCGATCCGTGCTGTTTCTGGATGAACCGACGGTCAGTCTGGATAATTTCTCGGTTCGGATGTTTGCCGACTGGATGCGCGACGCACATCTGGGGCAGGGTGGTTGCGCCGTGATCGCCACTCATATCGACCTCGGGCTAGATGTTCCGGCGCTGGATCTGACGCCCTATATCGCGGCGGCGGATGCAGACGGCGGCGCGGACGCGGCGTTCCTGTGATTGCGCTTTTGTTGCGGGATCTGCGGTTGTCAGTTCGCGCAGGGGGCGGGTTTGGCCTTGGACTTGCGTTTTTCCTGATCGTCGTCGTTTTAGTGCCATTCGGCGTCGGGCCTGACCGGGTCATTCTGACCCCCATCGCGCCGGGCATCCTGTGGGTCGCGGCGTTGCTGGCGGCCCTGTTGTCGCTGGACCGGATCTTTGCACTGGATTTCGAGGATGGTTCGCTGCCATTACTGGCCACGGCACCGATCCCGCTGGAAGGCGTGGCCCTGTCCAAGGCAGTGTCACACTGGATCACCACCGGGTTACCCCTGACATGTGTCGCACCCGTGCTGGGGTTTTTCCTGAACATGGCGCCAGGTGCCTATGTCTGGCTATTGGCGTCGCTGGCGCTTGGCGCGCCGGCCCTGTCGATGATCGGCACATTCGGCGCTGCCCTGACGGTGGGTCTGCGGCGTGGCGGTCTTTTGTTGTCGCTGCTGGTCTTGCCGCTGTATATTCCGACGCTGATGTTTGGTGCCGAGGCCGTGCGACGCGGGGCGGATGGCAGCGGGGTCACAGCACCCCTGATGTTGGTGGGGGTTATCACGTTGGGCTGTTTTGCGCTGCTACCCTTTGCCACGGCAGCCGCCTTGCGGATCAATCTGCGGTGAATTGGGATTGAGCGGGGCACGCCCCGAGGATAGGTAAACGTCATGTCGATGTGGGAATATGCAAATCCGAAACGGTTCATGGAATGGACGGCGCCCGTCGTGCCATGGGCCTTTGGCCTGTCCGGTGTTCTGGTCGTCGGCGGGTTGTTCTGGGGCTTTTTCCTGACGCCCGATGCCGACAAATTCGGGTCGACGGTCAAGATCATCTATCTGCATGTTCCGGCGGCGCTCATGGCGATCAATGCATGGTTCATGATGCTGGTGGCCAGTGTCATCTGGGTGATCCGCAGGCACCATGTC
This sequence comes from Loktanella gaetbuli, assembly GCF_020531945.1. NCBI lineage: Bacteria > Pseudomonadati > Pseudomonadota > Alphaproteobacteria > Rhodobacterales > Roseobacteraceae > Loktanella > Loktanella gaetbuli. Next base: position 298,604 of record NZ_JAJATZ010000001.1, read on the forward strand.
AGCGCCCTTGCCGCACGGGCGGCAGCGCCTGTGGGGATGGTCATGACCGTGATCGCGCTGGTGACGGGGGCGATATGGGGCATGCCGACCTGGGGGACCTATTGGGTCTGGGATCCGCGGCTGACCAGTTTCATGATCCTGTTCCTGTTTTATCTGGGCTATATGGCCCTGTGGGAGGCGATCGACGATCCCGACACGGCGGCTGATCTGACGGCGGTGCTCTGCATCGTGGGGTCGATCTTTGCGATCCTTTCGCGCTACGCAGTGCGGTTCTGGAACCAGGGACTGCATCAGGGCACATCCGTACCGGTTGTGACGGGTGGACGCACCATCGCCGATATCTATTTCATTCCACTGGTGATCTGCATGTTCGGTTTTGGCATTCTGTTCATCGCACTTGTGCTGCTGCGCACCCGGACCGAGATCCGCGCCCGCCGCATGCGCGCGCTGACCGCGAGGGCTGCACGTGCCTGAACTGGGGGATTACACCGTCTACGTGATATCGTCCTATGTCGCGACAATCGTCCTGCTGGTCGCCATCATCGGGCTGAGCTGGCGTCGTTCCCGGCGGGTCAAACGTGCGCTGGAGGACATCGAACGTGGCTAAGGTATCGCCACTGCTGATCGTGCCGCCGCTGGTGTTTGCCGGTCTTGCCGCGCTGTTTTACGGCGGGTTGATGCGGGACAATGCCGGTGAAATTCCGTCGACATTCATCGGCCAGACAGCCCCTGCCTTGCCCGACGAGGCGGTGTCCGGCACGACGCTGCTGACGGCGGCAGATTTGTCCGCTGGCGAGGTCACGATCGTGAATTTCTGGGCCAGCTGGTGCCCGCCCTGCCGGGCGGAACACCCGACCTTGCAGGCTTTGTCCGATGCGGGCTACCGCGTGGCAGGCGTCAATTTCCGCGATCAGGCGGATGATGCCGCGCGCTATCTGGCGGACGAGGGCGATCCGTTTTTCGCCACCGGGTTCGACCCGCGCGGACGGCGTGCCATTGACTGGGGCGTGACCGCGCCGCCCGAGACATTCATTGTGGGGCCGGATGGGACCGTGTTGCACCGTTTCATCGGACCGCTGATCGGGTCGGATTACGAACAGCGGTTCGTTCCGATGTTGGAGTCTGCGACCGAGTAAGGGTCTGGATCGCTGTGCGATCCAGATGCCTCCGGCGGGGATATTTTTGACCAGAAGAAGTCGGACGGTCGTGAAGTGCGATGATGTCCTGCGCCATGAAAAAGGCCCCGTCGGATTGTTCCGACGGGGCCCTTGTTTTCAGTGGAATGCAGTTCAGGCGACTTTGGCCAGATTGCGCAGGACGTAGTGCAGAACGCCACCGTGTTCGACGTATTCGATTTCGATCGCGGTATCGATACGGCACTTGATCTGGATATCCTTGGTCGTGCCGTCAGCATAGGTAATCTGTGCTGTGCACATCTGCTGCGGTTTGACCTCGGACAGCCCGTCGATGGTGACCGTTTCCTCGCCCGTCAGGTTCAGGGTCTTGCGGTTGCCGTCGCCGGTGAATTCGAACGGTACCACACCGAAACCCACGAGGTTGGAGCGGTGGATCCGTTCAAAGTTCTCGGCGATGACGGCCTTGACGCCCAACAGGGCCGTGCCCTTGGCCGCCCAGTCACGGCTGGACCCGGCACCGTATTGTTCGCCCGCAATCACGACCAGCGGTTTGCCACCTTCTTGATAAGCCATGGCGGCGTCAAAGATCGATGTCTGCTGTCCGTCGGGGCCCTTGGTGTAGCCGCCCTCGACGCCGTCCAGCATCTCGTTCTTGATGCGGATGTTGGCAAAGGTACCGCGCATCATCACCTCGTGGTTGCCGCGACGCGACCCGTAGGAGTTGAATTCGCGCACGGGCACCTGACGATCAGTGAGATACTGACCGGCGGGGCTGCTTTCCTTGAACGAACCGGCAGGGCTGATGTGGTCAGTGGTGACCATATCGCCCAGCAGCGCGAGGATCTTTGCATCCTTGACGCTGGCGATGCTGCCCGGGTCCTTGGCCATGCCCTGGAAATAGGGCGGGTTCTGGACGTAGGTGGACTGCGGCGGCCAGTTGTAGGTTTCGGAGTCGACGACCTCGACCGACTGCCATTTTTCGTCGCCTTTGAACACATCAGCATATTTCGACATGAAGGCTTCACGCGTGACGGTGCGTTCGACCAGATCGGCGATTTCCTTTTGGGTGGGCCAGATGTCCTTGAGGTAGACGTCGTTGCCGTCCTTGTCCTTGCCCAGGCTGTCCTTGGTGATGTCGACGTTCATGTCGCCGACCAGCGCATAGGCCACGACCAGCGGCGGTGATGCCAGATAGTTGGCGCGCACGTCAGGGCTGATCCGACCTTCGAAGTTGCGGTTGCCGGACAGGACAGACACGCCGATCACGTCGTAATCGTTGATCGCCTTACTGATTTCGGGTTCCAGCGGGCCGGAGTTGCCGATGCAGGTGGTGCAACCATAGCCGACCAGGTGGAAATCCAGAGCATCCAGATCCTCTTGCAGGCCGGCGGCCTCGAGGTATTCGGACACGACCTGCGATCCGGGTGCGAGCGAGGTTTTCACCCAGGGTTTGCGGGTGAGGCCAAGCGCGCGCGCCTTGCGTGCAACCAGACCGGCCCCGATCATGACATAGGGGTTCGAGGTGTTCGTGCAGGATGTGATCGAGGCGATCACGATGCTGCCGTCATGGATCTGGTAGTTTTCACCGTTGGGGTTGTTCACATATCCACGGGCATGGTGACCTTCGTCGCCGGGGATCTGGGCGGGTTCAGGCTGGCCGCCTTCGCCTTCCCAACGGATTTCCGAGTTGACCGAGGCGTCCTTGCCTGCGCGGACGCCCTTGACGTATTCGCCAAAGGCCGTTGCGGCAACATCAAGGTTGATGTGATCCTGAGGACGTTTCGGCCCCGAAATGGCGGGCACGACGGTGCTCATGTCCAGTTCCAGCGTGTCGGTGTAGACGGGTTCGTAATCTGCACCGCGCCAGAAACCGTTTTCCTTGGCGTAGGCTTCGACCAGTGCGATGCGGTCCTCGTCACGGCCGGTCAGACGCAGATATTTCAGGGTTTCGTTGTCGATCGGGAAATAACCGCAGGTGGCACCGTATTCGGGGGCCATGTTGCCGATCGTGGCGCGGTCTGCCAGCGGCAGGTTGTCCAGGCCAGGGCCATAAAATTCTACGAACTTGCTGACGACGCCCTTTGCGCGCAGCATTTCCACGACCTTCAGCACGAGGTCGGTTGCGGTCGTGCCTTCGGTCATTTCGCCGGTCAGCTTGAAGCCGACGACCTCGGGGATGAGCATGGAGACAGGCTGGCCCAGCATCGCGGCCTCGGCCTCGATCCCGCCGACACCCCAGCCCAGAACGGCCAGGCCGTTGACCATGGTGGTATGGCTGTCGGTGCCGACCAGCGTATCGGGATAGGCGACGGTGACGCCATTCTGGTCGGTGTCAGTCCAGACGGTCTGCGCCAGATATTCCAGGTTCACCTGGTGGCAGATGCCCGTGCCCGGCGGCACCACGCGGAAGTTGTTGAACGCCTTTTGGCCCCACTTCAGGAACTGGTAGCGTTCCATGTTCCGTTCGTATTCGCGGTCCACGTTCATCTGGAATGCACGCGGATTGCCGAATTCGTCGATCATGACAGAGTGGTCGATGACAAGATCGACGGGGTTCAGCGGATTGATCTGCTGCGCGTCACCGCCAAGGGCCACGATGCCGTCGCGCATGGCGGCGAGGTCGACCACGGCAGGCACGCCGGTGAAATCCTGCATCAGCACGCGGGCAGGGCGGTAGGCGATCTCGATCGGGTTCTTGCCACCGTTTTCAGCCCAGGTAGCAAAGGCCTTGATGTCGTCTGTGGTGACGGTCTTGCCGTCCTCGAACCGCAGCATGTTTTCCAAAACGACCTTGAGTGCTGCCGGCAGACGCGAAAAGTCGCCCAAGCCAGCGGCCGTCGCCGCGTCGATGGAATAATAGTCGACCGACTGGTCGCCAACGGTCAGGGTCTTACGGGTTTTTGCGGTATCGGTGCCGACGGTGACGGTCATGATGTCCCTTTCAGTGTGGGCGTTGATGCAGTTCTCTTGCCTCGTTTTGCCGTAGCTGACGCAAGGGATCAAGGCCTAGTACGCATTTTTGTATACATCTGCATACAAAGTTGATGTGGCCATTGTGTTGCAGTCGCGATGATGTCCGCTTCTGTCGCGATTGCTTGATTGGTCATTTCAAGACGCAGGCTGTACCTCGTGCATCATCATGACAGGAGTTCATTGATGCGTCATCTCATTGCAGCGCTATCTTGCGCGATTGCGCTGGCTGGCCCGGCTGGTGCCCAACAATCCGGCACAGTGGTCGAACTTTACACCTCGCAGGGGTGTTCCAGTTGCCCGCCAGCGGATCGTTTGCTGGCCCAGATGGCGGACCGCGACGATGTGATCGCGATTGCGCTGCATGTCGATTATTGGGACTATATCGGCTGGACCGACGATCTGGCCCGGCCGGAATACACCCAGCGACAACGCGCCTACGCCCAGCGGTGGAACGCCAAGAATGTCTACACCCCCCAGATGGTGATTGCAGGTGCAGTCGGCGTCGTTGGCAGTGACCCTGGCGCGGTCATGAACGCGATGGCGGTTCATCGCAACACCGCCAGCCCCATTGCGCTGGAGGTTTTGCGCCGAGGGGACGGTTTACACATTTCCGCACGCGCCATAGGGGACGTTCCGGCGCAGGCGCTGGTGCAGGTCGTCAGTCTGACCCATTCCGTAACGCGCAATATCGAACGCGGTGAAAATGCTGGTAAAACAATAGACTATCGCAATGTCGTGACAGGCTGGCAGAACGCCGGCATATGGACGACAGCACAGCCCGCCCGCCTGTCCGTGCCATTGGATCATGCGGGGCCTGTGGTTGTCATCGTGCAGGACGGGACGTCCGGTCCGATCCTGGGGGCTGTCAAACTGCCCTAGCGGGCCGGTTTCCAGCGGCGGTGGATCCAGAACCATTGTGCAGGGTGCCGCGCGATACGCTCTTCCAATGCGGCAGTGGCGGTCTGCATCATCTCCAGCGGATCACCATGCGGAATGGGGGCATCCACCTCGACCGCGAACGACAGGCCATCGCGTTGCCGGATGCCGAAATAAGGGATCAAGAGCGCGTTGAAACGCAGCGCCATTTCGGCAGCTGACAATGACGTAAACGCATCCTGTCCCAAAAACGGCGTGGCGGTTCCCTCGCTGACGTGCACATCGAACAAGAGCGTTCCCATGCCACCTGATTTGATGTGGCGCGCAAAACCCATCGTTCCGCGACTGCCCTGCGCAAAGACGGGTCCGCCCCAGCTGGTCATGGTTTCGCGGTAGTGCGCATCGACATAGCCATTCGACATCGGGCGATACAGCCCGCCAATCGTCAGGCCCGATTGGGTCAAGACATGGCGCGGTGCCTCGAAATTTCCGAAATGGCCGGTCACGAAAATCACCGGTCGGCCCGTGTCGCGCGCCTCTTGCAGCGCATCCAGTCCGTCACCAGTCGGTGTCGTGCCACGCAGATGGGCACCGAATTCCTGGTAGGAATAGTTTTCGATCAGCGTGCGCCCGAAATTGTCGCAGACCAGATCGGCAATCTTTTGTCTGTCTTGTGGTGTCAGATCGGGCCGAACCTGCGCCAGATTGGCCAGCGCCCGTTTGCGATAGCCTGCCAGTGGCCCGAATGTGCCCGCCACAAGCCGTCCCATCAGCGCAACGCGTTTGGTGTACGGCAGCCGCATCAACCCGGCCAGCACGGCCCGAAGCGCCGTATCCTGAAGTTTCTCGGACATGCTGCCGGTGATTTTTTCGCTCTGCATAGGTCAGCGTTAGCGACACCGCCGCTGTTTGAAAAGGGGTCAGGGTGCCTCGGTCTGGATCAGGCTGATCCGCCCGCTGTCAGCTTGCGCGCGGACAGCTGCACTGACGATGCTCATGGCGGATTCACCCGCCTGGGCAGAAACCTCGCCCAGATCTTCGATGGTGTCGCGGATCTGGCTGGCCATGCGTTGCGACAGACTATCGAGGATGAAGGTGGCGGTCGTCGCAGCATCATTGCCGGTTGCCGTTGCATAGGCCATCGCCGTCGCAAGATCGTCCGGGGCGATATCGCGCAGGCACATCGGCAGGTCCACTGGTCGGACACGTGCGGGAATATCCTCGAACGTGAAAATGGATTTGCGCACATCCGCGGCAAACCCTTGGTCATCGGCGTCCAACCCGGTCAGCAGCGTTTCGCGCATGGATGGTTTGGCCGCGTTCAGGATCGCGCCGACCCGTTTGCCTGGCGGGGCAGTGAACGCGGTGTCAGGCGTGGTGCTGTAGTTTGCGATCAGTGCCGCGCCGATCCGTGCGACAGCCTGCGGGGCGATTGTTTCGGTCTGTTTGATCCCGACCGCGAGGCGACGCGCAAGATCACCCGGCAGTTTTCCCAGCAGTTCTGCCGCGCGCGGGACAGGCAGTTTCGACATCAGGATCGCGCCGATGTGGATGTTTTCCGCCATCAGAATGCGCTGGATCGTCTCGTTGTCAAGGTTGATCAGCCGGTCCCACGGGTCGGCATTGTCTGGCCCCGTGACCCGACCGCGCAGACGTGTCGCGATGTAGGGTGACAGATGGTCTGACAGTGCATCCAGCGCAGCCGCCACGCCCCCTGGCGCACTCAGACCGATGGCATCCAGCAGATCCGCGAATTCCGCAGCGACGGCATTGACCGTATCGCGGTCGACCAGACGAATGGACGCCAGTTCAGCGGTCAGATCCTCTTGCAGACGGTCGGGCAGGTCGGCCAACGACAATTTGCTGCCATCGCTGATCAGGAGTTGCACGATGATCGCAGCCTTGCGCCGTCGGGACAGCGGCAGGATGTGATCGGTCGCGGACTGGGGCAGGTCGGGTTCATGGCGCATGCCATGGTGATATCCCTGCGATCATGAACGGACCCTGAACGCAGGGGGTCCGTTCACAGATTTTGTTCAGCTGCTGACGACGGGCACGCAGGTGCCGGTCTCGTGGTCCATCATCGCACCCTCGGGGCAGGACATGGCCGTCTCGCTGCTGCTGCACCCTGCGGCAAAGGCCGTCGCAGGGGACAAAAGAAACAGCGCAAGGATCGTTCGTGCAATCATCGTACTTCTCCCTTTTTGAGGTGAAGCAATATTAGCACGCGATTGACCCTGCGTCACCTGCGACAGATCGGAGCTATCCGAAAACCCGCGCAAAGATCGTGTCGACATGTTTGGTATGATAGCCAAGGTCGAATTTCTCGCGGATTTCATCCTCGGACAACACGGCCGTCACCTCGGAGTCGGCCAGCAGTTCGGTCTGGAAATCCTTGCCTTCTTCCCACACTTTCATGGCGTTGCGCTGCACCAGACGGTAAGCGTCCTCGCGGCTGGTGCCGGCCTGCGTCAGGGCCAGCAACACCCGCTGCGACATCACCAGGCCGCGGAACTTGTTCATGTTGTCCAGCATGTTCTGCGGATAGATGACCAGTTTCTCGATCAATCCGGCCAGACGGTGCAGGGCGAAATCCAGCGTCACGGTGGTGTCGGGCCCGATGGCGCGTTCGACCGACGAATGGCTGATGTCGCGCTCGTGCCACAGGGTCACGTTTTCCAGCGCGGGGACCACCGACATGCGCACCAGGCGGGCCAGACCGGTCAGGTTTTCGGTCAGGACCGGGTTTCGCTTGTGCGGCATGGCAGAGCTGCCTTTTTGTCCCTTGGAAAAGAACTCTTCGGCCTCCAGCACCTCGGTGCGCTGCATGTGACGCACCTCGGTAGCGATGTTTTCAATGCTGGATGCGATGACGCCCAGCGTGGCAAAGAACATGGCATGGCGGTCGCGGGGGATGACCTGAGTGCTGATCGGTTCGGGCGTCAGGCCCATCTGCGCGCAGACGTGTTCCTCGACCGCGGGGTCGATATTGGCGAATGTGCCGACAGCACCCGAAATCGCACCCGTGGCGATTTCCTCGCGGGCGGCGACCAGGCGGCGGCGGCCACGGTCCATTTCGGCATAGAACCGTGCAAAGGTCAGGCCCATGGTCGTTGGTTCCGCGTGAATGCCATGGCTGCGCCCGATGCGCACCGTGTCCTTGTGTTCCATCGCGCGGGCTTTCAGCGCGGCCAGAACGCGATCCATCCCGTCCAGCAGCAGATCGGCAGCGCGGGTCAACTGCACGTTTAACGTCGTGTCCAGCACGTCCGATGACGTCATGCCCTGGTGGACAAAACGCGCGTCCTCGGACCCGATGTGTTCGGCCAGATGCGTCAGGAAAGCAATGACATCGTGTTTCGTCACCGCTTCGATTTCGTCGATGCGGGCCACGTCAAATGTCACATCTTTGGCTTTCCACACCGCGTCGGCATTGGCCTGCGGGATCACGCCCAGCTTGGCCATCGCGTCGCAGGCATGCGCCTCGATTTCGTACCAGATGCGGTATTTCGTGGCGGGCTCCCAGATGGCGACCATGTCGGGGCGGGAATAACGTGGGATCATTGGGCGGGCCTTTCGGGTTGGCAGCGGGATCGCGCGCGTCATACTGCCGTCAGGCAGGAATGGAAAGGCACCGGCATGACCCTGGGGCAAGAGGATTTCGCGGGCACATGGCAGATCGCCCGGCAGATCGACGACAGGCATGCGTGCCAGCGCGGCACATTTGCAGGCCATGCCGTGCTGACACCGGACGGCGCGGGCGGTCTGCGCTATCATGAAACCGGTGTGCTTCGACTGGGGAACGGTCCGGGTTTTCGGGCCGAGAGGGTCTATCTGTGGACCTTTGGTGCTGACGGGATCGCGGTGCAGTTCAGTGACGGGCGCGATTTTCATGCGTTCACGCCCCAAGGCATGGCGGCAGGCACGGACCACCCCTGCGGGTCTGATTATTACCGCGTCACCTATGATTTCACGCGCTGGCCCGCGTGGCAGAGCGTCTGGATCGTTACGGGCCCGGCCAAGAATTATACCATGACCAGCGCATATCGCCGGGGTTGAGCCCTTGCGCCCCCGCAAACGCTGCGTCAAACATGAGTGACCATTTGTTCGAACAGGAGTGACGCGCATGGCGCTGACATTGACAGATAAAGTGCTGGGTGAATCCTTTGGCGCGACCGAAGGCACGGCCCTGCGGGTAAAGCAGGTGGCGCTGGTCATCGCAGGCATCGCGTTCCTTGCGATTGCCGCCAAGATCAAGGTGCCGATGTGGCCCGTTCCGATCACGATGGGAACCTTTGCCGTGCTGACGCTGGGGGCGGCCTATGGTCCGCGCCTGGGTCTGGTCACGATCATGGGTTACATGATCCTGGGTGCGCTGGGGTTGGACGTTTTTGCAGGCACCGGTGCGGATGCATCCGGCCTGACCTACATGCTGGGCGGCACAGGCGGCTATCTGGTGGGTTATGTTCTGGCGACCGTGATGCTGGGTTTTGCCGCGCGCGCAGGCTATGATCGCAGTGTCAAGGGCATGGTTGCCGCGTTGATCGCAGGCAATGTCGCAATCTACGTTCCGGGTCTGCTGTGGCTTGGCGTGCTGTACGGCTGGGACCAGCCGATCGTCGCCTGGGGTCTGACACCGTTCTTGGTCGGCGACCTGGTCAAGCTGGTGCTGGCGGCGCTGCTGGTGCCCAGCTTGTGGAAGCTGGTCGCAAACGCCCGCGGCTGACGGCAACCGCAGTCAAGTGATGGGGGCGCTGCGTGATCGCAGTGCCCCTTTTTCATGGAAAATGGCAGATTGCCTGGCCCCCGGAACCTGTTGCTTGCGATAGACCAGACATGCGCCGCCTTTCTTTTTGGCGGCATAAAGCGCCCAGTCAGCCTCTGCCATGATGCGAATGACAGTCTGATCTGCCGTCAATCGGGCAGCACCAGCCGACATCCGCAGCACGAGGTCCTGTCCACCCTCGGAAATGTTGAACCGAACCCCCGCGCAGATCACGCTTTCGATGTGGTCGAGTTGGAAAACCGGGTTTTCCGCCAGAACCAGGATGCCGAATTCATCCCCGCCCAGTCGTGCAACGCAGACGTGGGGACCCTGCAACCGATGCAACTGTGCGGCAATGGCCAAAAGTGCGCGATCACCCGTCGCATGGCCAAGCGTGTCGTTGATCGACTTGAAGCAATCGCCATCAAGGATCGCAAGGAAGCCGGGCATGCCTGCGTCGATCGCGGCGGTGGTGGCTGCGATAAAGGCCCGCCGGTTCGGCAGGCTGGTCAATGTGTCCGTATCCGCCAAAGCACGCAGCTTCGCGCGGCTTTTCTCTGCAACGTGAAAACTGACGACGACCATCGCCACAAAGGGGAATGCCGAAATGGCCGTCAGCATCAGACGCGGCCAGAACGGGTAGGCGATTTGTCCGATCAGAAACCATTCTGCGCTGACTGAAAACAGGTGAATGAAGACGGTCATCAGCGTGACCTTCAACATCAGGTCGACCCGCCCCTTTGGCATCATCCAACGGGCAATGGAAATCATGACTGAAAGCAGCTTTTGCAACATGCAAAAGACTTAGAGTGCATTCGTTATCAATAGATTAAAGCAAGCAGGCTTTAGTCGTCATTTTGCTGTGGGACCAGCGTCATGACGCCCAACGCAGCCCCACGCGCGAGCGCCGGGTCCAGCGACATCGGGATGTATTCGCCACGGCGCCACAATTCCCCCAGGTTGTCATAGTAGCGCGACAGGAAATGCCCGGACTGGCCAGTGGCCGTCACGAAAACAGAGCTGTCGGGGTCGGCAAAATCGTAGACGCCCCGGTAGCCTGCGGCATGGACGTTGCGAAACGGATTCGCACCTTCGCCTGCAGTGCGGCCGCGCATCAACGTGTTGTCCCCGCCGGACGTCGATTGGCGGATATTCACGAACCATTGCAGGACGGGGACGCCGCCCAGCGTCGGATGGTCGTGGGTCGCCTGATGCACATCGCCCCAACGCAGGGTTTCCAGGTTCGTGCCAAAGGAATCGTCGATCCACTGCAACGCGTCATCCAATGCCAGACGCGCCATGTCCGTACAGGTCTCGACCGGGGCGGACTGGATCACGTCGCACCAGGCCGATGCGCCGTCCACGTCGCGGAACACCCGTTCGACAAAGACCGGATCGACATGGGTAAATTCGGTCGCCAATGGCCCGAGGTCATCCTGAATAAGGCGTGTTTGCAGGGCACGCAGCCAGGCGGCATAGATCAAAGGCTCGGGCAGATGTTCGTTCATCTCTCCGTTCCAGTTGGCCAGCAGCGTTAGTGCGATCTGACGGCGACGCTCGGGTGTGCCGTCTGCGGCAGCCTCTCCGGTGAACCACAGGTCCGCACCGATCAGCGGCAGCAGGGCGCGCGCGGTGAAACTGACGGTGTCCAGCTGCGCCTCGATGAAACTGTCGCGCGTGTGGACCTGTCGGCTTTGCATCAGGCGACGCCAGCGGTTGATGCGCTGCGTATCGCCCCAGCGATAGCTGACATGGTTCGGAAACGGCCGGTCCACCGTCTTGTTGTTGGTATTTCCCAGAATGCCGCCTTCGGGGGCCACGAATTCGGGATTGTCGGCATAGGGCATGCGGCCCTGCCAGCGGTTTTCCGGCAAATAGCCATAGGCTGGCAGGCGGCCCCGGCTGATATGCATGGGGTCGCGTCGCGGGATCATGCCGATGGTTTTCATGGCGACATCAGTGCGGTCGGCCAGCGTCAGGTTCTGTGCGGGTGCCAGGTAGTCTTCGGCGGCGTCAATCGCGCCTTCGACGGTGCGGGCGCGCATCATGGCCATCGCGGCACTGACCGAGGTGTCGCGATCCGACAGGGCCGTCCATGACAGGGCCGCCACATGGCCGGGCGGTGTCACGCTGCCGACGTCGAACACATCTCCGGGCAGGACAGGTCCGTTTTCTGTCCAGCGCAAACGTAGCGTGATCGCGGGCGCGCCTTTGATCCGGATGATGCTGTCGCGCGACCGGAAATCCGCCCAGCCATCCGGCGTGCGATACTGGTTGGCGTTGTCGGGATTGATCTGTTCGAGGTGGATGTCCTGATCGTCGACATAGGCTGTGGTCACACCCCAACCGACATCCGCGCTGCGCCCGGACAGGACCACCGGCAGGCCGGGAATCGTGGCCCCGATCACGTCGCCCGTTTCCAGTTGCAACCGCGTCAGATACCAGATCGTCGGCGCGGTCAGTCCCAGGTGCGGGTCGTTCGCCAGGAGTGTCGAACCCGCGGCGGACCGGGTCAGACCGGCGGCCCAGGCGTTGGATGCGCCCGACAGCTCGTGTGATTTCAGTGGCGACAGGGGATCATCGTATACCCTGGTGCCGGATGTCGGTTGCGGCAGGTCACCCACCATCGCGCTGTATTCCGGAAGTGCGGCGACGCCGGACGATGGATCATCGGGCAGAATATCGGACAGGCGTGCGTTCGGCAGCATCAGCGAGGTCCGCGCGCGCAGAACCTCGTAGTCGGCCTGACCGGATAATTGCAGCGCCATCAGTTTCAGTACGGCGAGACTGTCGGCAGGCTGCCAGGGCGCGATGGCGTGATTGAATACCCACATTTCGGGCGCGCCGCGTCCGCGCGCGCCGCTGTTGATCTCGGCCAGCCAGGCATTGACCCCGGCGGCATAGGCATTCAGCGCGTCCATCGTCTGCGCATCCTGCGCCTGCACCGAGCTGACGGCAAGATTGTACAGATCGAGCCTGCGCAGCAGATTGTCGATGCTGACCGTCCGCTGACCAAAGAGTTCGGACAGACGCCCCTGCGCCGTACGGCGCAGCATGGTCATCTGCCACAACCGGTCCTGTGCATGGACATATCCCAGCGCATAGAAGGTGTCGGCATCCGTTTCGCCAAAGATATGCGGCACAGCAGCATTGTCGCGCACGATCTCGACCGGGGCAGAGATACCTGCGACGGCAAAATTGCCCTCGTAGTCAGGTAGGGACCGCGATGCGAAATACCAGATCAGCGTCACCGCCGCGACGAACAGGACGAACAGACCCGTCGCGATCCGCAGTAGCCACCGAAACATGAACGCCATGTGCAAACCCCCAAGTATGCGCCGATGGCCGTCTGTCTATCGACTAGGCGGGACCTGCGCCAGCGGGGTTCACAGGTTGATGACGATCGCCGTGACGCCAACCACGGCCTCTACCGCGAAAAAGATCCATTTCAGGCGGCTGGGACCGTCCAGCACGATCGAGGTGAGCCGGCCCACTGCACCGCCACCCCAGGCAAACCCGATCGCTGCATAGGCACCGGGCAGGCCAGTCAGAAGTGCTCCGACCCCCAGACCCACGAAGAGCGCACCGGAGGCAGCGCGGACCTCTGACAGGCCCATGGTGCTGTCGTTTTTGGTCGCGGTGTCCAGCACATCCATGGTGTAGCGCGGTGCCAGCCATCCGATGACACCGAAACCGATTGAAAGAAGAGCGAGCAGAATGTTGATGATGTCCATTGCGATGTGCCTTTGAAATTGCGTTGCGGTTCAACCTAGTGCGGTGGGTGGCCCCGCCCACCCACCCCTTTTCGGGGGTTTCACCCCCGGACCCCCGAGGATATTTTTGACCAGAAGAATGGCGCATGCGTCGCGGCACACAGGGGAACGCACATGCAAGACACTTTAAGCCATCGCTGGTGACCCGCCGCCGACATCCGGTTCAAGGCGCTTGGGTTGCATTGGTGCGGCGCAGCCATGCTGGCGGCAGCGGTGCCGGATGATGATGCACGCATCAAGGGCATGCGGCCGCTAGGCGGTTCGGTCAATTTTGGCGAAACGGCGCAAACCGCTGTCATACGCGAATTCAGGGAGGAATTGGGTATCGACGTCCAGACCATCGGCGCAGCTGACGATGTCGAGAATCTGTTCGTGCATCACGGTGCGCCAGGCCACGAAATCATTGCCGTCTTTGAGGTGGTTTTTCCGAATGGCGCATTTGACGGTGTCGACCGGATCGCATTTCACGAGGATAACGGCACCCTGTGTCACGCCAGTTGGGTCGATCCTGACACACTCGAACTGCCCGGGGGTCCGGCGCTGTATCCGGATGGGTTGCGCGGCATCATTTAACGCAAGCAGCAGAAGGGCGGTCCGATGTCGGGCCGCCCGCCGCTCACCGGTTTTTAGAAACCGGCCTTGATCAGTTCGAACGTCTCTGCCTGACGTTCGCGCATCTCGTTGCTCATGGGCAGCTGTGCCAAAACCGGCACGGCGATCGGTTCCAGACCGGAGGCTGCCAGATCCTCTTCGCTGACCTGATCGTTCAGGGCGACCTTGTTCGATGATCCGAAGCCCGCGTCCAGCAGCGGCACGACAGAGGACGCGGCCAGCATGGCGTTGATGTAGTCATAGGCCTTGTCCTCGGAGCCTTCGCCGTCGGACAGGTTCACGTAGCCGCACAGCCACAATGACGACCCTTCTGCGGCCTCACGCTGGAAGGCGATGGGGCGACCTTCTTCGACCATGGTGGGGTAGGTCTCGTTCCAGGCCCAGCTGACCAGGATTTCGCCAGACGACATCAGCTGTGCCAGTTCCGCGGGGTCGGTCCAATAGGTCCGCAGGTTCGGGTGCACGGCCCGCAGCCAGTCCGATGCGGCCTGAAACTGTTCGTCGGTCGCATTTTGCCAGTTGTCCACGCCGGTCGCCAGATAAGCGAGCGCATAGGCATCGTCGACGTTGTCGGGCAGGGTCATGCGACCGGCGTAGGCGGGGTTCTGGAAGACCTGAAGTGAGGCAACATCCTCTGCCGGGACCTCTTCGGGGTTGTAGGCAATGGCGGTGGAGCCGAAATCTGTCGGCACAAAGAACACGCCGGCGGCGTCCGCCACGTTTTCGCCCGTCAGGTTGCTGTCCAGATCGGCCCAAGCGTCAATGCGGCTGGTGTCCCATTCATCCAGGATACCACTTTCGGCCCAACGGGTGACCGATCCTGCACAGATATGCGCCACATCGGCCTGAAACCCGGACCGGATTTTCTGGAACGCCTCGTCTTCGTCCCCGAAAAAGCTGAAGGCGGGGCTGTCGCCATGTGCTTCGATATAGGCCTGATGGAATTCGGGGTTTTCAAACCCGGGGTAGTCAAAGACGAGCAGATCGCTGTCCTGCGCACCCGCAGCGCTGGCGGTTGCGACGGCGGCAGCTGTGCCAAGTAGACGTGCAAAGGTCATGGTGCATCCCCTGTGTGAACCTGTTGTCGCCAGAAACGCTAGAACCTCGCGCGGGTCGCGACAAGAGAGGATCGCACGGCTTGATCCCAAGTTTGCGCGCTGGCACAAAACCTGTCTGACCAAATCGGAGATCGCGATGGAACGGATTGCCCGGCATGGGATACGAACGGCGCTGTGGCTGGGTTTTTTCGTGGCGATCCTGCTGTCCTGGGCCTGGCTCTACATGATGTCGATGATGGCGGGGCTGGATGTCTGGGGGCGGGTGACCGGGCCCAACATGATGCCGCTGACGACCTTTGGGATGTTGTTTCCCATGTGGGCCGTGATGATGGCGGCCATGATGTTGCCCACGATGATACCGACCCTGACGACATACGAGGCATTGATGCGGTCGGCAGATGGCAGCCGTGCGGGCTGGGTAGGTATCTTGTTGGGATACCTGATCGTCTGGGTTGGATTCGCAGCGGTGATTTCCATGGCACAATTGGCCCTGCTGGCCTTTGGCGGTATCGATGTGCTGGGTGCCGTTACGTCACGCTGGCTGTCTGCGGGGCTGCTGATCGTCGTGGGCGCGTTTCAGTTCACCCGCGCCAAGGAGGTGTGCCACGGGGTATGTCATGCGCCAATGCACTATTTCCTGGGGTCATGGCGGCCCGGTTTCGCTGGCGGCCTGCGGATGGGGCTGGGGCTGGGGGCGTTCTGCGTCGGGTGTTGCTGGGGGTTCATGGCGCTGGGTTTCGTGGGTGGTGTGATGTCTTTGTTGTGGATGGGGCTTGCCACGGTGTTCATGGTGTTCGAGAAATTACCACAGATCGGGCATCGTCTGATCAAACCTGCGGGATGGGCGCTGATTGCCGGTGGCCTGTTCGTCGCATTGCGCTGAGAGGAATGCCGATGGCCACGACGACCGATCGCCTGCCGATTTCGCAACGCATCGACAGCCGGATGCCGAACCCGCGCAGACGCAAGATGCAGCCGACCGATTGGGCCATCAAGGGCGAGCTGTTTCTGAACTGTTCCTGCACGGTCTTTTGTCCTTGCGTCGTATCGCTGGGCGCGCATCCCCCCACCGAAGGGCATTGCCATGCGTGGATGGCCATCGCCATCGACGAAGGCCATTTCGAGGGTGAGGTTCTGTCGGGATTGAACGTTGGCCTGCTGGTCGACATCCCCGGACGCATGGCCGAAGGTAACTGGAAGGTCGCGGCCTATGTCGACGACCGGTCCAGCCAAAAGGCCTATAACGGTCTGCTCAAGATCTTTTCCGGTCAGGCGGGGGGCACGACGGGGCTGTTCACGATGCTGGTGTCCGAAATCATCGGAGCAGAGCGTGAAAAGGTCGAGATCGTGCGCGACGGCAACAGGCGCGGCATCTACATCGGTCGCAAGATCCAGGGCGAGATCGAGATGCTGGCCGGCAAGGACAAGGACCACCCAGTGATGGTGTCCAACAGCAAATACTGGATGGGCCCGGACATCATCGCGGCCACCGGCCTGAAATCCAAGGTCCGCGACTACGGGCGAGTCTGGGATTTCGGCGGCAAGTCGGCAGAGGTCTGTCCGATCGACTGGAAAGGTCCCAAGCCGTGATCGACCGCGCCTATTGCCGCATGATGGCCCGCTACAATGCGTGGCAGAACAAGGCCTTGTGGGACGTCTTTCAGACGATGACGGATGCCGAACTGTCAGCAAAGATCGTATCGCCTCACGGCTCGGTCCTGGGGGCGGTGAACCACCTGCTGTGGCTGGACCGCATGTGGCTGTCGCGGCTTTATGCGATCAAACCGCCAGCAAAGGACCTGTCCGAGAGCACGACATTGACCCCGGACATACGCGCATGGTGGCTGGATCGGTTTCGCACCGACGGTGCGCTGCGGATGTGGGCGGATACGCTCAATTCCGTGGATTTGCTTGAACAAATCGCGTTCTGGTCGATTTCGCTGGAGCAGGACATCATCCTGCAAAAGGATGCCTGCGTCATGCACATGTTCAACCAGCAGACCGATCAGCGGGCGGTGATCCGCACGCATCTGGCGGCGATGGGTCATGCGTTGCCCAGCGTCAACCTGTTCGAGACGCCCCCCGCGTGACCCGTGTCACTGCCTGCCTGCGGAGACCATAACCGATGGGCCTGCGGGGGATCATGGCCGCGCGATGTCATGTTGCGTGCAACGGTCTGGATGTTGCGCGGGTTGCGGCGGCGGTGCCTCCGGCGGGAGTATTTGGGGCAAGATGATACGACGGGCTCGGGCACATGCGGAACCGTGACCTGTGGCGGAAAGATTTTACAAGCGAGGAGACAGCGATGTTCAATGCATTGATCGTGGACAAGGGCGAGGACGGCAAGACGTCGGCCCAGGTGAAACAGATCGGGCTGGATGATCTGCCCGAGGGCGAGGTCACGGTCGCGGTCGACTATTCGACCGTCAACTACAAGGACGGACTGTGCATCGGTCCGGGTGGCGGTCTGGTGCGAAACTATCCGCATGTGCCAGGCATCGATTTTGCGGGGACCGTCGAGGCGTCATCGGATGACCGCTATGCGGTCGGTGACAAGGTGGTCCTGACCGGTTGGCGCGTCGGTGAGGCGCATTGGGGCGGTTACGCACAAAAAGCGCGGGTCAAGGCGGACTGGCTGGTGCCGCTGCCCGATGGTCTGGATGCGCGCCGGGCGATGGCCGTGGGGACAGCCGGTTTCACGGCGATGCTGGCGGTCATGGCGCTGGAGGATCACGGCATCAAGGATGGGCCGGTGCTGGTCACCGGTGCCTCTGGCGGCGTGGGATCGGTGGCCACCGCGATCCTGTCCAATCTGGGTTATTCTGTTGCCGCCGTCACCGGCCGGCCCGAGAGCGCGGATTATCTGCGCGAGATGGGCGCGACCGAGATCGTGGCACGCACCGATCTGAATGAGACCGTCAAACGCCCGTTGGAGGGCGAACGCTGGGGCGGCTGTATCGATGCGGTGGGTGGCGACATGCTGGCACGTCTGCTGGGCCAGATGCAGTATGGTGCGTCAGTTGCGGCGGTGGGACTGGCCGGGGGCGCTGGCCTGCCTGCGACGGTGATCCCTTTCCTGCTGCGCGGCGTGAACCTGCTGGGTATCGATTCCGTCATGCAGCCGTTTGAAAACCGTCAGCGGGCGTGGGGCCGGATCGCCACCGATCTGCCGATGGATAAACTCGACGCGATGATCCAGCCTGCGACCTTGTCCGATCTGCCAAAGCTGGGCGCGGACATCCTGAAAGGTCAGGTGCGCGGGCGCGTCGTCGTCGACGTCAATCACTGACGCGCAATTTTATTTCGCGCCGTCGGGTGTCAGATCCGGCGGCGCGGGCTAGGTTTAGTTTCCTGTTCATAGCCGGAGACTCTCAGATGCCGTTGAAGCCACCCCTTACCGATCTCGATATTCAGACCGCCGACAACGGATTCTACGAAGGTTTCAACACCATCGTCTCTGTCGGGTCCAAGGTTCTGATCGGGGTCTTGATCGTCTGGGCCGCCGTCTGGTCGATCCAGGCAGGGGAAATCCTGAGCAACATCCGGTCAACCATCGACGCGAATACCGGCCCATGGTACATGTACGCGGTCGCGTTTTTCATCGTCACGGCGCTGGGGCTTGCGCTGTATCCGACAACGGGTCGGTTGATGTTGGGTCAGCCGGGCGATAAGCCTGAATTCAGCAGTTTTTCCTGGTTTTCGATGATGTTCGGCGCGGGCATCGGGATCGGCATGCTGACCTATGCCACCGCAGAGCCGATCTATCATTTCGGCATCAATCCCGACACGATCACCGGGGCCACCACGGCCAGCGCGGCTGACAATGTGATTTCAGCCTATAAATGGTCGTTCCTGCATTGGGGCTTTTCCGCATGGGGATGCTACGCGATCGTGGGTCTGGCACTGGCGTTTTTCAGCTATTCGCGCGGGCTGCCGCTGACGATCCGTTCCGGTCTGACGCCGCTGTTCGGCCGCGCGTTGGAAGGGCCGCTGGGTCACGTCATCGATATCGTCTCTGTCATCGCGACGATCCTGGGGGTTGCCGTGACCATCGGCTACGGCGTTTCGCAATTTGCATCGGGTGTATTCAACATCACGGGTGCGGCCTGGCTGATGAACGCCGAAGGAACACCGACTGTCGCCGGCATGCTGACGGCGCTGGTCGTGGTGATGTTCTGTTCTGTCCTGAGCGCCCTGTCCGGCGTCGGCAAGGGAATCAAGTGGCTGTCGAACCTGAACATGGGCCTGTCGTTTTTCATCCTCGCGTTTTTTCTGGTGTTCGGGTCGACGCTATTTGCGTTCCGGTCGCTGTTCGTGGGGCTGTGGGATTATCTGATCAATCTGCCCGCGATGTCGCTGACGCTCTTTCGTCCTGATGGCACTGACGCGGACAACATGCAGAACGCCCTGGCCGGTTGGCAGGGGGGCTGGACCATCTTTTACTGGGCCTGGTGGATTGCCTTTGCGCCATTCGTGGGTCTGTTCCTGGCGCGGATCAGTCGTGGACGAACGGTGCGGGAATACGTGCTGGGGGCCATGATCGTGCCGTCGCTGATGTGTTTCGTCTGGTTTGCCTTTGCCGGCGGGACGGCGATTGATCTGACGCTGAACGGTGGTGCGGGCGACCAGATCACCGGTGCGGGCATTTCCAGCCAGCTGTTCGCGATGATCAACTTCATGCTGTCGCCTTTGTTGGCCAAACTGATGAGCGCGGTGATCGTCGTATTGCTGCTGACCTACCTCGTGACCTCTGCCGACAGCGCGATCCTGATCATCAACACGATTGCGGCGGCAGGTGACGAATCGCCTAAGGGCCGGCTGCATATCATCGCCTGGGGCAGCATCCTTGGCTTTGTGATCGGTGCCTTGCTGGTGGCGGGCGGGCTGGACGCGATCAATACTGCGATGATCATCGGCGCACTGCCGTTTTCGGTCGTCATGGTGCTGATGTGCCTGTCTTTGATCAAGGCGCTGTACCGTGACGGGCGCCGTGCCAAAGCCGCTGAAGCAGTCGCCAACCCCGCTGAATAGGTGGGGTTGGTTTTATCTTGGGCAATTTTCCGCTAATCGTCGCGCAGGATTAACTGAACGGTAAGGAGACAAGATGACAGAAGTAACGCCAGAGGGCATTCCCGCCCCGGAAGGCGCTGTTGAGCAGATCCAGACCGATTACGAGATCGGTCAAGACAACTTTGAAGGCAATCTTGGACGGATTGCCTTTGACATTCACAACCCGGTATTCGCGATTTCGGGCGCCGCGGTCGTGGCATTCGTTTTCTATACGCTGGCGCTGCCCGATCAGGCCGGCGCGGTATTCAGCTGGCTGTTTTCGACCGTCACCCAGAAATTCGACTGGTTCTTTGTGACGGCCGCAAACATCTTTGTGCTGTTTTGCCTGTTCTTGATTGTCTCGCCGCTGGGCCGGGTCCGGCTGGGTGGCGCGGATGCGACCGCTGACTATAGCTATCTGGGCTGGTTCGCGATGCTGTTCGCAGCCGGCATGGGCATTGGCCTGATGTTCTACGGTGTGTCCGAGCCGCTGACACATTTTTCCACCGCCTTGGGTGGCACAAGCGTCGAAGAAGGCGCGCGCACGGACTGGGCACCGTTGGGTGCCGCTGCGGGCGATACCGAAGCGGCAATCCGGCTGGGCATGGCGGCCACCATTTTCCATTGGGGTCTGCACCCTTGGGGGATCTACGCCATTGTCGGCCTGTCGCTGGCGCTGTTCAGCTACAACAAGGGCCTGCCACTGACGATCCGGTCGGCGTTCTATCCAATCTTTGGTGAACGCGTCTGGGGCTGGACAGGTCACGTGATCGACATCATCGCCGTGTTTGCGACATTGTTCGGTCTGGCGACATCGCTGGGGTTCGGTGCGACGCAGGCAAATGCCGGTCTGAACGCATTGTTCGGCGTCCCCGTGGGAGCCACGACCGAGGTGCTGCTGATTACCGCGATCACCGCGGTTGCATTGGTGTCCGTCACGCGCGGCCTCGATGGTGGTGTGAAAATCCTGTCGGAAATCAACATGGGGCTGGCGGCGTTGCTGCTGGTGTTCGTGCTCTTGGTGGGGCCGACGGTTGCGATCCTTTCGACATTCGGCTCGTCGTTGCTTGCCTATCTGGAATTCCTGCCCGCGCTGTCGAACCCGGTCGGCCGTGAGGACGCGAACTTTGTCCAAGGCTGGACGGCGTTCTACTGGGCCTGGTGGATCAGCTGGTCGCCCTTTGTCGGCATGTTCATCGCCCGTGTCAGCCGCGGCCGCACGGTGCGTGAATTCGTGACATGCGTGTTGCTGATCCCGTCGCTGGTCTGCGTGCTGTGGATGTCGGTCTTTGGCGGCGTCGCCATCCAGCAGGTCGTGCAGGACGGTTACACCGCCGCCCAGGACGCGGACCTGCCGGTGCAGCTGTTCGAGATGCTGGCAGCACTT
This sequence comes from Loktanella gaetbuli, assembly GCF_020531945.1. Taxonomy (NCBI): domain Bacteria; kingdom Pseudomonadati; phylum Pseudomonadota; class Alphaproteobacteria; order Rhodobacterales; family Roseobacteraceae; genus Loktanella; species Loktanella gaetbuli. The sequence goes on from NZ_JAJATZ010000001.1 coordinate 320,233, forward strand.
CCGCTGGCGCAGATCACCAGTTTCATCGGGATCGTGCTGGTCATCGTGTTCTTTGTCACTTCGTCGGATTCAGGATCGCTGGTGATCGACACGATCACGGCAGGTGGCAAGATCGATGCGCCGGTGCCGCAGCGCGTGTTCTGGTGCGTGTTCGAAGGTGCCGTGGCCATCGTTCTGTTGTTGTCAGCAGGCGGTCTGGAATCGCTGCAATCCATGGTGATTTCGACCGGATTGCCATTCACCATCGTGCTGCTGATCATGTGCTACGCGATTTTCAAGGGTTTGCGCAGCGAACCAAAGTCGTGATGCAATTGCGGATGCCCGGATCAGGGCATCCGCACTTTCCCGCTTGAACGCGGCGACGGTGCGCTAGATAGCAGCGCATGTCTGAAAATTCTCCTATCCTGCTTTGGTTTCGTCGCGACCTGCGATTATCCGATCATCCCGCGCTGGACGCGGCCTGTACGACGGGTCGTCCCGTCATTCCGGTGTTCATTCACGACGATGTGGTGGAAAACACAGGTGCTGCCGCTAAAATGCGTTGGGGCATGTCGATTGCCGCGCAGGCCGCTGCACTGCATGACAAGGGCAGTCGCCTGATCCTGCGCCGTGGTGACGCGCTGGCTGTCTTGCGCGATCTGGTCAGGGAAACAGGTGCAGGGGCCGTCTGGTGGTCGCGCCTGTATGATCCCGAATGCAAGGATCGGGATACGGCTGTGAAATCAGCGCTGACCGATGACGGGATCGACGCAAAGAGTCATGCAGGCCATCTGCTGTTCGAACCCTGGACGGTCGAGACCGGCAGTGGTGGTTTCTACAAGGTCTATACGCCGATGTGGAAAAACGTCCGAGACCGGCAACTGCCGGACAGTATTTCGGCACCATCCACGGTTCCCGCGCCGGACCAGTGGCCGGACAGCGACGATCTGGATGATTGGCAGATGGCAGCGGCGATGCAGCGCGGGGCCGACGTCGTGCGTCCCTGGTGCACCGTGGGCGAGGATGCGGCCATTCAGCGGCTTGCAACCTTTGTACAGCACCGGATCGCGGATTATCAGAAAAACCGTGACATTCCGGGCATGAAACACGGCACCTCGGGCCTGTCGGAAAACCTGACCTACGGCGAAATCAGCCCGCTGACCTGCTGGCATGCAGGCTGGCGCGCGATGGACCGGGCAGGGACCGGGGCAGAGACATTCCTCAAGGAACTGGTCTGGCGCGAATTTGCCTATCACCTGATCTATCACACGCCGCGCATCGTTGATCGCAACTGGCGCGAGGAATGGGACGGGTTCGACTGGAACACCGACGAACGCCTGGCCGAGGTCAAGGCCTGGAAAAAGGGGCGCACCGGTATCCGGTTTGTTGATGCCGCAATGCGCGAGATGTACGTGACCGGCACGATGCATAACCGTGGCAGGATGATCGTCGCCAGTTACTTGACCAAGCACCTGCAATGCGACTGGCGCATCGGGCAGCGTTGGTTTGCGGATTGCCTGATCGACTGGGACCCGGCCAGCAACGCGATGGGCTGGCAATGGTCGGCCGGGTCGGGGCCTGATGCCACGCCTTATTTCCGCGTGTTCAACCCGGTCACGCAGCTGGATAAATTTGACGGCGACGGCGACTACGTGCGCGCCTGGCTGGCCGAAGAGTACAGCAATCCATCAGATACGGCCTTGTCCTACTTTGAGGCGATCCCCGAACATTGGGGCATGTCGCCAGATGACACGTACCCCGATCCGGTCGTGGCGGCGGATGACGGGCGCAAGGCGGCGCTGGACGCCTATGATCGGTTCAAGAATGGCTGATGGCTTGTGACATTGTGACCAAGGCCGCAACTATTCGGTCCGCTGTATCGTGACTTTGGCATCATAATCACTAATGTCCGCAAAAGCCTGAAACGGCAGGACAAACCACGGGGACACATCGCGCATGATCTTGACGACCACCGAGGGGCAAAACGACCTTCCGCGTTATTTTTCGTCTGTTTTCAACATGCTGAAATTGAAACGCGGCCGGCTGGACGTGATCCTGCCCGACGGACGGCATTTCCGTACCGAGGGCGCAGCGCCCGGCCATGTGGCCGAGGTGACCGTACACAACGCGGATCTGTTTGCCCGCACGATCCGAGAGGGCGACCTGGGTCTGTGTGATGCCTATCTCGACGGCTGGTGGAGTACGCCGGATTTGCAGGCCTTCATGGACCTCGTGCACGACGACGCCGAGGAAATGTATGACGGTTTTCCGGGCCAGTTCATCGTACGCAGCTTTGAACGGCTGCGGTTCTGGTTGCAGCGCAATTCCAAGAAGCAGGCGCGCAAGAACATCGAATATCACTACGATCTGGGCAATGATTTCTACAGCCTCTGGCTGGACGAGACGATGACCTATTCCAGCGCGAAATTCGAGACGGGCCAGGAAAGTCTGGAGGCGGCGCAGACGCTCAAATATGCATCCATGGTTGACGAGATGGGCGCGCAGCCCGGCGATCACGTGCTGGAAATCGGCTGTGGGTGGGGCGGGTTTGCGGAATACGCCGCCGGCCAGCGCGACCTGCGCGTCACCTGCCTGACGATCAGCACAGAGCAGTTCAAATACGCTGTGGATCGCATTGAAAAGGCAGGGCTATCCGACAAGGTCACGATCAAGTTGCAGGATTACCGCGACGAGACAGGCACCTATGACGGCATCGCCAGCATCGAAATGTTCGAGGCGGTAGGTGAACAATACTGGCCTGTCTATTTCGAGACGGTCAAAAACAGGCTCAAGCCTGGCAAGAACGCGACACTTCAGATCATCACCGTGGCGGACCGCCGCTGGAAGATCTACAAGCGAGGCCCTGATTTCATTCAAAAATACATCTTTCCGGGTGGCATGTTGCCCAGCCCGAGCATTCTGCGCGATACGGTGACACGCGCGGGTATGAACGTGGTGAAATCGGTCGAATTTGGCCACAGCTATGACGTGACATTGCGGCGCTGGCACGAGACGTTCAACGCGAAATGGGATCAGGTCGCCGCCTTGGGATTTGATGATCGGTTTCGGCGCATGTGGAACTTTTACCTGACCTCTTGTGCATCGACCTTTGCCAGTGAAAACTGCGATGTGACACAAATCACGATCGCACGGCCTGCCTGACGGTCTGCGCAAGCCAGGGAAGGTCCGCCATGCCAACAGCCGGAAAACTGACGGGGGCGATCCTTTATGCCGTTCTGGCGGGGGTGCTCGCCTATCTGACGGGACCCTTGTTTGACGCAGGACGGGCACCGGGTTTCTGGTATCCGCTATGCATCGTTGCGGGATTGTTGTGCGGTTGGCGCATCATGGGCGCAAGGGTCGGTCAGGGCTACAGTATCGCCATCGGCACGGCGCTGACGGCCGCCGGGGCCGTGGTGTTCTGGGCCTTATTGATCCTGTCGGGACATACGATGATCACCCGGTCGATGCGGGGGCAATATGACGGCCCGATGGATGCACTGATTTCGACCTTTGGCTTGATGGCGGGCTACGGTCAGCAGTTTGCAACCCCCGTCGTGGTCGGCGTGCTGGTTCTGGGCGGCCTCATCGCAGGGCTGATCACCGAGGCCGTCGGCAGCAAGTACCACTGACCATGCGTCTGTTCATTTACGGCACATTGCTGGACGAAGCCTTGCGTGTCGCGGTTGCGGGTGCAGGCGGGCAGTTGGTGGATGCGGTACTGCCTGGCTACGGCGTGCGACCGCTGTCAGACAGTGTCGTCCCGATCGTGCAGGTAGACCCGCAAGGTACGGCAGTGGGCAAGCTGTGGGGTGGCATCAGTGCGGATCAGGCGGCACGGCTGGCACTGTACGAAGGCATCTACGACTATCGTTTGATCGACGTGACGGTGACACTGGCGGACGGCACACCTGCCGCCGCGCAGATGTGGGTGCCGCCGCAGGATGCGGCTGCGGGTGACGGCAGCTGGTCGCTGGCGCATTGGCAAACGCATTACGCAAAGGCGTCGGTGCTTGCGGCACAAGAGCTGTTTGCGATGGACCCGTTGCCCAGCCTGTCGGACCTCGCATGGCAATTTCCAATGATGCAGAAACGCGCCTGGGGGCAGGTGCAGGCCAGCCAGACCGCGACACCCGCCAGCCTGCGCTACACACCCGATGCGGGCGATGTGGCGGTCACCCATCGCAAAGCGCCTGTCGGCAGTTTTTTCCGCCTGCAAGGGTTCGGGGTTGAACATCGCAGGTTCGATGGTGGCCGGCAGGGGCCGTTGCCGCGCGAGGTGTTTGTTGGGATCGAGGCGGTGATCGTGCTGCCCTATGATCCGGTCACGGAACGGGTGGTTCTGGTGGAACAGCTGCGCATGGGCGCACTGATCCGCAACGATCCGAACCCGTGGATTCTGGAACCGGTGGCCGGAATGATCGACGCCTTTGAGGAGCCGGAAACCGCCGCCTTGCGCGAAACCAAGGAAGAGGCGGGGCTGGACGTGACCCTGCGCAAGGTCAGCGGTTGCTATCCGTCACCGGGAAATGCCACCGATTTTTTCCATTGTTACGTCGGGCTCGCGGATATTCCGGATACCGACCAATGGTCCGGCGGTCTTGCCGCGGAACACGAAGACCTGCGTTTGCACGTGGTATCATTGGATCGCGCGCTGGAACTGGTCGCCAGCGGAGAGATGAATGTCGCCCCCGGCGTGATGCTGATCTATTGGTTGGCACTGCACCGCGCCGCGTTGCGGGTTGAGTTCAGCGGTGGCATCGCTAGTTAGGTGAACGTAACACCGCGCGAAAGGCCGCAGCCATGACAATCAAATCAGATCTTGCCGATACCGTCGGAAACACCCCCCTGATCAAGCTCAAGGGCCCGTCCGAGGCGACAGGCTGCACGATCCTGGGCAAGGCTGAGTTCATGAACCCCGGCCAGTCGGTCAAGGACCGCGCCGCACTCTACATCATCAAGGATGCCGTGGAAAAAGGTCTGCTGAAACCCGGCGGCACCATTGTCGAGGGCACGGCAGGCAACACGGGCATCGGGCTGGCGCTGGTCGGGGCCTCGATGGGGTTCAAGACCGTCATCGTCATCCCCGAAACCCAGTCCGAGGAAAAAAAGGACATGTTGCGGCTGGCGGGTGCCACCCTCGTGCAGGTACCGGCAGTGCCCTACAAGAACCCGAACAATTACGTCAAATATTCTGGCCGCCTTGCCGAACAGATGGCCCGCGAGAGCAACGAGGGCGTCATCTGGGCCAATCAGTTCGACAACGTGGCGAACCGGCAGGCGCATATCGAAACCACCGGACCCGAAATCTGGGACCAGACCGTTGGCAAGGTTGACGGGTTCATCTGTGCTGTGGGTTCTGGCGGGACGCTGGCGGGTGTCGGCATGGCGTTGCAGCCCAAGGGTGTCAAAATCGGTCTGGCCGATCCCGAAGGTGCCGGCCTGTTCAAGATCTACACAGGCGAGGAAAACCCCGGCGACAGCATCACCGAAGGGATTGGTCAGGGGCGGATCACGGCCAACCTCGAAGGGTTCACACCCGATTTCAACTATCGCATCCCCGATGCAGAGGCGCTGCCGGTCGTGTTCGATCTGTTGCAAACCGAAGGTCTGTGTCTGGGCGGATCGTCCGGCGTGAACGTGGCCGGAGCGATGCGCATGGCGCGCGACATGGGGCCAGGCCACACCATCGTGACGATCCTGTGTGACTACGGCACCCGCTATCAGTCCAAGGTCTGGAACCCCTCGTTCCTGAAATCCAAGGGCCTGCCGGTTCCCGGCTGGCTGGATCAGGACCCGCAGTCGATCCCCGGCGTGTTCGAGGACGTTTGACCATGTCGCAGCCCCTGATCGCGCTGATCTTCATGGTCGGTTTGATCATGGGCGGGCCTGTGGCAGCACAGGTCGGTCTGGACGGGCTGATCGGCGGCACATCTGCCGAAGAAGAACCTGCGCCCGATGCCGCCGCATCCGAGCCCGAGGCCGATACCGCAGCACTGGATGCGGCAGAGGCAGCATTTGCCGCCGCGGTGCCGGACCTGTCCGACTGGACAGACCTTGCGGCAGCCGTCGAACGCCAGCTTGATGATCCGGGCATATCGGACGCGGCGCTGGCCGAGGCGCGCGATGCCCTGTTCGACTGGCGGCAGCGTTTGTTGGGGCAGACGGGAATCAATTCCGGGCGCATCAGCACGGTCCAGAGCCAGATCGAGGCGCTGACGCCGGTGGCGGCGGATGCAACACCGTCGCCCGCGATTGCCGCACGCCTGGACAGCTTGGGTCAGGAACTGGATCGCTTGCGCGCACCGGGCCTGCTGGCGGCAGAAGCCAGCGCGCGGGCCAGCGGTCTGATTTCGGAAATCGACGGTCGCCTGCGGCAGGTCGGTGCAGAACGCATGTGGTCCCGCGATAACGCCCTGTTCTGGCCAGAGAGCATCGCCGAAGGTGTCAGCGCAGCGCAAGGATCCTTGGCGCAGGCGATCCGTCGCTACCAGTTGCGGATCGCCGGTGTCGGCGAGGACCAGTTTCTGGCGAACCTGCCGATCGGAATTGTGGCCTTGCTGGCGGCGCTGGGATTGCTGATCCGGTCGCCGCGTCTTCTCTTGCGGGCCCAGACCAAGGTGGAACAATCCCACGCCCGTGGGCGCGCAGTCTGGGCATTCCTGCTATCGGGCCTACAGATCGGCCTGCCGGTTGCGGGGATGTCGTTGCTGTTTCTCGCACTGCGTCAGTTCGGTGTACTGCCAAGCGGTGACACCACGGTGACCAGCGCGGTCTATGCCGCCGGCGTTCTGGTGATCGTCGCCCGTTGGCTGAACGTGCAATTGTTCCCAAAGGGCGAATTCAACGGACCACTTGGCTACACCGCCGACGTCAGACGCAAGATCCGGCGCACGGGAATGGCGCTTGGCACTGCGGTTGCCGTCCTGTTGATCATGGCGGCAACGCTGGAGGATGATAACGCATCTGCGCTGGCGCGGGCTGTCGTCACCTTTCCTGTGCTGGTTCTCGCCAGCTTGCTGTTGTGGATGCTGGGCGCACTGCTGCGGCGCGCCCCGACCGCCGAGACCGGCGAGGAGAGCAGCGGTCGGTTCAGGCACGCCCTGGGGCTGATCTACATGGGCGTTGCCGGTGTGACGCCAATTTTGGCCTTGTCGGGATATACGCAGGCCGCGCGCGGCGTATTTGCGCCGTCGGTCATGACACTGGCGATCCTTGGCGGGTTCATCGTGTTGCAACAGTTGATCACGCGGATCTACGCCCCGGACGATTCGCAAGACGGCGGGTCGCTGGTGCCGTTTCTGGTCGGCGCGGTACTGGTCGTGTTGCTGTTGCCGGTAACGGCATTGGTCTGGGGGGCCAGCGTCACGGATCTGCTGGAAATCTGGACGCAGTTTCTGGCCGGGTTCAGGATCGGGGAAACGGTGGTATCGCCGACCGATTTCCTGACCTTTGCCGCCGTCTTTGCCGTGGGCTACCTTCTGACCCGTTTCATTCAGCGGTCGCTCAAGAATTCGGTTCTGCCGCGCACGAACCTTGATCTGGGCGGCCAGAACGCCGTTGTGTCCGGGTTGGGTTATGTCGGGATCACGCTGGCGGCGCTGATTGCGATCACGCTGGCTGGGATCGACCTGAGCAGTCTGGCCATCGTGGCGGGTGCACTGTCGGTCGGCATCGGTTTTGGTTTGCAGACGATCGTGCAGAACTTTGTGTCCGGGATCATCCTGCTGATCGAACGCCCCATCGGCGAGGGCGACATGATCGAGGTGAACGGACAGGTCGGTTTCGTGCGCGACATTTCGGTGCGGTCGACCCGGATCGAAACCTTTGACCGGACCGACGTGATCATTCCCAATGCCGATCTGGTCAGCGGACAGGTCACGAACTGGACGCGTGGCAATCTGGTCGGTCGGCTGATCCTGCCGGTCGGCGTGGCTTATGGGTCCGACATCGAACAGGTGCGCGACATTCTGCGTGCTGTGGGCAATAATCATCCGCTGGTGATCGCCGATCCCGAACCGCAGGCGCTGTTCGTCGGCTTTGGCGCGTCGTCGCTGGATTTCGAATTGCGTGTCATTCTGCGCGACGTGAACTGGAAAATGATCGTCACCGACGAAATGAACGGCGAAATCAATGCAAAACTGGCTGCCGCCGGTATCGAAATTCCGTTTCCGCAGCAGGACATCTGGTTGCGCCAGCCGAAATCATCCGGCACGGAATCCGGCCAGTCCGAGCCCGCGCCACAAAGCCGCCCTTCAGAACCGGAGGCCATGCTGACGTCAGATGATTTCGAGGCGGACGGCGACGCGGATCCCGATGCAGGGCAGGGTGCATGACGACGGCGTTGTATCTGGATGATGCCTATCAGCGGCAGGCCGAAGGCCGTGTGACGGCACTGACAGCCGAAGGCGGCATCGTGCTGAACGCCAGTCTGTTCTATCCCACAGCGGGCGGACAGCCCGGCGATTCCGGACATCTGGAATGGCAGGGGCGGCGCCTGATGATTGCCACTGCGATCAAGGGGACCGGCGATGATATCATCCTGGTGCCCGCGGAACCCGCGGCCCTGCCGCCCGTGGGAACCCATCTGACGCAAACGCTGGATTGGGAACGCCGTCACCGTCTGATGCGGATGCACACAGCGCTGCATCTTTTGTCCGTCGTGATTCCCAGACCCGTGACCGGCGGCCAGATTGCCGAAGCAAAGGGGCGGCTGGATTTCGACATGCAGGACCCCCCTGATGATCGCGACGGTCTGACGGACAGGCTGAACGGCATGATCGCGGCAGACCTGCCCGTGACATGGCAATGGATCACGCAGGCTGAGTTGGACGCGCAGCCCGAATTGATCAAGACATTGTCCGTCAAGCCGCCGCGTGGCGCGGATCAGGTCCGGCTAGTGCAGATCGGGCAGGGCGCTGACCAGATCGACTTGCAACCCTGTGGCGGAACCCATGTCCGCAGCACCATCGAAATCGGTGCGCTGCGTCTTGGCAAAATCGAAAAGAAGGGCCGCCAGAACCGGCGTGTCTATCTGCATCTGGAGGACGGCTGATGTTTCACCTGATCTGTCTCGCGACCGCGGTGATCTGTCTAGGGTTGTTCTGCGTTCTGCTGATTTCGCCGGGCCTTTATGTCGGGCTTTATGCGCAACCTGACGCGGGTGCCGCATTCATGGGACGGCGGGCGGCCCCGATATTTCTGGGGCTGGCGGTCCTGATGTTTTTGCTGCGTGACACGCCGCCGGGGGCACTACGCGATGCCGTGGCGTTCGGCATGGCTGCAACCTGGGCAGGCATCGCACTGACCGGAATCTGGTCCTACGGCATGGGGCAGGCCAGCTATGCCATCCTGGTTGCTGCCGGGATCGAGTTCGCGATGGCCGCGGCATTTGTCATCGCGCGCTAGCGCTGTTCCAACGCGGCTTCTTCCTCGGGCAGGCCCTCGCGCGACAACAGGATCGCAAAGGGGCGCAATGCGGCGACATGGCTGCAGACCACCAGCATCATCACCATGATCGGGACCGACAGGAACATGCCGGGAATCCCCCAGACCGCGCCCCAGAACGCCAGTGACAGCAGGATGCCGAAACTGGACAGGCGCAAGGCACGACCCATCAGCATCGGATCGATGATCGACCCGTTCACAAACTGGATCGTGCCCGCAATGACAAAGATCAATGACGTCATCCACGGATCACCCAGCTGGATATAGGCTGCCAGAACCACAAGGCCGGTCGCGATGATGGACCCGATGTTGGGAATGAAATTCAGCACAAAGGTCACGACACCCAGCGGCATCGCGATTTCCAGGCCAAACGCCCGCGCAAGGGCATAGGTCATGGCCCCCGTGGCGAGGGAAATGATGGTCTTGACCAGCAGGTAATAGTTCACGCGGCGGATGATGGACGCGATGATACGCCCGATACGCTTGGCCTGCGCGGGATCACCCGTGAAATTCAACAGCTTGGTCTGGAACCAGACGCGTTCCGCGAACAGAAATCCCACGAACAGGATCACCAGAACGGTGGCCTGTGTCAGACTGGTGGCCCCGCCTGCCGCGCCGCGCAGGTAGCCTGACAGCTCGATGGACTGCATGGAATTGCGGACAGCGCTTTCCACGTCGGCACCGGCCCAGGCAAATAACGCCGCCACCGCGTCCGGGGCTCTTTCGGCATAGGCGAGCGTCGTGACCAAGACCGTGTTGATCTGGGCCACCACGATCGAGGTCAGGGTGATCAGGGCTGTTGCGATCAACAAGACAGCCACAACACTGGCCAGCCAGTTCGGGACATGAAACGGACCGATGCGTGCACGCGCGATAAAGCTGATCACGTCAGATGTCAGTGAGAACAGAATGATGGCCGTGGCCAGCGAAATCAGGATGAACCGCGCCTGCACCAGCAGGAACAGCACCACGGCGAATGCGATGATGATCAGCGCAGCCGTCTGCAGGCGGGTCATGTCTGACCGCTGGTCCTGACCGTCTGGCGTTGGTTTCGGCGTGTGTTTCATGGGGCCGTGCTGTTTTGGGACTTGGACGCTGATGCCAGCTGTGGGTGACAAAACTATGTCGGCTCTTGTCCGGGGTGACAATGCGATGAGCGACAATTTCCCGCGGTAACGGGCTTGCACGCCCCGAAAACCCCCGCTAAGTAGCCCAGCAACGGACAGGTGGCCGAGTGGTCGAAGGCGCACGCCTGGAAAGTGTGTAGGCGGGAGACCGTCTCCAGGGTTCGAATCCCTGTCTGTCCGCCACTTGTCCTCGCGAAAGCGTTCTCCCGATCCGGCTACGTCCGGATTTTTCGGTTGTTCTCGAGGGATATGCGAGGTGGGCTGAAAACTGGCCGCGGTGCCGGTCGGCCGAGAAGCGGTTTCTCAGAGGCGATGTCCTCCGGGCCTGATGACTACGTCAGATTTGTAAATTTTTCTACCACATTGAACTTGCTTATCTATTTGACCTGTCGAACTGACCACTTCGACGTCGGTCTTTTGGCTTAAGGAACACAAATCGAACCAGTGGCTAGGGCAACAGAAATCCCAGATTGGCTCGGGAAAACGTGCAACCTTTTCATCGGTTGCCCCTTTGGCCCTCGAAGTGCATCTTCGCAAACCGAAAGACAGGCCGTCGGTGTTCAGTCCCAGCTCTCGTCTTCATCATGTTTGACAGGGAATATCATGCTGCCATTCGTCACCACTGCATTCACTCCATTTGCGTCGCTTTTCGGCGGCGTCCTGATCGGGCTTTCGGCCGTCATGGTCATGGGGCTGTTCGGGCGCATTGCCGGGATCACGGGGATCACCGCGGGTGGCATCAGCGTGGTGGATCCGACGCAGGCAACCGCTCGCGACTGGTCCTGGCGTCTGGCGTTTCTGGTCGGCCTGATTGCCGCGCCGCTCTTGGTGACGGCGGTGGCAGTCGAGGTGCCGCACAGCGTGCCTACGAACCTGTGGGGCATGGCCGCAGCGGGTTTGATCGTCGGCACCGGCACCGCACTTGGGTCCGGCTGCACATCGGGTCACGGCGTCTGTGGTCTGGCTCGCCTGTCAAAGAGGTCCGCTGTCGCCGTGCTGACCTTCATGGCCTTTGCCTTTGTCACCGTTTTCATCATCCGACACGTCTGGGGCTAGGTTGTGCGAATTCTCTTTGGTCTTTTGTCAGGTCTCGTCTTTGGTCTTGGCCTCGTGATTTCGGGCATGTCGGACCCGGCCAAGGTTCTGAATTTCCTTGATGTTTTTGGTCCGTGGGACCCTTCGCTTGCGTTTGTGATGGGTGGGGCGAGCGTGACGGCGTACATCGGCTACCGGCTGGTCTGGCGCAGGCCAGCGCCAGTGCTGATGCAATCATTCGACATGCCGGACACCACACGGGTTGATGCACCTTTGTTGACCGGGGCCGCGTTGTTCGGAATAGGCTGGGGCATCGGCGGATTTTGTCCGGGTCCAGCCTGGACCGCACTGACATTCGCGGCACCGGGCACGCTGGTGTTTTTGCCGATGATGCTGATCGGTCTGTACGCAGGCCGCCAGATCAAGGCACGGATGAGCCCCTAGGTTCGCATAACAAAAAAAATTATCAGGTTGCAGGTAGAGGCGAGGCATATTCGCCCGTGCTGGAGTGATGACTTTTTCTGGCGCGGTTATGACCCCGGCAGGCTGGCCCTGTTTGGTGCACATTGCCTTTGACCATCTTGGTCGGTCAATCAACTGTGACCCCGACGTTGATCCGACACGGGCAGGCGCTAGCTCCCCGGTCAGAGGCGGCACACACCTGTGCTGCGTAAATCAATGCCACGCAACCCCGCGCTGTGTCGGCAGACGAAAGGATCACCCCCATGAAAGACCACGCTGCAACGCAAGGTGCCTGCCCATTTCGCGGAACGCGGATCGGTGGCGCACAAGGTTCAGAGCCGAATGTGAACCACTGGTGGCCGAACCGGTTGAAAGTCGAGGCGCTGTATCAGGACCCGCCGCAGTCCAACCCGCTGGGCCGCGATTTCGACTATGCCGCAGCCAACGCCAAGATCGACCACAAGGCGCTGTGGGAGGACGTGCGCGCGTTCCTGCATACGCCCGTCGATTGGTGGCCGTCGGATTATGGTCACTACGGCCCGCAGATGAACCGCATGTCGTGGCATTCGGCTGGCACCTATCGCATCGCTGACGGGCGCGGTGGCGCGGGCCAGGGGATGCAGCGCTTTGCGCCGATCAATTCCTGGTGGGACAACGGCAACACGGATAAATCGCGCCGACTACTGGCCCCGATCAAAGCGAAATACGGTGCCGGCCTCAGCTGGGCCGACCTGATCGCGCTGGCCGGCACCGTCGCGCTGGAGGACATGGGTCTGCCGGTGCAAGGCTTTGCCTATGGCCGCGAGGACGCCTGGTCAGCTGATGTGAACACCTATTGGGGCCCCGAAGGCTGGTTCGGCAAACCGCCGTCTGAACAGCCCGCGGACCCGCAGCTGGGGCATCCCGAACAGATGGTCAATCGTGGTCTGCGCTGGGAAGGCGGACCAAAGGACGACCATTATGATCTGGAAAACCCGCTGGCCGCATCCCACCAGTCGTTGATCTATGTCGACCCCGAGGGTCCGGGCGGCAACGGCGACCCGATGGATGCCGCGCGCGACATCCGCGAAACCTTTGCCCGGATGGCGATGAACGACGAGGAAACGCTGGCACTGGTCGCCGGTGGCCATGCCTTTGGCAAATCGCATGGTGCCGTGCCTGCGTCTGAAATCGGTGGCGCACCGGAAATCGCCAAGATGTCCGAACAGGGTCTGGGCTGGTCGAACCCGGTCGGATCCGGCAACGCCGAACATACTATGACAAACGGGATCGAAGGGTCCTGGACGCCGAACCCGACGCAGTGGGACAACGATTATCTGACCAACCTGTTCAAATTCGAATGGGAACAGACAAAATCGCCCGCCGGTGCCCTGCAGTGGACGCCGACCGATCCCGATGCGCCGAAAACGCCTGACGCCCATCTGCCGGGCGTCATGAACCCGCTGATGATGATGACCACGGATATCGCGTTCAAGGTCGATCCGGCCTATCGCAAGATCGCCGAAAGATTCCTCGAGGATTTCGATTATTTCACCGAAACCTTTTCCAAGGCGTGGCACAAGCTGATGCACCGCGATCTGGGCCCGACCTCGCGTTGGCTGGGGCCGGATCAGGGTGACACGTTCATTTGGCAGGACCCGGTGCCCGAGGTTGATCATCCGCTGATCAACGAGACGCAGATTGCCGACCTCAAAACGCGTGCGCTGGATCTGGATGTCTCTGCGACCGATCTGATCGCGGCGGCATGGGCCGCGGCATCGACATACCGCGACAGCGACAAACGTGGCGGGGCCAACGGTGCACGGGTGCAACTGGCACCACAGCGTGGCTGGACCGTGAACAATCCCGCACGTCTGGACCGTGTCCTGAATGCGCTGACCGGGTTGAAGTCCGACTTTGATGCGAAAGGCCCGGCAAAGGTATCGATGGCCGACCTGATCGTGTTGGCCGGCTGCGCCGGGATCGAAGCCGCCGCCAAGGCCGGGGGACACGATGTGACGGTGCCGTTCGTGCCGGGCCGCACCGACGCCACGGCCGACATGACGGACGACGAAAGCTTTGAGTGGCTGCGCCCGGTTGTCGACGGTTTCCGCAACTATGTGGACGATGCGGTGGGCTATAGTGTTTCGCCCGAACAGATCGCGCTGGACAAGGCGGCATTGCTGTCGCTGTCGGCACCGGAATGGACCGCACTGACCGGTGGCCTGAGGGTGCTGGATCAGAACTGGGACGGATCGGACAAGGGTGTGTTCACGGATCGTCCCGGCACGTTGTCGGCTGATTTCTTCCGCGAACTGGTTTCTACCGATCTGGACTGGCAGCCTGAAACGGATGCTGAAACGGCCTTTGATCTGGTTGATCGCGCAACCGGCCAGACCCGCTGGCATGCCACGCGCCTGGACCTGGTATTCGGTGCGAATGCCGAATTGCGCCAGATTTCAGAGCTGTATGCCGGTGTCGATGGGGAACGGTATTTTGTCGATACATTCGTGCGGGCCTGGCACAAGGTGATGATGCTGGACCGTTTCGACGCCAAGGCCGAACGCAAGGCCGCAGTCAGCGACTGCTGATCGCGTCGGGACCCACACAAACGCAGGACGCCGCCCGAGGGCGGCGTCCATGCATCTGGCTGTCAGGTTCACACGGACACAAAATGCGCCGCCGCAAGGGCAGGGCACAATTCGAATGACAAGTGAAAGTGTGGCGGAGAGACAGGGATTCGAACCCTGGGAACCCTTGCAGGCTCAACGGTTTTCGAGACCGCCCCGTTCGACCACTCCGGCACCTCTCCGCACCAAGGGTCAACGGTGCGGCGTGTAATCGCCCTTGCGCGGGTCTGCAAGCCCCAAGATGCGGCCTTTGTCCTTGTCTGTTGCCGATGGCCGGTTACCTATTTCACATCAGCCCACCCGAAGGACCACTTCATGTTTCCAGCACTTCGTCAGCCCGCGCTTATAGCGGCCCTTGTCATCGGCAGCGCGTCGGCGGTCACTGCGCAGGATATCGACCCGGTTTATGATGCGCTGCGCATGGATGAACTAGTCACCATTCTGCGTGCCGAAGGTCTGGATTACGGCGATGACATCGCCGCCGAATTGTTCAACGGACCGGTCAGCGGCGCGTGGGATGGCGCGGTGGACGCGGTATTCGACACCACGGTCATGGCCGACACCTTGCGCAGCGGTTTGGCCGCGGGACTGGACGGCACCGAGACCGATGCGATCGTGGCGTTCTATGACAGTCCATTGGGTCAGCAGATCACCACCTTGGAACTGTCGGCACGCGAGGCGTTTCTGGACGAAACCATCGAAGAGGCGGCAACAGAGGCCGCGGCCCTCGCAGTGGCGGATGGCGGCCCCCGCATCGATCAGATGAACGCCTATCTGGCTGCCAATGATGTCATCGAACAAGAAGTCACATCGACCATGAACGCCAGCGTCGCGTTCTACATGGGGCTGATGGACGGTGGCGCGCTGCCGCCGTCACTGACCGAGGACGAAGTGCTGCGCGACGTCTACAGCCGTCAGGACGAAATCCGGCGCGACGTGACTTCACGGGTCTATGCGTTTCTCTACCTCGCCTACGATCCGCTAAGCGACGCGGATATCGACGCCTATATCACGTTCATGGAATCCCAGCCCGGACAGGCGCTGAGCAGGGCGATGTATGCGGCTTTTGACGCCTATTATATCGACGCGTCGCGGCAGTTGGCGCTGGCGGCGGCTGCACAGATGCGGGTGTCTGACCTGTAGATCAGCGTCCCCAGACCAGCAGCGCGTTGCCCAGTGCAGCCGGGCTTGCGGCGTATAGTCCGGTATCCGATTGCAACTGAATGATCCGGGCAGGGCGGTCGGCCATCGGAACCGAGGCCGCGTCGAAGGCCCGTGTCAGCGCGGGCCCACCACCAGCGGCGATGTCACGGTTGATTTCGGGGAATTCGGATTTCACCGCCAGCTCAACTGCGCCACGTGTTTGATCGGGCACTGTCGGACGCGAAAGCGTTCCGGTAAACGGGTTCTGAAACGCCACGCCCGCCGGGGCGCAAGCCGTGAGAAAGATCAGGCAGATCGGTCCTGCGCGCATGGTATTTCCCTTCGCCGCGGGGTTGACTTGATCCCCGGTTGATCAGATAAGCCGCCATCCGCGCAAGTCTCTTGTGTCGGACCTACATGAATTCGCCCAAGGGCGCGCTGTTGACAGGTGGCTAGGCCGCAAATGCCCCACGGGGAACCTGACCGACGCGAAAGACAAAAGGAAGACCATATGTTCGCGGTTATGAAAACCGGTGGCAAACAGTATCGCGTCCAGTCGGGCGACGTTCTGCGTGTCGAAAAGCTGAACGCCGAAGCTGGCGACGAAATCCAGTTCAACGAAGTCCTGATGGTTGGCGACACCGTCGGTGCGCCGCTGGTTGAGGGCGCTGGCGTCAAGGCCACCGTGATTGATCAGATCAAAGGGCCGAAGACGATCAACTTCGTCAAGCGTCGCCGTAAGCACGGTTCGCAGCGTCGCAAGGGTCACCGCCAACAGCTGACGCTGGTGCGTATCGGCGACATCCTGGAATCCGGCGCTGACAAGTCCGGCATCCGTGCGGCTGTGTCCGGCCGTGGTATCGCATTCGCGATCGCCGGCGTTGCCGCAGCAGCTGGTGCCGCCGCCGCCTATGCAGCGACCCGCAGCGACGACAAGGCAGAGGCCGCGCCGAAAAAGGCCAAGCCGTCCGCCACTGAAAAAGCGGCCCCCAAGGCCAAGACCGCCAAAGAAGCATCTGTCACCGGTGGTGCGGATGACCTCAAGCAGCTGTCGGGCGTAGGCCCCGCGCTGGAAAAGAAACTGCATGCTGAAGGTATCACGACCTTTGCGCAGATCGCTGCATGGACTGATGAGGACGTTGAAAAATTCGGCGAAGCCCTGTCGTTCAAAGGCCGCATCGAGCGTGAAGGCTGGATCGAGCAAGCAAAAGAACTTTCGAAGTAAGGAGACCGACACATGGCACACAAAAAAGCAGGCGGCTCATCCCGTAACGGACGCGACTCAGCTGGTCGTCGTCTTGGCGTCAAGAAGTTCGGCGGCGAAGTCGTCATTCCTGGCAACATCATCATGCGTCAACGCGGCACGAAAATGTGGCCGGGCGCAGGCGTCGGCATGGGCAAGGATCACACGATCTTTGCGACCGTCGAAGGCAACGTTCAGTTCCACAAGGGCCTGAAGGGCCGGACCTTCATTTCCGTCCTGCCCGTGGCCGAGGCCGCCGAGTAAGCGCCAGACCCTTTTAAAATTTGGGGGACCGGCGCGCAGCCGGTCCCCCTTTTGCGTTTTCGGACCCCTGTTTCGGGGACCGCATCTTTGGGAGGAGATGTCATGACCTACGCACCCGTCACGCCGGTTCCGCCCGCCGTGCAACCGACCATTCCGTCGGACCGTTTCGTGTTGCGCCCACTGCAGACATCGGACGTCGGCCTGATCAGCATGTATGCCGCCGACCCCGTCCTGGCGCGCGGCACCCGGTCGATCCCGCACCCGTTGCCGGACGGGGTGATCGCGGCCATGATCTCGCGTGCGTCCCAGCCGGGCCGGGTCGAGGATGTATGGGCCATGGACGGATCGCGGGCAGGCCACGCCGAGGTGCTGGGCCTTGTCAGCCTTGTGCGGATGGATCGCGCGCAGTCAGAGGTGTTTTTCTGGGTCGCACCCGCATTCTGGAATGTCGGTTTCGCGACCGAAGCACTGCGGGCCTTGCTGACGGCCAATCCACACGGGGCGCGCCAGTATTTCGCAGAAAGCTTTCAGGACAACCCCGGTTCAGCCCGCGTGCTGACGAACTGCGGCTTTGATTATCTGGGCGATGCAGAGGCGTTCAGCCTCGCACGGAATGCGGTGGTGCCGACATGGACCTACATGATGAAAACCGGGCTCTAGCGCCCCGGATTGCCACGGCACGGCTGACGCTGCGCCCATTGGTGCAGGCCGATGCGGCACCGGTTGTGGCGGCCTTGAATGATTGGTCCGTGACGCGATGGCTGACCAACGTGCCCTTTCCCTACAGTGCGGACGATGCGGCGGGCTGGATTGCAGCGTCACAACGCGACATCTGGGCGATTGATGCAGGTGCAGGGCTGATCGGTGTGATCGACGTGCTGAGTGGTGATCTGGGGTATTGGCTGGCACCGGCGGCGCAGCGTCATGGATATATGAAAGAGGCAGCGCGTGCCGTCGTCGCGGCCTATTTCACACAGAACGATCTGCTGGTGTCGGGTTATTATCCTGCCAACGCGCCGTCACGCACTGTTCTGCGTGGACTGGGTTTCCGCGACACCCATGTCGCCATGCATGATCAGATTGCAACGGGGCGTGCCGTTCCGTGCCAGCGGATGCAGTTGACCCGTCAGGACTGGTTGGACCGTGTTCAGTAACATTACAACCCGCGACCTGTGCGCGTCAGATCAGGACGATCTGCATGACATGGCCAGCCATTGGCCGACGGTCCGGCAGCTTGGCGGCTGGCCCTGGCCTGCGGATCTGTCATTCACCGCGTCGCGGGCGCGGCCCTTTGACGGAGAGGGTTTCGTCTGGGGAATCGTGCGGGCGGGCCGTGTCATCGGGACGGTCGGTGTGACGAACGGCAGCCTGGGCTACATGCTGCATAGCGATGTCTGGGGGCAGGGGATCGCAACGGCATTGGCGGGACGGGCCATCGCGCATGCATTCGACACCACTGATCATGACCGGATCGATGCGACCGTCTGGGCCGACAACGCTGGATCGCGTCGCGTGCTGGACAAACTGGGGCTCAATCATTGGCACACCTGTTTTGAATATGCCAAGGCGCGGCGCACCCCGATGCTGTCGCATCACCTGCGCCTGAGGCGCGCGCAATGGCGCGACTTGAGTGCGGACGCACAATAGACTACGTGCAGCCCAAACCGCAAAAGGCGCCAAGACATGAAATTCCTCGATCTCTCCAAGGTCTATATCCGTTCTGGCGGCGGTGGTGCGGGCTGCGTGTCGTTCCGGCGCGAGAAATTCATCGAATATGGCGGCCCTGATGGCGGTGACGGCGGCAACGGCGGATCGGTCATCGCCGAGGCGGTGGACGGTCTGAATACGCTGATCGACTTTCGCTATCAGCAGCATTGGTTCGCCAAATCCGGCCAGCACGGCATGGGCAGCCAGAAAACCGGCAAATCCGGCGAGGACGTGATCCTGCGGGTTCCCGTCGGCACGCAGATCCTGGACGAGGATCAGGAAACCATGATCGCCGACATGACCGAGGTCGGTCAGCGTGTCGTCCTGGCCAAGGGCGGCAACGGCGGCTGGGGCAACCTGCATTTCAAATCCGCGACCCATCAGGCGCCGCGCCGTGCAAACCCCGGCCAGGAGGGCGTTGAACGGACGCTCTGGCTGCGGCTGAAACTGATTGCGGATGCAGGATTGCTGGGGATGCCGAACGCGGGCAAATCCACCTTTCTTGCGGCGACGTCCAATGCGCGCCCGAAAATCGCGGATTATCCCTTTACCACGCTGGTGCCGAACCTGGGCGTCGTGGGTGTGGATGGTGTCGAATTCGTCGTCGCGGACATCCCCGGCCTGATCGAAGGCGCATCCGAAGGGCGCGGTCTGGGTGACCTGTTTCTGGGGCATGTGGAACGGTGCAACGTGCTGTTGCATCTGGTTGATGGCACCAGCGGCGATCCGATGGGCGACGCCAAGACGATCATTCACGAAATCCAGTCCTATGCGACGGAACTGGCCTACAAGCCGCGCGTGACGGTCCTGAACAAGATCGACGCGCTGGACGACGAGGAACGCGCCTTTCTCAAGGAAGAGATGGAAACGGCGCTTGGCACCGAGGTGCTGATGATGTCGGCCGTCAGTGGCGAAGGTGTGGTCGAGGTCCTGCGCGCCCTGCGCACCCAGATCGA
This sequence comes from Loktanella gaetbuli, assembly GCF_020531945.1. Classification (NCBI taxonomy): domain Bacteria; kingdom Pseudomonadati; phylum Pseudomonadota; class Alphaproteobacteria; order Rhodobacterales; family Roseobacteraceae; genus Loktanella; species Loktanella gaetbuli. The sequence continues at coordinate 340,205 of NZ_JAJATZ010000001.1, forward strand.
CGAGGGCCGTCTGCGCCACAAGATCGCCGAGGAGACCCCCCAAGAGGACGACACGTGGCAGCCCTGACCGACGCAAAGCGGCTGGTCGTCAAGATCGGGTCTGCCCTGCTGGTGGACCGCGCGACAAACGGTCTGCGCAGGGATTGGCTTGCCTCGCTGGCGCAGGATGTTGCCAGGCTTCGCGCACGTGGAACCGATGTGATCCTCGTCTCATCGGGATCAATCGCGCTGGGGCGCGGCGTGCTGGGATTGCCGGCAGGCGACCTGCCGCTGGAACAGAGCCAGGCCGCCGCTGCCGTGGGTCAGATCCAGCTGGCGCAGGCCTATCAGGATGTACTGGCGCCGCTGGGGATCACCACGGCGCAGGTGCTGGTGACCCTGGACGACAGCAGCGACAGGCGTCGCTATCTCAACTCGCGCGCCACGCTGGCAACGCTTCTGTCGCTGGGGGTGGTGCCGATCGTAAACGAAAACGACACCATTGCCACCGATGAAATTCGCTATGGCGACAACGACCGGTTGGCCGCACAGGTCGCGGTGACCGTGGGGGCCGATCAGCTGGTGCTGCTGTCGGATGTGGATGGGCTGTACACGGCAAACCCGAATACCGATGCAACGGCCCGGCATATTCCCATCGTCGCGGCGTTGAACAGCGACATCCTTGCCATGGCGGGTGACGCGGTTTCGGGGCTGTCCAAAGGTGGCATGAAAACCAAGGTCATGGCCGCGCGGGTGGCGACCGAGGCAGGCTGCGCGCTGGCCATCACATTGGGTTCACCTCTTAACCCTTTGTTGCAGCTTGAAAATGGTGCGCGGAGCACATGGTTCACAGCCCAGATCACGCCGCAGGCCGCGCGCAAACGCTGGATTGCGGCGATGAAACCGCGTGGCACGCTGGTCCTGGACGCAGGCGCCATCGCAGCCCTGAACAGCGGCAAAAGCCTGCTGCCTGCCGGGGTCACGGCGGCCAGAGGTGATTTCGAACGGGGCGACCCTGTCGATCTGGACGGGCCAACCGGGGTGCATCTGGGGATCGGCCTGTCGGCCTATGCCGCCAGCGAGGCACGGATCATCGCAGGTCATCAAAGCGGTGAAATCGCAGATTTGCTGGGCTACAAGGGACGCCCCGCGCTGGTTCACCGCGACGACATGGTGCTGTCAGACAGGGGAACGACATGACCGAAAACGCCACAGACATGATGAACCGCATTGGCACCGCCGCGCGCATCGCGGCCCGCAGTCTGGCCATGGCCTCCGCACAGGCCAAGACCGACGCGCTGACGGTTGCCGCCGATACGGTATGGGCCCAGCGCGATGCGATCATCGCAGCCAATGCCAAGGACATGGCGTTTGGCCGGGACAAGGGCCTGTCGGATGCCATGCTGGACCGCCTGATGCTGGATGAGGACCGGATCGCGGGCATCGTCGCTGGTCTGCGGGCCGTCGCGGCACAGGATGACCCGATCGGAGAGGTCATCGCGGACTGGGACCAGCCATCGGGCCTGAATATTCGCCGCGTGCGCACACCCATTGGCGTGATCGGCGTGATCTACGAATCGCGGCCCAATGTGACCGCGGATGCGGGCGCGCTGTGCCTGAAGTCTGGCAATGCCGTCATCCTGCGCGGCGGGTCCGAGAGTTTTCATTCATCCGGCGCGATCCATGATTGTCTTGTGGCGGGCCTGCGGGCTGCGGGACTGCCCGAGACTGCGATCCAGCTGGTGCCGACTCGCGACCGGGCTGCAGTGTCGGCCATGCTGGCAGCCGTTGACCATATCGACGTGATCGTGCCGCGTGGTGGCAAGGGTCTGGTCGGGCTGGTGCAACGTGAGGCGCGTGTGCCTGTCTTTGCGCATCTCGAAGGGATCTGTCACGTCTATGTCGATGCTGCAGCCGACCCGGCCAAGGCCACGGCTGTGGTGCTGAATGCCAAGACCCGCCGGACCGGAATCTGTGGCTCTGCCGAATGTGTGCTGATCGATCGCGCCTATTGGGATGCTCAAGGCCCCGACCTGATCCGGGCATTGATGGAGGCTGGTGTCGAGGTCCATGCCGAAGGCGACGCAGCGATCACCGGCACGGTCAAGGCCGTGGCCGAAGATTTCGGGCGCGAGTTTCTGGACATGATCATCGCGGCCAAGATTGTGGATGGTGTCGAAGACGCCATGGACCATATCCGCACCTACGGGTCGGGTCATACCGACGCGATCCTGACCGAGGACGATGCGACGGCAGAGGCGTTTTTTCGGGGCCTCGACAGCGCGATCCTGATGCGCAATGCCTCGACCCAATTCGCCGATGGGGGCGAATTCGGCATGGGGGCCGAAATCGGGATTGCCACCGGCAAACTGCATGCGCGCGGCCCGGTGGGGGCTGTGCAACTGACCAGTTTCAAATATCTGGTGACAGGTGACGGGACGGTCCGGGGCTGATTGCCGCATCCGGTTCGCGAAATTGCATGGATATCGTGGTGTCCGACTGCATGACTGTCAGCGTCAGACCCGCCTCGAGAACAGCACGCGGCAGCAAGGCAAACTGGACCTGTGCTGCGGAATGAACATGTTCCGTCGCCAGATCCTCTAGCGGCAACCACAGGGCAGGATCGGCGGCGATGCGGTCTGCATTCGCGATCACGTGAAGTGTATCGTCCAGCATCACGGTAATCTTGCCACCCCCGGGCATCGCGGATTCCATGCATTGTGCGGACAACAGGGCAATCCGCGCCAAGGGCCGCGACATTTGTCCCGTGATGGTCCAGTCGTATTGCATACGTCCTGCAGCGGCCATGTCCCGCAGGATCGACGACACCTCTGTCCCGGCGACGGTCTGGTCTGCATGCGCAGCACCATAGGCAATGCGAAAGAATCGGATGCGCGCGCTGGCCTGTCCGACCGACCCGCTGATCAGGTCCATTTCATCTGCCCCGCCGCCGCCGCCCATCGAAAGCAGTTCGACCCCATTGCCGATCGCGCCGATCGGACTGATAAGGTCGTGGCAAATACGCGATCCCACCAGTGTTGCCAGATCACGCGACACGGGATCGTCCCCCAAGCCCAGGATGATGGACCATGCCGCACGACCTGAACGACATGCTGGAACCGGGGATGCTGGTCCAGAACCCGGACGCGCCGCATTGGGGCACCGGCCAGGTGCAGTCCAACATCAACGGCAAGGTCACGGTCAATTTCCGCGAAGAGGGCAAGGTCGTGATCGACGCAAAGCAGGTCATGCTGATCCCGGTCTATGAATAGCTGCAATCATTGGTAGCAGGGTGCTGAAATCGATCAACCCTGCCACGCACAGCATGCAAGCAAATGGTTTCCAACTGGTTAAGCGGTGCCTATATGTCCGGCGTGCGGAATGGCTTTGAACAAAGGGGGATTTGATGCTGGCAATCGCGCCATCCTTTGCATTGCGTTATGCGCGTGGCGCTGATGATCTCGCTGCCGTGCAACGGTTGAGATACGAGGTCTTTGCCGCCGAACTGGGTGCGGCCGGTCCGGGGATCTGCCATGTCGCCCAGCGCGAAGCGGATGCGTTCGATCCCTTTGCCAGCCATCTCATGCTCGAGGATCTCGCAGGCGATCGTCCTCATCTCGCTGGTGTCTACCGGATCATGGACCGCACGCAGGCCGCGGCGGCGGGTGGCTTTTCCTCTGCTGCGGAATTCGACCTTGGACCGCTGATCGACAGTGGTCGGCCATTGCTGGAATTGGGGCGGTCCTGCCTGCGCCCCGCATATCGCGGTGGACGCGCGATGCACGTGCTATGGGCCGGCCTGGCCGCCCATATCCGGACAACGGGTGCCGAGGTATTGTTTGGTGCCGCATCGTTTGCGGGGACTGATCCCGATGCCCTGTCGGGGCCTTTGCAGATGTTGATGGCCGATCACCTTGCACCATCCGAGCTGCGCACCCGAGCATGGGGGCCGGGTGCCGTCAGGGTGACACCTGCAGGACAGGGCGACCGCAAGGCCGCGCTGCGTGCCACGCCGCCACTGATCAAGGCCTATCTGCGCATTGGCGGGGTCGTGGGGCAGGATGCCTATGTCGATCGTCATTTCGGTACGACCGATGTTTGCATGATCCTTGATGTCACGACCCTGCCGCCTCAGGTGGCGGCGCAATACGGACGGCACGGTGACCTGGGCCGTTGAACCTGCACCGGAGCCTGTACGCTTGGACCTGCGCGACTGGTTGCGGGTGCTGCGGCGCGGAGTGCCGATGGCAGCTCTGGTGTTCGGCGGGTTGGCATTGCTGTTGCTGATCCGCGTGATCGAGCGTCCACTTCATGGACATGAACGCCCCTGGACGCCGCATTTGACCCGTGTGGTCTGCGTCGGCGCGTTGGCATTGATGGGATTAAGGCGGGTGCAGGTGGGCACGCCCATGCGCGGCGCTGGCGCATTGGTCGCCAATCACGCAAGCTGGCTTGATATCTTTGCGTTGAATGCCGGCAGTTGCGTGGCCTTTGTCGCCAAATCCGAGGTCGCAGGCTGGCCGGGTATCGGCTGGCTGGCCCGCGCGACGGGGACCCTGTTCATCGCGCGGGACCGCAGGCGGGCGCGCGATCACGTCGATGCCATTGCGGGCAGGCTGTCGCAGGGTCAGACGCTGGTGTTTTTCCCCGAAGGCACGTCCAGCGACGGTCTGCGCGTCTTGCCGTTCAAGCCCACCCTGTTTGCCCCGTTCATCGGGTCAGGGACGGTATTGCAGCCGGTCACGTTGGATTACCGCGCCCCGGCGGGGGGCGACCCAAGATCCTACGGCTGGTGGGGCGACATGGATTTCGCCCCGCATCTGCTGGCCACGCTGGCACTGCGCCGTCAGGGGCAGGTGACAGTGACGTATCATGCCCCCGTCATTGCGGACGCCGGGACCGATCGCAAAGTCATCGCGCGTCAGATGGAACACACCGTCCGGTCTGCCTTGACCGCGCAACCGGTCAGCGGAACGCTGCCTGAAGGGTTCTGAGCGCCGCCGCCGCGTCATCCTGGGACCAGATTTCGTCGCCGATGCCAAAGAAATCGGTATGCGGTGCGATCTGCGCAATCAACGCCGCGTCCAATGCGCCCTCGGCTACGACCGGCACCTCGATCATCTGGCTCCACCAGTCGAACAGTTCCAATTCGGCGCGCGCACCGTCATCCAGTGCGGTCTGCCCCACCGGGCCAAAGCTGACGTAGTCGGCGTTCAGCTCTCCGGCTGTCATGCCGTCGTGGCGCGACTGCGCGCAGTAGGCACCGACGATGGCGTCCTCGCCCAGCGTCTTGCGTGCAGCAGCAACTCCCCGCGACCCATCCAGCAGGTGGACCCCGTCCAGACCGTGCCGCGCAACCAGCCCGGTGTGGCGTTCGATCACCAGCGCCACATCACGGGTTTCGGTGACCGCACGCAGCGCATCGGCGGCGCGACCCAGACGGTCCTCGTCGCGGGTGGCCAGCGCCATGCGCAGGCAGGCGACCGGCACGGCATCCAGACAGGCCGCCAGCCGGTCGGGATAGGTCATCAGATCGATTTCGGTCGGCGTGATCAGGTAAATCTGCGGAAAGTCTTCGGCGTCGGTCATGGCGTGTGTCCCTTGCGGATGTCGCGCACACTTAGGGTGATTGGCCCCTGTCTGTCCATGCCGGACCGCCATTTCGGTGATGGTGATGCGCCGAAACGCATCGCGCCAGGCATCCCGTTGCTGTCTGATCCGTCGCCTCGGGCCTTGCACGGTGCTTGTTCGCGGCTTGCGTCTCCCTTACAGGGGCGCGACCCAACCGGAAAATCGCAATGACCGATCCACAACCCGCATTCGTTTTGATCCGTCCTCAGATGGGCGAAAACATCGGTGCCGCTGCGCGCGCGATGTGGAATTTCGGGTTGGACCGGATGCGGCTGACCGCACCCCGCGACGGCTGGCCGAATCCGGCGGCAAATGCTTTGGCATCCGGGGCAGGGCGCCTGCTGGATGCAGCCCGGTTGTTCGACACCACCGCTGAAGCGCTGAAGGATTGCCATTACACCTATGCGACCACGGCCCGCCCGCGCGAGTTGACCAAGCCTGTGATGACCCCCGAACAGGCGATGCAGGATGCCGCCGCGCGACTGGGACGGGGTGAAAGGGTCGCGGTCATGTTCGGACCGGAACGTGCAGGGCTGGAAAATGCCGATATCGCGCAGGCGAATGCGATCATTTCAGTGCCGGTGAACCCGCAGTTTCCGTCGTTGAACCTGGCGCAATGTGTGCTGCTGACGGCCTACGAATGGCAACGCGTCAGGGACGACAGCCTGCGCGACGCCTTTGCGCAGCCCGATCTGGCCACGGGTCAGGAAATCGAGGCGCTGTCGCGCCACTACGAGGACCAGCTGGACACGTCAGGATTTTTCTACCCCGACCACAAGGCCGAGAGCATGAAGCTGAACCTGCGCAACATGTGGAGCAGGATGTCCCTGACATCGCATGACGTGCGGATGTTGCACGGTATGCTGCGCCAGCTTGTGCGCGGTCGGAGTGAATAACATCAGACGCCACGTCATTACGGGCGGACTTGCCGGGGTCTGATCTGCGCCTAACTTCAGGGCATGAAACCCGCCGATCTTGCCATTGCTCCACTCGTTGCCGTTCAGGCCCTGGCCGTCAAGGCGCTGGCGTCCCGCATGCCAGAAGCCGAAGGTCCGCGTCACGGCGAAATCGGGACAGGACCGGCCCTGCGCATTCTGATTGCGGGCGACAGTTCTGCAGCCGGTGTCGGTGTACGTACGCAGGCCGAGGCCCTGGCCGGACAGCTGACCGCTGCCTTGTCGCGCCATCACCGTGTCGACTGGTTCCTGCACGCTAAATCCGGTGCGACGACGGCCTCGACGCTGCGACGCATGCGGTTGGTGCCGAAACGGGCGTTTGACGTGGCATTGGTGGCGCTTGGGGTCAATGACGCCAAGAACGGTGTCCGCGCAGGCGCGTTCGAGACGCGCTATCACCGTATTCTGGACCAGCTACGTGATGATTTCGGCGTAGGACGCGTCTATCTCAGCGGCATGCCGCCCGGTGATCTGGTCCCCATGATGCCCAACCCGTTGCGTGACCTGCTGATCGGCAGGCTCGAACACTTTGACCAGATGTTGCAACGCATCGCCGCAGAGCGGGGTGGTACAGCCGTTCATCTGCCGTTCGACGTGACGCGAGACCCATATCTCATGGCACCCGACCGGTTTCATCCCGGCCCGCGCATGTATGCGGAATGGGCGTCACTGGCCGCGACTGCCATTCACCGTGATGCTGTTCACTTGCCACGCCACTGACGACCCGCGACAGTCGTGCACCTTGCCCCCGGCGGTCCCCCTACATAGGGTGCGCGCAGCACGAACCGGAGGCCGACATGGCACAAAAAACCCGCAGTATTTTCGAAGAGGTGGGCACCACCCAAAAGCAGGTCGCAACACCCGGCGGCATCGATGCCCGCGGACAGGGTGCGCGCGGCGCAATTCGCATCTGGCTGATGATGCTGTTTGCGCTGCTGGTTGTGATGATCGCCGTGGGTGGCCTGACCCGCCTGACGGATTCGGGGCTGTCGATTACCGAATGGGCCCCGATATCGGGTGCCGTGCCGCCCTTGAATGACGCCGACTGGCAGGCGGAATTCGAGGCCTACAAGCAAATCCCTGAATATCAGTTGCAAAACGCCGGCATGTCGCTGGCGGAATTCAAGGTGATCTACTGGTGGGAATGGGGCCACCGTCAGCTGGGGCGGGTGATCGGTCTGGTCTGGGCCATGGGCTTTTTCGGGTTCTTGGCTGCGCGCAAGATCCCGCAGGGCTGGACGGGGCGGTTGTTTTTCATCGGTGCGCTGGGTGGTCTGCAAGGGGCGATTGGCTGGTGGATGGTGTCCAGCGGTCTGACGGGCGAACAGTTGGACGTGAAATCTTACCGCCTTGCGACGCACCTGGGGCTGGCCTTTGTCATCTTTGGGTTCATCACGTGGTACATCATGAAAATCGCGCGGCGCAGCGCGGATCTGCTGACGGCGCGGCGGGCCAGTGATGCGACATTGGTGCGGCTCACGACCGTTCTGATCGGTCTGACGTTTCTGCAGATCATCCTGGGTGCGCTGGTCGCAGGCATCGACGCGGGTCGCGCCTATCCCGATTGGCCCCTGATGGCCGGTGGGTTCCTGCCGCCCCAGATGTGGGAATTGTCGCCCGTCTGGCGCAACCTGTTCGAAAACAACGGCACGGTGCAGTTCATCCACCGGATGAGCGGTTACTTCTTGTTCGTCTTTGCCTTGTTCGTCTGGTGGCGTAGTCGCCGCAGCGCGAATACACGTACGCGGCAGGCCTTTGCCCTGATGATGGGGATGATGGTGGTGCAGATGGTCATCGGGATCTGGACCGTCATGATGATGGCGCCCGCGCATATCGCGATTCTGCACCAGTTCGGCGCGGTGGTTCTGTGGGTGCTGGTGCTGCGCACGCGGTTCGTGTCGCGTTATCCCTTTGCCCAATCCGTCCGAGAGGCCCGCGCATGACCACTGCCTACGATGACCTGATGGCGTTCCAGCGCGAAACATCGCGCGCGCACCGCATCTGGGCACAGGCCCGTGCCGACGAGGACGTGGCCGCGTTTCTGCCTGCGCTGTCGCGGGTGCTGGATTTGCGCCGCGAAGAGGCCGCCTGCATTGCCGGCAACGCCGATCCCTATGATGCGCTGCTGGACGACTATGAGCCGGGGGCGACAGGTGCGCAGTTGTCCGCGATGTTTGGCGCGCTGCGCCCACGGCTGGCCGCACTGCGCGCCGCCATTCTGGACCGACCCGCAGCGCCGAAACTTTCAGGTGATTTCCCGGAGGCAGGCCAATTGGCGCTGAGCAGGGAACTTGCGCTGGCCTTTGGCTATGACCTGAGCCTTGGCCGGATCGACAAGGCCGTGCATCCGTTTTCCAGCGGGTCCGGACTGGACGTGCGGATCACGACGCGCACGGCGGCGGATGATCCTTTCAACTGTTTCTATTCCACCGTCCACGAGGTCGGTCACGCCTGCTACGAGCAAGGGATCGACCGCACCCATCTGCTGACCCCGGTCGGCGGGGGCGTGTCCATGGGGGTGCATGAAAGCCAGAGCCGGATTTATGAAAATCAGCTTGGTCGGTCAGAGGCATTCACCGGATGGCTCTATGGTCGGATGCGCGACACCTTTGGCGATATTGGTATCACGAACCCAGCTGATTTCTACGCCTGCGTGAACAGTGTCGGGTCCGGCTTTATCCGGACCGAGGCGGACGAGGTACAATACAATTTGCACGTCCTGCTGCGGTTCGATCTGGAACGCGCGCTGGTCAGTGGCGATCTGGCCGTGACTGATCTGGAGGCCGCGTGGAACGATCGTTTCATGGCCGATTTCGGATTTGCCGTGGACAAGCCGTCAAACGGCGTTTTGCAGGATGTGCATTGGTCCGAAGGGCTGTTCGGCTATTTCCCGACCTACACCTTGGGCAATGTCTATGCCGGATGCCTGTATCAGGCGTTGCGCGCAGACGTGCCGACGCTGGATGATGATCTGGCGCGCGGTGACACGTCAGGGGCCACAGGTTGGCTGCGGTCCAATGTGCAGCAATTCGGCAGTCTGTTCGCGCCCGTCGATCTGATCACCCGCGCTGCGGGGCAGGCACCGTCCGAGGCACCCTTGCTGGCATATCTGGAGCAGAAATTCGGCGGCATCTACGGATTATAGCGGCGAGGGGGCGCTGCCCCCACTGCGGATTTCATCCGCAGCCCCCCGGGATATTTGCAAAACAGCGATGCCAATCAGGACCAGTCGGGGTCACGTTTTTCCAAGAACGCCGCGATGCCTTCTGCCGTGTCGTCATCGGCCATGTTCTGCACCATGACATCGCCCGTATAGGCATAGGCCTGCGCAGTGGGCATCTGGGCCTGCGCGTAAAAGGCCTGTTTGCCAATGCGCACCGCAGTGCTGAGTTTCTTGGCGATCCCGCCAGCCAATGACCGTGTGTCGCGGGTCAGGTTGTCCAGTTTGGCCGTACGGTTGATGAGGCCCAGATGCTGGGCTTCGTCAGCTGAGAGGAAGCGTCCGGTTGTCAGCATCTCGAAGGCGGGTTTGGCCGCGATATTGCGGGTCAGTGCCACCATCGGCGTCGAGCAGAACAACCCGATGTTCACACCATTCACCCCAAAGCGCGCATCCACACTGGCTGTCGCAAGATCGCAGGTCGCGACCAGCTGGCATCCGGCAGCGGCGGCCAGGCCGTGGACCTGCGCGATGACGGGCTGGGGCAGGGACTGGATACGGGTCATCATGGCCGTGCAGCGGTCGAACAGGGCGCGCAATTGCGCGGGGCCAACCGCGCTGGCGCGCATGGCCTGCATTTCCGACAGGTCGTGGCCCGCACAAAACGCACGGCCCGCGCCCTGGATGATCACCACCCGGATCGCGTCATCTGCTGCGATCCGGTCCAGTTCCGCGTGCAGTGCCGTCAGCATCGCGACCGAGAGCGCGTTCAGCTTGTCCGGATCGTTCAGGGTCAGGGTTGCAATCTGGTCTTGATCCGTGCGCAGCAGGATTGTCATGGGGATGTGTCCGTGGTTGCCTGTCCCCAGACTAGGTGAGGGGACGCGCGAATGGAACTGAAGATGACGCCGGATGATCTGTGCGCGTTTCTGGACCGGGAATTTCCGCAGGTGAGCGCAGATTTTGCGATTGATGCGCTGACAGAGGATCAGTTGACCGTGCGGCTGCGCGTGGGCGACCGCCATTTGCGGCCCGGCGGCACGGTATCTGGGCCGTCGATGTTTGCGCTGGCAGACGTGGGGGTCTATCTGGCCGTGTTGGCCCGTCTGGGACCGGTGGCATTGGCGGTGACGACGAATTGTTCCATCGACTTCATGCGCAAGCCTGCGGCGGGTGTCGATCTGATCTGTCGGACCAAGCTGCTGAAATTGGGGCGATCCCTCGCTGTCGGTGATGCGCTGATCTATTCCGACGGGCTGGATGCGCCTGTGGCGCGGGCGACGCTGACATACGCCATTCCGCCCGCACGCTAGGCCAACTCAGGGCTGATAGAACGGCTTGGCCGCCTCGCGCCGCGCCGCTGTGGCGGTCAACCCGATATCGCGCAGCTGCGCCGGGTCAAGTTTGCGCAGATGTTTGCGGGTGCGGTGTCGAAGATCCCAGATCGTCAGCATCACGGCCAGCGACACGCAAACCTGTGCGGCCTTTGGCAAAACGGTCTGACCGTTCAACAGGGCAAGCTGGGCAGGGTTTATCGCATGTGACATGACGTGACCTTTTCTAATTGTATTGACACAATATGCTAATCTGCATAGGTCAGGGATACAAATTGAATACAATCTGTTCCAGAGAAACATTGTGACCGATACAACTTGGGTTCCCGATCTTGACGCGCTGCCGGACCGGCGCCCGAAATACGACCGTCTGGCTGCAGCGATCCGTACGGGTATTGCGGGCGGTGATCTGGTGCCGGGGCAAAAGCTGCCCCCGGTGCGGGATCTGGCGTGGAAGGTCGGGGTGACACCCGGTACAGCCGCGCGTGCATATCGATTGCTGACGGATGCCGGGGTGCTGACGGCAGGCGTGGGGCGCGGCACCTATGTGGCCGAAACCAAATCCCCGCCAAGCCCGGTGCTGTTGGCCGAGCATGTCTTTGATGCAAGTGGCGACGTGAACCTGTTCAGCCCGAAAATGCCGGATCTGGGGCAGGGACACCTGATTGCGACGCTGGCCGCGCAGGTGGTCGCACAGATGCCTGCGGACCGTTTGATGCGCTACCCCAGCCGTGTCACCGATCTTGCGGCGCGTCAGGCCTGCCTCGCGGGGCTGCACGCTGATGTGGGGCCTGCCGATGTGGAAGATATCGTCGCGACCAACGGCGGTCAGAACGCGATTGTCCTGATCTTGCAAACCATCCTGCGCGGTCCTGCACCCGTGATGCTGGGCGATGCGATCAGCTACAACGGGTTTCGCAGTGCCGCCGAAATGTGCCGGGCAGAGCTGATGGCCGTGCCTTGGGATGACGAAGGTCCCGATCCGCAGGTTTTTGAAAATCTGGTGCGGCAGCATGGCGCACAGGTCTATTGCACGGCGTCAGAGGTGAACAACCCGACAGGTCAGGCCACATCATTTGCGCGCAGACAGCAGATTGCAGCGATTGCCAAGGTTCACGGTGTTCATGTGATCGACGACGATTGTTACGCAAGGATCGACCGCGTGGGCCCCAGCTATCGCGCATTGCTGCCTGATCTGGGCTGGCATGTGGCCAGTCCGTCCAAGACGATTTCGCCTGCCTTGCGGATCGGGTTCGCAGTGGCACCCAAGGCGCATGCGGCAGCGCTGGTCCGGTCTGCCATCGGGCAGTCGTTCGGTGTCTCTCCCTTGCTGACAGATCTTTATGCGGCTCTGATGCGGTCGCCCGAGATTGACGGAATCGTGCAGGCGGTCCGGGCGCGGATCGATCGGGATGTGGGTGTGGTCGTGACAACCTTTGCCGATTGCGCGCCGGGCTATGCACCGGGCATTCCGTTTGTCTGGCTCGTGTTGCCGCGGACATGGCGGGCCAATGATTTCGTAGCAGCGGCCAAGGCGCGCGGCATTCATCTGAAATCGTCGGAATCGTTCCTGCATCGTGACAGCCGGATGGTGCATGCGGTGCGGATCGCAGTGAATGGACTGCTGGCACCCGACCGATTTGATGCGGCAATTGCGGACCTGCGGGATCTGATGGACACGCCGGCGGCACGGATCTCGGTCTGATAGGGGGTAAGTGTGAGGAATTTGTGGGGTAAATAGATACCTTAATTTCAAGGTGTTGATTTTGCTATGTTTTGCCGGATATCTGGCGCTTGACGTGGCTTGCAGCTGCCGTATAAGCCGCTCATCCGAATGACGGGCCCCGCGTGGCCCCTTAGACCTCTGGTGAGATTAATGAAAACTTATACCGCGACCCCGGCGGATATCGACAAGAAATGGATCCTGATCGACGCCGAAGGCCTCGTTCTGGGCCGTCTTGCATCCATCGTGGCCATGCGCCTGCGTGGCAAGCACAAGCCTTCCTTCACACCGCACATGGATATGGGCGACAATGTCATCATCATCAACGCCGACAAGGTGCAGATGACCGGCAAAAAGCGTGAAGAGAAATTCTACTGGCACACCGGCCACCCCGGCGGGATCAAGTCCAAGACCAAGGCTGACATCCTCGAGGGTGATCACCCCGAGCGCGTTCTGTTCCAGGCCGTCAAGCGCATGCTGCCCGGCAACAAGCTGCGCAACAAGCAGCTGACCAACATGCGTATCTTTGCTGGTGCAGAGCACGGCATGGAAGCCCAAAAGCCCGAAGTTCTGGACGTCGCGTCCATGAACAAAAAGAACACGAGGACCGCATAATGGCCGATCAGATCAATTCTCTGGAAGAGCTGGGCGGCGCAGTCACCGCTGACATCGGCGGCGTGCAGGGCACTGACGCGGAAACCGTCGTTGCACCGCGTGAATCAGTCAAGGACGAGTTCGGCCGCAGCTATGCCACCGGCAAGCGCAAGGACGCCGTTGCACGCGTCTGGATTAAGCCGGGTTCCGGCAAGGTCACCGTCAACGGCAAAGAGATGAACGCCTATTTTGCACGCCCCGTGCTGCAGATGATCCTGGCACAGCCGTTTTCTGTCGCCGGCGTTGCTGGTCAGTTCGACGTTGTCGCCACCGTCAAGGGCGGCGGCCTGTCCGGTCAGGCCGGTGCGGTCAAGCATGGCGTGTCCAAGGCGCTGCAACTGTTCGACCCGTCGCTGCGTCCGGCCCTGAAGGCCGCAGGGTTCCTGACCCGCGACAGCCGCGTCGTCGAGCGCAAGAAGTACGGCAAAGCCAAGGCCCGCAAGAGCTTCCAGTTCTCCAAGCGTTAAGCCTTGCTGCAAAATTGTGCAAAGGGCGGTCCTATCGGGCCGCCCTTTTGTTTTGTCCATTGATCTTTCGCGTGAACGCTTTGAACATGAAAACATGAGCGTGGGAACTTCACTTACACAGGATCAGTCACGGGCGATTCGCCTGCTTGGCGTGCCATTCGTCTATGCGGTGCTGCTGCTGGCGGTACCGCTGGGTGCGATCGTGTTGTTCAGTTTCTGGACGCAGGATTTCATGGCCGTCGATACGACGTTCACTCTCGATAACTACCGCGAAATTGCGGACAGCCCGATCTACGCGATGCTGTTGCAGCGGTCATTGATGGTGTCGGGAATCGTGACGGTCGTGACGGTCGTGCTCGCCTATCCGGTCGCCTATTTCATCAGTTTTCATGTGACCCCGTCGAAAAAGTCGCTGTGGCTGTTTCTGATCACCATTCCGTTCTGGACCAGCTATCTGATCCGGGTGTTCCTGTGGAAGGTGATCCTGGGCTACAACGGGGTCATCAACTCTGGCCTGATACAGGTCGGCCTGATCGAAGAGCCGCTGACGTTCATCCTGTATAACGTCAACGCAGTCATCATCACGCTGGCCCATGCCTTTGCGCCATTCGCGATCCTGCCGATCTTTGTCGTGCTGGAGAAAATCGATCGGTCCCTGCTGGAGGCGTCCCAGGATCTGGGCGAGAGCAGGTTGTCGACGTTTTTTCGCGTGACCTTGCCGCTGTCGATGCCCGGTGTCGTGGGTGCCGTGCTGATCGTATTCATTCCGACAGTGGGTGATTACGTGACGCCCGAACTGATGGGCGGTGCGGGCGGCAAACTGATTGCCAACATGATCCAGACCCAGTTTTTGCAATTGAACAACGCACCGCTGGGCGCTGCACTGGCCATCGTGGCGATGCTTTGTGTCACGGCCATCGCGCTGGTGTTCGTCTTTCTGAACCGCCGCTGGCTGAGGGGTCGCCGATGAGTTTGCGCGTCTATGCCATTGCCTATCTGATCTTTCTCTATGCGCCGATCGTGTTGTTGCCGCTGTTTGCGTTCAACGACGCCACCATCATCGCCTTTCCGCTGTCGGGGTTCACGACGGAATGGTTTTCCGCGCTGAAAACAAATGGATCGTTGCATGGGGCGCTGACGAATTCCCTGATCATCGCGGGCTGTACGGCTGTCTTTTCCACGCTGTTGGGCATGTGCGCGGCGCGGGCGGCCGCCATGTCGCATTTTCCGGGCAAGGGGGGCATCACCGGGTTCGTCATGTTGCCACTGGTGCTGCCTGAAATCATTGTGGCGGTGTCCTTGCTGGTGATCCTGCGGCAGGTGCTGGGCCTTGATCTGGGGAACTGGACCATCATCATGGCTCATGTGCTGATCTGCACGCCGTTTTCCATCGCCATCCTGAACGGTGCATTCGGCAACCTCGACCCGTCGATGGAAGAAGCGGCGCTGGATCTGGGCGAATCCCGCTGGTCTGCGTTCCGGCTGGTGACGCTGCCGCTGGTCATGCCGGGCATCATTTCATCCATGCTGATTTCCTTTACCATTTCGCTGGATGAATTCATCATCGCGTTTTTCCTGACCGGGTCTGACCCGACCTTGCCCGTCTATATCTGGGGATTGCTGCGGTTCCCGGCACAGCTGCCCGTCGTCATGGCGCTGGGGACGATCCTTGTGGCGCTGTCCATCATCCTGCTGACGATTGCAGAACTATTCCGCCGCCGTGGGATCAAACGGTCCGGCGCCAAAGACACCGGGGGTTTCCTGTGACCGACCTGATCAAGCTGCGTGGCGTAAACAAGTATTACGGTACCTATCACGCCTTGCGCGATATCGACCTGACGATCCGTGCGGGTGAATTCTTTTCCCTGCTCGGCCCGTCGGGCTGTGGCAAGACGACCTTGCTGCGGGTCATCGCCGGTTTCGAGGGGGTGTCTGACGGGACGGTCATGATATCAGATCGGGACATGGCCAATGTGCCGCCAAACCAGCGCCCGACAAATATGGTGTTCCAGTCCTATGCGATCTTTCCGCATCTGACGGTCGCGGAGAACGTGGCCTTTGGCCTGCGCAAGCGTTCGGACATCGCTAAATCTGCGCGCGCCGGTCTGGTCGAAGAAGCCTTGGAAATGGTGGGATTGGGCGGCTACGGCAAACGGGCCGCACACGCCCTGTCGGGCGGTCAGCGTCAGCGCGTGGCCCTTGCACGGGCCTTGATCCTGAAGCCCAAGGTTTTGCTGCTGGACGAACCGCTGTCGGCGCTGGACAAGAAAATGCGCGAACACATGCAGGTGGAATTGATCCGCCTGCAACGCCATGTCGGCATCACGTTCATCCTTGTGACCCATGACCAGGAAGAGGCACTGGTGATGTCTGACCGGATTGCGGTCATGTTCGCAGGCGAGATCGGCCAGATGGACGATCCTGAAACGCTGTATCGTCGCCCTAAGAGCCGCCGCGTCGCGGAATTCATCGGCAAGATGAATTTTTTGCCAGGGCAGGTGACCGCACTGTCGGCGGCGGGCGAGGCGTCCAGTGGCGCACCCCTTGCAGGCCATGCGCCCGGTACGGTGCCGCCGAACCGGACAAACCGCCTGCTTACGGACCTGATGGACAAGATCGCACCGGGGACAGAGGCAAATGCAGACACGGACACGGCCGAGGAGGCCGCTGCTTCACCGGAGGTGATGACGGTGGACATCGCCGGTCTGGGCGCGGCTCAGATCAGCGTGGATCAGGCACCCGAGGGCGCAAAACTGGGCGAGGTCGCCGTGGGTATCCGTCCTGAAACGCTTGCCATTCTGTTCGAAGGCGAAATGCCGAAACGCCATGAATGCCCGGGTGTCGTGGACGAGGTCGTGTATTACGGCGATATGACCTATTACGATGTGCGGATCAAAGACGTGCCGCAACCACTTACGATTGCGATGAAAAACCTGATCGGCAGGCCTGTGCTGGAGGTTGGCGCCGCCTGCCGTGTCGCCTGGGATGACCGGGCGCTGGTGCTGTTCTAGGCGTCCGGCGGCAGGATACCCAAACCGCGCAGGTAAATGCCGATCCCGGTTTCCAGCAGATCGTCCGGTGGATAGGGGCTTTGCGTGCCGGGCGCGCCACGGGCGAACAATTCGACCACTCCATGCGACAGGGCCCAGATATGGGCCGCGAACATCTGTGGTGGCGGTCTGCGGTCGGCGGGCACATGCTGTGACAGCACGGCGGCGGCGGTTTCCATCACACCTAACGCGCGACTGGCGGTTTTATAAAGTTCGGTCGAGCGATTGATCGAAATGCCACTTTCGAACATGGCGACGTAGTGACCGGGGTGTTCACGGGCAAAGGCAAGATAGGCCTGACCTGTGTTCAGGAACGCTGTCAGCGCCGATGGCTTACCGTTGTCGTATGCGGTTTCCATGCGGTCGGCAAAGATCGCATAGCCTTGCAAGGCAGCCTCTGCGATCAGATCCTCGCGCCCTTCAAAATGGCGATAGACGGCTGCGGGCGTGACGCCTGCCTCGCGCGCAGCCTCTGACAGGGTGAATCCCGTGGGTCCCTTGACCTTGATCAGGTCCAGACAGGCTTCGACCAGTGCCTGCGCGAGGTTGCCGTGGTGATATCCGCGTTTAGCCATGACCACGGGCGTGCCACAGGTCGGGTCCGCCGACAATGGCTTGGTCGATCTCTCCCAGCGCGGCCATATCCTTTTGGTCGTAGTTGATCCCTGACAACACGGCGCGGATCGCGTTCAGGCGCGCGCGGCGTTTGTCGTCGGTCATGATGACGGTCCAGGGCGCTGCGGTGGTATGGGTCCTGTCCAGCGTTTCACCGATGGCCGTGGTGTAGTCGTCCCAGCGCGACAATCCCTTGACGTCGATGCCGGACAGTTTCCACTGTTTCAACGGGTCGCTTTCGCGGGCCAGAAAACGGTTCAATTGTTCAGCGCGACCCACTGTCAGCCAAAGTTTGAACAGCTGCACGCCGTCATCGACGATCATTTCCTCGAACGGATTGACCTGATCGAACCAATGGGCGCGTTGCGAGTCGGTGCAGAACCCGAACACCTTTTCCACCACGCCGCGGTTGTACCAGGACCGGTCAAAGAAAGTGACATCACCTGCGGCGGGCAGGTGCTTGATATAACGCTGAAAATACCACTGCGACGCTTCATCCTCGTTCGGTTTGGACAAGGCCACGGTATGGGCGGAACGCGGGTTCAGGTTTTCGCGGAAACGGCCGATGGTGCCGCCTTTGCCTGCCGCGTCGCGGCCCTCGAATACGACGGCGATGCGTGCGCCCGTGGCCTTGGCCCAGGTCTGCATCTTGACCAATTCGATCTGCAACAGATGCAGCTGGTCCTCGTAGTCGGATTTGTCCATCCGGTCGTCATGCGGATATCCAGCGGTCAGGATGGGCTTACCGTCGCTTTCGGCAATGGCCGCGCGCACGGCCTCTGGCGCCTCGTTTTCGTGGAATGCGCTGATTGCGCCGTCAAAGGGAAGTGTCATGGCCATATCCTTTTGGCCCACATTGCCCGGTGTCGGGTGTCAGCGCAATCCAGCGCGGCTGGCGGCCCGGTTGATCGCGGCAATCGCTGCGTCGGGATCGACGTGATGCGGCATGTGTCCAACGCCGGGCAGGCGGGTCAGATTGGCGGATGGCACAATCTTGATGACTTCTTCGGCGTGGATGTCGATGGGAACTGTCGTGTCCTCGAGCCCGTGCAAAATCTCGATCGGCAGCGTCAGTTCAGGATAGCGCTGCGCCATTTCGACGACATGGGGACGCAGTGTATTGACCTGTCGCGCATTGGCGCGGAACGATTCAGCCCGCAACGTCAGAGGGGCGCCGATGAATGCGCCATAGCCTTCGGGGGCGGGGTTCGGCGCGAATGTCGCGGTGATTGCATCGTCCACCGTCCCATTCGGCACGAACGCCGAAATCAGTGGCACGACCACGGCACCACCAAATGCTGACCCGTTGATCGTGTAGTAAAGTCCCAGATCACCGGGCCATGGCATCGTGACGCCGGCAAAGCTGACCATCGCCGCGGCATTCACCGGGTCATCGCCATCCAGCCCCATCAGCGACCACTGATAGGCGACGATCCCGCCAAAGCTATGGCCGACGACAACCGGATCATTGATGCCCAGTTGTCCTGCCGCCTGACGCAGCATCATGGCCTGTTGCAGGGGGCTTTCTCCGGCGCTGGCCAGCGCCCCGTCGGGCAGGCCCGGAAAACGGTCGGTGTATCCCAGACCCGGACGGTCAAACGCCGTTACGCGGTAGTTTTGTGCCAGTTTGTCGAACAGGTCGAACTTGAAATCCCGCAGGTTGCCGCCAGCCCCGTGGATCAGGACCACATCGGGTCCGCTGCCTGCCTGAAGGTAATGCACCCGCGCGCCGCCATCGACCGTGACGAATTCGCCCAAGGGCGGGTAGTCGCGCTCTGCCGCGGCGGTGCGCATGGTCGATGTGCATCCCGTCACGATGCTGCCAAACCCGACCGCAAGGGCCGCCCACGTCAGTGCTTTAACGGCCAATTGCATTCAGGTCATATTCCGTCGTCTGGTAAATCTGGTTGATCCAGTTGCCATATAGAAGGTGCGCATGCGACCGCCACCTGTTTTGCGGCGCCCTCAACGGATCGTCATCGGGATAGTAGTTCACCGGCACGTTGATCGGGGTGCCCTGTGCCACGTCGCGGTCGTATTCCTGTTTCAGCGTGTCGGTGTCGTATTCGAAATGGTTGAACACATAGAGCGCGCGATGGGCCGGGTCCTCGACCAGCGCGGGACCGGCATGCGGACTGGTGATCAGCGTGCGCAATCCGTTTGCCGCGTCCACGTCGGCCTGCCGCATTTCGGTCCAGCGGCTGACCGGCATCACGCAATCGTCCGAGAACCCGCGCAGATAGGGCGAGGCCGGATCGGTGACGGTATGGCGGAAACAGCCGAACATCTTGGTGTCCAGCAGGTGTTTGGGCACGCCGTGAAAGTGGTTGATCATCGCCATGCCGCCCCAGCAGACGCCAAATGTCGAATGCACATGCGTCTGGGTCCAGTCGAACACCTGCTGCAATTCCGACCAATAGGTCACATCGGTAAAATCCAGATGCTCGATCGGGGCACCGGTGATGATCAGGCCGTCGAATTTCTCGCCGCTGGCCGCGACTTCCGAAAAGGGACGGTAGAAGGTTTCCATGTGATCAGCGGCGGTATTTTTCGTCTGATGTTCCGACATACGGATCAGCGACAGTTCGATCTGCAAGGGGGTTGCCCCGATCAGCCGGGCGAACTGGTTTTCGGTCGCGATCTTTTTCGGCATCAAGTTCAGCAGGGCGATGCGCAGCGGGCGAATGTCCTGACGGTCTGCGGCGTCATCGGCCAGCACCATCACGCCTTCTGCATTCAGAACGCTGTAGGCGGGCAGATTGGATGGCAGTTTGATCGGCATTGTCTTATCCCCGGTGAAGGCGGCACAGATAGGCGCGTCAGCCGCGCGCCTCAAGGGCTGTGGCAATCATCGCGTCAAAGCTGGCCGCGTCATGCACCTGCATCACATCCGACATGCCAACCGTCAGGCCCCAGTTATCGGCCATCGCGCGATAGCGTGGCTGGCGATGATTCAGCGCCTTGGCAAAGGCCCAGCGGATGAACGTATCGGGATCAACCTTGTCCGGCGCCACATCAAATTCGGACAGATAGGCGTTCCATGTTTCCAACAAGAAGACCGGGTCATAGGACATCGGTTTGGGTTCACGATCAAAGCGGCGCACCAGTTCGTCGATATGCTCGTCCGATCCTTCGATCCAGACCATCAGCGTGCGGGCCGAAAGGGCGGTCATGATCGGATCGCGGGGATTGTGCGCATCGACCCATTCACAGATCGACCCGCCCGTGTCGCAGACGAAATGGGGATATTGGTACAGATCGTGTGACCTGTCGATGAAATGGCCCGTGTCCATCAGGGCCGCGACCTCGGCCCGCTGGAACTGATCCTGACGCCGGGTGTATTCGTCCCAGGGCAGGCCGCCACGGTCAGGATCACCGGGTTTTCCCAGATAGGACGACATCGGCTTGAGATCGTTGAACGAGATGTTCGACCCGATATAGATGCTGTCCGACCGCAAGAGGTCGCGCAGAAACGGCACCTTCATCGCCTCGCGCTTGGCATTGTCCGCGATCAGCTCGCCCATGTAGCGGGTGCCGATGCGGTAATCGATGGAATAGTGAAACCAGTCACCCGTCGCGCGCAGCATGGAGGACAGATAGGTTTTACCCAGACCGGACATCCCGAAAAACAGGACACGTTTCTGGGGGGCGTTCAGCCAATCGGATGCGGTTTTGTAAATCATGGCCTTGGCATATTTCACGCAAGCCGCGGATGCCAGACCTGATCGGGGTGTCAGTAGCCCCGCCAGATCCAGCCGCCGCCCAGCACACGGGTGCTGTCGGGGTCATAGAACACGCAAGCCTGACCGGGGCTGATGCCTTCTTCGGCGACCAGCAGTTCGATCTCCGCCTCTGTATCGGAAATCGGGCGCAGGATCGCGTCGGTCGGCGGCTTGGTGGACCGGCATTTCACCGCGATCTGGCGCGTGCCACCGGCCAGAAAACCGCCGTCCCCCAGCCAGTTGATTTCACGCAGCGGCACCTTGCGGGTGGCCAGCAGGTCCTTGGGGCCGACGATCACCTGCCGGGCCGCGACATCCAGTTTCACCACATACAGCGGGTCGGCCAGACCACCAATTCCAAGACCACGGCGTTGGCCGATCGTATAGTGGATCACGCCGTTGTGCTGGCCCAGTACGCGGCCGTCCGTGTCGACGATATCACCCGGTTCAGCCGCACCGGGGCGCAGTTTTTCGATCACGGCAGCATAGTTGCCGTTGGGCACGAAACAGATGTCCTGGCTGTCGGGTTTGTCCGCCACGCTCAGCCCGTATTTAGCGGCCAATGCGCGGGTCTCTTCCTTGGATTTCAGATGCCCCAAGGGGAACCGCAGGTAGTCCAGCTGTTCGGGGGTGGTGGAAAACAGGAAATAACTTTGATCCTTGGCCGCATCCGCCGCGCAATGCAATTCCGCACCCTGCGCACCCATCTTGCGCTGGATGTAGTGCCCGGTCGCCATGCAATCGGCGTCCAGATCACGGGCTGTTTCCAGCAGGTCCTTGAATTTCACCCGTTCGTTGCACCGAATGCAGGGGACAGGGGTCGCACCGGCCAGATAGCTGTCGGCGAATTCATCCATCACCGCCTCGCGAAAGGTGTTTTCGTAATCCAGAACGTAGTGGGGGAACCCCATTTCTTCGGCAACGCGGCGCGCATCATGGATGTCACGCCCCGCGCAACAGGCCCCTTTTTTCGCCAAGGCCGCGCCATGATCATAGAGTTGCAGCGTGACGCCGACGACGTCGTAGCCTTCTTCGGCCAGTTGTGCTGCCACGACGGAACTGTCCACACCACCGGACATCGCGACGACCACGCGGGTCTGTGCGGGCGGCTTGGCAAAACCGAGGCTGTTGAGCGTCTGATCGAGAGGCATGTCGGACCACCTGTATGGACAAGGGTTGTCAATAGGGCCTTGGCCCTACACCCGCTTGCGCTGGCTTACCAGTCTTTAAATGTTTTCGCCCAGTCTCTGCGCGATCAACAAAAGGACAACGCGATGTATCTACGCAAAATCAACGGCCCGCGGTCAGTGACATTGCCTGACGGTTCCATTCTGACCCGGGCCGACCTGCCGCCTGCACGCACGCGCCGCTGGGTGGCCTCGCGCAAGGCCAAGGTCGTGTCCGCCGTGACCCACGGGCTGCTGACGCGCGCGGATGCGCTGACCATGTATGACCTGTCGGACGAGGAATTCACGGAATGGGAAAACGCCCTGACCGTCTATGGCAAGGATGCCCTGAAAACCACCGCCTTGCAAAAATATAGACAACCATGACGTGCGTGATGCACACTTTTAAGGATACGCTAATCGCTCGTTAACGATTCCGGGGCAAGTTGCTGGTGCACAGATGAACGGAGAACCGTATGCGAGTCCTACTGATCGAAGACGACCCCACCACGTCCAAAAGCATCGAACTGATGCTCAGCCATGCCAATCTGAACGTCTACGCGACCGATCTGGGCGAAGAGGGGATCGATCTGGCAAAACTCTATGACTATGACCTTGTGCTGCTGGACCTGAACCTGCCCGACATGACCGGTTACGATGTGTTGCGCCAATTGCGCCTGGCGCGCATCGAAACCCCCATCCTGATCCTGTCCGGCGATGATGACACCGACAGCAAACTCAAAGGTTTCGGTTTTGGTGCTGACGATTACCTGACCAAACCCTTCCACCGCGAGGAACTGGTCGCGCGGATTCATGCGATCATTCGGCGGTCCAAGGGGCACGCCCAATCCATCATCAAGACCGGTTCGATTGCGGTCAATCTGGACGGCAAGACTGTCGATGTTGATGGCAAGACGGTCCATCTGACCGGCAAGGAATATCAGATGATGGAATTGCTGTCGCTGCGCAAAGGCACGACCCTGACCAAGGAGATGTTCCTCAATCATTTGTATGGCGGCATGGACGAGCCGGAACTCAAGATCATCGACGTGTTCATCTGCAAGCTGCGCAAGAAGCTGAGCGAGGCGACCGGTGGCGACAATTTCATCGAAACCGTCTGGGGTCGCGGATATGTCCTGCGCGATCCGGAGGTGCGCCAGGATCACGCGGCGGTCGCGGTCGGTGCCTGATGGCGGGTGCTGTGCCGGCGCCTGCTGATCGCAGACAGGAAGGCCCTGAAATGCCCTGAACCGGCGCGTCAAATCTGGACGTCATGCATCGCGCCCCCTAGGTTCACGGGCAGGTCCGCGATGACGGGCAACCAGTTTGACAGGGGGTCCGATGGGACAGCGCGATACGGCTGGAATGGCCAACTCGATCACGGCGGTTCCGGTCGGCGACCTGACGGCGGATGATGCGGCGCGCGAACTGGCGGAACTGGCCCAGACACTTGCGCAAGCCAATCTGGCCTATCACCGTGACGATGCACCTGCGATCGACGATGCCGCCTATGACGCGCTCAAACGTCGCAATGCTGAAATCGAGGCTGTATTTCCCGACCTCAAACGCGCTGACAGCCCCAGCGAGGCTGTTGGTGCCACCGTCGCCGACGGATTCGGCAAGGTCACGCATGCGGTCCGGATGATGTCGTTGGGCAATGCCTTTGCGACCGAGGATGTGACCGATTTCGACGCAGGCATCCGGCGCTATCTGAACTTGAGTGTGGATGCAGCGTTACGCTACACCGCCGAACCCAAGATCGACGGTTTGTCACTGTCCGTGCGTTACGAGGATGGTCATCTGGTGCAGGCCGCCACGCGCGGTGACGGTGCGGTCGGCGAAAACGTGACCGAAAATGCAAGGACGATTTCGTCGATACCTCACCGGTTGACTGGTGCGCCGGCCGTGATCGAGGTGCGTGGCGAGGTCTATATGACCCACGCGGATTTTGCGGCTCTCAACGACCGGCAGACAGCCGCCGGGGCGAAACCATTCGCCAATCCACGCAACGCAGCGGCAGGATCGCTGCGCCAGCTGGATCCAGATATCACACGATCACGCCCGTTGCATTTTTTCGCCTACGCCTGGGGCGAGGTGTCGGCCCCGCTGGCGCAGACACAATCGGGCGCGATTGCGCGGCTGGCTGAGCTGGGCTTTGCGACCAATCCGCTGACACTGACATGTGAAAATCCCGATGAGCTGGTGGCACATTACGACCGCATCGCCGCCGACCGGGCCGCCCTAGGCTATGATATCGACGGCGTCGTCTACAAGGTTGACGATCTCGACTATCAGCGCCGTCTGGGGTTTCGATCCACCACGCCGCGGTGGGCCATCGCGCACAAGTTTCCCGCCGAACTAGCCTGGACGCAGGTCGAATCCATCGACATCCAGGTGGGCCGCACCGGTGCGCTTTCGCCGGTTGCGCGGCTGACACCTGTCACGGTCGGTGGCGTCGTGGTGTCGAACGCTACCTTGCATAACGAAGATTACATCGCAGGGCGCAGCGCCGACGGCAGCGAAATACGCGGTGGAACAGATATTCGCGTTGGCGACTGGGTCGAGGTCTATCGCGCAGGCGACGTCATCCCCAAGGTGTCCAGTGTCGATCTGTCCCGCAGGCCTGACAATGCAACGCGCTACGTTTTCCCGACGCGGTGCCCGGAATGCGGATCAGATGCCGTGCGCGATGACGGCGATGCGGTCCGTCGCTGTACGGGCGGTCTGATCTGCCCCGCACAAGCGATTGAAAAGATGCGACATTTTGTCAGTCGCTCTGCCTTTGACATCGAAGGGCTCGGGGCCAAACAGGTCGAATATTTCTTTGCCGATGAGACGCTGCCTGTGCACGAGCCTGCGGATATCTTTACCTTGCGTGCCCGCAATGCGGCAAACCTGGCCAAGCTCGAAAACCGCGAGGGCTTTGGCAAGACAAGTGCGAACAACCTCTTTGACGCCATTGATGCGAAACGCGCGATCCCGATGAACCGCTTGATCTTTGCGCTTGGAATTCGCCATGTCGGAGAGGTGGCTGCCGCTGATCTGGCGCGCCATTTCGTGACGTGGGACGCGTTGATGCAGGCGGTCGATCAGGCCGGGCCAGCCGCACAGGCGCATCTGGCGGCCGATGCCGCAGAACAGGCGGAACGGCAGGCCGCGGCCGCAGAAAATCGCCGGGCACGGGTCAAACCCGTGCGGGATGCCGTCTGGACTGATGTAGACACGCAAGCCCGTTCAGCTTGGGACGATCTGGTCGGGATCGACGGCATCGGTGCGTCCGTTGCCGTATCGCTTGTCACGACATTTCAGCAAGAAAAGGAGAGGGCGTCGATTGTACGGCTTGTTGCGCAGCTGACCGACATCGTGCCCGTTGCAGCGCCGGTAACCACAGGTAGCCCCGTTGCAGGCAAGACCGTCGTCTTTACCGGCACGTTGGAAAAGATGACCCGCGCCGAAGCCAAGGCCCGCGCCGAGGCGTTGGGCGCCAAGGTTGCAGGATCGGTCAGTGCCAAGACCGACATTCTGATCGCAGGGCCGGGTGCTGGATCAAAGGCCGACAAGGCGGCCAAACTGGGTGTCGAGACCATCGACGAGGACGCCTGGCTCGCGCTGATCGGCGACGCATGAGTCAACGCCCAGAGAGCCTGTTTCCGCTGTTTGCCGCCCTGCCGACTCTTGCGGGGATCGGGCCAAAGTCGGCCAAGGCGTTGGAACAGATCGGTGTCCGGACCCCGCGCGACCTGCTGATGACGTTGCCGGC
Organism: Loktanella gaetbuli; assembly: GCF_020531945.1. Taxonomy (NCBI): domain Bacteria; kingdom Pseudomonadati; phylum Pseudomonadota; class Alphaproteobacteria; order Rhodobacterales; family Roseobacteraceae; genus Loktanella; species Loktanella gaetbuli. The sequence continues at coordinate 366,422 of NZ_JAJATZ010000001.1, forward strand.
CTCGGGGGTCGACCGCCACCGGCGCGCCAGTATCGAAGAGGTGGTCCCACCGGCTGTCGCTACGGTCGAGGTGATGATCGGCCAGCATCATCCGCCCAGCACCAAGGGGCGCCCCTACCGGATCGCGGTCCGTGACGAGGCTGTGGATTTCACGCTGATCTATTTTCATGCGCGCGGTGATTATCTTCAGAAACTCTTGCCGACGGGACAACGGCGCATCGTGTCGGGCAAGGTCGAATTGTTCGACGGGATCGCGCAGATGACCCATCCTGACCATGTGGTCCTGCCTGATGCGGGGGACGATCTGCCCGCGTTCGAACCAGTCTATCCGCTGACCGCTGGTGTGACGCAAAAGCTGATGTTCAAGGCGACGCGCGATGCTTTGTCCAAGGCACCCGAATTGGCGGAATGGATTGATCCACCACTCAAACAGCGAGAAGGCTGGCCGGATTGGCACAGCGCCCTGACCGCCGCCCATGCACCGCAGGCAACGACAGATCTGTCACACATGGCCGTGTCGCGCGTGCGTCTGGCCTATGATGAGTTGTTCGCCCACCAACTTACACTCGCGCTGGCGCGGGCGCAGGTGCGGCAGAAACCGGGCCGCGTCAGCGCGGGCGATGGGAGGTTGCGCAAGCGCGTCCTTGCGGCCTTGCCTTATCGTCCGACGGGGGCACAGACCCGCGCCATTGCCGAAATCGCCGCTGACCTCGGAACACCGCAGAGGATGAATCGCCTGCTGCAAGGTGATGTGGGTGCCGGCAAGACGCTGGTCGCGCTGATGGCCTTGCTCGTCGCTGTTGAGGCAGGCGGGCAGGGTGTCATGATGGCCCCGACCGAAATCCTCGCCCGGCAACATTTGCAGGGGTTGCGGCCATTGGCCGAAAAGGCCGGCGTCGTGCTGGAAATTCTGACCGGCCGCGACAAGGGACGTGAACGGCAGGCAAAACTTGCGGCCCTTGCGGCGGGCGATATCCAGATCCTTGTCGGCACCCATGCGGTGTTTCAGCCTGATGTGCAGTTTCACGATCTGCGCCTAGCGGTGGTGGACGAACAGCACCGGTTCGGCGTGACCCAGCGGATGGAACTTGGGTCCAAGGGGCAGGCGGTTGATGTACTTGTGATGACCGCAACGCCGATCCCCCGATCACTGTCGCTGACCCAATTTGGTGAAATGGACCTGAGTGTGCTGGACGAAAAACCTCCCGGGCGCACACCGGTAACAACGGCTCTCGTCTCGACAGAGCGGTTGGACCAGGTGGTGGATCGCCTGCGCACCGCCGTGGCAGAGGGGCGTCAGGCCTATTGGGTGTGCCCGCTGGTCGAGGAATCAGAGGTCAGCGACATGACCGCCGCCGAAGAACGGTTCAAACGATTGCGCAGCGCACTTGGCGAGGGCGTTGTGGGGCTGGTGCATGGTCAGATGCCACCGGCGGACAAGGACGCGGCGATGGCGCGGTTCGCTGCGGGCGAAACCAAGGTGCTGGTTGCGACCACGGTGATCGAGGTTGGCGTCGATGTGCCCAACGCGTCGATCATGGTGATCGAACGCGCGGAAAGTTTCGGTCTGGCGCAGTTGCACCAGTTGCGTGGGCGGGTCGGGCGCGGTGCGGCGGCCTCGACCTGTTTGCTGCTGTATCAGGGGCCGCTGTCGAAAACCGGTGAACGGCGCCTCGCGATCCTGCGCGAAACAGAGGACGGTTTCGTCATCGCCGAAGAGGACCTAGCGATGCGCGGGGCGGGCGACATGATCGGAACCGCACAATCCGGCCTGCCGCGATTTCGTATCGCCGATTTGGAACGGCAGACAGCGCTTCTGGAACTGGCCCGGTCAGACGCACGCAAGCTGTTGCATGACGATCCCACCCTCGACACGCCACGCGGCAAGGCTGCGCGTGTCTTGTTGTGGCTAATGGAACAGGACCGGGCGATCCGTCTGATATCAGTGGGTTAGAACGCGAAAGTCGCGTCGAAATCCTCTGGTAGTTCGGGTTGCGGGGCGCAGGCCGCGAGGCAAATCAGCAGGGTTAGGGGCAAGAACAGGCGCATGGGAATATCCTATCGCGTCAGGACCAGTTCGCCATCGCGAATCTGGATGTTTGAAAATCGGCTGAGGTAGGACATGCCCAGCAGAGACCCGAACATGTCCCCACCATTGACCACGGCGGGCACGCGGGTTTCGGTCACATCTCCCAGCGTGACCAGGTCCAGCGTCACGGGGGCGGTTTGCACGATGCCGTTCGCGGTGCTGGCACTGCCCAGATACCGAAGTGTATCGGGGTCCAGTCCGATGCGCTGCGCGTCCTGCTGGCTCAGGACGATCTGCGATGCGCCGGTGTCGATGACGAAATCCACGGGCACGTCGTTCACGTCCAGCCGGATGTAATAATGCCCGTCCGCCTGTTGGGGCAGCACGATGTCACCGCCGCTGGTCACCGATTGCCGGGGCAGCACGTCACGGCTGATATCACCCCACAGCCCGATCGCGCCGATCACACCGATAAAGATCAGGCCCCAGATGCTGGCCTGTTGGGCAACCTTGCCCATGCGGCCCCGTTGACTGACGAGGTAGCTGACAAAAATTGCGCCACCCATGAGGGTGAGAAAGGTCGCCTGCATGATCTGGTCAGTGCTCATGTCGCAGATATAGGGCTCAGCCGCCCAGACCGAAACCCCGCAGACCGTCCAGAATGAACTGCACGGCCAAGGCGGCCAGCAGCATCCCCAGCAGGCGGGTCACCACGTTGATACCCGTTTTGCCCAGCAGTCGTTCCAGCAATCCTGCGGCCATGAACAACACAAAGACGATGCCGATCACCAACACCATGATGCCCAGTACTGCGCCGAAACCGAGTGCGCTGTCGGTCTGGCCGGTCAACAGAATGATCGTCGCAATACTGCCGGGGCCCGCGATCAATGGAATGGCGATGGGATAGATCGACGGGTCGGAATCAGGGTCGACATGGTCTGACGAATTGTCTTCGCGGCGGGCCTGCCTGCGTTCGAACAACATGTCGAGCGCGGTCAGAAACAGAAGAACGCCACCAGCAATCCGAAAGGCAGGCATGGAAATGCCGATGAAATCCAGCAAGGCCTCGCCCGAAAAGGCAAAGATCAGCAGCAATCCGATCGATACCAGACAGGCGCGGATCGCGATGGCCTGCCGCTGACGGCGGGTCATGCCTTGGGTCATGGCAACGAACAGCGGTGCCAGTCCCAGCGGGTCGATCACGATGAACATGGCGGTAAAGGCCGTGATGAGCGTGGGAATATCAGTCATGTCTCACCCTCGCAGGTCGCGTTTCAGGCCTTTTCGGCCTTTTCCAGTTTTTCCAAGGCCTGCATCCACATCGTCTCGGCGCGGGACAGGCCGTCCATGACCTCGGCGTATTTCTTGTTCCAGGTCGCAAGTTCGCCAATGCGCGTATCATCATACAGGGCAGGATCGGCCAGCTTCTTGGCCAGCTTGTCGCGCATGTCGTTGATTTTCGTCACGCGTTCCTCCGCCTTGCGTGCCTCTGCGCGCAGCGCGAGGATTTCGTCGCGTGTGGGTTTGCGCACCTTGGGGGCGACCGGCTTTTCGACCTTGGCGGGTTTGTCCGGGGTCAACAGCAGTTTGCGATAGCTGGCAAGGTCGTCGTCATAGGGTTTGACGTGCCCGCCTTTAACCAGCCACAGACGGTCGGCGACCATCGACAACAGGTGCATGTCGTGGCTGACGAGGATGACCGCACCGGTGTAGGCGGTCAGTGCCTCGACCAGCGCCTCACGGCTTTCGATGTCGAGGTGGTTGGTCGGTTCGTCAAGGATCAGCAGATGCGGCGCGGGCAGGGTGGCCAGCAGCAGCGACAGACGTGCCTTTTGCCCGCCTGACAGACGCCCCACGGCGGTTTCCGCCTGATCGGCGCCCAGACCAAAGCCTGCCAGCCGCGCGCGCAGTTTCGCCTGACCTTCTTCGGGGCGTTCGCGGAACAGGTGGTCCAGCGGCGTTTCTTCGATCCGCAGCTCGTCCACCTGATGCTGGGCAAAGAAACCGATGCGCAGCTTGTTGGAACAGACCATGTTGCCGCGCGCGACCTCCAGGCGGCCTGACAGCATCTTGGACAGGGTGGATTTGCCCTCGCCGTTGCGGCCCAGCAGGGCGATCCGGTCGTCTTGGTCAATGCGCAGGTTCAGGTCATGCAGGATGATCTGGTTGCCATAGCCAACGGCAGCACCTTCGGTTGCGATGATGGGGGGCGACAGTTCCTCGGGTTCAGGAAAGGTGAACACGGTGCGTGCCGCGTCGGCAGGCACACGGATGGTTTCCATCTTTTCCAGCGCCTTGACGCGCGATTGCGCCTGTTTCGCCTTGGAGGCCTTGGCCTTGAACCGGTCGACAAAGGCTTGCAGGTGTTCGCGTTTGGCATCCTGCTTTTTCGCAGCGGAGGTCAGCAGCGCGATCTTTTCAGCGCGCTGGCGGGCGAACTGGTCGTAGGGGCCAGTGTAGTAGGTCAGCCCCTTGTTTTCGAGGTGCAGGATCCCGCCCACAGACCGGTTCAACAACTCGCGGTCGTGGCTGACGATCAGCACGGTGTGGGGGTATTTGCCGATATAGGCTTCGAGCCACAGCGCACCTTCAAGGTCGAGGTAGTTTGTCGGTTCGTCCAGCAACAGCAGATCGGGTTCGGAAAACAGCACAGCGGCCAGCGCCACGCGCATCCGCCAACCACCCGAAAACGCAGAACAGGGCATACGCTGTTCTTCGTCGGTGAACCCAAGCCCCTTGAGGATGGTGCTTGCGCGGGCTTCGGCGCTCCAAGCGTCGATATCGGTCAGACGGACCTGAATGTCTGCGATGCGGGTCGGGTCAGTGGCGGTTTCCGCCTCGGCCAGCAGGGATTCCCGTTCGGTATCGGCGCGCAGCACCGTGTCGATCAGGCTGACCTCGTTGCCGGGAACCTCTTGGCTGACGCCGCCGATCTTCCAGCCGCGCGGCATGTCGATGGTCCCGGTATCCAGCACCATTTCACCGCGAATGATGCGGAACAGCGTGGTCTTGCCGGTGCCGTTACGCCCCACCAATCCCACCTTGTGGCCAGTGGGAATGGTGACGGTCGCGCCCTCCAGCAGGGTGCGGCCTTCGACGGAGTATGTGATGTCAGATATTTTCAGCATGGGCGGCGCATAGCAGAGGCCCCGCCCATGTGAAAGTGGTCATCATTCGCGTTCGGCAGCGACGTCGCGGTTCCAGATCGTGGGGTCGATCCCCTTGTCCAGATTGGGATGATCGGCAAACCGGAACAGCGGTTCCTTGCCCGCCTTACGCTGTTTGAAATAGTCGATGGTCAGCGCGCGCACGGTGCCGGACAGGATCACGATGGCGACCAGGTTGATCGTCGCCATGACGGCCATGCTGGCATCGGCAAAGTTGAACACCGTCGAGACCGGCTGCACGGCCCCCCAGATCACCATCGCCATCGCCGCGACCTTGAGGATCAGCAATGGCATCCGCCCGCCAAGCCCCAGAAACTCCATCGCGTTTTCGGCATAAGAGTAGTTGCCGATGATCGAGGTAAAGGCAAAGAACAGGATGGCGATGGCAATGAACGCAGGTCCGGCGGCACCGATGTGGGCGGACAGTGCATTTTGCGTCAGCACCATGCCCTGTGCACCATCGGGGCCATAGTCGACGACGCCGGACAACAGGATCATCAGCGCGGTTGCCGTGCAGATCACCAGCGTGTCGATGAACACACCCAGCCCCTGCACCAGACCCTGACTGGACGGGTGATGCGGGTCCGGCACAGCCGTTGCAGCGATGTTGGGCGCAGACCCCATACCAGCCTCGTTGCTGAACAGACCGCGTTTCACGCCGTTCATCAGGGCCGCCATGATTCCGCCGGTGAAACCGCCAGCCGCCTGTTCAAACCCGAATGCCGATTTGACGATCAGGGCGAACATTGCCGGCACCTCGGTGATGTTCACAACAAGCACGTAAAGCGCCACGAGGATATAGATCCCCGCCATGGCGGGCACGATGCGTTCCGCAACCTTTGCAATCGACCGGATCCCGCCAAAGATCACGATACCGGCCACGGCCGCGAGGCCCACACCGGTGGCGATCCCCGGCACACCAAAGGCGGCGGTCATCGATTCGGAAATCGAATTGGACTGCACGGCCGAGAAGATCAGGCCAAAGGACAGGATCAGGCAGATCGAAAACGCATATCCCATCGCGCGGCTGCCAACGCCGTTGGCCATGTAGAACGCAGGGCCGCCACGGTATTGGCTATCGGCGTTGCGGACTTTGTAGAGCTGCGCCAGCGTCGATTCCGCATAGGCCGTGGCCATGCCGACCAGTGCCACCATCCACATCCAGAAAATCGCACCCGGTCCGCCCAGATAGATCGCGACGGCCACACCGGCCAGGTTGCCCGTTCCGACGCGGCTTGCCAGTGAAATTGTCAGCGCCTGCAACGGCGAGATGCCAGAGGGCGAGGTATTGTTCGATCCGATGATGACACGGAAGTATTCGGGAAAATGGCGAAACTGGATAAACCCCAGTCGGATCGTGAAAAACACACCGACCCCTAGCAACCCCCAGACCAGGACATAGCCCCACAGGATACTATTCAAAAAATCGACGATTAAGGTCATGGTTTTCTCCCTTTGGTTGTTTTCCATCGCATGGCACATCGGGGCTGCCATGGAAATGTGATTGCCCGCTTTTCAGCGGGGCGGCTGCATGGTAGGGCCGCGCCAGAAATGCATTTCATCTGAAAGAGGCTAAACATGGCTGTCGAACGTACCCTGTCCATCATCAAACCCGATGCCACCAAGCGCAACCTGACCGGCAAGATCGTCGCCAAGTTCGAAGACGCAGGTCTGCGCGTTGTCGCATCCAAGCGTATCCACCTGACGCAGGCGCAGGCCGGCAAGTTCTACGCCGTCCATTCCGAGCGTCCGTTCTTTGGTGAGCTGACCGAATTCATGGCGTCCGGCCCGGTTGTGGTGCAGGTCCTCGAAGGTGAAGGCGCAATCGCCAAGAACCGCGAAGTCATGGGTGCAACCAATCCCGCAGACGCAGCAGCGGGTACCATTCGTGCAGAGTTTGCTGAATCCGTCGGCGAAAACTCGGTCCATGGGTCTGACTCTCCCGAGGCAGCAGCAGAAGAGATCGCATTCTTCTTCTCCGGCCTCGAACTGGTTGGCTAAATTAAAAAGGGCGGACGCAATGGTCCGCCCTTTTCAGGCTGTTTGAAGGGGGCTGTTCCGTTCTGGGACGGCCCCTTTTTCATGCAGATGTGCGCGCAGAATTGCGACGTTGCGGCGGTTGGACTTGAACTTGGCGTCGAACAGGTCGCCGATGACAGGCACTGACCCGACCAGAACATCCAGTGCGGTGTTCAATCCCATGCGTCCCATCACGTGCGGGGCAGCGCCCAGGCGTTTGGCCTCGGCCAGAATGATCAGGGCAGGGATCAAAGTCAGTGCATCACCGATCCCCGGCACAAGGCCGATGATCGCATCATACCCGACGCGCATCCCGATCACAGGGATGCGGAACGCGCTGTCCATGCTGTGCGCCAGTTTCTCCAACCGCGCCAGCCGCTGTGTGTGCGTCCGGGTCATGCGCCAACCGGTTCGGTCCGGGCCATCAGCCAGATCGCATGTACCAGTCCGGGCACGTAGCCCAGGATCGTCAGCAGCACGTTGATCAGGAACGCCTTGCCAAAGCCTTCCTGGATCAGGACGGCCAGTGGGGGCAGAATAATTGCGAGCAAAATCTTGAGAAGTTTCATGATTGGTCTCCGTTGGTTCACCTCACCAATGCGTGAGCCCCCCAATCGGTTCCAGATCGTGTCACATCTCAGATGCTGGCAAAGTCCTGAAACCGGAATGTGACCGGCGCAGGCTTGCCCGTCGGTGCCTGCCGCTGTGCGGCGGTCTGTGTCTGACCAGCCTGCGCGGATTTTTCATTGGATGTCGTGGTGTTGGTATCTGTGTGCGTAGCCATTGGTGTCCCTTTCGGCCGCTGTTACCCCCCACAGGCACAGCCTGTGGGATCTGGACAGCGTCCCAAAGCAAATTCAGGGTTTGAGGGCGGAATTCAGGTGTTTTCGGGCCGGTTGTGTCGATTCGGTCCTATTTCTTTTTCGGTCCACTGCGTTTCAGCGTGCTGGCACCGCCCTTGCGTGGGCCCGTAGGCTTGCCACCGGGAGGCGTGAACCGCTTGGACGTGTCAGAGGCACTGGCCTTGGGCTTGGGGCCGCCAGGGCCTGTTTTGCCCTTGAAACCACCGCCGTCGGATTTGTCCTTGTAGGCAGGTTTGCCGTCGGATTTTGCACGGAATGGCTTGTCATCGGACTTGCCCTTGTAGGGTTTGCCGTCGGATTTGCCTTGGTAAGGTTTTGCATCGCCCTTGCCAGCGTAGGGTTTCTTGGTGCCTGCGTCACCGGTGCCGCCCTTGTCCTTCCAGACGGGTTTCGCGCGCGGTTTTGCCGGGGTGACAGCGCCGTCGTAATCACGCTTTTCCGGCTTTGACCGCGGCTTGCGCGGCGCGATCGCGGCCACATCGTCCTGACGGGACGGCGGCGGCGGCGCTGTATCACGCGGTTTGTCGCTGCGCGGCTTGTCTTTTTTATATGCGGGACGATCGTCGCGCGGGCTGTCGTAGTCGCGCTTGCTGGGGCGCGGACCACGGCTGCCGATGTTTGGCACGCCGTCAACGGCAGACAGTTTCGCCTGATTTTCCAGTGTCATGTCCGACCCGATCGACCGCAGGAAACCGGCCACGGCGCCTTCGGAAATCTCGACAAAGGTTTCGTCGGGCTGAATGCGGATAGCGCCGATTTCCTTTTTCGTGATGTCACCGGCCTTGCACAGCATCGGCAAGAGCCAGCGTGCCTCTGCCTTTTGTTCACGGCCAACGTCGACGCGGAACCACTTGGACGGGCCAAATGCCTCTTTGCGCTCGCGCGGGGGGCGGTCGTCGCGCGGTGCGCCGGGGGTCGGTGCCTCTGACAGGTCTTCGGGCGCGGATTGGCGACCCTGATACAGACGCAGATAGGCCGCAGCAATCTGTTCGGGCGAATGCTGTTCCAGCAGGCGCGCGGCAAATGCCGTTTCGCCATCGGTAAAGGTTTCGGACCAGATATCGTCCGCCAGTAGACGTTCCTCGTCCTTTTGCAGGATCTCGTCTGCGGTCGGAGCCTTGCCCCAGTCGGCGTTCAGCTTGCCCCATGTCAGCAGGTTCTGCGCACGGCGGAACATCTTGGGCGGCACGACCATCGCACTGACGCCCTTGCGCCCGGCACGTCCCGTCCGACCCGACCGGTGCAACAGGATTTCCGCATTGGTCGGCAGTTCGGCGTGGATCACCAGTTCGAGGTTCGGCAAATCAATGCCGCGCGCGGCCACGTCGGTCGCCACGCAGACGCGGGCACGCCCGTCGCGCATGGCTTGCAGCGCGTGTGTGCGTTCCTGCTGCGACAATTCCCCGGACAGGGCCACAACGGCAAAACCGCGGTTCGACAGACGCGTCGTCAGTCGGGTGACCATCGCACGCGTGTTGCAAAACACGATGGCATTGGGTGCCTCGTAATAGCGCAGCAGGTTGATGATGGCGTTGTCGGCATCATGCTGTGCGACGCTCAGCGCGCGGTATTCGATGTCGGAATGCTGCTTTTCCTTGCTGGCGGTGACGATCCGCTTGGCGTCGGTCTGGTATTCCTTGGCCAGCCGTTCGATCATCGGCGGAACGGTGGCCGAGAACATCAGCGTGCGACGGTCTGGCGGTGCCTCGCCAAGGATGAATTCCAGATCTTCCTTGAACCCAAGGTCCAGCATCTCGTCCGCTTCGTCCAGCACCACGGCGCGGGTGTCGGACAGGTCGATATTGCCACGGGTGATGTGGTCGCGCAGACGGCCCGGTGTGGCGACGACGATATGCGCGCCGCGATCCAGTGCGCGGCGTTCGTCGCGCACATCCATGCCACCCACGCAGGATGCCAGTACCGCACCCGTCGGCGCATATAGCCACGTCAGTTCGCGTTTGACCTGCATGGCAAGTTCGCGTGTCGGCGCCACGATCAGCGCCAGCGGGCGTCCTGCGGGGCCAAACGTGCCGTCCTCTGCCAGGATGGTCGAACCGATCGCAAGGCCGAATCCGACCGTCTTGCCGGACCCGGTTTGTGCCGACACCAGCAGGTCCTGACCCGTCAGCGCGTCGTCGGTGACGGCCTCCTGTACGGGGGTCAGGCTATCATAGCCCTTGTCTGCAAGGGCTTTGGCGAGGGTCGAGATCATAATAAATTGCGTCCGGCTAATGGGTCAGACCGCGCCTTAGGCTTGTTGCGCCGCACTGTCCAGCGCCATTCGCCGCAACCATCGGCGGTAGATCACCCATGCGAGAACGGAAAAAACGACAAATTGGACCGAGACACCGGCGACTAGCGGCAGCACGGCGTTTGCATTCTGTGCGGCCGTTTCACCCGCCTCCGCCACCGCTGTGCCGTCAATCGCATCGCTGTCGATCATGCCAGCGGTAAAGACATTGAGGTTCCAGAGCGCGTGCAGAATGATCGCGGGCCACAGGTTCACGGCTTGCAACGTGATCGCGCCCAGCAAGGCGCCAAAGGCGGTGGCAAAGACGATTTGCAACACGGTCTGAATCACGTCCTGACCGTACAATGCATTGGCACCGTGATAGATTCCGAACAGGACCGAACAGACGATCAGCGCCCAGCCCGGCGACAACCTGTGCCGCAGACCATGCATCAGCAGGCCGCGGAACATCAGTTCTTCGCTCAGCCCGATGAACAGGGCAAAGAGGATCGCGGCCAGAATGGTCGTGCCGACCTGATCGGGCAGGGGGTAAACGATCACAGCCGCTACCAGCGTGACATAGAGCGACGCAGGCACGATCATGATCCAGAGCCATAACCGGACACCGGCCCAGTCAGGTGCAGCGATCAGCCCCGCCGCGCGGGTCCAGCCGAACAGGGCGACCACAAGAACGACAATCAGCGCGGAAATCGCCTGGAAAAGACTGGTCGTCAGGTCGGGGGTATAAGTGATCTCGCCTGTGCCGCCCGTCACATCGACAGCGCCAAAGACGATCAGCGGCCACGCGAACAATACGGTCAGGAACAGCGTGCCCACGATCGCCGCTGTCAGCGGCCGTTTGTCAGCAAATGTCGAAAACGGCCGCATCTGTCATCCATCCATTCGCTGTGGCGTCAGTCCGCGGACCCCTTGTCCGCGCGGCTGGCCAGCAGGGTCCGCGCACGTTTTTCCGCGCGACGCACCCTGATGAACGTCATGTAGCTTTCCTGAAGGGTCTGAGAAGATGTGCCCAGGATTTCCGAGATCTGGTCCACAATCTTTTCGTCACCCGTGCGGGCCTCGTCCTCGAGCGCTTTGGCGGCCAGTTCGTTGGCCACTTCGTCAACGTAGGATACCATCAGCGCGTGTTCTCTGTCAGGCGGCGACGCACATAGGTTTTCACACTGTCGATCATCGGGTCCATATGCGGATCTTCAAAGAAATGTCCGGCACCGGGGACCTCTTCGTGGGTGACGGTGATGCCCTTTTGCTCGTGCAGCTTGTTCACCAGGTTCACGGTATCGGCAGGCGGGGCCACGCGATCAGCTGCACCGTTGATGATCAGACCCGAAGACGGGCAGGGTGCGAGAAAGCTGAAATCATACATGTTGGCGGGGGGGGATACGCTGATGAACCCCGTGATTTCAGGGCGGCGCATCAGCAATTGCATCCCGATCCACGCGCCAAAGCTGAAGCCCGCAACCCAGCAGTGTTTCGCGTTGCTGTTCATGGATTGCAGGTAATCCAGCGCCGAGGCCGCGTCCGACAGTTCCCCGATACCCTGATCGTATTCACCCTGACTGCGCCCGACGCCACGGAAATTGAACCGCAGAACGGTGAAACCCATCTGGTAAAAGGCGTAGTGCAGGTTGTAGACAACCTTGTTGTTCATCGTGCCGCCGAACTGCGGGTGCGGATGCAGCACGATGGCGATGGGCGCGTCGCGGTCTTTTTGCGGATGGTAGCGACCTTCGAGGCGACCTTCGGGGCCGGGAAAAATGACTTCGGGCATTTGGGTCTTACCTGCTTTGGGAGGGGCGCTTGACGATTGCCGGGCACCACCTTAGAATAATTCTAAATGCGCGGCAGAGGTGCTGCGCGGGTTGACGTGACCTAATCAGGCTACGGCTTTTCGTCAATGAATTTACGACCCAGCGGGTCGGTCAGGGGTTGGAATGAAGTTAAGCACCAAGGGACGTTACGCCATGGTCGCATTGGCGGACCTCGCTTTGCAGCCGGGGGACGGGCTGACCAGCCTGACCGAAATATCCAAGCGGCAGGACATTTCGCTGCCCTACCTCGAACAGTTGTTCGTGAAACTGCGGCGCGCGGAATTGGTTGAATCGGTGCGCGGGCCGGGTGGCGGTTACCGCCTGGCGCGGCCCCCGTCCGAAATTCGCGTGGCTGACATTCTGGGGGCTGTGGATGAAACGGTCAGTGCAATGCACAAGGGCGCGGGGGCGTCCGGTGCAACATCCGGCAGCCGTGCGCAGTCGTTGACCAATCGCCTATGGGAAGGGTTGAGTGCACATGTCTATGTGTTCCTGCACCAGACCCGGCTGTCGGATGTGGTCGGTAATGCGATGGCTCCCTGTCCGGCTGTGCCCGCGCTATTCGAAGTGGTCGACGAGACCTGAACGCCGGACCGGGGCGCTGCCCCGGACCCCGGAGTATTTTTGGCAAGATGATATCAAGGACCGCATGACCCGTAGCTATCTGGATCATAACGCCACGACACCGCTGCGGGCCGAAGCCCGTGACGCGATGATTGCGGCGATGGATGTGGCGGGCAACCCGTCGTCTGTCCACGCCGAGGGGCGCGCGGCGAAAGGGCTGGTTGAACGCGCGCGGGGGCAACTGGCCGAGGCGCTGGGTGCGTCCAACGCCGACATCGTTTTCGTGTCTGGATCAACCGAGGCGGCGGCGCTGTCGCTGGCCGGTCGTGGTTTGCGCTGTGCGGGCATCGAGCACGAGGCCGTGCGCGTCTGGTGCGACGCGACGCTGAGCCTGTCGGCCGGACAGGTGATCTGTGACGATCCTGCGCGTGCGACGGTCCAGCTTGCCAATTCGGAAACCGGAATCCTGCAGGATTTGCCGCAGGGGCTGGCCGTCAGCGATATCACCCAAGGGTTCGGGCGCGTGCCATTTGCCTATGGCTGGGCAGAGGTCGACATGGTGTTCCTGTCAGCCCACAAATTTGGCGGACCAAAAGGCGTGGGCGCATTGATCGTGCCGCAAGGTGCTGAGATTGCCGCACAAATTCGTGGTGGCGGCCAAGAGATGGGCCGCAGGTCCGGGACCGAAAATGTCATCGCGATCGCCGGCATGGGGGCCGCGGCCGCTGCGGCACAAAAAGATTTGGCAGATGGGGTCTGGGACCGGGTTGCGCAACTTAGAAATATTCTAGAAAAGGCCATTGCAGAGCAGTCTTCGCAGACTATTTTTGTAGGGAATGACCTGCGCAGGCTGCCCAATACGTCGTGTTTCATCACGCCTGGCTGGAAGGGTGAAACACAGGTCATGGCGATGGACCTTGCCGGATTTGCCGTCAGCGCAGGATCGGCCTGTTCCAGCGGCAAGGTCAAGGCCAGCCGGGTGCTGCAATCGCTGGGGTTCGACGATGACCAGGCGGGTTGCGCGTTGCGGGTGTCGCTGGGACCCGAGACAACAGAAGATACGGTCTTGCGCTTTGCCGAGGCGTGGGGCCGGAAAATCAAACGGATGCAGGCGGCATGACGCCGCAAGAGAGGTAAGGACATGACAGCTTTGGATCAGGTAGAGGTCAAAGAGGGCGTCGATCAGGAAACCGTGGATGCGGTGGCCCAACTCTCTGGCGCGTATAAATACGGCTGGAACGACGACGACATCGAGATGGATTATGCGCCCAAGGGCGTGAACCCCGATATCGTGGCGCTGATTTCCTCCAAGAACGAAGAACCGCAGTGGATGCTGGACTGGCGTCAGGCTGCGTTCACCCGCTGGGAAGGCATGTCCGTGCCGAATTGGGCCATGCTCAAGGTGGCGGATATCGATTTTCAGGATCTGTATTACTACGCCCGGCCCAAGAGTATGGAGGTCAAGCCCAAGTCGTTGGACGAGGTCGACCCCAAGCTGCTGGAAACCTACAAGAAGCTGGGTATCCCACTGAAGGAACAGGCCATTCTGGCCGGTGTCGAAGGTGCCGAAAACGATCTGCCAGAGCGCAAGGTCGCCGTGGATGCGGTGTTCGATTCCGTATCCGTCGGTACGACATTCCAGGCCGAACTGAAAAAGGCCGGCGTGATTTTCTGTTCCATCTCGGAGGCGATCCGCGAGTATCCCGAGCTGGTGAAGAAATACCTCGGCACCGTGGTGCCGCCGTCCGACAATTTCTACGCGACGCTGAACTCCGCCGTGTTTTCCGACGGGTCGTTTGTCTACGTTCCGCCCGGCGTGCGCTGCCCGATGGAGCTGTCGACCTATTTCCGCATCAACGCCGAAAATACCGGCCAGTTCGAACGCACACTGATCATCGCGGACAAGGGCAGCTATGTGTCCTATCTCGAAGGGTGCACGGCACCGAAACGCGATGTGGCGCAGCTGCACGCGGCGGTGGTTGAGATCATCATCGAAGAAGACGCCGAGGTGAAATACTCGACGGTCCAGAACTGGTATCCGGGCGACGAAGAAGGCAAGGGTGGCATCTATAACTTTGTGACCAAACGTGCCGACTGCCGTGGCGCGCGGTCCAAGGTGATGTGGACACAGGTTGAAACCGGGTCTGCGGTGACGTGGAAATACCCGTCCTGCATTCTGCGCGGTGACGACAGTCAGGGCGAGTTCTATTCCATCGCCATCGCGAACAACTATCAGCAAGCGGATACCGGCACCAAGATGGTGCACCTGGGCAAACGCACCAAGTCGCGCATCGTGTCCAAGGGGATTTCCGCAGGCCACGCCCAGAACACCTATCGCGGGCTGGTGTCTATGCACCCCAAGGCCAAGGAATCGCGCAACTATACCCAGTGCGACAGCCTGTTGATCGGGTCGCAGTGCGGGGCACATACGGTCCCGTATATTGAGGTCAAGAACAACTCGAGCCGGGTCGAGCACGAGGCGACGACGTCCAAGGTGGACGACGATCAGCTGTTCTACTGCCGCTCGCGCGGGATGGACGAGGAAGAGGCCGTGGCTTTGGTCGTGAACGGGTTCTGCAAGGAAGTGCTGCAGGCGCTGCCGATGGAATTCGCGATGGAAGCACAGGCGCTGGTGGCGATCAGCCTCGAAGGATCGGTCGGCTAAACAGCTGCACCTTAGGGAATGCGACGATTGTCGCAAAGGAATACTGAAGGAAGAAAAGATGCTGGAAATCAAAGGCCTGAAGGTCGATCTTGAAGAAGAAGAGAAGTCGATCCTCAAGGGTGTCGACCTGACCGTCGGCGCAGGCGAGGTCCATGCGATCATGGGTCCGAACGGGTCGGGCAAATCCACCCTGTCCTACGTGCTGTCCGGCAAGGACGGTTATGAGGTGACGGAAGGGTCTGCGACGTTGGATGGCGCCGACCTGCTGGACATGGAGCCCGAGGAGCGCGCGGCTGCCGGCCTGTTCCTGGCGTTTCAGTACCCTGTTGAAATTCCCGGTGTGGGCAACATGACGTTCCTGCGCACCGCGGTGAACGCACAGCGCAAGGCGCGCGGTCAGGACGAATTGTCTGCCGGTGATTTCCTCAAGGAAGTGCGCGCCCGCGCCAAGGATCTGAAGATCGATGCCGAAATGCTCAAGCGTCCGGTCAACGTCGGTTTTTCGGGCGGCGAGAAAAAGCGGAACGAGATTCTGCAAATGGCCATGCTCGAACCCAAGATGTGCATCCTGGACGAGACTGACTCTGGCCTCGATGTGGACGCCATGAAACTGGTCTCCGAAGGCGTGAACGCACTGCGGTCCGAAGGACGTTCGTTCCTTGTTATCACGCATTATCAGCGGCTTCTGGACCATATCAAACCTGATGTCGTGCACATCATGTCCAACGGTCGCATCATCAAGACCGGCGGTCCCGATCTCGCGCTTGAGGTCGAGAACAACGGTTACGCGGACCTGTTGGCGGAGGCCGAGTAATGGCCTTGCCGCAATTCAAACAGGACGCGACCGATGCGCGGCTGGATGCGGTCACGGTGCCTGACGGTGCTGCGTGGCTGACGCAGGCGCGCAAGGACGCAATGACCCGCACGGCCACGATGGGCCTGCCGCATCGGCGTGACGAATATTGGAAATACACTGATCCTGCGAAGCTTGTGGCTGCCGATGCCCCTGCGGCAGAGGTTCTGGACGATGATGACGCGATCTTTTCAGACGCAAATCCCCTGACGCTTGTGTTCGTCGACGGTGTCTTTGATGCCGCTGCATCTGATGACCTCAAGGGTGAGAATCTGGAAATCGGGCGTCTGGCAGAGGCCGGTGCGCAGGATATTCACTGGGCCAAGGATCTCTACGGCGTCTTGGAACTGGCCGGACAAAACCCGGTGCAACGTCCGCTGGCATCGCTGAATACCGCGACCGCGACGGATGGTGTGCTGATCCGCGCCACGGGTCCGGTGGATCGCCCCATCTGCCTGCGGTATCGCCGCAAGGAGTCCGCCGCAGACGCGGTTTTGCATCATGTTGTCCGGGTCGAGGCCGGGGCAAAGGTCACGTTGCTGGAAACCGGATCGGCGGCTGCGCGACTGTCCACGGTCACCGAAGTGTCGGTTGCCGATGGTGGTGAATTTCATCACGTGCGCCAACAGGGCCGCGATCATGCGCGCCGGATGAACACTCATACCTTTGCCCGGATCGGTGAAGGTTCTGTATTCAAATCGTTCACCTTGTCGCTGAACGGCGTACTGACGCGCAATGATTGCGTGATCGAGATGCTGGGGGACGATGCCGTGGCCCATGTCGCGGGTGCCTGTGTCGGTGACGGCGAAGGTTTTCACCACGACGACACCGTGTTCATCACCCACGATGCCCTGCGCGGCGAGTCACGTCAGGTGTTCAAGAAGGTGCTGCGCAACGGTGCGGTTGGCGTTTTCCAAGGCAAGATCCTCGTCAAGGAAGGCGCGCAAAAGACCGACGGCTATCAGATCAGCCAGTCGCTGCTGCTGGACGACGACAGCCAGTTTCTGGCCAAGCCGGAACTGGAAATCTATGCCGATGATGTCGCGTGTTCGCACGGGTCCACCTCTGGTGCAATTTCCGAAGAGGCGCTGTTCTATCTGCGGTCCCGTGGCGTGTCGGAAAAGGCGGCAACCAACCTGTTGACGCTGGCTTTCCTTGCCGAGGCATTGGAAGAAATCGCAGACGAAGGTCTGGCAGATGATCTGCGCGATCGTCTGGCAGGCTGGCTGGACCGCCACGCAGGCTGATGGCCGTTTCGACGAACATCATGCGGGCCTGGCGCAGACCGCGCCAGGTCATGCGAGAGTTGCTGGATCAGGGCAAACGCGAGGATCGGGCGATTGCCTATCTCTTTGTGTTCTGCATTCTGGTTTTCATCGCGCAGTGGCCACGTCTGTCACGCAGGGCAGCCGGGTTCGAGCTGGCACCGGGGGCAGAGCCGCCAGAGCTGTCGCAGCTGATGACCTATGAACTCTTTGCCTGGCTGATGGTCTGGCCTCTTGTGCTTTATGGTCTCGCTGCGCTCTCTCATCTGGTCGCACGGCTCTTTGGCGGTCAGGGCAGTTTCTACAGCGCGAGACT
The DNA here is from genome assembly GCF_020531945.1 of Loktanella gaetbuli. Taxonomy (NCBI): domain Bacteria; kingdom Pseudomonadati; phylum Pseudomonadota; class Alphaproteobacteria; order Rhodobacterales; family Roseobacteraceae; genus Loktanella; species Loktanella gaetbuli. The sequence goes on from NZ_JAJATZ010000001.1 coordinate 384,225, forward strand.
GGCGTTGTTCTGGTCGCTGTTAGCGAGCGTGCCGCTGCTGCTGCTGTATGGTCTGATGGCCGGATTTCTGGGGCCAGCTGCGGGGACGCAACTGGTGGGTGCGGTCTGGCTGCTGATTTTTGGCTACATCTGGCTGCAGTCCCTGCGCGAGGCGGAAAAGTGATCAACGCTGACTTTCTCAAGCGGTCATTGATCGACCCTGCGGGGACGGCGCGCGGGCTGATGTCATATCATCTGGCACCCCTGACGTTGTGGTCGATCCTTGCGGTCGTGGCGATCTGTTCCACCATCCTCGTCGGGGTCGGCAGTATGATCCTGGGCAGTGCGCCTGACACGATGGCCATGATGCCCTTTGTCGTTGCCATCGTGCTGGCCTCGTCGCTGGTGGTGCTGATCTTTGCCATTTACCTGACCGGCCGCAGTCTGGGCGGGCAGGGACGGTTGGATCAGACGATCCTTTTGGTCGCATGGTGGCAGGGCATCGGTCTTGTTATCCAATTGTTCCAGACGTTTGTGATGGTTCTGCTGCCGCCGCTTTCCGGAATTGTCACGCTGGCCGGTTTTGCCTGGCTGCTCTTTGCCCTGCTGCATTTCGTGAATGTCTTGCATGGGTTTGACAGCCTGCTCAAATCGCTTGGCACCGTTGCCTTGGGGATCATCGGATTCTCGTTTGGCATTGCACTTTTTCTGACGCTGATTGGCGTCGGGTTCCAAGGGGGATCCATTTGATGTTCGATATCGCTGATATCCGGTCGCAGTTTCCGATCCTGTCCCGTCAGGTGAACGGCAAGCCGCTGGTCTATCTGGACAACGGCGCCTCTGCGCAGAAACCGCAGGTCGTCATTGATGCCGTGACGCGCGGCTACGCCGAGGAATATTCCAACGTACACCGTGGGCTGCACTATCTGTCCAATCTCGCGACCGACCGCTACGAATCCGTACGCGGCGTTGTGGCACGGTTTCTGAACGCCGCCTCCGAGGATGATATCGTGCTCAATTCCGGCACGACCGAGGGGATCAACATGGTGTCCTACGGCTGGGCGGCACCCCGGCTTCAGCCGGGGGACGAGATCGTCCTGTCGATCATGGAACATCACGCCAATATCGTGCCGTGGCATTTCCTGCGTGAACGACAGGGTGTCGTCATCAAGTGGGTTGATTGCGACGCGGATGGCAACCTGGATCCGCAGGCGGTGATCGACGCCATCGGCCCCAAGACCAAATTGGTCGCAATTACCCATATGTCCAATGTGTTGGGGACCGTTGTTGATGTGAAATCCATCTGTGCTGCTGCCCGCACGCGGGGCGTGCCGGTGTTGGTTGATGGGTCACAGGCCGCCGTTCACATGGCGGTCGATGTGCAGGATATCGGCTGTGACTTCTATGCGATCACGGGGCACAAGCTGTATGGTCCTTCGGGATCTGGTGCGATCTGGGTTCATCCCGACCGGATGCGGGAAATGCGTCCATTCATGGGGGGCGGCGACATGATCCGCGAGGTGGGCCGCGATGCGGTTACCTACAACGATCCGCCCATGATGTTCGAGGCCGGCACCCCCGGTATCGTGCAGACGATCGGTCTGGGCGTGGCACTGGACTGGATGATGGACGTTGGCATGGACAATATCGCAGCCCACGAGGCGGATTTGCGCGACTATGCGCAATCGCGCCTGCGCGGGTTGAATTGGTTGCAGGTGCAGGGCAACGCACCGGGCAAAGGTGCGATCTTTTCGTTCAAGATCGAAGGTGCGGCCCATGCGCATGACATATCCACCGTGCTGGACAAAAAAGGTGTTGCCGTCCGGGCCGGGTCGCATTGCGCCATGCCGTTGATGGATCATCTGGGTGTTCCGGCGACCTGTCGCGCGTCGTTCGGCATTTACAACACACGCGACGAAGTGGACGTCCTCGTCGAGGCATTGGAACTTTGTCACGAACTTTTCGCCTGATTTCCCGTTGCGGGGCCGCAGCCCCGCAGCTATAGCAGGCGCAACGGTCCGTTAGCTCAGCTGGATAGAGCGCTGCCCTCCGAAGGCAGAGGCCAGAGGTTCGAATCCTCTACGGACCGCCATTTACTACATTTGATCAGCACATTGCTTGCATCACACTTGGTCAGTGGGATGCTCGAAAAACTGTGTTCAGCGGTGCGGAATTTGGTAGGCCCGGCAGGACTTGAACCCGCAACCAAAGCGTTATGAGCGCTCTGCTCTAACCAATTGAGCTACAGGCCCGCTGCGGTCTGAATAGCCATTCAGACGAGGCGGTCAAGCATCAGTTCTGGACGGGCGTGCCGATCAGCATCATTGACAGCAATGCGATCATTTCGCGTTCCCGATCAGTTACGACACCTGGGTCGCCGTCCAGGTCGGCAAGCGCGTGAATGTCATCCAAGGTTGTCGGCGCGTCAGAGTAGGACACGGTCTGTGCCACGTCGATATAGGGACCGTCAGCAATATCCTGCGCGGCCACAAGTGGAACAACCTCTGCCGCGGCGGGGGATGCGAATACGGCAAATGCCGTGGCGATGGATGCAAAGTATTTATTCATGACATGGATAGAACACCGCTGCGGGTAAAAGGTTTCCTAAAGCATGGCAGGAATCCGCTTATTGCTTGGCCCGTCATGCTGCGTTGCACAGGCAGGCATCTTCGGTTACCTCGCAGGCAGATTTTGTTGGGGGCGATCCATGACCAAAAACGGGCTGACATACGCACAGGCTGGCGTTGATATCGACGCAGGCAACGCATTGGTCGAACGGATCAAACCGGCGGCCAAGCGGACGCAACGGTCCGGTTCGATGGCCGGGCTTGGCGGGTTTGGCGCCTTGTTCGACCTCAAGGGTGCTGGCTATGACGACCCCATTTTGGTTGCGGCCACGGACGGTGTGGGCACGAAACTGCGGATCGCCATCGACACCGGCAATCTGGACACCATCGGCATCGATCTGGTGGCGATGTGTGTTAACGATCTGGTCTGCCAAGGGGCAGAACCACTGTTTTTCCTGGATTATTTTGCCACGGGCAAACTGGATCTGGACGCGGCAACCCGCATCATCAACGGCATCGCGCAGGGGTGCGAACTGTCGGCTTGCGCGCTGATCGGGGGCGAGACGGCGGAAATGCCGGGCATGTATCACGGTGGTGATTTCGATCTGGCGGGTTTCAGCGTCGGGGCGATGGAGCGCGGCGCCGACCTGCCCGCAGGCGTGGCCGATGGCGATGTGCTGCTGGGGCTGGGCAGCGACGGCGTGCATTCCAATGGTTATTCTTTGGTGCGCCGGATCGTGGAACACGCAGGGCTGACATGGTCGGACGATTCCCCCTTTGGTGACGGCGATCTGGGGGCGGCATTGCTCGCACCAACCCGGCTCTATGTGAAACCGGCGTTGGCCGCGATCCGCGCGGGTGGCGTGCATGCGCTGGCGCACATCACGGGTGGCGGCCTGACCGAAAACCTGCCGCGCGTGCTGCCGGATGATCTGGGCGCACAGATCGACCTTGGATCCTGGACGTTGCCACCGGTGTTCGACTGGTTGGCACGCACTGGCAGCATCGAGACGTCCGAAATGCTGAAAACATTCAACGCAGGCATCGGCATGGTGCTGGTCGTTGACGCGGCCGGCGCCGAGGCGCTGGAATCGCTGCTGGTCGAACAGGGCGAACGTGTGCACCGCCTGGGCCATGTGACCCCCGGCGCAGGTGTCCGCTATACCGGGACGCTTGCGTGACACGCGTTGCCCTACTGATTTCGGGCGGCGGATCGAACATGGTCGCCCTCGCGCGCGACATGACCGGCGATCATCCGGGGCGTGCGAAACTGGTTCTGTCGAATGTCCCGCAGGCGGGTGGACTGCTCAAGGCAAGCGCACTGCGTATTCCTACGGCCGTCGTGGATCATCGCGATCACGACGGGCGTCTGCCATTCGAGGCCGCAATCAACGCAGAACTGGATTCCGCCCGGATCGACCTGATCTGTCTGGCGGGTTTCATGCGGATCCTGACGCCGGAATTCACCCACCGCTGGGCGGGCAGGATACTCAACATCCACCCGTCGCTGCTGCCCAAATACAAGGGCTTGCACACCCATAGACGCGCGATCGAGGCCGGTGATACCGAACACGGTGCCAGCGTCCACATGGTCACGGGCGATCTGGATGATGGCCCCGTCCTGGGCCAAGCGGTGTTGAGCGTGCGGGCTGACGACACACCCGCCACCCTGGCCGAACGCGTCCTGCCGCTGGAACATCGGCTGTATCCGGCCGTGCTGCGCCGGTTTCTGGCCGGAGATACCACGCCGGTGACAATCGACGCACGGGATTGACCGCGCTTTCCGAATCGCTGGCGATCCCTTAGTCAGGTGCAACAGTATTTTGCGCCGCAAGGCCGAACAGCCACGAGGCGCCATGCAGACCATCACGACGACGACAGAACTCGCCACCTTTTGTGCAGAGGCGGCCAAGCGTCCTTATGTGACCGTCGATACGGAATTTTTGCGCGAACGCACCTATTATTCGAAACTGTGCCTTGTGCAGCTCGCTTACCGCGATGCGGCAGGCGAGGATGCGGTTCTGGTCGATCCACTGGTCGACGGGCTGTCACTGGAACCGCTGTATGATCTGTTCCGTGATCCCGGTGTGGTCAAGGTGTTCCATGCGGCACGTCAGGATCTCGAGATCTTTTGGGTCGATGCCCAGTTGATCCCGACGCCGCTGTTCGACACGCAGGTCGCGGCGATGGTCTGCGGTTACGGCGATCAGGCCGGATACGAGACCCTGGTGCGCAAGATTTCAAAGGCACAGCTGGATAAATCCAGCCGGTTTACCGACTGGTCGCGCCGTCCGCTGACGGATGCGCAGAAAACATATGCCTTGGGCGATGTCACCTATCTGCGCGAAATCTACGAGGTGCTGTCAGACCGGCTACGCAGCACCGGGCGGGAAAAGTGGGTCCAAGAGGAAATGGCGGTTCTGAACGATCCGGCCACCTATCAGACAAACCCCAACGATGCCTGGCAGCGGGTCAAGACGCGCACCACATCTGGCCGTTTTCTGGCGATCGTGCGCGAACTGGCCCGGTTCCGCGAGGAATACGCCCAGACCCGCGACATCCCGCGCAACAGGGTTTTCAAGGACGATGTGCTGGTCGAGCTGGCATCCACAAAACCGACCGACGAAAAGGACCTGTCGCGGTCCCGCCTGCTGCAACGCGAGGCCCGCAAGGGTGACATCGCCGCGGGAATCCTTGCCGCCGTCAAGGCTGGGATCGCCGTGCCCAATGACCGGTTGCCGAAACCTGCTGCCGGTGCCGAACGGCTTCAGGTCAATCCGGCGATTGCGGATATGCTGCGGGTGCTGCTCAAGGCAAAGTCCGAACAGGCCGACGTCGCGCAAAAGCTGATTGCGAATTCGGCCGACCTTGATGCGCTGGCTGCCGGTCAACGCGATTTGCCCGCGCTCAAGGGCTGGCGCAAAGAGGTTTTTGGCCGCGATGCAATCCTGCTGACAGAAGGCAAGGTCGCGCTGGCCGTTGATGGCGCACATGTGGTCACAGTGCCGCGCTAGACCTTTGGCGCTGCGTTCCATAGATGGGGGGCAACGCACAAGGAGAAGACAATGGCCACCGAACAATTCGAAGACCTCGTTGAAACCTTTGCCTTTCTTGACGATTGGGAAGATCGCTATCGCCATGTGATCGACATGGGCAAGGCGATGCCTGCACTGGAAGATGCACTCAAGGTGCCGGCAACCAAGGTGGACGGCTGTGCAAGCCAGGTCTGGTTGGTGCCCGCACCCGAGGATGGCACGTTTCATTTCCGCGGTGACAGCGACGCGATGATCGTGCGCGGGCTGATTGCCGTGTTGGGGGCGCTTTACGACGGTGTCCCGTTGAACGATCTGCACAGCATCGACGCGCGGGCGGAACTGGGACGTCTGGGCTTGAACGATCATTTGTCCGCGCAACGGTCAAACGGCTTGCGCGCGATGGTGGAACGGATTCGCGAAACGCCCGTCGGCTAGGCTTGCGCCAAGGCTTTCGCCAGATCGCCGTAGCCTGTGAACCGCCTCTCGAAGGTCAGCCCCATCCGCGCGGCAATTTTCGCCCCACGGGCCGTAAGGTCAGCGTCATCCGTCTGAGCGAGATAGACCAGGGTTTCGTAATTGCCGAAATACATGTCCAGCAGCGCGGGATGCCGATCCAGTCCCAACGGTTTCCAGACAAAGGCATCGAATTGCCGCGTCAGAAAATCGGTCAGGTAAAACGCCGTGATTTCGTCGGCATGTTCGGCAAACCGCGTGTTCCCTTCGAAAAAGCTGTAGCAATGGGGTCCTGCGATCATGCGCACGCCCAGCGAATCGCAAGCGGCCTGCAACTGCCCGCCCGTGCCGCAATCGGCGTAGACCACAAAAATCCGGTCGTAATCGCCATGCCGCGCTGCGACGATGTCTTGCACCGCAGGCACGATCCGTTCGGGGTGATTGTGCCAGATCGCAGGCAGGCATTGCAGATCCAGATGATCCCACCCATTCATACGCCGCAATGCGATGATTTCATGGGCAAGCGCGCCGCAGGCCAGCAACAGCACACGCCCTCTGCCCGACGGCGCAAGCCCCGCCTGGGTCAGATCGGTGTCGCGCGGTGTCACCCGGATCGGCGGGTCAATACGGTCAGGATCAGCGCCACCGTCGACAGGGCCGGCAGCAAGGCCCAACCCATCGAAAAATTGGCGATCCACACTGTCAGGCCCGCCAAGGCGATAACGACTGCGATCAGAATGGCGAAACGTTGTAGGGGCACGGCAATCCTCGGATGGCTGCTGTTTCATCAGTGAAGACAAAAACAACACCTGTCTAGCCCAGGCTACGCCAAAGATAATGCAGTTTAGGACATGCTCGCTTGATTGTGTTTACGCGCCATGAACGTCTTGGCCGTCTCGACTGCGACAGCCGCATCACGACAATAGGCATCAGCGCCAATGGCCTTGCCGAATTCCTCGTTTAGGGGGGCACCGCCCACCAGCACGATGTAATCCTCACGCATGCCTTTTTCGACCATCGTGTCGATCACGACCTTCATGTAGGGCATTGTCGTTGTCAGCAGGGCGGACATGCCCAGGATGTCGGCACCTTCGGCCTCCAGCGCCTCGATATAGGCCTCGACCGCATTGTTGATTCCCAGATCGACAACCTCGAACCCGGCACCTTCCATCATCATCCCGACGAGGTTCTTGCCGATGTCGTGGATGTCGCCCTTGACCGTGCCGATGACCATCTTGCCCACACGCGGTGCGCCGGTTTCGGCCAGCAGCGGTTTGAGGATGGCCATGCCGCCCTTCATCGCGTTGGCGGCCAGCAGAACCTCTGGCACGAACAGGATCCCGTCGCGGAAATCGGCCCCGACGATCGTCATGCCGCCCACCAGCGCTTCGGTCAGGATCTGGTAGGGTTGCCAGCCGCGATCCAGCAGGATCGTGACACCTTCCTCGATCTCTTCTTTCATGCCGTCATAGAGGTCGTCGAACATCTGCGCGACAAGGTCTTCGTCGTTGAGTTCAGCAAGGATGATGTCGTCGTCTTCTGACATGGAAGCAATCCCTATGGGCAGTTGATCTGTCTTTGCCCGTATCTATGGCGCGTCAGACAGACTGTCACGGGGTGAATTGCGACATATCAGGGGTTTGCGCCGACGCAGTTGCAGGTGTTCTGCATTTGTTCTATATATGCACAATGGATTTGCCATCATCACCGCCACGACAGCGCACACCCGGGCGGGCGGCGCTGTCCAATCCCGACAACAGTTTTGACCGGATCACAGCAGAGGGTGTCGATGACGGCTGGCACATGGATGATGACCTGCCGGTTCTGCGCACATCCGTCACGGACGAGGTGCCGCGCCGCGTCATCACGCGCAACACCTCGCCGGACATCAGCTTTGACCGGTCGATCAATCCTTATCGGGGGTGCGAACACGGCTGCATTTACTGTTTTGCGCGACCCAGTCACGCCTATCTGGGCCTGTCACCGGGACTGGATTTCGAAACACGGCTGATTGCGCGCCCCGATGCGCCGACCGTGCTGGCAAAGGAATTGCGCGCCCGGGGCTATGTGCCGCAGACCATCGCGATCGGGACGAACACCGACCCCTATCAGCCGATCGAACGCGATCGCAGAATTATGCGGCAGATCTTGCAGGTCTTGTCCGATTTCAATCATCCCGTCGGCATCGTGACCAAGGGGGCGTTGATCAGTCGCGACATCGACATCCTTGCCCCGATGGCGGCCAAGGGGCTGGCGCGCGTCGGAATTTCCATCACGACACTGGACAATGCCACCAGCCGCGCGATGGAACCGCGCGTGCCGCTGCCAGCCGCGCGGTTGCGCGCGATCCGGCAGTTGACCGACGCCGGGATCGACGTGCGCGTCATGGTGTCGCCCATCGTGCCTGCGCTGACCGATCACGAAATGGAACGTATCCTTGCGGCGGCAGCAGATGCCGGGGCTGTTGCTGCCAATTCCATCGTGCTGCGTCTGCCGCGCGAGGTATCGGGCCTGTTTCGCGACTGGGTGGAACAGACCTATCCTGACCGGGCCGCGCGGATCATGGCACGCGTGCGTGAGCTTCATGGCGGGCAGGATTACGACCCGGCGTTCGGCACGCGGATGACCGGGCAGGGCGAATGGGCCCGTTTGATACGGCAACGTTTCGATCTGGCCGCGCGTCGTCTGGGACTGGCGCGACATCTGCCACCGCTGCGCAGCGACCTGTTCGCGGTGCCGCCACGACCGGGCGATCAGCTATCGCTATTTTGACGGTCCCGACTATGCTGCAGGCATGAGCGAGATCTGGACACAGCGTTACGACCGGCCCGACTATCTGTTCGGGATGGAACCGACCGAATTCCTAGTCACGGCGGCCGACCGTGTGCCGGCGACCGATGCACTGTGTGTTGCGGACGGCGAGGGGCGTCATTCCGCCTACCTCGCACAGCGCGGCTTTGATGTGACGGCCTTTGATCCCGCACCGACGGCGCTGCAAAAGGCACGCCGTCTGGACGTGGCAAAGGGTGTCACGGTCGCACGGCATCAGGCCAGTCTGGATGACTGGGACTGGATGCAGTCCTACGGCGCAGTGGTCGCGATGTTCATCCAATTTCAGGGACCAGAGGCACGCTTGCCCACATTTGAACGTCTGCGGCAGGCCACACGGCCTAGCGGCCACGTGATCCTGCAAGGGTTCGCACCGCGGCAGGTCGACTACGGGACGGGTGGCCCATCGGATCGCGAAAACATGTACACGACGGATTTTCTGGAACAGCAGTTCAGTGGCTGGACGCTGCATCACCTGCGCGATCATGATGCACCCGTGGCGTCAGGACCGGGCCACGACGGTGTCGCGGCCCTGGTCGAATTGATTGCACAAAAACCGGGTTAATGACGGCGGCGACCACGACGTTCGGCGCGGACCGGACCGTTGCCGTCGGTGCCGTCACTCTCAGAGGAAAACGCACCCAGCGCCGTCGTGATATCGTCCAGCGACGGGCGGTCGCCCTTGGGCCGGGTTTCCAGCGCCTCGCGCATGGCGCGCAGGTGTTCGGGCGTCGTACCACAGCACCCGCCGATGATGCGCGCGCCACAGTTGCGAGCCAGTTCGGCGTAATCCGCCATCAGTTCCGGCGTGCCGTCATAGTGGATATGGCCGTCGTGGTATTTCGGGATGCCTGCGTTGCCCTTGGAAATCAGCGGCTGGCCCGGGTCTGCATCCGCCATGCCAAGGATCGTGCGCAGCAGGTCAGACGCGCCCGTGCCGCAGTTGGCACCGAATCCCTGCGGCTGATAATCCAGCTTGGCCACGGATTTCACCATGTCGCGGCTGGTCACACCCATCATCGTGCGGCCCGCGGTGTCGAAACTCATGGTGCCGCACCAAGGCATCCCGGCGAGGCGAAACGCCTCGGCGGCGGCCTTGTATTCCTCGAATGCGGAAATGGTTTCGACCCACAGCACATCGGCGCCACCGGCCTTCAGGCCCTCGGCCTGTTCATGGAACATCTCGACGGCAAGTTCGTGGGTCAGCGTGCCCATCGGTGCCATGATGTCGCCGGTCGGACCAACCGATCCGGCAACGATGATCGTGCGGTCCGATTTATCGGCCACGTTGCGACCGATCTCGGCGGCGGCGCGGTTGAGTTCCAGCACACGGTCCTGCGCGTCGTGCAGTTTCAACCGGCTGGCGTTGCCACCAAAGCTGTTGGTCAGGAACAGGTCGGACCCTGCGTCCACGGCCCCCTGATACAGCGCCGTGATGCGGTCGGGATGTTCCACGTTCCACATTTCCGGCGCGTCGCCGGACGACAGTCCCATGTTGAACAGATTGGTACCCGTCGCCCCGTCGGCGAGGATCCAGTCACGCTGTGCTAGCAGATCGGCAAAAGCGGTGGTCATGGTTGTTCCCTTCAATGCAAAAGGGGCACCGGCCTGTGACCGGTGCCCCGTTGGCGGTGTTGTATCCGGCACGCGCCGGGGCGGCAATATCAGCCTTGCTCGTCCAGCAGTTGCGCCTTGGCGGTGGCGGTCAGTTCGGCCATTTTCGCGCGGATTTCGGCGTCGCTGGTGTCATCGCTCAGATCGGCGCGCACCTTGCGGAAAACATCCTCGTCGCCGGCTTCTTCGAAATCGGCCTTGATGACCTCCTTGGCATAGGCATCGGCGTCCTCGCCGGATTTGCCCATCAGGCCTGCGGCCCACAGACCCAGCAACTTGTTGCGGCGTGCCTCGGCCTTGAACTGCATTTCGGCATCATGGGCGAATTTGTTCTCGAACGCGTTTTCGCGATCTTTCATGCTGGCCATCGGTCAAACCCCTGTTTTGTGTTGGCGTGGACGTAGATATGCGGCCCGACATGCTTGCCCGCAAGGGGGCGGTGTCGTAAGACGCGGCAAAGCGGGCCGTCGTTGTGGCACGCATTATACTGCGGGGCACCCATGGCACGTCGTAAACTGGTCTACGAAGGCAAGGCGAAAATTCTGTACGAGGGCCCCGAACCGGGCACGTTCGTGCAGTATTTCAAGGACGATGCCACCGCCGGAAACGGTGCCAAAAAGGATGTGATCGAGGGCAAGGGCGTGTTGAACAACCGCCTGTCCGAATTCTTTATGACCGGATTGGCGAATATCGGCATTCCGACCCATTTCATCCGCCGCCTGAACATGCGCGAACAGCTGATCCGGCAGGTCGAGATCATCCCGCTGGAAGTGATCGTGCGCAACTTTGCCGCCGGGTCCATGGCCAAGCGTCTGGGCATGGAGGAGGGCGCACCACTGCCGCGCCCGATCGTGGAATTCAGCTTCAAGGACGACAAGCTGGGCGATCCGCTGGTGCCCGAGGAATACATCATCGCCTTTGGTTGGGCATCGCAACAGGACATGGACGACATCGTCAGCATGGCGCTGCGGGTCAATGATTACCTCTCCGGTGTCATGTACGGCGTCGGCATCAAACTGGTGGATTTCAAGATCGAGATCGGTCGCATCTGGGACAATGACTTCATGCGTCTGGTCGTGGCCGACGAAATCAGCCCCGACAGCTGCCGCCTGTGGGACATCGAATCCGGCCAGAAACTGGACAAGGACGTGTTCCGTCAGGATCTGGGATCGCTCTCGGATGCCTACACAGAGGTGGCGCGCCGTCTGGGCGTGCTGCCCAGCAACGTGACCCACCGCCCCAAGCCGACACTGATCAACTAAGGAATCGCTCATGCTGGCCAAAGTCTATGTGACGCTGAAAAATGGTGTTCTCGATCCGCAGGGCGAGGCCATCCGCCACGCGCTGGGATCGCTTGGGTTTGACGGCGTGAACGGCGTGCGTCAGGGCAAGGTCATCGAACTGGATCTGGCCGACGGCACCACCGAGGCGCAGATCAATGACATGTGCGAACGTCTGCTGGCCAACACCGTGATCGAATCGTACCGGATCGAAATCGCCTGATGCGCATCGCCGTCGACATGGACGAGGTGATCGCCGACACCCATGCGGCACAACGCGCGGCCTATGCACAGGCGGGATTCACTGCGTCCGATGCCGACCTGCATGGCAAACATCTGCGCGATCTGGCACCGTCGGATGCCGTGCAGCAGGTCCAGTTGCAGATGTCCGAAGGATCATTTTTCGCAAACCTCGATGTCATCGCGGGGGCCGTCGATGCGATGGCGGACCTCTATGCCACGCACGAGGTGTTCATCGCCACAGCTGCGATGGATTACCCGGCATCCTGCGCGCACAAGATCGCGTGGCTGGACCGGCATTTCCCGTTTATCGCCAAGGACAGGATCGTGCTGTGCGGCGACAAGAGCATCATCAACGCCGACGTACTGATCGACGATCACAGCCGTCATTTCACGCATTTCGCAGGGCAGGGTGTCCTGTTCGACGCGCTGCACAACAAAACGACCGATTGGCCGCACCGGCTGACGGATTGGGCCGATGTCCACACCACGCTTGAAAGGATCGCCAGATGAAGGCCGCCGTTCTCGTTTTTCCCGGGTCCAACTGTGACCGCGACATGGCCGAGGCGCTGCGCGCCGCAGGGGCCGATGTTCGGATGGTCTGGCACAAGGACGCCGATATCGGCGATGTCGATCTGGTTGCCGTGCCGGGCGGGTTTTCATTCGGTGATTACCTGCGCTGTGGTGCGATTGCCGCGCAATCCCCGGTCTGCGCGGCACTGCGCGCCCATGTGGAACGCGGCGGATATGCCTTGGGGGTCTGCAACGGGTTTCAGGTGCTGACCGAAACCGGGCTGTTGCCAGGTGCGCTGATGCGCAACGGCGGCCTGACATTCGTTTGCAAATCCACGCCGTTGCGCGTGGCTACGACCGACAGCGCCTTTACCGAAGGTTACGCAGCCGGCGACACCATCGCATTGCCTGTCGCACATCACGACGGCAATTATTTTGCCGATGCCGAGACGTTGGCGATGCTCGCGGATCAGGACAGGATCGCATTCACCTACGCCGACAATTTCAACGGCAGCCGCAATGACATCGCGGGGATCTTCTCTGAAAACCGTCGCGTGCTGGGCATGATGCCCCATCCCGAACGGGCCGTGGATGCCGCAACCGGCAGCACGCAGGGCATGGCGCTGTTCAGGGGCCTTGTGCGGCAACTTGCCGACGCCTGAGCGTCCGCTTGCCGCATGGCGGCGCGCGACATATTTAAGCGTCATGGAAAACGTGACCATTCCGGCCGTCCGGACGGCGCTGAACCGCTGGCGTCTGCGTCTTGCGGTCATCGCCCTATGCCTGCTGGGCGCCGGCACGATCTATGTCACGAACATTCTGCTGACAGAACGCTTTACGGAATCGACCCGAAACAGGGCCGAGGTGCGTCTGACACTGTTTGTGGCCAACCTGATGAGCGAGCTACAGCGCAATTCCATCGTGCCACAGCTGCTTGCGCGTGACCCCGCGCTGATCGCGGCGCTGGAAAACGGTGATTTTTCGCTATCGACGCAGCGCCTGCTGTCTTTTGTGGATGAAATCGGCGCGGCATCGCTGATGCTGCTGGATCGTGACGGGCGTGTTGTCGCGGCCACCGATCGCAACCGTCTGGGCGAAAGTTTCCGTTCAGCCCCGCAGTTCGTAAACGCAATGCGCAGCAACGCCACCGTGTTCACCCGTGGCGAGACAGCACAGGGCGGGTTCAATTTCATCTACTCGCGCAGGCTGGACAACAGCGGGTCCAATCTGGGCGCGATCCTGGTGGCGGTTGATCTGGCCAAGATCGAACGCGGCTGGGTTGGTGTGTCGGACGCCGTTTATGTGGCAGACAGCGAGGGTCGGATCATCTTGTCGACCGAACCGCGCTGGCGCGGTCAGGAGGAATCGGTCGCCCTTGCCATTGAACCTGCATCGGGTGCCATCGAGCGTGCGCTGCGCGCGACCGAGGAATGGACCGAACTGCCGATTGACGCCTATTTCAGGGGCGAGGCGGTGTTGCGCCGCGAGGCGCGCGTGCCGTTCCAGGGCTGGCGCATGGTCAGTTTCACCAGCTACGCCAGCGTGCGCGAACGGGTGAACGGTGTTCTGGCGCTTGAGGTGATGGGATTTGCGATCCTGCTGGCGCTGTTGTTCTGGTATGCTTCGCGCAGGGCCGCGACACGTGTGGCGGTCTATGAACAGGAATCCAACGAATTGCGCGCCCTCAACGCAGCACTTCAGCGTGAAATCGCGGCGCGCAAACAGATGGAACGCAGCCTTCAGGTGGCGGAACAGACGGTCGAACAGACCTCGAAACTGGCCGCCTTGGGCGAAATGTCGGCGGCCGTCAGCCATGAATTGAACCAGCCGCTGGCGGCCATGAAAACCTATCTGGCAGGGGCGCGGCTGTTGCTGCAACGCAAACGCCCCGAGGAAACGCTGTCGTCATTTCAACGGATCGACGACCTGATCGACCGTATGGGCGCGATCACGCGGCAGTTGAAATCCTACGCCCGCAAGGGGTCCGACGCGTTCGAGGCGGTCGATGCCCGTGCCGCGGTATCATCCGCCCTGTCGCTGATGGAACCCCAGCTCAAGACGCGCGACGTGGAAATCAGTCGCACGCTTCCCAGTGCGCCCGCGCTGATCTACGGGGACCGCCTGCGGCTGGAACAGGTCATCATCAACCTGTTGCGCAACGCGCTGGACGCCACCAAGACGGCCGAGAATCCGCGCATCGACGTGATCCTCGCCGTGGGTGAAACGGTGACCCTGACGGTGCGGGACAACGGGACGGGGATCGAGGACCTCGATGAACTGTTCGAACCATTTTACACAACCAAGCAGGCTGGCGACGGTGTCGGCCTCGGACTTGCGATTTCTTCGGGGATCGTCAACGACCTCGGGGGGCGCATGATCGCGCGCAACGGGGCACAGGGTGGCGCTGTTTTCGAAGTGCAGTTGCCGCTGCTCAAGTCGGCCCTCAAGGCCGCAGAATAAGGACGACAAGATGAACAAGGCCATGAAGATCGCGATTGTCGACGACGAAAAGGACATGCGTCAGTCGATCAGCCAGTGGCTGGCCCTGTCTGGGTTCGAGACAGAGGCCTATGCCAGCGCAGAGGATGCGCTCAGTGCGCTGACATCCGACTTTCCGGGGATCGTCGTCAGCGACGTGAAAATGCCCGGCATGGACGGCATGCAATTCCTGAAGAAATTACGCGGGGTGGATTCCGCGCTGCCGGTCATCATGATAACCGGTCACGGCGACGTGCCGATGGCGGTCGAAGCGATGCGCGTGGGCGCATTCGATTTTCTGGAAAAGCCGTTCAATCCCGATCGGATGACGGAACTGGCCAAGAAGGCCTGCAATGTCCGCCGCCTGACGCTGGACAACCGCGCCCTGCGCAAGGAATTGTCCGACGGCACATCCCTGATGAAAAAACTGGTCGGATCCTCTGACGCGATGGAACGTCTCAAGGAGGACATTCTGGACCTGGGTCAGGCCGACGGGCATGTCCTGATCGAGGGCGAAACCGGCACCGGCAAGACGCTGGTCGCCCATGCGCTGCATGCGGTTGGTGCCCGGTCCGCCCGCAAATTCGTGCTGATCTCCTGCTCTGCACTGGACGAGGACAGCCTGAACCGCAGGCTGTTTGGCCCGGCAGCAGAAGGCGAGCCGATCCCCGCCATGGAAGAGGCGCGCGGCGGCACGCTGGTGCTGGAGGATATCGAGGCGCTGACCCATGCGCAGCAGTCGCGTCTGCTGACGGCGATCAACGAACAGGGCACGCCTGCGGAAACCCGTCTGGTCGCCATCTGCAACCTGCAGGAACAGGACAAGACCTGCGAAAGCGTGCTGCGCCCGGACCTGTATTACCGGATTTCGGCAATGCGGATCGTGGTGCCTCCGCTGCGCCAGCGTGGCGAGGATATCCTGACGCTGTTCACCCATCTGTCCGAACAATTCGCCGAGGAATACGGCTGCGAGGCCCCGCAAGTCAGCGCCCAGGAGGCCGCACAGCTGTTGCAGGCACCCTGGCCGGGCAATGTGCGGCAGTTGATCAACGTTGCCGAACGGGCCGTGCTGCAAAATCGTCGCGGATCGGGGTCCATCGCATCGCTGCTGATGACCGACGGGGACGACGACGACGGCAACCGCCCGGCGATGACGACCGAAGGCAAGCCCCTCAAGGAATTCGTCGAAGCCTTTGAACGCATGCTGATCGACAACACCATGCGCCGCCACAAGGGCAGCATCGTCGCGGTGATGGAAGAGCTTTGCCTGCCGCGCCGGACCCTGAACGAAAAGATGGCCAAGTATCAATTGCAACGGTCGGATTATATCTGAACCTGCGGTGCAACCGGGTCTTGATCGGCGTTGGCGTCCTTGCTTAATGGACCCAACGACGACAGGAGCACGCCATGCATCGCAGCCTCGCATTGATTTTCTGCCTGACCGCACTGGCGGGCTGTGGCGGCGACAGCACGGAATTTGCGGACCGGTTTGCAATAGACCAGACGACGGCGAGCGCTGCGGCAGATGAGGCAGAGGATGAGGCAGCGCCACTGGTTCAGCAGACCGATGCAACACGCATCGTGTTGGTGAACGGCACCCCGCGTCCTGCCAATCGCCAGTTTCCGCAAGGCACCGATGCGAGTCAGTTGCGCAGCTTTTCCGCGCCGGCAGGCACGTTTGATCCCATCGACACGAGTGTGCCCGGATCAGCCAGCTATTCCGGCACCTATTTTGCGGACAAGATTGAGAATATCGACAATCCCGACACGACGCGTTGGGTTTTCACCAAGGCAGAGGGTCCTGTCGTGATCGATGTGGACCTCGACAGCGGACAAATCAGCGGGCGCTCCTCTGACAATCGCCTGGTCATCGGGCGTGCCGCACGTCCCATCAACGGGGGCATCGTAGATGGCGCCGTGGAATTCGATGGCTTGGTCGGGCCGTTCAACGGGACGGTGACAACCAGCAATATCCAGGCCGATTTCGCTGGCGAGAACGCTGACACGGCCGTTTTGGGCCGTTTTGCCGCCACAGCACCCTGAGACGGGCCAATCCGGAAACGGCGCTGCGTCTGATGATCCTACACTTTGTCGTTGTCTTATGGCCGTCTGCACCCTTATGTATGGCATACGGGTTGTTGCCATGACGCTTTGCGCAAAGGCCCGGTGAGATTCTCTGTGGGCGGCAGGATGCCACCGCAGCTGATTTGATCCCGCAAACGGATCAGAAAAATGCCCGTTGTCGGTCCCACGGACCTGACCGGGTTACCTGAACAGGCCCCCCGGGGTCGGAGAAAAACCGCGATGCTACGCGCTAGTGACAACAGACCGCTTGATGACACCCTCTGGGGTGCAGCGGTCGGCACTGTGCGGCACGCCCTTTATAGACATGACATCCTGACAGCCGCCCCGCCAGGGTCGGGCATCGGGTGTGATGCGAATGGATACAATGCCAAAGAAAATGCTGATCGACGCCACGCACGCGGAAGAAACCCGCGTCGTCGTGGTGGATGGAAACAAAGTCGAGGAATTTGATTTCGAGAGCCAGTTCAAGCGACAGCTTGCTGGGAACATCTATCTGGCCAAGGTGACACGGGTTGAACCGTCGTTGCAGGCTGCGTTCGTGGATTACGGTGGCAATCGCCACGGATTCCTCGCGTTCTCTGAAATCCACGCGGATTATTATCAGATCCCCATCGCGGACCGTCAGGCCCTGATGGAAGAAGAGCGTGCCTACGCCGAAAGCCAGAAAGCCGCCGAAGAAGAAGAGGAAGCGCCCAAGCCGCGTCGCCGCCGGTCGCGCCGTTCCGCCGCCGAAGACGTCGCAAACGACGACGCCGTCGCGGTCGAGGATGTCGAAATCGCAGGCATGGAAACCATCGACCTGGACGACGAAGAGGGGTCCAGCCCGATGGAACGCGGTCGTGAAACGCCCGTGGAAACGCCCGCCGCCGATGAGGACATCGACGACGAGAACGGCCATGACGACGAAGATGATGGCCCCGACGCCGCCGACAAGGACGACCAGATCGAACAGATCGCGGATCACGACCACGATGATGTGCGTCCGGTCCGCAAGCCCCGTCCCAAACGCTACAAGATCCAGGAAGTCATCAAGGTTCGCCAGATCCTGCTGGTGCAGGTCGTCAAGGAAGAGCGCGGCAACAAGGGTGCTGCACTGACCACTTACCTGTCGCTGGCGGGTCGTTACTGCGTGCTGATGCCCAACACCGCACGCGGCGGTGGCATTTCGCGCAAGATCACCAATGCAGCCGACCGCAAGAAGCTGAAGGAAATCGCGAATGAAATGCAGGTGCCGCAGGGTGCTGGCCTGATCATCCGCACCGCCGGCAGCCAACGCACCCGCACCGAGATCAAGCGTGACTACGAATACCTGCAGCGCATGTGGGAACAGATTCGCGAGCTGACGCTGAAATCCACCGCACCGGCCAAGATTTACGAGGAAGGTGACCTGATCAAGCGCACGATTCGAGATCTATATTCCAAGGAGATCGACGAGGTCATCGTGGCGGGCAACGATGGCTATCGCACGGCCAAGGACTTCATGAAGATGATCATGCCGTCCCATGCGAAAAACGTGAAACTCTATGCCGAGCAGATGCCGCTTTATGCGCGCTATCAGGTCGAAAGCTACCTTGCGGGTATGTTCAGCCCCACGGTTCAATTACCGTCGGGTGGTTACATCGTGATCGGCATCACCGAGGCGCTGGTCGCCATCGACGTGAACTCTGGCCGCGCGACCAAGGAAGGGTCAATCGAACAGACCGCGCTGAAAACCAACCTCGAGGCCGCTGACGAGGTGGCACGCCAACTGCGTCTGCGTGACCTTGCAGGCCTGATCGTGATCGATTTCATCGACATGGACGAACGCCGCAACAACGCCAGCGTTGAAAAGCGGTTCAAGGACAAGCTGAAAAACGACCGTGCGCGTATCCAGGTTGGCCGGATTTCCGGCTTTGGCCTGATGGAAATGTCGCGTCAGCGCCTGCGCCCCGGCATGCTGGAGGCTACGACCCAACCTTGCGTCCATTGCCACGGCACAGGCCTGTTGCGGTCTGATGACAACGTCGCATTGAACATCATTCGCCAGCTCGAAGAAGAGGGCGTACGCGGTCGCAGCAAAGAGGTTCTGGTGAGGGCCCCGGTGTCCATTGCCAACTTCCTCATGAACGGCAAACGCGAACATATCGCCGCGATCGAGGGTCGTTATGGCATGGCGGTGCGGGTCGAATGTGACCTGAAACTGGTGTCACCCGAATTCGCGATCGACAAGTTCAAGAGTGCGACGCGCGTCGTTCCCGAGGCCGGAACCTTTATCCAGGCCGAATCCGCGATGATCGAGGACGAAGACGAGGATATCGTCGAGGAGACACCCGAAGAGGACGAGGCCGAGGCGACGCCAACACAGGCAACGCCCGAGGATGGCGAAGGCCAGCCGCGCAAGAAACGCCGTCGTCGTCGTCGTCGCAAGGGCGGTCAGGGAAGCGATGACCGTCAGGATCAGGACGAGAACGGCAACTCTGCTGACGAAGACGACAGTGCGGATACGGACAAGGCTGCAGATCAGCCGGAAACGGAAGACACCACAGCCGACAAGCCCAAGCGCACCCGGACGCGCAGCCGCCGCCGCAAGACCGACGACGCGGACGCGCCTGCCGACGCCGTCGCAGCGGATGCACCGCAAACGGATGCAGAGGCCGCGACGCCCGAGGCCGAAGAGGCACCCAAGAAGCGGACACGCAGCCGTCGCAAACCCGCAGCAAAGGTGACAGAGGCCACTGACGCAGCGGATACGACCGCTGCAGAGGCGCCCGCCGAAGCCGCCCCAACCGATGACGCCGACGCCCCGGCTGAAAAGCCAAAGCCCAAGCGCCGCAGTCGTGCCAAAAAGGCCGATCCGGTCGCGGCATCCGCAGATGCGGTCGCAGCAGCGCCAGAGGCGTCAAACGCCGCATCGGAAACGACCGCGACCGACGACGTGGCAACACCCGACGCACCGGCAGCGGTGGCCGAACCGGCCCCCGAAACCAAGAGCGTCATTGATGTGCCCGTGGTGCAGCCTGTGTCCGAAACGACGTCAGAGCCGGACGCCGAAACCGAGGCCACGCCACAAGCTGAACCTGTGCAGGCCGCGGCAGAGGCCGATACCGTTGACGAGAAAAGCGACGAAAAGAAGCCCCGTCGCAAGGGCTGGTGGTCACTGGGCCGCTAGGTCTGGATCACGATGCGCAGACAAAAGGCGGGCCAGATGGCCCGCCTTTTTCATGTCAGCCCTTGGCGATGTAGTAGGTCTGCACCGGGCCGTCATCCTCTGACCCGATCAGGCGGTGGCCAGCCTCGGCGCAGAAATGCGGCACATCGACGACTGCTGCCGGATCATCGGCGCGGACGCGCAGGACCTGCCCGGATTGCAACGGTTGCAGACGCTTTCGCGCCTTGAGAACGGGCAGGGGACAAAGCAGCCCCACGGCATCAAGATCGGCATCATATTCCATGCCCATTGGGTATTGCGGATGTTGCAGGTTGTAAACGGTCTCGTGACGCGGGCAGGGCGTGACGCCGCTGCTGTTCCGGGTTACATCCTTGCCATGATCGAACCGTTGACCCTGTTAGATGCCAGCCTGCTACCTGCAATCCTGATTGCGGTGACTGCGGGTCTTTTGTCGTTTCTCAGCCCCTGTGTGCTGCCCATCGTGCCGCCGTATCTGGCCTATATGGGCGGGGTCAGCGTCACGGATCTGGACGAGACTGCCGCCGCGCGACGCAAGGTGATGGTTGCTGCCGCAATGTTCGTCCTGGGCCTGTCCACGGTCTTTTTGCTGCTCGGGATGGCGTTTTCGACGCTGGGCCGCGCCTTGCTGCAATGGCAGGGCTGGTTCGTGCCGATTGCGGGCATCGTGGTGATGATATTCGGTGCGCATTTCATCGGCGTGTTCCGCATCGGGTTTCTGGACCGTGAGGCGCGGATGGACACCGGCAGTCAGGGCGGCAGCGCGCTGGGGGCCTATGTTCTGGGTCTGGCCTTTGCCTTTGGCTGGACACCCTGTCTGGGCCCCATTCTGGGCACGATCCTCGGCCTTGCGGCATCAGAGGCGAGCATCAGCCGTGGCACGGTGTTGCTGGCGGCCTATGCAGCGGGGCTTGGGATTCCGTTTCTGCTGGTGGCTGCGTTCTTTCCACGGCTCAAGGGGCCGATGGCCTGGATGAAACGTCACATGGACCGCATCGAACGCACATCCGGCCTGCTATTGTGGACCGTCGGGCTGATGATGGTGACGGGACAATTCACGGCGTTCAGTTTCTGGCTGCTGGAACGTTTTCCCGCGCTCGCCGCGATTGGGTGATTTTTCTTAATTTCGCCGCCATTGCGTGTCACACTTGCGCAAACAGCGACGGGCATCGTCCATGACACAGGCAGACCTTCAGGTTCGGACGCGCCGGGTTTTCTACATTCCCGGCTATGACCCGATCCATGCCCGACGCTACCGCGAGTTGTATCGCACCGAAGGGCGCGCGCAGGCGGAGATCAGCGGCTACGATCTGACACTCAGTCCGAAACCAAAGGGTAAGACATATGGCTGGCGCGTGGCCGCCCGGATCGAGGATGCCGAGGTTAGCGCAGAGGTAGACGTGCTGGTGTGGTCCGACATCGTGCGTGACAGCATGTCGAACACGATCCCCGCGACCTATGCGCAATTGGTGCGGACGGCCTGGACCTATATTGCGAGCGGCGCATTGGGGCGGTTGATGAAACTGCGCAAGGGGCCGGTGATTGCGGCCCTGTATCCCGTCGGGATGCTGCTGCTGCAACTCCTGATCGCGCTTGGCCTTGGTGCGCTGGCCGGTTGGTTTGCGGTTCTCCTTCTGCCCTTGGGCAGCGGCTGGGACACCATGGCGCGCTTTGCCGTGCTGACGGCGGTGACGGCCCTGATCCTGCGCTGGTTCAAGTCGCGTGATGGCAAGCTCTTTGCCTATTACCTCATGCATGATTACAGCTATTCCGCCCGGTGGCGCGGGGCAAATCCAGCGCCGCTAGAAAAACGGATGGCCGAATTTGCCGATATCATCGCGCAAGCGCTGACCGATGACGTGGACGAGGTGCTGGTCGTCGGCCATTCGTCGGGCGCACATCTGGGGGTGTCGATCCTGGCAGATCTGATCCGTGATGCACGCGTGCCCGCACGCGGTCCGGTCCTGTCGTTTCTGACCCTTGGGCAGGTCGTGCCGATGGTCAGTTTTCTGCCCGATGCACATCGGCTGCGGGCCGATCTGCAATTCCTGAGCGAGCAGAACATTGCTTGGGTCGATGTGACGGCCCCCGGCGATGGTTGCGCATTCGCGCTGTGCGATCCTGTGGCTGTTTCGGGGGTCGCCACGCCGGCGCAACGCTGGCCGCTGGTGATTTCCGCAGCCTTTACCCAGACCCTGTCAGAGGCACGCTGGGCGGAGTTGCGCTGGCAATTCTTTCGGCTGCATTTTCAATATCTCTGCGCCTTTGACCGGCCTGGTGACTATGATTATTTCCGGATTACCGCCGGGCCACAGACGCTGGGTGCCCGTTTCCGGGGGCGCAATCCTTCGGCCTCGCGGATGACGCAGGCGGTGTCGAAATATACCTCGATCGCTGCATGACCCAGCCGGTCAAACCTGCCAGCCGCCCTGACAAGGTATCGCTGTGGCGCTACATGCGTCTGTTCCGCGCCGACATCCTGTCGGCACAACCTGCCAAATTGTACCGCGCCTGGATGGCCGAATTTCGCACGCCGTTTTTTCGCAGCTACATGATCAACGATCCCGCACTGATTGATCTGGTCCTCAAGGAGCGCCCTGACGATTTTCCAAAATCTGAACGGATTGGCGCGGGTCTGCGACCACTGTTGGGAAATTCGGTGTTCCTGACCAACGGGGAGACCTGGAAACGGCAACGCCGGATCATTGATCCCGCATTCGAAGGCGGACGCCTGCGCGACAGTTTTGCGGCGATGCATGCCGCAGGACAGGCAGCGGTGTCGCGGCTGGCGCCGCTGGCCGACGGACAGCCACAGGATATCGAGCCGGAAACCAGTCATGCGGCGGCTGATGTCATCTTTCGGACGCTCTTTTCGATCCCGATCGACGACCAAGTCGCGACAGAAGTCTTTGACGAATTTCGACGCTATCAACGCAGCCAGCCGATCTTGAATCTTGCGGCCTTTGTCCCGGGTCCGCGCTGGATGCCGCGGTTCTTCAAATCGGACACGCGGCGCACGGCGCAGCGGATCAGGGCGTTGATTACCGGGCTAACGCAGGACCGCCTGACTGCGATTGCCGCGGGCCACGCGCCGGATGATCTCGCGACCAAGATCATGACGACCGCTGATCCCGAAACAGGTGAAACCTTTGATCTGGATGAAATGGTGGATCAGGTCGCGATCTTTTTCCTTGCCGGACACGAAACGTCGGCCGCTGCGCTGGCATGGACCCTGTATCTGCTGGCGTTGAACCCCGACTGGCAGGACCGGGTCGCCACCGAGGCGCAGACCTGGGACGGCGGTTTTGCAACCCTGTCGTCCCTGCGCGATACCCGTGACGTTTTCCGCGAGGCCCTGCGCCTGTACCCGCCGGTGCCGATGATGGTGCGCCAGACAACAACGCCAGAGGTGTTTCGGGACCGGCCCGTGCGACCCGGTTCACAGGTGGTTCTGTCGCCTTGGCACCTGCATCGTCAGACCCGGATCTGGGACCGCCCCGATGATTTCGATCCGGCGCGCTGGCAAACCAAGGACGGCAAGGCGCAACAACGGCTGGCCTATATGCCTTTTTCAGCCGGACCCCGTGTGTGCACTGGTGCGGGTTTCGCCATGCTCGAAGGTGTGGTCATTCTGGCGCAACTGCTACGCGCCTATCAGTTCGAGCTTGTCCCGGATCGCCTTCCCGTGCCGGTCGCACATTTGACGGTCCGGACCCGTTCGGGCATGTGGCTGCGAATCACGCAACGCAACGATTGATCGCAGGCGGGCGACAATCTGTGTGCCTGGGGTGCATTGGTGCAGGTCCATGACCAGCGTCGCGCCCAAATTGCATAAATCGTGACATTTTGCTGCCACAGATCCTAGTGTCGCTTTGGGGACGACACAGGATCGGAACACGCAAGATGCCATATCAGGACAGCCAAAAGCAGGGCGTCATGTCGCGTTTCGCGGACTGGCTGCGCTGTGTCGCGAATCCCGTTTCGCACGATGTCATGACCGTGCCGCAATCTGCACGCTGCAAACCGGACAGTGCGCCGCGCCGCTAGTCCAGTCTGGATTGCAGGTCGGTCAACACCGCGACCCGAATCGCGGACGCCAGCCCCACGTCGCCCCGTGACGCGTCGATCTCGGCGGCCAGGGCGTTCAGTGCCACGCCCCGTTCCAGAGCGAGTGCACGAAACGCATCCCAGAATTCACGTTCCAACGAAACGCTGGTCCTGTGGCCACGCAATGTCAGCGAATGCTTGACCGGTCGCCCGGCCGGCGGGCTAGTCATCTTCGAACTGTGACTGGTCCAGGCGCTGTCTGGCCTGTTCGGCCTGTGCTGCCTCCAGCAGACGCTGCGCCTTGGTCCGTCCGAACTTGACCGCATTCTGATCTGCCTCGGCCTTTTCCTCGGCGCGGCTGCGTTTTTTGCGGACCTGATTGAGTGAGATAACCTTGGACGTCATGCGCGGAATCCTGTGACAGATGGACTCTTACGGTGACAAGTTGCGCTTGCCCGGACAAGAGACCGCCGCGCAAATTTCCCTGCGCGGCGGTGAATTGTTTGCTTGACGGCGACCCTATTATTTCGGGCCGATCATGTCCTCGGGACGCACCACACGGTCAAAGGTTTCGGCGTCGACAAAGCCGAGGGCGATGGCCTCTTGCTTGAGGGTCGTGCCATTCTTGTGCGCGGTCTTGGCAACCGTGGTCGCATTGTCATAGCCGATTTCGGGGGCCAATGCCGTCACCAGCATCAGGGATTCGCGCATCAATTTTTCGATCCGGTCCCGGTCGGCCCGGATGCCTGCCACGCAGTTGTCGGTGAATGCCACCGCGCTGTCGCCCAGCAGTTGCATGGATTGCAACACGTTGTAGGCCATCATCGGTTTCATCACGTTCAGCTCGAAATGGCCCTGTGACCCGGCGAATCCGACGGCTGCGTCATTGCCCATGACATGGGCGCAGACCTGGGTGATCGCCTCGACCTGTGTGGGGTTCACCTTGCCTGGCATGATCGACGATCCTGGCTCGTTTTCGGGCAGCATCAGTTCGCCCAGACCGCAGCGGGGGCCGGACCCCAACATGCGAATGTCACAGGCGATTTTATAGATGCTGGCCGCGACGCCGCGCAGCGCACCCGACATTTCGACCAATGCATCATGGGCGGCTAGCGCCTCAAACTTGTTGGGGGCCGTGACAAAGGGCAGACCAGTGATGTCAGCGATATTGGCCGCGACGGTTTCGCCCCAACCCTTTGGCGTGTTCAGACCGGTGCCGACAGCCGTGCCGCCCTGCGCCAGTTCATAGATCGCGGGCAGGGCGGCCTTGATCCGGCGGATACCCATCGCGACCTGATGCACGTAGCCGGAAAATTCCTGACCCAGGGTCAGCGGTGTCGCATCCATCGTATGCGTGCGACCAATCTTGATGATGTCGTCGAACTCGGCCTGCTTTGCCTCCAGCGCCTTGTGCAGATGTTCCAGACCCGGCAGCAACACGTCATGCGCGGTGCGGGCAACGGCGATATGCATCGCGGTCGGAAAGGTATCGTTGGACGACTGGCCCATATTGCAGTGATCGTTGGGGTGGACGGGTGTTTTCGACCCGATCTCACCACCCAGAATTTCGATCGCGCGGTTGCTGATCACCTCGTTGGCATTCATGTTCGACTGGGTGCCGGACCCGGTCTGCCAGACGACCAGCGGAAAGTGATCGTCCAGTTTGCCAGCCACGACTTCGGAGGCAGCCGCGATCATGGCGTCGGCCAGCGTCTTGTCCAGTTTGCCACGGGCCAGATTGGCCTGCGCACAAGCCTGCTTGATCACACCCAGCGCGCGCACGATCGCCACGGGCTGTTTTTCCCAGCCGATGGGAAAATTCATCAAGGAACGCTGTGTTTGCGCACCCCAATAGCGGTCTGCGGCGACCTCCAGCGGGCCAAAGCTGTCGGTTTCGGTGCGTGTCTTGGTCATGTCGGGCCTCCCGGTCAAATGGTTGCCCTTCAGTAGCGTGACCTTACGCGCGCATCAATCTTACTTGCGAAACTTGTCGAGGCTGACGACCTCTGCGGCCGGGCGCGGGGTGTCGTCGGCGTCTGGTTCAACCAGTTCATCCATCGGCGCCTCATCATCGTCGTCGTCGTGATCGATGTCAGACGCCTGTGTTTCGAACCGCAGACCGAATTCGACCGAAGGATCGGCAAAGGTCGTGATCGCATCATAGGGGATATATAGCGGCTCCGGCACGTTTCCGAACGACAGCGTGACGGCGAATCCCTCTTCCGAGACATCGAGGTTGTCGAACCAGTGCTGCATGATGATCGTCATGTCGCCGGGATAGCGGTCCGACAGGTGGTCGGCCATTTCCACATCCGGGTGCAGCGTGTCAAAGGTGATGATGAACCGATGATCGCCGGGCAATTTACCGGTTTTCTGCACGTCGGCCAGCACGTCACGGATCAGCGTGCGCATCGCACGGTGCATCAGATTTCCGTAGTCGATCTTTTGTGACATCTGGCCGTCCTCTGATTTGCGTATGGTCAACATATCCTATTCGTCCGCGAGTAAAAGGGCGTCCTAGCCGATGATTTGCGCCAATTCGCGGATAATCTTGGCCCGGATTGCGCGTGGATAATCGCTGTGTCTGCGGGCGGTCATGACGAATCCGTCGCGTGTGATGACCTGTTCGCGGTAAAAATTCGTGATGGCCAGGCCCATGGATTCAATGGCGATCGCGTTGATCGTGATGCCATCGCGCTCTGCCTGTCTGCGGGCGGCGCCGATATCGCCGATGGCGTTCGGTGTCCCATCGCCAGAGATGTCGATGACCCGGCGCTTGCAGTCCGACACCGCGTCAAAGTTGCGCAGCGAAAACAGGATTGCCTGTGCAGGTGCCGTATCCGACAAAACGAACCTGCGGTCCTGAGCACGGGCCAGGTCCGACAGCTGCGCCACGTCTGTTGCGGCGCGGATGCGGGTCCAGGGGATCACGACCGACTGGCGGTCGATCCCTGACCATTGCACCACCGAAATGGCGGATTGCCCCTGCACCAGCGCATCAATGATATCGGGATCGTTCAGCGCATCGGCCAGACCGTCTGTCTGTAGCCTGTACTCTGCCACATCCACAGAATTGCTGACGTCGATGGTCAACATCAACGCCGTTTCGCAGGCGATGGCGGGCAGGGGGCAGAGGGCGAGGACAAGAGCACGCAGCATGCCCGTACATTGCGACAGGTTCAACTTCCGGGGCAACTGATTTGACCGCGCGCCGTTTTTGCGCAAAGTCTGAATTTAACAGAAGGATACGCCATGACAGACCAGACCGCGCCCTGGTGGACTGCCGCCACCGCCTACCAGATCTATCCCCGTAGTTTTCAGGACAGCAACGGCGACGGCATCGGCGATATCCCCGGCATCATCTCGCGCCTCGATCATCTGTCGGATCTTGGCGTGGGCTTCGTCTGGCTGTCGCCGGTCTTTGCCTCGCCGATGGCGGACAACGGCTACGATATCTCCGACTATCGCGATATCGCGCCCGAGTTCGGCACGCTGGATGATATGGACCGGCTGATTGCCGAGGCGAAGGGCCGCAACATCGGCATCGTCATGGACCTCGTCGTCAGCCACACCTCGGACGAGCACGCCTGGTTCCGTGCCGCCTGCGAAAGCCGTGACAACCCGATGCGCGATTTCTACATTTGGCGCGATCCCGGTCCCGACGGCGGCCTGCCCAACGACATACAGTCGAATTTCGGCGGGCCTGCCTGGACCTTCCACGAGCCGACGGGTCAGTATTACTTTCACCTCTTTGACCCGAAACAGCCCGATCTGAACTGGGAGAACCCGCGCGTCCGCGCCGAGGTCTACGCCATGATGAACTGGTGGTTCGACCGGGGCGTCGCGGGCTTTCGGATGGATGTCATCGACCTGATTGGCAAAGAGCCCGATCGCGGCATCACCGCCGACGGCCCGAAACTGCACGACTACCTGCAAGAGATGCACCAACAGACTCTCGCGCACCGCGATGTCGTCACGGTCGGCGAATGCTGGTCCGCCACGCCGGAGAACGCGTTGCTCTACTGCGGGCGCGACCGAAACGAGCTGTCGATGGTATTCCAGTTCTCTCACGTCATGGCCGGCTGGGACGAAACGCTGGGCAAATGGACGCGTAAACCCGTCGCGCTGCCGGTGCTCAAGCACAGCCTCGCGCGTTGGCAGGAGGTCTGCGCCGAGGACGGCTGGAACTCGCTCTTCTGGGGCAATCACGATCTACCGCGCGCGGTTTCGAAATACGGCGACGACAGTCCAGAACATCGTGCGGACTCGGCCCGATGCCTTGCCACGGCACTCCATCTGATGAAGGGAACGCCTTATATTTATCAGGGCGAAGAGATCGGCATGACCAACGTGGTCTTCGAGCGGATCGACCAGTTCCGCGACGTCGAGACGCTGAACTTTCACCGCATCCAGACCGCGCAAGGCGTGAGTACAGAGGACTTCCTCGCCGGTGCAAACCTAAACGGCCGTGACAACGCGCGCACGCCGATGCAATGGTCTGACGCCGAAAACGCGGGATTCACCACTGGCACGCCCTGGATCGAGGTCAACCCGAACTATCGTCAGATCAATGTGGCCTCCGACCGCGCCAGTCAGGACAGTGTCATGGCCCGCTACAAGGCGCTGGCCACGCTGCGACGGAACGACGATCTGATCCGCTTCGGGGATTTCGTGCCGTTTGATCTGGACCACCCCCAGATCATGGCCTACGCGCGGCGGCTGGGCTCGCAACAGATCACGGTAATCTGCAACCTCTCCTCGCAGAGTGTCACCTACGACGTGCCGCAAGATCTGCGTCTGTCCGGCGTCTGCGCCTTCACCGGACGCATCATCGACGTCGCATCGCAGGAAACACTGGCACCTTGGGAAGACATCGTCGTCACTGGCTGAGAGGGGAAAGGTGCAGGTTTCTGTTGCCAGGTACCTGCGGACCCCGCCCAAGGCTGCTAGGCCAGAGGACTTAAGGTTTCGGTGTTAGTTACCGCTTACGCGGCAACTGCGACCGGAGCATGGTTGTCATTTGCAACTATACAATTTGTACCGATAACGGTGGTAACTCACCGAGACAAAGCAAACCCCTTTAGACGTTCGTCGATCCTATTTCGGCCCCATCGCTGGCAAATGACCAGATGTTGGTGGAGCCGCCGGGTACCGCCCCCGGGTCCGATCCGCTTATTACGAGCGCGTTTATGTCCATAGTCCCGAAGGACACCCTTTAGATAGGGGGGCCATCGAGCTGTGGCAAGGGGTCACTTTTCGGGCAGGATACCGCGCGGGCTAAACCGCAGGATCAGCAGCAGAACGGTGCCCATGACCAAGAAACGCATCTGCGGTGCGGAATTGACCAGGTTGGCCTTGAACGTGCTGTCATCGCTCATCCAGGCGGTGGCCCAAATCATCAGGTCGGGTCCGTATTCACCCACGGCCACCCACAGCCACCAGATCAGCATACCACCCAGCACAGAGCCAAAGTTGTTGCCGGACCCGCCGACAATCACCATCACCCAGACCAGGAACGTGAACCGCAGCGGTTGATATGCGGCTGGTGTCAGCTGACCGTCCAGCGTTGTCATCATTGCACCAGCCAGACCGCAGATGGCCGACCCGATGACAAACACCTGCAGATGGCGGGCGGTCACGTTCTTGCCCATGGCGCGGGCCGCGACCTCGTTGTCGCGGATCGCACGCATCATGCGGCCCCAGGGGCTGTGCAGCGCGCGCTGCGCGAGGATGAGCAGCACGATCAGGAATGCCGCGAACAGGCCGGAATACAGCAGCTTGACCCAGAGGGTGGATGCAAGCGTGGGGTCCAGCCCCAGATCGGTGACCGTGGCCACAAAATTCGGATCTGCCTGCAGGTCTGTCTCGTAGGGGACAGGGCGCGGCAGGCCGATGACGTTCATGACGCCCCGGCTCATCCAGTTTTCGTTTTTCAAGATCGCGATGATGATTTCCGCAATGCCCAGCGTGGCAATCGCCAGATAGTCTGACCGCAGGCCCAGTGCCGTCTTGCCGATAATCCAGGCCGCACCCGCGGCCAGCATCCCGCCGACAGGCCAGGCGATGACAGCCATGATCGGCCAGTCACGACCGGAATCACCGCCAAAGTTCAGACCACCCAGAAAACCGGTGCTGGCGGGATTCACGGCCTCGATTGCCTGCACCCCGGCGTCGAACACGCTGCGGAACAGGAAAAATCCGACGATGCCGAGGACCACCATCGCAATCACCCGGACACGCCCGGCGGTGCGTTTGTAAACAGCGATCAGACCCGCGATCACGGCGGCGCCAATGGCCAGCGCGCCCAGCACCTGACCGCCACCGGCGGCCCAGGCCTCTGGCACGGGGGGCATCGAAATCAGCACAGCGGCCAGACCGCCCAGTGCCACGAACCCCATGACGCCGACGTTGAACAGCCCGGCGAGGCCCCATTGCAGGTTCACCCCCAGCGCCATGATCGCCGAAATCAGCCCATAGTTGACAATAATCAACGCCAGGTTCCAGTTGTCCAGGACACCGGTGCCCACGATCAGGGCCACGACAAGGCCCGCGAAAAGGCCGGTGCGCAATGTATCGGTCATATGGATTGCCCCTTGAACAGTCCGGTCGGCCGGAACAACAAAACGATGATCAGAATGATAAAGCTGACGGCAAACTTGTAGTCACCGCTCAGCAGCTGCACGAGGCCCTCTGGCGCCATGCTTTCAGGCAGCCAGTAGGTCAGCACCTTTTTCAAAGGATAGGTGACCGTTACCTCGGCAAAGGCAATGAGGAAACCGCCGACAATCGCACCCTTTGGGTTGCCGATCCCGCCGACGATGGCCGCCGCGAACATGGGCAGCAGCAGCTGGAAATAGGTGAACGCCTTGAACGATTTGTCGAGGCCGTAAAGCACACCCGCCGTGGTTGCCAGTGCGCCGACCAGCAGCCATGTCACACGCACCACGCGGTCGGGATCGATGCCGGACAGCAGCGCCAGATCCTCGTTGTCGGAAAAGGCGCGCATGGATTTGCCGGTGCGCGTCTTGTTCAGAAACCAGAACAACGCGATCATGACGATGACGGCGGTGACCAGCGTGATGGCCTGCGTCGTCCGAATGGCCAGACCTTCGTCCAGACCGGTCATGTCGCGGAACTGGCGCACGGTGATCAGGAAACGCTCACCATCGGCGAACTGGATGTCGCGCACGCCGAAAAACACACGTGTCAGGCCGTTCATGACGAACATCACACCCAGCGACACGATCACGAGGATCACCGGTTTGGCCTTTTGTTCGCGGTAGAATTTGTAGACCAACCAGTCGGTCACCAGCAGAATTACACCTGTCGCTGCGATTCCGATCGGCAGGGCGAGCAGGGCGGTCGGCAGTGGTCCCAGCGTGATGCCGAAAGCCACCAGCACCGCTGTCAGCTTGATCGTGATGCCTGTTCCCAGCGCCATCGTGTCGCCGTGGGCAAAGTTGGAAAACCGCAAGATTGCGTAAACCAACGTGATCCCCAGCGCCCCCAGTGCCAACTGCGCACCATAGGCAGCAGCCGGTATGATCACAAAGTTCGTCAAGAAGACGAGACCGTTCAGAAATTCCATTCAATATCCCCCAGTCCGGCCGCGATACGCGGGCACGGTGGTCGTCAAGATCAATGCGGGCATCACCCGCCCAAGAAGCTGCGGCGCACTTCGTCGTCAGCCAGCAATTCCTTGCCGGTGCCGGTATGCGCGTTCGCGCCCTGAACCAGAACATAAGCTTTGTCAGCGATTTCAAGCGCTTGGCGGGCGTTCTGCTCTACCATCAGGATCGGGATACCCGTGCGGGCCACCTCGATAATGCGGTCAAAGAGTTCATCCATGACGATCGGGCTGACGCCGGCGGTCGGTTCGTCCAGCATCAGAACCTTGGGCTGTGTCATCAATGCACGTCCCACAGCGACCTGCTGACGCTGACCACCCGACAATTCACCCGCAGGCTGGTTCCGCTTTTCCTTGAGGATCGGAAACAGGTCATACACCTTGGTCATCGTATCGCGGAAATCATCGCGCCGGATGAACGCACCCATCTCCAGGTTTTCCTCGACGGTCATCGAGGTAAAGATGTTGTGGGTCTGCGGCACGAATCCCATGCCCTTGATCACGCGGTCCTGCGGCGTCAGCGCGGTAATATCCTCACCGTCCAGCATCACGTGGCCCGAGCGCACGTCCAGCATGCCGAACATCGCCTTCATCGCGGTGGATTTGCCTGCACCGTTAGGGCCGACGATCACGGCGATTTCGCCTGGATCAACGGCGATGGTGCAGCTGTGCAGAATGTCCGGTCCCTTGCCATAGCCACCTGTCATGGCCTCGCCGATCAGAAACGCCCTGCTGTTTGCTGGCACAGCCTTGCCGCCCTTGCGGACGGTTTGCGTCGTGCTGCCTCCGGGTTTGGTGATCGACCGGTCCTTGTTGCCGCGGTCGTCCTGGTATGCGCTGTCACTCATGCTGTGGCCACCTGATCCTTGTTTTTCAGACCCGTGCCCAGATAGGCTTCGATCACCTGTTCATTGGCCTTGATCTCGTCCAGCGTGCCCTCAGCCAGCACCTTGCCTTCGGCCATGCAGATCACGGGGTCGCAGAGGCGGCCGATAAAATCCATGTCGTGTTCGATTACGACGAATGTATAGCCGCGCTCGCGGTTCAGACGCTGGATCGCGTCACCGATGGTATTCAGCAGCGTGCGGTTCACGCCCGCACCGACCTCGTCCAGGAACACGATCCGGGCGTCGACCATCATGGTGCGGCCCAGTTCCAGCAATTTCTTTTGTCCGCCAGAGACTTGCCCGGCCTTGTGATCGGCCAGATGGGTGATGGTCAGAAATTCCAGCACCTCGTCGGCCTTGGCCCGCAGGGCGCGTTCTTCGTCAGCGATGCGTTTGCGCCCGAACCACGTATTCCACAGCGTTTCGCCCGCCTGATTGCCCGGCACCATCATCAGGTTCTCGCGGCAGGTCATCGACGAAAACTCATGCGCGATCTGAAAGGTGCGCAGCAGCCCCTTGTGGAACAATTCATGCGGCGGCAGACCGGTGATATCCTCGCCCGCCATGGTCACGCGCCCCGACGTCGGTTCAAGAACGCCCGCGATCACATTGAAAAGCGTGGTTTTTCCAGCGCCATTCGGACCGATCAACCCGGTGATCGATCCTTCACGGATCGTCAGGCTTGCCCCGTCCACGGCGTGAAAACCACCAAAGGTCTTCACGAGATTTTCGACAACGATCATTGATTTTCAATCCGTTGGGTGCCCCGGCGCGCGATGGCGCCGGGGCAGGTCAGGTTTTAGCGGAAGTTGACGGTGACGATTTCGCCGTCCTGGATCTCGATCTCGCGGTAGTTGCCGGCGGATTCGCCTTCACCGATGAGTTCAACCGCCGTGGCACCGACATAGTCGATGTCTTCGCCAGCCTTCAGCAGCTCAATCGCCTTGCCCAGTTCACCGGGGAAAATCTCGGTGCCGGGGGCGTTGGCCACATTCATGACTTCACCCATGAAATCAGTGGACTGGTTGGAACCCGCTGCTTCCATGGCCAGCATGATCAGGGCTGCTGCGTCATAGCTTTCGGGTGCGAATGCGCCCGTGCCATCGAAATCAGCCTCGGCTGCCAGGGCCTGGAACATTTCAGCGCCCGCGCTGTCGGTGCCGGGGAACTGACCGAACGACCCGTTCAGCGCGTCACCGATGTCATCGACCAGCTGCTGACCGACCATGCCGTCGGGCAGGACGAAGGTGTCGAATGCACCCGTGTCGATCGAGTTCTGGATGATGCCCTTGCCGCCCTGGTCGGTGTAACCGGCCACGACCAGAACCTCGCCACCGGCGGCTGCCAGTGCAGCGACTTCGGAGGAATAGTCGCCCTTGCCGTCCTCGTGTGCGGCCGAAATCGTGACGGTGCCGCCTGATTCCTCGAATGCCGCCTGGAACGCGTCAGCCAGACCCTTGCCATAGTCGTTGTTGGTATAGGTCAGCGCGACCTCGGTGATACCGCGATCGTTCAGGATCTCGGTCATCACGACACCCTGACGGGCATCGGACGGTGCGGTGCGGAAGAACAGGCCGTCATCCTCTGCGGTGGACAGGCCCGGCGAGGTGGCGGAGGGCGAAATCATCACGACGCCGTTGGGGCGTGCGACGTTTTGCAGGATCGCACCCGTCACGCCGGAACAATCGGCACCCATGATGGCGTTCACGCCGTCACCGGTAACCAGACCTTCGGCGGCGGCGGTGGCTGCACCGGCGTCAATGCAGGTGGAATCCGCGCGGATGCCGGTCACGGTCGCGCCGTCCAGCAGGGTGCCTGCTGCGTTGACTTCGGCAATGGCCAGCTCAGCGCCAGCGCCCATGGCGGGGGTGATGGATTCCAGCGGGCCGGTAAAGCCCAGCACGATCCCGATCTTGACGTCGCCCGTATGCGCGGCAGCAAAGGCCTGGCCGGCAAACAGGGCGGTGGCCGCGGTGGCCATCATCAGATGTTTCATTGGTAACTCCCTAACGTTTTTGTTGTTGGTGGACGCAGATTAGCAGGCGTGTTGCAGAAAGAAAGCGCCAACCGGCAGGTCGTTCGACCTGCAAAACCAGTCGTACCGGGTCAAAATCGCGACTTTGCGACATGCCGCAACCTGAGGTTGATTTGCAAAGTGCCCGCTGCCGCTACGTCATCGCGGACAAGAGAATCGCAGGCCCTACGGCCCTGTCCGCGCCGCATGCGATCCGCGTTCGCGGTAGGGCGTCGTATCATAATGTGCGCGGTAGCATTTCGAAAAATGTGACGGCGACGCAAATCCGCAGGCGAGTGCGACATTGATCACCGTCATGTCGGTCTGCATCAGCAGGTTGCGCGCCTTGGCCAGCCGCAGTTCCATGTAATACCGCTTGGGGCTGCGCGACAGATAGCGGCGGAACAGCCGTTCCAGCTGGCGTGTCGACATCCCCACCTCCTTGGCCAGTTGCGCGGGGCTGATCGGATCCTCGATGTTCTGTTCCATCAACTTGATGACGCGCGACAGTTTCGGATGCCTGACGCCGATACGGGTGGGGATCGACAGCCGCTGCGTGTCCTGATCGGTGCGGATCGACGAATAAATCAGGATATCAGCGACATTGTTGGCCAATTCCTCGCCGTGGTCATCCGCAATCAGCTTGAGCATCAGGTCGATGGATGCAGTGCCCCCAGCGGTCGTGATGCGGTTGCCATCAATGACGAACACGGACCGGGTCAGGTCGACCTCTTCGAATTCCTCGATAAAGCTGTCCTGATTTTCCCAGTGAATCGTCGCGCGTTTGCCATCCAGCAAGCCCGCCCGCGCCATGGTATAGCCGGCGGTACACAGGCCCGCGACGGGCAGGCCACGCCGGGCCTCCTTGCGCAGCCAGTTCAGCACGCGCTTGGTCGTGGCCTCCTGAATCTCGAGCCCGCCACACAGCATGATGGTATCTTCGCGGTCCAGTTCCGACAGATCGCCATTCACCGTGAACACGCATCCATTGGAACAGGTCGCGCTGACACCGCCCTCGGCCAGCAGCGACCAGCTGTACAGCTGCCGTCCTGCGGTCATGTTGGCGATCCGTAAACTTTCGATGGCGGCGGAAAAACAGAGCATCGTGAACTGATCCAGCAGGACAAACACGAAATGCCGGGGCCGCTGTTCGGCTGCGACTGCACGGGGGGATGATGATGGTGGCATGACCATACTCCGAAAAACGCTTCCGCGGACCAAACGCTACTAATCGCCCGGAAACAAGTGCCGCACCGACATTTGCATTGGACCTCTGGGGGTCGCACGTTATAAGCCGCGTCCGACAGCAAGAACCCGGATTGCCGGGGAAGGGGAAACGATGAGCACTTGGACCAAATCCGACTGGCGCAGCAAACCACGCGTGCAGATGCCCGAATATACCGACGCCACCGCACTGCAGGCGGTCGAGGCGAAACTGGCCAGCTATCCCCCGCTGGTCTTTGCCGGCGAGGCCCGCCGCCTGCGCAGCCACCTGGCCAAGGTCAGCCGAGGCGAAGCGTTCCTCTTGCAGGGCGGCGATTGCGCCGAAAGCTTTGCCGAATTCAGCGCCGACACGATCCGCGACACGTTCAAGGTGATGTTGCAGATGGCGATGGTCCTGACCTACGGAGCCAAGGTGCCCGTGGTCAAGGTGGGCCGCATGGCAGGCCAGATGGCCAAGCCACGCAGCGCCCCCACCGAAACCGTCAGCGGCGTGGAATTGCCCAGCTACCGCGGTGACATCATCAACGGGTTCGATTTCACGCCTGACAGCCGGATCCCCGATCCCGCACGCATGGAACAGGCCTATTTGCAGGCGGCGGCGTCGCTGAACCTGCTGCGTGCCTTTTCCACGGGTGGCTATGCCGACGTGCATCAGGTGCACCAGTGGACGCTGGGATTCACCGATGCGCCAGAGGCCGAAAAATATCGCGAACTGGCCAGCCGTATCAGCGATACGCTGGATTTCATGAATGCCGCCGGTCTGACCACCGACCGCAATCACGAATTGCAGACCGTCGAATTCTACACCAGCCACGAGGCATTGTTGCTGGAATACGAAGAGGCGCTGACCCGGGTGGACAGCACATCCGGCAACATGCTGGCCGGGTCCGGTCACATGATCTGGATCGGTGACCGGACACGTCAGCCAGACGGCGCGCATGTCGAATACTGCAAGGGCGTGATGAACCCCATTGGCCTGAAATGTGGTCCGACGATGACCTCTGGTCACCTCAAGGCGCTGATGGCCTCGCTGAACCCGAACAACGAGGCTGGCCGCCTGACGCTGATCGCACGCTTTGGTGCGGGCCAGGTGGGTGAACACCTGCCGCGTCTGATCAAGGCCGTCGAGGAAGAAGGCGCAAACGTCGTCTGGACCTGTGACCCGATGCACGGCAACACGATCAAATCCTCGACCGGCTACAAGACCCGTCCGTTCGAGAGCGTGCTGCGTGAGGTCACCGAATTCTTTGGCGTGCACAACGCCGAGGGCACGATCCCCGGCGGTGTCCATTTCGAAATGACCGGCAAGGACGTGACCGAATGCACCGGCGGCGTGCGTGCCGTGACCGACGAGGATCTGTCAGATCGTTATCACACGGCCTGCGATCCGCGCCTGAATGCCAGTCAGTCGCTGGAACTGGCGTTCCTTGTGGCCGAACAGCTCAGCAACCGCCGCACCGCAATGGCCGACGCCAAGGCCAGCTGATCGCGCGCACCATTGACTGCGAGGGGGGGCACCGGATCGGTGCCCCTTTTCATGTGCGGGTATTGTCCACGACCAGACGCAGGCCCGGATGCGCAGGATCGCTGGCGCGGCTGTCGGCAAACTGCCTGCCCAGCACCTGACGCCGGATCGCCGGTGCTGCTGCCATATCCCACCGCAGACCGGACCTTGTCCGTGTGTCGTGACTGACGATCGCACCCATGACTTTGGTCACCTGACCCGTCGCATCCGCCAAGGGCAGCGCCAGAAAATGCCCACGCACCGGATGCCAGCCAAACCGACGCGTTCCGATCAACGGCACGCCAAGGATCGCAGGATCGGCCAGGCAGTCCTGCACCAACGCAACCACCCGCGCTCCGGCGTCATCGGTGAAAAAGCAGCCCACCGACATGCCCCGCGGATCGAATCCCAAACCATCATGTAATGCCTGACCCGCCACGCGGATGCGCAACGCATCCAGCCCGGTCCGCTGTGCGACAAAGGCATGGGGCAATGCCGCATGCAGCGCCAACGGGTCGATATCCGCATGGCGCGGCACGGGGCTGGTGCGGCTGATGGTGCGCCAATCCGCCTCGAGCACGGATAACAGCCGGGCGGCCTGCGGCGACAGGTGCGCCAAGGGATCAGGCGAGGGTCCGGTAGGGGGTGGAACAGGGTGCATGGCGGCGATCCGGTGGCAAAAACGTGGCAGAATTAAGGAAACCTTAACCCGCAAAGGACCGATGCTTCATCCAAAATAGGATCAAACGGTTAACAGCCGCCCGGCGGCGCGCCGCCCCTTGTCCCTCCGGCGCTGGAAACGTTACATGGGCCGGCAACGACCTGACAGGACGACCATGACCCACTCGATGACTGCTTTTGCGACCCGGACCGGACATTCCGATGCGGGGCGCTGGGAATGGACCCTGCGATCCGTGAACGGCCGCACGCTGGATCTGCGGATGAACCTGCCGGACGGTTGCGATCGTCTTGAAACCACACTTCGGACGGCCCTGCGCAAGGCGCTGCATCGTGGCACGGTCACCGTGACGCTGACCTGCCGGATGGATCAGGGGCAGGGCGGGCGCGACATTGATCCCGACCGGTTGGACAAGGTGTTGCGTGCATTGGATCAGGTGCAGGACCGGGCGTTTTCGCTGGGCGTCACGCTGGGACAGCCCACCGCAGCCGACGTGCTGATGCAACCCGGCGTGCTGGAGCCCGGTTCAGCGGGCGCAGCATCCGATGACCTGATCGCTGCGGCCACCACGGCAATCGGTCCGCTGTTGGCGGATCTGACCGCGATGCGCGCCCAGGAAGGCACGGCATTGCAGAAACTGATCTGCGCGCAGCTCGACACCGTCCATGACCAGATCGAGGCCGCCCGCGCCCTGCTACCCGAACGCGAAAAACACGCCCGCCGCGCCCTGCGCGACGCCTATGCCCGTGTGATGGGCGAAATCACCGACACGGACGGCGCGCGCCTGACGCAGGAATTGGCGCTGATCGCGGTCAAGCAGGACGTGACCGAAGAGCTGGACAGGCTGAACACGCATCTTGTCGCGGCATGGGACCTGATGGACGAAGACGGCCCTGTCGGCCGCAAGCTGGATTTCATCATTCAGGAGATGCTGCGCGAGGCGAATACGCTGTGTTCAAAATCGCAGAATGCGGCCCTCTCGGGAATCGGGATCACGATCAAGACCGCGCTGGAACAGATGCGCGAACAAGTTCAGAATGTGGAGTGAGTGATGACGCG
This sequence comes from Loktanella gaetbuli, assembly GCF_020531945.1. NCBI lineage: Bacteria > Pseudomonadati > Pseudomonadota > Alphaproteobacteria > Rhodobacterales > Roseobacteraceae > Loktanella > Loktanella gaetbuli. Next base: position 423,505 of record NZ_JAJATZ010000001.1, read on the forward strand.
TCGTGGCCTGCTGATCATCCTGTCCTCACCCTCGGGTGCGGGTAAATCGACCCTCGCCAAACGGCTTATGACATGGGACGACACGCTGCGGTTTTCGGTGTCCGCCACCACGCGCCAGCCCCGCGCGGGAGAGGTGGACGGCACCGACTATCATTTCGTGTCAGAGGCCGAATTCCGCCGCCTTGTGGATGATCGTGGCATGCTGGAACACGCCCGTGTGTTCGAAAATTACTACGGCAGCCCCAAGGCACCCGTGCAGGCCGCCATCGAGACAGGGCGCGACGTGCTGTTCGATATCGACTGGCAGGGCGCGCAGCAGATCAGCAATTCCGACCTGCAGGATTCGGTGCTGTCGATCTTTATCCTGCCGCCTTCGATCACCGAACTGCACCGCCGGCTGGTCAATCGCGGGCAGGACGGTCCGGACGTGATTGCCAAGCGGATGCGCAAGAGCTGGGACGAAATCAGTCATTGGGACGGCTACGACTACGTGCTGGTCAATGACGATCTGGACGAAACCGAGGACCGTCTGAAAACCATCATCAGCGCCGAACGCCTGCGCCGTGCGCAACAGCCCGGCCTGCTGGATGTGGTGCGCCGCCTGCAATCCGAATTCGAGGAACGCCCGCTATGACCCTATATGCACTCAACGATATCCGCCCGACGCTGGGGGACGGCGTCTGGATCGCCCCCGGCGCGCACGTCATGGGAAGGGTCGATCTGGGGGACCGGGTCAACATCTGGTTCAACGTCACGATCCGGGGCGACAACGACCCGATCACCATCGGCGCGGACAGCAACATCCAGGAAAACGCCGTTCTGCACAACGATCCCGGTTTTCCGCTGACCGTGGGGCAGGGTTGCACCATCGGCCACAAGGCGATGCTGCATGGCTGCACCATCGGTGACAACACCATGATCGGGATGGGTGCAACCGTGCTGAATGGTGCCGTGATCGGCAAGAATTGCCTGATCGGCGCGGGCGCGCTGATCACCGAAGGCAAGACCATCCCGGACGGCAGCCTCGTCATGGGGGCACCCGGCAAGGTGGTGCGCCAACTGGACGACACGGCTATCGCGGGCCTGCGCCTGTCCGCCCGCCATTACGTCGAAAACGCGGCCCGTTTTGCCCGCGACCTGAAGGAAATCGAATGACCCGTCCCACATCCATCGTGCGCCGCACCGGCTGGCCCACATCCGTCTCTCGGCCCGTCGTGACGCCGCTGCAGCCCAGTGTCGTTTATTCTTCACCCGATCCCGATGCGCTGGACGCGCAATATGCCGACGCCTCTGGCTATACCTACGCGCGCGAGGGGCACCCCAACGCGCAGGTTCTGGCCGAAAAGATCGACATGCTCGAAGCTGTCGATCCGGCCTCTGGCGGCGGGATCATCACCGGGTCAGGCATGTCGGCGATCGGCGCTGTTTTCCTGGGCGTGCTCCAGGCGGGCGATCATGTGCTGGGCGGTGACCAGCTCTATGGGCGGTCGCTGCGCCTGATGACCCAAGACCTGCCACGTCTGGGGATCGAGACCTCGCTGGCGGACCCCACGGACCTGGCCGCGATGGAGGCCGCATTGCGCCCCAATACCCGCATGATCCTGGTCGAGGTCGTATCGAACCCCACGATCCGCGTGGCCGACATGGACGGGATCGTGAAACTGGCGCGTGACCGCGGCATTCTGCTGATGGTCGACAATACCTTTACCACGCCCGCGGCCTATCAGCCGCTTGTAGCGGGTGCCGACATCACGATCCATTCGGTGACCAAGCTGCTGGCGGGCCATTCGGATGCGACCCTGGGGTATGTCGGGACCAATGACCCGGACCTGCGCCGCCAGATCAACGATGCCAATGTGACCTGGGGCATGACACCCAGCCCGTTCGATTGCTGGCTGGCGGAACGGGGGCTGCATTCGTTCCACCTGCGCCACCGCGCGACACAGGACAATGCCACCCGGCTGGCAGATGCGCTGGCAGAGATGCCCGGCGTGACCAAGGTTCTCTATCCCACGCGCGCTGATCATCCCGACCATAACCGCGCCGTGGCATTGCTGGGCGGGCAGGGCGGACATATGTTGTCCTTTGTGCTGGACGGCGGTCGTGAGGCGGCGAATGCGTTGACCCGGGCCGCCCCCAACATCGCCTTTGCCCCGACGCTGGGGGATATCGGCACCACGCTGTCGCACCCGCCTTCATCGTCGCATCGCGGGCTCACGCCCGAGGGGCGCGCCGCACTGGGCATCAGCGAAGGATTCTTTCGCGTATCGGTCGGGGTCGAGGATGCCGATCTGCTGATTTCCGAACTGAGTGCTGCCGTCGCGGCCGCGACCCAAGGGTAGGGACCATGACCCGTCTGATCCCCGTCGACGCCCTGCCGATCCCGGTGATGCTGATCGACGCGGATCAGATGGTGGGTGCCGTCAGTCCTGCACTGACGGCACTGCTGGGTCCGAAACTGGTTGGACGCCATTTCATCACGGCCTTGCGGCAACCCACCCTGCTGGAGGCGATCGAGACTGTGATGCAATCCGGCGCACCGAACAAATCGCAATACTTGGGGCGCGACGGTGCGCGGGACACGACCTGGGATGTGACCATCGTACCCGAGGGGCGCAGCGTGATCCTGACCTTTGAGGATCGGACGGCGGCACAGGACGTCGGACAGTTGCGCCGGGATTTTGTGGCCAATGTCAGTCACGAGCTGCGCACGCCGCTGACCGCACTGCAGGGATTCATCGAAACGCTGCGCGGTGCCGCCCGCGACGACCCCAAGGCCCGTGAACGTTTTCTGGGAATCATGGAGCGTGAAACCACGCGGATGACCCAGCTTGTCACCGACCTTTTGTCGTTGTCGCGGGTCGAGGAGGCGGAACGCCTGCGGCCCAACACGGCCGTCAATCTGGGTGCGCTGATCGCGGGCACGCTTGAGGATCTGGGTCCGATCATCTCGGATTCGGGGATGAAGGTGACCCTGGAGGACAACAGCGCGGGCGTGCACGTGCTGGGCGATTCTGACCAGTTGCGGCAGGTCATCGCCAATCTGGTGCAGAACGCGCTGAAATACGGTGCCGACGGCGAAAAGGTCGAGATTACCGTCGACCCGCCTGCCGCATTTCGCAAACTGCGCGGGTTGGGGCTGGCGTTTCATGTGCGCGATCATGGCCCCGGTATCGCGGCACACCATTTGCCGCGCCTGACCGAGCGATTCTACCGCGTCGATTCCCACCGGGCGCGCGGGCAGGGTGGCACGGGACTGGGATTGGCCATCGTGAAACACATCCTGAACCGTCACCGCGGGCGGTTGCATATCACCAGTACGGTCGGATCAGGCACAACCTGTACCGTGGTTCTGCCGCTGGCAGACTAAATCCGCGATTTCGGCACCTGTCATATTACTTTTACATAAGTGTCACAAAAGCGTTGTGCGGGCCGATTAGCAGGGCCGCGACGGGGGCGTAGGAAACGCCGTCCGCATATGACTGACAGGAGCAAAAATATGTCGTTCATCAAACTGGCCACCTCTGCCGTTGCCATCGCTGCCGCATCCGCCGCCACCGCCCAATCCCGTGACAACGTGCAGGTTGCAGGCTCGTCCACCGTGCTGCCCTATGCCACGATCGTTGCCGAACTGTTCGGCGAAAACTTTGATTTTCCGACACCCGTCGTTGAATCCGGCGGTTCTTCTGCTGGTCTGAAGCGTTTCTGCGAAGGCGTTGGTGAAAACACCGTCGACATCGCCAACGCATCCCGCGCGATCCGCCCCGCAGAGATCGAGGAATGCGCCGCGAACGGCGTGACCGACATCATGGAAGTCCGTATCGGTTATGATGGCATCGTGTTCGCCAGCCAGACCGACGGCCCGGCCTTTACCGAGTTCACCCCGACACAGTGGTACAATGCACTGGCCGCCGAACTGCCCGTCGACGGTGCCATGGTTTCCAACCCGAACACCAACTGGTCGCAGGTTGACGCCGCACTGCCCGACGCCGACATCATGACGTTCATCCCGGGCACCAAGCACGGCACCCGTGAAGTGTTCGAGGAAAAGGTCATCCTGCAGGGCTGCGAAGACAGCGGTGCCATGGCTGCGATCATGGAAATCAACGGCGGTGACGAAGATGCTGCCGAATCCGCCTGCATGGCGATCCGCACCGACGGCATGTCCGTGGACATCGACGGCGACTACACCGAAACGCTGGCCCGCATCGACGCGAACCCCAACGGTGTCGGCGTCTTTGGTCTGGCATTTTACGAAAACAACACCAGTGTCCTGAAGGTCGCCACCATGAACGGTGTCGAACCTACGACGGAAACCATCTCGGCTGGTGATTACCCCGTGTCCCGTCCGCTGTTTTTCTACGTCAAGAAGGCGCACATCGGCGTCATCCCCGGTCTGAAGGAATACGCAGAGTTCTTCGTGTCTGACGACATGGCAGGCCCCGACGGCCCGCTGGCCGAATATGGCCTGGTGTCCGACCCCGAACTGGCCGACACCCAAGCCAAGATCGCCGACGAAACCACGATGTAAGTTTGCGTAAACTCATGCTACGACCGGGGGCAGGGCCACTGCCCCCGGTCATTTGAACGAAGTGAAAGCTGCCACATGTCGCTGACGTTGCCCCTTTTTTTTATTGCTGCACTCAGCGTCGGAGGGTTTTTCATCGCCCGCAGTCGTGCACAAAGTGCCGCTGGCGGTGATATCCGCAAACTGGCGTCCCTGCCGCGCCAGCACGGGCTGAACACAGCCCTGTCCACCGCCATTCCCGCCCTGTTCGCCATTCTGGCATGGCTGTTTGCGGCGCGCCTTCTCAGCTACCGCGAGGCCGCGCCAATCTGGGTGCCGCTGGCCATCATCGTGATTGCGACACTGGGTTTCATCCTGTCGGTGATGCGTGTGTCGGTGACGTTCCGCGCCCGCACCGCTGCCGAAGGCTGGATCCGCAGCTTGCTGATCGGTGCCTCTGTCATCGCCATTCTGACCACGGTCGGAATCGTCTTTTCGATGCTGTTCGAGTCGATCAACTTTTTCAGCCAATATCGCTGGCAGGACTTCTTTTTCTCGACCAACTGGTCGCCCAATTTCCGCGGCAACTCTGACCTCGGCATTCTGCCGCTGCTCTGGGGCACGTTGTATATCAGCGTCATCGCCCTGATCTTTGCGGTGCCGATCGGTTTGTTCGCCGCTGTTTACCTCAGCGAATACGCCAGCCGCCGGACGCGCAGCGTGTTCAAGCCGCTGATCGAAATCCTCGCTGGTATTCCGACCATCGTCTACGGTCTGTTTGCCCTGGTCACCGTGGGACCTTTCCTGCGCGACTACTTTGCCCAGCCGACTGGTTTTGGCGACAGCGCGTCGTCGGTGATGACTGCAGGGCTGGTCATGGGCATCATGTTGATCCCCTTTGTGTCGTCGCTTTCGGACGACATCATCAACGCCGTGCCGCAATCCCTGCGTGACGGCAGTCTGGGGTTGGGATCGACCCATTCGGAAACCATCCGGCAGGTTGTTCTGCCTGCCGCCTTGCCCGGCATCGTCGGTGCCATCCTTCTGGCTGCATCCCGCGCCATCGGCGAGACGATGATCGTGGTGCTGGGGGCAGGGGCCGCGGCCCGTCTGGACCTGAACCCGTTCGAGGCGATGACAACCGTGACCGTCAAGATCGTCAGCCAGCTGACCGGTGACACGGATTTCGCATCCCCCGAAACACTCGTGGCATTCGCATTGGGCCTGACCTTGTTTGTCATCACCCTCGCGCTGAATGTCCTCGCCCTCTACATCGTGCGCCGCTACCGGGAGCAATACGAATGACCTCGAAATCCCTGCTAACCGAAGACAAGCGGACCAAGGCGCGCAACGCCGCTGAACGTCGGTTCAAATCATACGGTGTCGCGGCCATCGCCGTTGCCATGATGGCGCTTGCGATCCTGCTGACCAGCGTGATCGTCAAGGGGATCGGCGCATTCAGCCAGACCTATGTGACCATCGACATTACCCTCCCTGCTGACAGGCTGGACAAGGAAGGTAACCGCGACCCTGCCGAAATGGCCAAGACGACGACCATCGGCTATGCCTCTGTCCTGCGCGACGGTTTGATCGACACGCTGGCCGCTGCCGGGATCGAAACCGAGGTCAGCGCCAAGGATATCGGCGACATGATTTCCAAGGAGGCATCGGCCACCGTCCGCAACCGCGTGCTGGCGAACCCGGACCTGATTGGCGAGACGGTCAATTTCAATCTGCTGGCCGACGGGCGGATCGACGGATTTTTCAAGGGCCGCGTGACGATGGAAACTGCATCGCGCGACCAGAACGTCAGCCCCGAACAACTGGTCCTGGCCGAACAGATGGCCGAGGCGGGCATCATCGAGACCCGCATCAACTGGGCATTCCTGTCGCTGCCTGATGCATCTGACCAGCGACCAGAGGCTGCAGGGCTGGGCGTGGCAATCCTGGGATCGCTCTACATGATGATCGTGGTGCTGGTGCTGGCGCTGCCCATTGCAGTCGCGGCGTCCATCTACCTCGAGGAATTCGCCCCGAAAAACCGCTGGACCGACATCATCGAGGTCAACATCGCCAACCTCGCGGCCGTTCCGTCCATCGTCTACGGGATCCTCGGCCTTGCGATTTTCATCAACTTCATGGAATTTAACCAATCCTCGCCGCTGGTGGGGGGGCTGGTGCTGACCCTGATGACGTTGCCGACCATCATCATTTCGACCCGTGCCGCATTGAAATCCGTGCCGCCGTCGATCCGAGATGCGGCATTGGGTGTCGGCGCGTCAAAGATGCAGTCGGTGTTTCACCACGTGCTGCCACTGGCGGCACCGGGTATCCTGACAGGCACGATCATCGGTTTGGCGCAGGCGCTGGGTGAAACCGCACCGCTGCTGCTGATCGGTATGGTGGCCTTTGTGCGGGATTACCCGCAGGCCTTTTCCGACAGCGCCGGCCTGTTCGGAGACCCGTCAACCGCACTGCCCGTGCAAATCTACAACTGGACGCAGCGATCCGACCCGGCCTTTGTCGAACGGGCCCAGGGTGCGATCATCGTGCTGCTGGTGTTCCTGCTGATCATGAACGCCGCCGCCATCATCCTGCGCCGCAAATTCGAACGCCGCTGGTAAGCCATGAAAGACACCTCAATGACCAAGAACATCAAGATCTCGGCGAACAATATCGACGTGTATTACGGCGACAAACACGCGATCAAGGACGTGTCCGTCCAGATCGAGGACAAGACCGTCACGGCGTTCATCGGCCCATCCGGCTGCGGCAAATCCACGTTTCTGCGGTGCATCAACCGGATGAACGACACGATCGATATCGCGCGTGTCACCGGCCACATCGCCATCGACGGCGAGGATATCTATGATCCCCGCGTTGATCCGGTGCAGCTGCGCGCCAAGGTCGGCATGGTTTTCCAGAAACCGAACCCGTTTCCGAAATCCATCTATGACAACGTGGCCTACGGCCCGAAAATCCATGGCCTGTCACGCAACAAGGCAGAGCTGGACGAGATCGTGGAAAAATCCCTGCGCCGCGGGGCCCTGTGGGAAGAGGTCAAGGATCGTCTGCACGAACCGGGCACCGGCCTGTCGGGCGGCCAGCAGCAACGCCTGTGCATCGCACGCGCTGTTGCCACCGAACCAGAAGTGCTGCTGATGGACGAGCCGTGTAGCGCGCTGGACCCCATCGCCACGGCCCAGGTCGAGGAACTGATCGACGAACTGCGCCAAAGCTTTTCAGTGGTGATCGTGACCCACTCGATGCAGCAGGCTGCGCGGGTCAGTCAGAAAACCGCGTTTTTCCATCTCGGCAACATGGTTGAATACGACGAGACGGACAAAATCTTTACCAACCCCGAAGACCCGCGCACCGAGAGCTATATCTCGGGCCGGATCGGATAAGGAGCGGCGACCATGAGCGATCAACAACACATTTCATCCGCCTACGACCGCGACCTCGAAGAGATCACGACACTGATCATGAAAATGGGTGGTATGGTCGAGGCAGCGATCCTGCAGACCGCCGAGGCGATGGCGACCCGTGACCTGGAACTGGCCGAAAAGGTCCGCAATGGTGACAAGGCCATCGACGCGCTGGAAATCGAGATCAACGATTCCGCGGCACGTACCATCGCCCTGCGTGCGCCGGTGTCCAAGGATTTGCGGTCCATCCTGACCGTGCTGCGACTGGCGGCCTCGCTTGAACGGATCGGCGATTATGCAAAAAACATCGCCAAACGCACGTCGGTCCTGATCGACATGCCGGTCATCAGCGGGTCAGAGGTGGCGCTGAAACGAATGGCCCGCGAGGTCCAGGGCATGTTGAACGACACGCTGGATGCCTATATCCGCGGCGATGCCGAACTGGCCGAGGACGTGCGCCAGCACGACCAGGATGTCGACCAGATGTACAACGCGCTGTTCCGCGAATTCCTGACCTTCATGATGGAAGACCCGCGCAACATCACCGCCTGCATGCATCTGCATTTCATGGCCAAGAACATCGAACGCATGGGCGATCTGACGACCAATATGGCAGAACAGGTTATCTATCTGGTCACCGGTGACATGCCAGACGAGGCGCGTCCGAAATCGGACCGCACGGCCTATACAACAGAACCGGAATGATCCATGTCCACCCAGCCGCATGTCTTAGTCGTCGAAGATGAACACGCGATCCGCGAGGTTCTGACCTATAACCTCGAGGCAGAGGGCTTTCGTGTTTCGGGGGCCGCCGATGGTGAAGAGGCGATGATGGTCGTCGCTGAGGACCCGCCGGACGTCATGGTGCTGGACTGGATGCTGCCGCGTGTGACCGGGATCGAGGTCTGTCGCCGGATCAAGATGGACCCCGCGACCCGGTCGGTGGGGATCATCATGCTGTCGGCCCGCACCGAAGAGGTGGACCGCGTGCGCGGTCTGGAAACCGGGGCGGATGATTATGTCACGAAACCCTATTCCATGTCGGAAATGATGGCGCGGGTCCGGTCGCAATTGCGTCGCGTGCGGCCCACCTCCGTGGGTCAGGTTCTGGTCTACGAAGACATTTTGCTGGACGCCGAGACACACCGCGCCACCCGCGACGGCAATGCGCTGAAACTGGGACCGACCGAATTCAGGCTCTTGTCCACGCTGATGGAAAAGCCCGGTCGTGTCTGGTCACGCGATCAGCTGCTGGACCGGGTCTGGGGCCGCGATATCTATGTCGATACCCGCACGGTGGACGTGCACGTGGGTCGTTTGCGCAAGGTGCTGACCGCCGAAGGCGGGACTGACCCAGTGCGTACGGTCCGTGGGGCGGGATACGCACTGGGGTAGGGTGGTTCAATCCGCCCAAGGTCCGTGGAAATCAGTCCCGTCGCGATCCAGCCGCATGAAACCATGGCGCCCGAAATAATCGCGCTGGCCCTGGATCATGTCAGCCGTACCACGCGCCGTGCGCATCGCATCGAAATACGCAAGGCCCGATGACAGCGCAGGCATCGGCAAGCCATGCAGCGCCGCCTGTGCCACGACCTGTCGCAGCGCCATGTGATTTTCCCGAAGATCACCGGCGAACCGTTTGGAAAACATCAGGTTTTCATCTGGGTTTTCCGCCAGCGCCGTGGCCATGTCGTCCAGCATCACGGACCGGATGATACAGCCCGCGCGCCAGACCCTCGCGATGTCCGGCAGAGGCAGCGCCCAACTAAAATCGTCAGAGGCACGCGCAATCATGTCGAAACCCTGCGCATAGCACAGGATCTTGCCCGCGATCAGCGCCTGCTCCAACTGGTCGATATCCAGCGCACCGTTCAGGCTGACGGGTGCTGCACCAAAAATGTCCTGACCCTGCGCGCGCAGCGCGGTCCGGGCCGAGATATTGCGTGCGGCAACGGCTGCTTCGATGGCCGGGACGGGGGCTGCGAGATGCTGCGCCTCGATGGCGGTCCAGCGTCCGGTTCCTTTTTGCCCAGCCGCATCGCGGATGACGCTAAGCAGCGGTGCACCCGTCAGACTGTCATTTGCACCTGCGACCTTGTGCGAAATCTCGATCAGATAGGACGCCAGCGGGCCATTGTTCCAGGCCTCGAAAACATCGGAAATCTGGGTGTAATCCAACCCCATGCCATCGCGCATCACGCCGTAAACCTCTGCAATCATTTGCATATCGGCGTATTCGATACCGTTGTGAACGGCCTTGACGAAGTGACCTGCGCCGTCCTGACCCATCCATGTCGCACAGGCTGTGCCGTCGTGTTGTGCCGCGATTGCCGTCAGGATGTGCGCCACACGATCCCATGCCGCGCGCGGACCGCCACCCATGATGGACGGGCCATGGCGCGCACCATCTTCGCCACCGGACACGCCAATGCCCAGAAACGGCTTGCCATCAGCCTCGGCCGCGCGGCGGTTGGTGTCGTGAAAATTCGCGTTGCCGGCGTCGATGATCAGATCATCGTCATCCAGCAAGGGACGCAGCGCCGCGATCTGCTGGTCAACCGGATCGCCGGCGGGCACCATCAGAATGATCGTGCGCGGTGTTGCGATGGCAGCAACAAAATCCTTCAGATTTTCCGTCGGGGTGATCCGCTGTGCCAGATCACCGGCATCCTTGGCGAAATCTCGCGTGACCTGCGTCGTGCGATTGAACACCGCGATATCGAAACCCTTGTCAGCGATGTTCAACGCAAGGGCAGCACCCATGGTACCCAGACCCAACAGGCCGATTTCTGACTTGCTCATGCCAGCCTCCATTTTTCAATTGAGGTCTGTATAGTCACGGACACGGCAAAGGCCAGTCGGCTGCAAGCACATGATCGTTTGCTTGTAATTGGTATTATGTAATTAAAGGAGTGGATCAAATCCCGGCCCGTCGCTTTATTCCAGCAGCCAATGCACCGTCACCGCTTCTCATCCGTGCAAAGCGCACTAATGTCATTCTGGTAGTTGCAGGAAATGGTTATGGCACGCGGACGTCGTACATTCGGAATCGTTGGACTTGGTATCTTTGGACGGGCTGTCGCGAACGAGCTGACACGCTTTGGCAACCACGTCATCGGAATTGACACCAACCCGCAAGCCGTGAGCGACATGGTCGACACCTTGACGCAAACCATGATCGTCGATGCCCGCGACGAAGCGGCATTGCGCGAGGCTGGCATGGGAGATTGTGATTTCGTTCTGGTCGCGATGGGCAGCGATCTGGAAGCGTCGATCCTCGCCGTGATGAATCTCAAGCTCATTGGTGTGCGGACCGTCTGGGCCAAGGCCCGTACCAAAACCCATCACCGCATCCTGTCAAAGCTTGGTGTGGACCGGGTCATCCATCCTGAACACGAAGTCGGACAGCACATCGCACAGGTCATGCACAACCCGTTGGTGCGCGACTACGTCAGCCTCGGCAACGGTTATCACGTGGTGAATTTCCGCATCCCAAAGAGCCTCGAGGATCGCAAGCTCGAAGACCTGAGCCACGCCAAGGAACACAATCTGCGATGTATCGGTGTCATGCGTGGCACCGAATATCTGGGCCATGACGGCAGCAGCTTTACCTTGCAACCCGATGATTTACTGTTGCTTTTGGGCACCAGGAACGATTTGCGCGAGTTCGCCGAGGATCTGTAATGCCATCATCGCCACTTCAGCGCCGTGGACGGTTCGGCATGCGCAGTTTCCGTATGCCGCCACCGGCGACCCTGTGCCTGATCTATCTGTCGTCAATCATCGTTGGTGCGGGTCTGCTGTCCCTGCCCTTTGCCACCGCGCCAGACGTGGACATCGGCCTGATGACGGCGGTGTTCATTTCGACCTCGGCAGTCACGGTGACAGGCCTTTCGACAGTCGACGTCGGCGCAACCTTCAGCTTGTTCGGCGAAGTCGTGATTGCCGCCCTGATCCAGCTTGGCGGTCTTGGGCTGATGACCTTTGCCGTTATGGTCCTGTCCGCGCTTGGCATCCCGGTCGGTATGCCGCAACGCCTGATCCTGCGCGAGGATCTGGGCCAGACCACGTTGAACAATCTGACGGTGTTGGTGCGGATCATTCTGGTTGTCGCACTGACCTGCGAACTGGTGGCGACATGTATCCTCAGCTTTGTCTTCATACCGGAATTCGGCGTGGCCCACGGAATGTGGCTGGCGCTGTTCCATGCCATTTCAGCATTCAACAATGCAGGTTTTTCACTCCTGCCGACCGGGCTTGTTCCTTATGTCGCCGATCCGATCGTGAATATCGTCATTCCGGTGCTGTTCATTCTGGGTGGTCTGGGATTCGTCGTGGTGGGCGACATTTATCAAAAACGGTCGTGGCAACGCCTGACACTGCACTCGAAATTGATGCTGTCAGGATCGGCCTGCCTGATCGTGTTCGGTTTTGTCACCTTTGCGCTGCTGGAATGGACCAATCCGGGGACATTGGGCGCCCTGCCCTCGTCCGGTCAGCGGCTGTGGGCATCATGGTTCCAGGCCGTCACGCCACGCACGGCTGGTTTCAACACGCTGGACACGGGTGCCATGCATGACAGCACCACGATGTTGACCATGCTGCTGATGTTCGTCGGCGGTGGCAGCACTTCGACCGCGGGCGGGATCAAGGTCACGACGCTGATCGTGCTGATCGTTGCGACAATTGCCTTTTTCCGCAGAACCTCCGGGCTGAACATCTTTGGACGATCGCTGAAGATGGAAGAGGTGATGAAGGTCCTTGCCCTGACCACGGTCAGCATCATCCTTGTGTTTGTCGGTCTGTTTTTCGTGTCGATTTCGCATGACGGTGAATTTCTGGACCTCGCCTTCGAGGTCGTTTCGGCCTTTGGCACGGTCGGCTTGTCGCGCGGTGCGACGGCTGAATTGGACGGCATCGGCCTATCGTTCATCATGCTGATGATGTTTGCAGGCCGGGTCGGACCGCTGGCGCTTGGGTTTTTCCTCGCGACCCGCAGCGCACCACGGGTCAAATTCGCACCGGGCCAGATCTATCTGGGCTAACCCCCTGCCCCGACAACGAAAATGGCCCCGCACGTGTGTGCGAGGCCAATTTCTTCGGTTGAGGATCGCCGATCAAACAACGATCGGTGCGAGGTCGAAGAAATCGCGATATGCGTTGTCCAGATCCGCTGCTGTGGCATAGGACGTGGTGCCGTTGCCCTCTGCGTCGTATTCGGTCACCCGGAACTGCCAGCTGTTGCTTTCGTTGCCGTCGAACTGAACCCGCGCGGTCTTGGCGTTTGCATCGTCGAACAGGACCAGGATTTCATCGCCTGTATCGTATGTCGTCAGCTTGGAATCGACCCGACCTGCGTCGTCATGCTGAATCTCGATCATGTCCCATTTGAACCCGGTGCCGTCGGCGCTGATGTCGGTGGTGACACGGCTCGCGATGTCACCGTCCTCGGCATAGGTCTGGACGACCTGCTTGTCGTTGCTCAGCGTTTTCGACACCTCGGACAGATACAGCTCACCACCCGAATCTTCGGCATATGTCTTGGACAGTTCAGCCACAAAGATACCCGTACCGCTGGCCGGGCCGTCCTGCGTTGTCGAAACCGCAGTCAGCTCTCCGTCGGTATAGGTGTAGCTGGTCGATTTGACGTTGCCGTTGTCGTAGGTGGTCTGGTGCTGCGTCAGGTTACCCGCCGCGTCATAGGTTTTCGCCACTTCGGACCAGGACTGTGTGCTGTCCGTGCCGCTGGCATCCGTCACGACCGAAGACGTGCGCAGGCCGGTGGTGGTGTCAAAGCTGTTGACCGAAGTCACGCCGTCGTCCTTGACCAATGTGGTCGCGGACAGGTCGCCGTCCGCATCATAATCTCGGGTGATCGTGGCAAAGGATTTGCTGTCGGACACATCGGCACGGACGTATTGCGCGATGGAACCGTCCTCGTTGTAGGTCCGGCTGATCGTGTCGCTGTTGTCCATCGTCGTGACCGACGAAATGCGGTCGCCATCGGCGGCATAGGTGGTCACGATGCTGTCGTAGGACCGTGTATCCGCTGCCGTGCCGTCTGCACCATCGGTGAATTCATGACGGCTCAGGACACCCTCGGTATAGGTCTTGGTCACGCTGGTGCCGTTGTCATAGACGATCGCATCGCCTGTCTTTTCGCCGCCCGCAAAGGTCACGGTCTTGCTGGCCCATGCTTCGGCTGCGCCATCCGTCGAACTGTCGGTCAGCGTGGTCGAGGTCAGCACACCCGCGACATAGGTATCCAGCTGAACCACGCCATCCGCATCGGTCTTTTCGTCAGACAACATGACGCCTGTCGCGTCGAAAGTCTGGGTCCGACTGCTGCCGTCGTCATTGACCTGCGCGCGCGAGGTGACGTTGCCGTCCGCATTCATCGTCTCGGTGATCGAGAGCCAGGAATAGGCATCACCCAGATCGCTCTGAACTGCGCCCGTCATGTAGGTGGTGCCGTCCGTGGTGGCATAGGTTTCGACGCGTTCCAGCCCGTTGTCATAGTCATAGGTGATCTGCTGGACGTTCCCGTCGCTATCGTAATCGGTTGTGATCGTGCTGTAGCTGGACGTGTTGTCGTCGCCAGTACCATCGGTCCGAACGCGCTGGATCAGCGTGCCGTCTGCCGCCGTCGTTTCCTGCACGGACGATCCGTCGTCCAGTTGCGTCAGAACCGTCGTGCGACCGGTTTCCGTGTCCAGTGTCGTGGAGATGGTGGACCAGTCATCCTGGCTGGGGTCAGCGTCGGTGCGCAGCGTCGACACCACGGTGCCTGACGCGTCATAGGTATCGACGACCGACTGACCGTTATCGAAATTCGTCGTCTTGGTTACGGGCAGCGATGCGCCTGACGAGGTATCGTAGATCACCTCGATGCTGGACCAACTGTTGACGTTCTGCGCATCGACAGACAGCCTGCGTGTCAGACCGATGTCGTCACGGTCATCGGTGATGACCAGACCGGACGTCGGTTTCGACGACACGTCATAGGTCGTCGTGCGGCTGGTTTCGACCCCGTCGGTCCGTGTGATGACGATAGTGTTCCAGTTGGACAGGTTGTCCGGGTCGGTGCGGGTTTCAGTGGTAATGGTTGGCATTTTCAGCTCCTCGATCAAATCCTCGAGAGCCCGGATAGGTGTCAAATGTGTTCTGATTTGGAAAACATTAATGATTAATTTCGTTCATTGGTCACGGCACGCCGGGTGATCTGCCACAATCCGTGGCATTGCAGTGGCAACGTCCCCTGCCCCCGAAACGCAAAAGGCCCCGCAAATTGCGGGGCCTTTCGTCAGATCCCGAACGGGATCACTTGTTCATCTTGGCCACTTCTGCGGCAAAGTCTTCTTTTTCGACTTCGATGCCTTCGCCGACTTCCAGGCGTTGGAAACCGGTGATGGTCACGCCGGCCTCTTCGGCGGCCTTGGCCACTGTCAGGTCGGGGTTCACAACGAATGCCTGACCCAGCAGCGTGGATTCAGCCAGGAATTTCGCCATGCGGCCGACGATCATCTTTTCGATGACGGCCTCGGGCTTGCCGGATTCGCGCGCGATGTCCATCTGGACCTGCTTTTCCTTTTCGACGATCGCCGGGTCCAGATCAGCCTCGCTCAGAGCGGCAGGGTTCGCAGCGGCAATGTGCATCGCGACCTGACGGCCGAACGCCTCGTTGTCGCCGTCCATGGCCACCAGAACGCCGATGCTGCCCATGCCGGGTGCGACCGAGTTGTGGACATAGGACACGACGGTGCTGCCGTTGACGGTCGCCATGCGACGCACGGACATGTTTTCACCGATCACGGCGACGGCGTCGGTCACTGTCTGCTCGACGGTCTTGCCATCGACTACGGTTGCCTTCAGCGCGTCGACATCATCGACGGTCACGGCTGCCGTTGCGATCTTGCCGACCATTTTCTGGAAATCAGCGTTCTTTGCGACAAAGTCGGTTTCCGAGTTCACTTCGACGGCGACGCCCTTGCCACCTTCGGTTGCCACGGCGACCAGACCTTCGGCGGCGGTACGGCCGGATTTCTTGGCGGCCTTGGCCAGACCCTTGGTGCGCAGCCAGTCAACCGCGGCTTCCATGTCGCCGTTGGTTTCGGTCAGCGCCTTCTTGGCGTCCATCATGCCCGCGCCAGTCGTGTCGCGAAGCTCTTTTACCTGTGCTGCAGTAACAGCCATGATCATTCTCCTGATATATTCGGGACCGGGCCAGGGCGTGCGCACAGCACGGCCCGGGCCCTGGTTCTGGTGCAGGTTGTCTCACCCGGGCATGACGCCCGGGTGACGCAAGGCTCAGGCCTCTGCGGCAGCTTCTTCGCTGGCGGCGGCAGCTGCGGCAGCATCTTCTTCTGCCATCAGCTCTTCCATGGCACCCATGTCGACGCCTGCTGCACCTAACTGCGCCTGCATGCCGTCAAGGGCGGCACGGGCTGCCAGATCACAGTACAGCTGGATCGCGCGGGCTGCGTCGTCGTTGCCGGGGATGACATAGTCAACACCCTTGGGCGAGCAGTTGGTGTCAACGACAGCAACCACGGGGATACCCAGTTTCTGTGCTTCGAGGATGGCGAGGTCTTCCTTGTTGACGTCAATGACGAACAACAGGTCGGGCACGCCGCCCATTTCGCGGATACCGCCCAGCGAGGCTTGCAGTTTGCCCTGCTCACGCTCCATTCCCAGACGCTCTTTCTTGGTCAGACCGGCAAAGCCGTTCTCGGAGGCTTCGTCGATCTGCTTCAGACGGTTGATCGACTGGGACACGGTCTGCCAGTTGGTCAGCGTGCCGCCCAGCCAGCGGTGGTTCATGTAGAACTGCGCGGATTTCTCTGCGGCGTCCTTGATGGGGTTCTGTGCCTGACGCTTGGTGCCGACGAACAGCACGCGGCCGCCCTTGGCGACGGTGTCGCGCACGACTTGCAGCGCCTGGTCCAGCATCGGGACGGTCTGCGTCAGGTCCATGATGTGAATGCCGTTGCGCGCGCCATAAATGAAGGGCGACATGCGCGGGTTCCAGCGTGCGGTCTGGTGGCCGAAGTGAACGCCAGCTTCCAGCAGCTGACGCATGGAGAACTCGGGAAGAGCCATGGTCTTATCCTTTTCCGGTTTAGCCTCAGCGGGGGTATCAGACCGAATGGTCCAACCGGTGGATCGTTTGGGATTTCTCCCCAACCGACCCGCCCCCGCCTGCGGGATACGTGCGCGTCCCTTAGTGGGCTTTGCGACGCAATGCAAGCGGGGATGGGCCGCGTGCGCCGCGGATTACAGGAACACGCGCTCGATCGTCCAGTAAATCGCCACCAGCGCGATCAGAACCGACGCAGGTTGCGCCACGACATCCGAATAGCTGTCATAGCGCCCGACGTTCACGGCCACCGCACACAGGCCCAGCAGCACGGCGAATGTCGCCATCACGGGCAGCAGGTCACCGGTCCAGCCCGGCGCATAGGCCGCCAGCGGCACCAGCATGGCCAGCAGCACGACAACCGCCACCAGATAGGCCGCCGCCGCCGTGATGCTGCGCGTGCCAGCCGCACTGTAGTCCTGCGCCTTGTAGACGCAAAGAAACGCCAGCGCGATCACGGACAACTGCCCGATCTCAACCCCGATGTTGAACCCGATCAGCGCAGGTACGAACTGGCCCTCGGGCAATCCGAATTCGGCCAACACAGATGCAAAACCCAACCCATGCAGCAGACCAAAGCCGAAAATGATGACTGGCCGCCAGGGCGACAGCCCGCGCGAAAACAGGTTCTCGATCGCGACATAGGCAATGGACAGCGCGATCAGCGGTTCCACGATGCTGGCAGGCACGGTGACATAGCCCAGTGCGGCAAGCGCCAGCGTGATCGTATGCGCCAGCGTAAAGGCCGACACCTGCCACAGCAGCGGTGCCAGCCGGGTGGACAGGAAAAACAGCCCCAACACGAACAGGATATGGTCCAGACCGAGCGGCACGATGTGATCGAACCCGGTGGGAATATAGCTGAAAAACGTGGCCATCGTCCCTTTGGCGTTACCACCGCCCAACGCGATCACATCCGACGTGGCCCCGCCCTGCAGAAACGCGTCATAGGGTTGATCCACCCCCTGCTGCCGCAGCACCAGCCCACCATAGCTACGATCCCAGCCGACGGTGACGCTGTCCGCACCCGCAGGCAGATCGGCTGTGAACACAAAGGTCGATACGCGCGGCACCTCCGGGTCGTCCACCGGTTCCGTCGTCACCGATTCCAGCACAAGCGGCAGCGCCTGTCCGTCCGCCATCACCATGATTCCCTCGGCCATGGTGGGGAAAAACGCCGTGAATTCTGCCGCGATCTCTTGTGGTGGCAGCGCGCGCAGCGCGTCGTAACGCGCGGCCTGCGGGGCGGTGTCCGTATCCGTGACCGCGCTCTTGTCGATCCCAGCCAGAAAACCCTCGATGTTGGCATCGACCGAAAAGATCAGCCTGTCACCATCGCGCGTCATGTCCGCAATGGCAGGCAGCACCTCGTGAGCGCGCAGCGGTGACGCCAGCGTGATGAACACCAGCGCCAGACTTGACAACAAGCCCAGAAACAACACCCTCGGGCCAGTAAATAAGGAACTCGTCATGCGCAGTATCGTCCTCGCTCTTGCACTTATCGCCGGTCCGGTATCGGCCCACGAACTCTGGCTTGAGCCAGAGGATTTCACCATAGCGCCCGAAGCTACGATGACGGTCGAGATTGTCAACGGCTCGGACTTTGTCGGGCAGTCATTGCCCTATCTGCCGCAGCGGTTTGCAGCATTCATGAACTTTACACCAGAGGGCGCATCGAACGTGCCAGGCCGGATCGGCGACCAACCCGCCGTCCAGTCCCAGCCCCCGGCCGAGGGGCTGAACGTGCTGGCCTATCAGTCACGCGAGAATCTGGTGACATATGATGACTGGCAAACGATCCTCGATTTTGTCGAACACAAGGACCTGACGGGCTTTCTCGAGGCGCATGCCGCCCGCGGTTTTGCCCAAGAGCCGTTTACCGAAGTCTATTCGCGCTATTCCAAATCACTGATCGGCGTGGGGAATGCCCAAGGGTCCGACCAGCGCACCGGGCTGGAAACCGAAATCGTGGCCCTGACCAACCCCTACACAGACGATCTGTCGGACGGGATGCGGTTTCAGCTGTGGTATCGTGATGCGCCCCGCGCCAACGTCCGGTTCGAGGTGTTCGACCGCGCCCCCGACGGCCGCGTGACCCAGACATTCTATGTCACCGATGCGCAGGGCATGGTCAGTGTTCCGGTCCAGCCCGGTCATGACTACATGGCCGATGCGGTGCTGATCCGCGAACCCAGCCCGCAACTGGCCGAGGCAAACAACGCCGCGTGGGAAACGCTGTGGGCAAACATGACATGGGGCATTCCCGCGCCCTGACGGCTTGCGCATGTCTGCGACCCGCGCCACAAGCGGGACATGACACAGACACCTGACATCCTGTGCATCGGTTCCGTCCTGTGGGACGTGATCGGTCGCACCGCCAGCCACATGCGCGCCGGGTCCGATGTGCCCGGCCGCATCAGCCGCATCCCCGGTGGCGTCGCCATGAATATCGCGATGACGCTGAAACGCTTTGGCCTGCAACCAGCCCTGTTGTCGGTGGTCGGACGTGATGCACAGGGCAACGCCCTGATCGACGAGGCGCAATCGCTGGGATTGATCTGCGATCACCTCTACCGGTCGGACGACCTGCCCACCGACATCTACATGGCGATCGAGGCCGCCAACGGCCTGATCGCCGCCATTGCCGATGCCCATTCGCTCGAGGCTGCGGGGGACAAGATCCTGCGCCCACTCGCTGACGGCAGGCTGGGCCGTGCAGATGCGCCCTTTGCCGGGTCCATCGCACTGGACGGCAACCTGACCGAAGAATTGTTGCGCACCATCGCCACATCACCGCTGTTCGCTGCTGCTGACCTGCGTGTGGCCCCTGCCTCGCCGGGCAAGGCGGAACGCCTGCTGGCCCTGATCGGACATCCGTCCGCCACGCTTTATGTCAACCTCGAAGAGGCGGGGCTGCTGTGCCAGACCGCATTTGACGACAGCGCAGCCGCCGCCCGCGCCCTGATCGCCCGTGGCGCGCACCGTGTGCTGGTCACCGACGGCGGCGATGCCGCATCAGAGGCGCTGGGCGGAGATGTCATCACCGCAGCCCCGCCACCCGTCCTCGTCACCCGCGTGACGGGCGCTGGCGACACCTTCATGGCCGCGCATATCGCGTCCGAACGGCAGGGCCTTGACCGCCCTGCCTCACTTGCCCGCGCGCTTCAGGCCGCGGCAACCTACGTTTCCGGAGACACCCCCCTATGACATCCCCCATCCCCATGGCCTATTCCGCCGAGGTCGCCGCCGCACTGGAGGCCGGCACACCGCTGGTCGCCCTTGAAAGCACGATCATCACGCACGGGATGCCGTTTCCGCAGAACGTCGAAACCGCGCGTCTGGTCGAACAGGACGTGCGCGACGCAGGCGCCACACCCGCGACCATCGCGGTGCTTGACGGCACATTGCACATCGGGCTCGAGGATGCGGAACTGGACCAGCTGGGTCAGGCCGAAGGTGTCGCAAAACTGTCCCGCGCCGACCTGCCCGTCTGCATCGCACTGGGTGGCACCGGGGCCACGACGGTGGCAGCCACCATGATCGCGGCGCATCTGGCGGGGATCGCGGTGTTCGCCACAGGCGGTATCGGTGGCGTGCATCGCGGCTGGGAAACCTCGCTGGACATTTCTGCCGACCTTCAGGAATTGGCGCAGACCCCCGTCACGGTCGTGGCTGCCGGGGCCAAGGCGATTCTCGATCTGCCCGCGACATTCGAGGTGCTGGAAACGCTGGGCGTTCCGGTCATTGCCTACGGTCAGGACCACCTGCCCGCCTTCTGGTCGGCCACGTCCGACATGGTGGCGCCCTTGCGCATGGACAGCGCGCGCGAAATCGCCACAGCGCAGGTGGTGCGCAACCGCATGGGCCTGCCCGGCGGCCAGCTGGTCTGCAACCCGATCCCCGCAGAGGCCGAAATTCCCGCAGAGACACTGGCACCGATCATTGCGCAGGCGCTGGCCGACGCACATGCTGAAGGCATCGCCGCCAAGGGCGTGACGCCTTTTCTGCTGGGTCGCATCTTTGAACTGACAGACGGTAAATCACTGGATGCGAATATCGCGCTGGTGCGCAACAACGCGCGTCTTGCCGCCGCCATCGCGGCCCATCTCGTCTGATCACTGCCAAGCCCGCAAGCAGTCTGCTGCGCGATTGTTCACCAGGATGGGCAATCGCGCAGCGATGGTTTGTGTCGCTTGTGCAGCAACAGGGTGCGGCATAAGTGTAGCGTATCCCCATATGCGGAAGGCGGACCATGCCCCTCGACACCGATCCACTGATCCAGCCACCCCGCAGACCGGGGATCATTGGTCGGCTGCGCAGCAATTTCATCGCAGGTCTGGTGATCATCGCCCCCATCGCGTTGACGCTGTGGCTGATCTATTCCGTGGTGGGTCTGATCGACGGCTGGGTCTGGCCGTTCGTGCCCGACCAGTATCAACCCAACGCGCTGCTGAACCGTTGGTTCGGATCGCCGGACGGGCCGCCGATCACGATGGACGTGCGCGGCGTGGGCGTCGTGATCTTTCTTGTGTTCACCGTCATCATCGGCTGGCTGGGCAAGGGATTCCTGGGCCGCAGCGTGCTGCGCATCGCCGAACGGCTGGTCGACCGGATGCCTGTCATCCGGTCCGTCTACAACGGTGCAAAACAGATCGCGGAAACCGTGTTTTCCCAGCGCGACACATCGTTCGATCAGGCCTGTCTCATTGAATACCCGCGCAAGGGCATCTGGGCCGTCGCCTTTGTTTCGACCGACGCCAAGGGCGAGGTGCAAACGAAACTGCCCGGTGAGGATATCATCACCGTCTTTTTGCCGACCACCCCGAACCCCACCTCGGGTTTCCTGCTGTTCCTGCCGCGCCGCGACATCATCGTGCTGGACATGAGCGTCGAGGCCGCGGCCAAGCTCGTGATTTCGGCCGGTCTGGTCTATCCGCAGGACCCGCCGGTCAAACAGGCACCCGAAGCGTGATTGCAGCCGCGCTGACCGGCTTTGCCACCGGGTTTTCGCTGATCCTCGCCATCGGCGCACAGAACGCATTCGTGTTGCGTCAGGGTCTGGCGCGCGCGCATGTGCTCTGGCTGTGCCTGCTGTGCGCGACCTCGGACGCGATCCTGATCAGCGCAGGCGTGTTGGGATTTGCCGCCATCACCGAAGCCTGGCCCGCATTGCCCCAAGTCATGGCGCTGGCCGGAGCGGCATTTCTGTTTGTCTACGGTCTGACGCGGTTCATCGCGGCATGGCGTGGCGACTACGAAATGGTGCTGTCAGGCCGGACATTGGCGCTTTGGCCCACGCTGGCAACCGCTGCCGCCTTTACCTGGCTCAATCCCCACGTCTATCTGGATACGCTGGGCCTGGTCGGGGCCTATTCCACCAATTACCCCGCCTCCGTGGACAAGGCCGCATTCGGTGCCGGTGCGGTTCTGGCCTCTTATGTGTTTTTCTTTTCGCTTGGATACGGGGCCCGTTTCCTGCGTCCCGTGATGCAGTCCGCGCGCGCCTGGCGTATCCTGGATGCGTTGATCGGCCTTGTGATGTGGGCCTTGGCGATCAAGCTGATCAGTTGAACATCGCTTCCAGATCGACGGTGCTGCGCTGGTTCAGATCGTCCTTGTGATCGGCGAGGAACGCATCCGCCGCCGCCCGTCCCGCCGCCTTGAGCCGGGCAAGGATGATTGGTTGCGGGATCGTCTTGGTCGCCACGTTCAGATTGTTCATCAGCGCATCATCCTCGATCATGTGGATATTCGCGGCCTTCATCGTGCCACGTTGCAACGCGCCCTGTGCCAGCAGCCGCTGCACAAAGGCCACGGCCCGCAATTCACCCAACAACGATGTGTTGAACCCGATTTCGTTGATCCGGTTGCTGATCGCCTCGGCGGTCTTTGGCACGTCTCCCCGCACCAGCGGGTTGATGTTCACGATCACGATGTCATCGGGCAATGTGGGCTGATACAGCGGAAACAGCGCCGGGTTGCCAGTATAGCCGCCATCCCAATAGGCCTCGACCCGGCCGGTTTTCGGATCGTGAATCTCGACCGCCTTGAACAGTGTGGGCAGACAGGCCGAGGCCATCAGCGCCTCTGGTGTCAGCTCTGCCGCGCTGAAAACACGGATCTTGCCGGTGCGGACGTTGGTGGCCCCCACGTACAGCGCGGGCCCCCTGTCGCTGCAGATATCGTCGAACCGCATGTCGCGAACAATCCGCGCCAGCGGATTGGCAAAGATATCACCGTAGAGGTAGGGCGAGGTCATGCGTGCCATGGCGTCAAAGGCCATGTAGGCGGGTGATATCGCAGTCGTGGCCGCAATCACCCCGGCCGCCGGACCCAATGCCTGCAACCAGGCCTGCGCATCAGGTGCATTGACCGCACCAACCTGTTCCCAGAACCAATCCAGATTGGCGCGCGCCGCATCGCGCCCACCCTGAACCATACCAGCCTTGAACGCAGCACCGTTCAGCGCCCCGGCCGAGGTGCCGGTAATGGCCGCCACCTCAATGTCGTCCTCGTCCAGGATGCGGTCGAGGACACCCCAGGTGAACGCGCCATGCGCGCCACCGCCCTGCAGCGCGAGGTTGATCCGCCTCACAGTGCCGTCCAGCCGCCATCCACGCTGATGGTCGTGCCGGTGATCTGTGCGGCATGGTCCGAACACAGGAAAACGGTGGTGCCACCGATCTGTTCGACCGTGGCAAATTCCTTGGACGGCTGACGGTCCAGAATGACCTTCTCCTTGGCTTCGTCCTCGGTCATGTCGTATTTCTTGGCCGTGTCGGGGATCTGTGCCTCGACCAGCGGGGTCAGCACGTAGCCCGGACAGATCGCGTTGGCGGTGATGTCCTCTTTGGCGGTTTCCAGGGCCGTCACCTTGGTCAGACCGACGATGCCGTGTTTTGCCGCGACATAGGCTGATTTGTAGGGCGATGCGGTCAGACCGTGGGCGCTGGCGATATTCACCACCCGTCCCCACCCTGCCTTGCGCATCATCGGCAGCGCCGCCGCCGTGGTATGAAACGCGCTGGACATGTTGATGGCGATGATCGCGTCCCATTTCGCAGTCGGGAAATCCTCGATCGGATCGACATGCTGAATGCCCGCGTTGTTGACCAGAATATCGCATTCACCCGCCTGCGCGATCAGATCGCGGCAGGCGTCCGGCTTGCTCATGTCGGCGCTGATGTAGCGCACGGTCGTATCAAATTCGGCTGCCATATCGGCGGCCAACTGGTGATCCTCGGCGTTATCCGTGTAGGAATTCAGCACCACTGCTGCCCCTGCCTCTGCCAGGCTGCGCGCGACGCCAAGCCCGATCCCGGAATTCGATCCCGTCACGACGGCAGTCTTGCCGGTCAATGGCCTATTCATGGTGATTCCCTCATCCATTTTGCAGTTGCAGCAAAGATAATGCGCTCAGGCAACAGAACCAAGTCCGCGATGCCGAACCGTAAAGTGAGTCTTTTGCGACTCACCCTCAAAGACTTTTGCAAAAAGGCCGAATCATCGGGTTGCCGGATGATTCGTCACCCGCTAAACCCCTCGCAACAGCTGCCTCAAACCAAAAAAAACCCCGGCCGAAGCCGGGGTGTAGTTATTGAGGCAGGTTTCATACAGGCAAGAAACCTATCGAGCAGTGACCTCTGTATAGGAGATTCTGCGCCGGGGTGGAAGCTAAAAGTTTGAATTAGCTGGAAACCCTCTTTAGCAATATCTGCAACAATAGGTTTCGCAGGGGACAACCAGCATGAGCAGACTATTTTCAGCAACCACCGCACTGGCACTCGCCTGGGCCGCGACTGGGGCTATGGCCGACGGACACGGCATTGCGATGTATGGTGAACCCGCCCTGCCCGCCGATTTCACACATTTTCCCTATGCAAACCCGGATGCACCGACGGGTGGCCGGATCGTCACGGCAGAGGTCGGCACCTTTGACAGCCTGAATCCCTATATCCAAAAGGGATCGGTGCCTTGGCAACTGCGTTATATCATTGGTGAAAGCCTGATGGTCCGCAGTCTGGACGAGCCCTTCACCCTCTACGGTCAGCTTGCGTCGGGTGTCCAGACCGCCGATGATCGTTCATGGGTCGAATTTACCCTAAACCCCGCCGCCATGTTTTCGGACGGCAGCCCGGTCACGGTCGAAGACGTGATCTGGTCGTTTGAAATCCTCGGCACCCAAGGCCACGGTCGCTACCGGGGGTTCTGGGAAAAGGTCGCAAGCCTGGAAGAAGTATCGCCCGGCACGATCCGGTTCACCTTCAACACCGAGGATCGCGAACTTGCCCTGCTGGCCGGCATGCGTCCCATCCTGAAAAAGGCGCAATGGGACGGTGTGGATTTCGCTGAATCCGGTATCGATATCGTGCCAATCACCTCCGGTCCCTACGTGATCGACGATTTCGAGGTTGGCCGTTTCGTCTCGTTCAAACGCAACCCGGATTACTGGGGTGCCGATGTGCTGGCGACCGAGGCGGGATTGCATAATCTCGATGAAATCCGGCTGGAATTCTTTGGCGATGAAACCGCCGCATTCGAGGCGTTCAAGACCGGAGAGGTCAATTCCAACCGCGAATTCAACGTCGCCCGTTGGGACAGTCAGTATGATTTCCCGGCAGCACAAGCGGGCGATGTGGTCAAATCCATCTTGCCGCATGCACGTCCTTCCGGCATGACCGGTTTCGTGATGAACAGCCGCCAACCGCAGTTTGCGGACTGGCGCGTGCGCGACGCCTTGCTGCACGCGTTCAATTTCGAATTCATCAATGAAACCATGACCGGCAGCGCGCAGCCGCGCATCACCTCGTATTGGTCGAATTCACCGCTGGGCATGGCTGACGGTCCGGCAACCGGTCGCGTGGCCGAATTGCTTGCACCTTTCGCAGACGACCTGCTGCCCGGCGCGCTGGACGGCTATACCCTGCCCGTGTCGGACGGAACCGAACGCAACCGCGCAGGCACCGCAGCCGCATTGGCCCAGATGGAGGCCGCAGGCTATACCATCCAGAACGGTGTGATGTCGGACGCGGACGGCAATCCGTTCAGCTTTGAAATCCTGCTGGAAACCGGTGCTTCCGAAAATCAGGCCATCATCGACATGTACACCCAGTCGCTGGGACGCATCGGGATCACGCCGACGATCAGCGTGGTTGACGGCGCCCAGTACAAAGAACGGACCGACGCGCTTGATTTCGACATGACCTACTACCGTGTCGGCCTGTCACTTTCGCCCGGGAACGAACAGTATTTCTATTTCGGTCAGGCGACAGCCGACGAACCGGGCACGCGCAACCTGATGGGCATCAAATCCGATGCCGTCGATACCATGATCGGCAACCTGCTCACCTCTGAATCTCAGGATGACTTTGTCGCATCGGTCAAGGCGCTGGACCGCATCCTGACCAGCGGGCGCTACGTGATCCCGATCTACCAGTGGAACATCAGCCGGATCGCCCATGCCAAGGAGTTGAGCTATCCCGAAACGCTGCCGATCTTTGGCGACTGGCCCGGCTGGCAGCCTGACGTCTGGTGGTGGAACGCGGCGGAATGAAGCTGCGCACCTTGTTGTTGCTGGCGGTCGTGGCCGCCAACGCATGCACACCGGCACGCATCGTCGGCAACACCGCCATCGGCGCAGGGCAAGTGGCACTTGGGGCGGCCGACATCGTGATCTGACCCCGGGCCGCGGATCCACCGGGACACAGCTGCGTGCAGATGGCGGGTTGCGGTTGCACTTGTGATCCATGCGGCCTATGCGTGCCGTTCATTGACCAGCTCAACGTACCGGCTGTCACCCACGACCGCCGCGTTTGCCGGGTTTCACCCGGCCGACGCGATGATCCTTTTGGTGACGCACCACGCCGGACCGCAGTGACCGGATCGTTCTGTCCACGCTTTGCGCGAACGGAACGGAACTGAAACGTCCGCCGACGGTTGGTCCCGTAACGACACAATTCAAGGAGTTTTCACATGCAATGGAGAGACGTTTCCGATAACTGGACCGCATACATCCCCCGCATTCTGACGCAGTGGCCCGGCCTGAACGAGGCAGAGGTCCAAAGCCTTGACGGCGACCAGGATGCCTTTATCGACTATCTGTCCAAATCCAAGGGCGAGGACCGCGTCGCAGCCCAGATGGAACTGGCCGACTGGCTGATGGGCGGAGAGCCGATCGATGTCACCATGGACGCGCAAAATGACAACGCGCAGATCATGTCCAGCGCGGAAAACGTCCCCGCAGGCGAAGACACGCTGTCCGACGACGCGAAATTCGGCGCTGAAAACGCCAATGCGACCCCCGTCGGCCGCACCTGATCGACAACGCGGGGCCGGATATGTTCCGGCCCTGACGTATCTTGTGGATGGCCCCTGTGCAGGATCGATCCGCACCCCCAGATTTCACCGCATCAACCATCGCCGCACATCCCAAACCGGGGGCTGCGGTCTTTTATGTTGCGTCAGACCTGCTAGACCGTGCAGGCGTCCGCGCATACAGAATTCACGGTGCCATTCGCGCCCAGACTGGGAGACCCGCCATGATCAAGCTTGATATCATGTCAGATCCGATTTGCCCGTGGTGCTACATCGGCAAGGCAAATCTGTTTGCAGCGTTGGCGCAGGTCCCGGATCACCCCCTTGTACTGGAGTGGCATCCGTTCCAGTTGAACCCGGACATGCCTGCGGTAGGCATGGACCGCCGCACCTATCTGGAAACGAAATTCGGCGGCAAGGAGGGCGCGGTCAAGGCCTACGCCCCCATCGTCGAACACGCGCAAAAAGCTGGTCTGACGATCAATTTCGACGCCATGACCCGCACCCCAAATACGCTGGATGCCCACCGCCTGATCCATTGGGCGGGCATCGAACAGCGTCAGACCTTTGTGGTGGACCTGTTGTTCAAGGCCTATTTCATGGATGGCCGCGATATCGGCGATCACGAGGTGCTGACCGACATCGCGGATACCGCCGAGATGGACGCCAGCGTGGTGGGCAAGCTCTTGGCGTCAGACGCCGACACAGACGACATTCGCAAGCGTGACGCGCATAGCCGCGAAATGGGGGTCAGCGCCGTGCCGACGTTCATCGTGGCCAATCAGCACGCGGTTCCCGGCGCCCAGCCTGTCGACACCTGGGTACAGATCATCACCGACCTGCAACAGGCCATCGCGACGGACGCCTGACGGCATCCGCCCCGCTTCAGGACTTGGCCTGCGCCACCTTGGCCAGCTTGGCCGCCAGATCGCGTGCGATATTGAACGCACCCTGCACCTTGGTCTTTTCCTTGGACCAGTCCTGCATGACCACGATCTTGTTGTCCTTGACCTTGGCCTGCCCCTTGTAGTCGCCGATGAATTCGACAAGCCCGGCGGGATTGGCGAATTTGTCGTTGTGGAACCTGATCGTGGCACCCTTGGGACCTGCATCCATTGACGCGATCCCGGCCTTCTTGCACATGCCCTTGATCCGCACGACCAACAGCAAGGTGTTGACCTCCTTGGGCAGCGGCCCGAACCGGTCGATCAGTTCGGCTGCAAACCCTTCGAGTTCGACCTTGGTCGTCAGGTCAGACAGACGACGGTACAGGCCCAGACGCACATCCAGATCGGGGACATAATCCTCTGGTATCAGCACCGGCAGGCCCAGGTTCAGTTGCGGCGACCATTCGCCATCATCCTGCAATCCTTCGGCCTGACCCGACTTGATCGCATTGATCTGGTCCTCCAGCATCTGCTGGTACAGCTCGTAGCCGACCTCGCGCATCTGGCCTGACTGTTCCTCGCCCAGCAGGTTGCCCGCGCCGCGGATGTCCAGATCCTGCGAGGCCAGCGTGAACCCGGCCCCCAGACTGTCGAGGCTGGCCAGCACCCGCAGCCGTTTCTGGGCCGTATCGGTCAGTTTCTGACGGGGCTTCGTCGTCAGATAGGCATAGGCGCGGGTCTTGGACCGACCCACACGCCCCCTGATCTGATAGAGCTGCGACAGGCCGAACATATCCGACCGCCAGACGATCATCGTATTGGCCGTGGGGATATCCAGGCCGGATTCCACGATCGTGGTCGCCATCAGCACATCGTATTTGCCATCGTAGAACGCGTTCATCCGGTCGTCGAGTTCGCCCGCTGCCATCTGGCCCGTCGCGGTGACATAGCTGACCTCCGGCACCTCGCGTTTCAGCCAGTCCTCCATTTCGGCCATGTCCGAAATGCGCGGCACCACAAAGAACGACTGCCCGCCGCGGTAGTGTTCACGCAGCAGCGCCTCGCGGATGGTGATCGTGTCGAACTCTGACACATAGGTGCGGATCGCAAGACGGTCGATCGGCGGTGTGCCGATGATCGACAGATCGCGCACGCCAGACAGCGACAGTTGCAGCGTGCGCGGAATCGGCGTGGCCGTCAGCGTCAACACATGCACATCCGTGCGCAACGATTTCAGCCGTTCCTTGTGCTGAACACCGAATTTCTGTTCCTCATCAATGACAAGCAGGCCGAGGTTGCGGAATTTGACCGACTTAGCCAGCAGCGCATGGGTGCCAACGACGATATCTACCGATCCGTCGGCGATGCCCGCACGGGTCTTGGCGGCGTCGCCTGCGCTGACGAACCGTGACAGGGGCCGCACGTTGACCGGAAAACCCCGGAAACGCTCGGCAAAGCTTTGATAATGCTGACGTGCAAGCAGGGTTGTCGGCGCAATGATCGCGACCTGCACCCCCGACAACGCCGCGACGAATGCCGCACGGATCGCGACCTCGGTCTTGCCGAACCCGACGTCGCCGCAGATCAGACGATCCATCGGCGTGCCCGCCTCTAGGTCCGTCAGCACATCGTCGATTGCCGACAGCTGATCATCGGTTTCCGCATAGGGAAAACGCGCGAGGAACTGGTCCCACAGCCCGTCCGTCGGTTCCAATACGGGTGCCGTGCGAAGCGCGCGTTCGGCCGCGACCCGGATCAGACGTTCCGCAATCTGGCGGATGCGCTCCTTCAGGCGGGCCTTCTTCGCCTGCCAGGCGCCGCCGCCCAACTTGTCCAGCAGACCTTCGTCATGGCCGTATTTCGACAGCAGTTCGATATTCTCGACCGGAAGATACAGTTTTGAATTTTCGGCATATTCCAGCGTCAGACATTCGTGCGCCGCCCCCAGTGCGGTGACGACCTCCAGCCCGATGAACCGCCCTACACCGTGATCGACATGGACCACCAGATCACCGGGGGCCAGCGCATTGGCCTCGGTCAGGAAATTATCGGCGCGGCGCTTGCGCTTGGTCTGGCGGATCAGCCGATCACCCAGCACATCCTGCTCGGAAATCACCGTGATGCCCGGTGCCTCGAACCCTGCATCCAGCGCCCAGACCGCAAGATGCACGCCGGA
Source organism: Loktanella gaetbuli (assembly GCF_020531945.1). Classification (NCBI taxonomy): domain Bacteria; kingdom Pseudomonadati; phylum Pseudomonadota; class Alphaproteobacteria; order Rhodobacterales; family Roseobacteraceae; genus Loktanella; species Loktanella gaetbuli. The sequence continues at coordinate 453,953 of NZ_JAJATZ010000001.1, forward strand.
TTTTCCGACACGGGTGAAATCGCTGACCGGGATCACCTCGCCGATCCCCTCATCCTCGATCAGCCCGGTCAGGCGTTCACGCGCACCTTCGGAATAGCTGGCGATGACGACCGGACCCTCGGCCACCTTTGCCCTGACATGACCGGCCAAAGCACCGAAAAGGCTCAGGTTTTCCTGCTGGCGTTCCGGCGCGAAATTGCGACCCGGGCGCCCGCCCGCATTGATGACGCCCACACCAGTGGCCTGGGGGTTGGGGTTGAATTGCAACACCCGCCGCGCGGCCAGCGCCGCATCCCAGGCCGCATCATCCAGATACAATCCCTGCGGCGGTGCAGGTTTATAGACCGAATCCATCCGGCCCTTTTGTTTCAGCGCGTGCATCCGGGTTTCGTACTGATCCGCGATACTGTCCCAGCGCGCAATGCGCTGCGCGCTGGTCTGATCGTCCAGCGTGACCGTCACACCCGGCAGATAATCGAACAGCGTTTCCAGATCGTCCTGAAAAAACGCAAGCCAGTGTTCCACGCCTTGATGTTTGCGCCCGGCGCTGACCGCCTCGTACAGCGGGTCATCCGTGCCCGCCGCGCCGAATTCGATACGATAGTTCTGCCGGAACCGCGTGATCGCGGCCTCGTCCAGAATGACCTCTGACACCGGGGCCAGTTCGATCTCGGACAGTTTTTCGGTGGTGCGCTGCGTGATCGGGTCAAACCGTCGCGCGCCGTCCAGCACGTCACCGAACAGATCCAGCCGGATCGGGCCGGATTGTCCCGGTGGATAGATGTCGATGATGCCGCCGCGCACGGCATAGTCGCCCGCCTCCATGACTGTAGGGCTTTGGGTGAAACCCATGCGTGTCAGGAACTGGCGCAACGCGCCTTCGTCAACGCGGGCCCCCACACGTGCGGTGAATGCCGCCTCGCGCAAGGTTGCACGGGCAGGCACGCGCTGGGTCGCCGCATTCAGCGTGGTCAGCAGCACGAACCGGTCGGGCATCCCGTGCACCAGTCCGGCCAGTGTCGCCATCCGCTGCGCCGAGATATCGGCGTTGGGCGACACCCGGTCGTAGGGCAGGCAATCCCACGCCGGAAAGGTGAAAACCGGCATATCGGGGGCAAAGAACGCAAGGGCTGCCTGCATCGCGGCCAATCGTTTGTCATCGCGCGCGACATGAACGACGGGTCGGCCCGACTTTTCCAGCTCTGACAGGATCAGTCTGGCGTCAAACCCTTCGGGTGCGCCGCTGACGGTGATGTGCGATGTATCTGACATGGTTGCGGAACTACGCTGCACCCCGCCGGTGTCAAGGTCACAAGGCGCGCACGACCATCAGGTTCTGCGCCATACCGAACATCGCGGTGATGAAAATAGAGATCATGCCGACGATCTGCACCCACAGGCGGTGGCGCATCAGGATCTTGATCAATGCGTCATGTTCCGGTTCCAACGCATAAATCTTGTTCGCGGTGGACAGGCTGACGGCCCCGACGATCGTTAGTGGAAAGGACAGGAAAAACAACGCCTGCGCCAGTTGGATCCAGTAATAGAATCCCAGGATCGCCAATGACGACAAAAAGAAACAGATGACTGCGGTCATCGCGACACCCGCCGAACCGGCCAGTGACAACAGCCGCGTGACGCTGATCCGCGTTGCATCGACCAGATCATCACGGGCCTGGCCGGGCTTGCGCCTGGCGCGCTGCACCAGATCATACGGAACGCCGATCACATAATAGCTGAGCGAGGACCACATCAGGGCCAGCACGACCCAATACCAGATCGAACTGAACGATCGAAAATCGATCACTTGCAGAATTGTCGCATTCCAGTTCACGGGATCTCGCTTGCTTGGCAGTCATTTGTTGGGCGGACACTATGGCCCGTGCCGGGGAATGCCCAGACTTGTGAGCATCGCATTTCCGTGCGACCCATCAGGTGTGACAAGAAAGGCCCGCCCATGAAACCCACCGTTGCACCCTTCCCCGCCACACGCCTGCGCCGCCTGCGCAGCACCGATGCCCTGCGGCGGCTGTCGCGGCAACACAGGCTAAGCGTGGATGACCTGATCTGGCCGATTTTCGTGATGGACGGCACCGACACCGAAGAGGCGATCCCTTCCATGCCCGGTGTCACACGCAAGACACTGGACCGCGCCGTGGCCGCCGCCAAAGAGGCCCATGCCCTGAGGATTCCGGCAATCTGCATTTTTCCCTACACCAGCATGGACGCCCGCACCGAAGATTGCGCGCTGGCCTGGTCGCCGGACAACATCAGCAACCAGACGATCCGGGCGATCAAGGACGCGGTGCCCGAAATGGCAATCATGACCGACATCGCGCTGGACCCCTACAACATCAATGGCCACGACGGTTTCGTCGAGGACGGCCAGATCGTGAATGACCGGACCGTCGAAGCACTGGTGAAAATGGCCATCGCACAGGCCGAGGCCGGCGCCGATATCCTTGGGCCCTCCGACATGATGGACGGCCGGATCGCGGCCATTCGCGCCGCACTCGAATCCAACGGTCATCACAACGTGGCGATCCTCAGCTATACCGCGAAATACGCCAGCGCCTTTTACGGGCCGTTCCGAGACGCGGTCGGTGCCTCTGCCGCACTGACGGGCGACAAGAACACCTATCAGATGGACCCCGGCAATGCTGACGAGGCGATGCGCCTTGTCGAACGCGACCTGTCAGAAGGTGCGGACATGATCATGGTGAAACCCGGCATGCCCTATCTCGATATCTGCCGTGCCGCCAAGGAGATGTTCAGCGTCCCGGTGTTCGCCTATCAGGTATCGGGCGAATACGCGATGTTGCAGGCGGCTGCACAAAACGGTTGGCTGGATGGTGACAAGGTCATGATGGAAAGCCTTTTGTCATTCAAAAGAGCAGGTTGCGACGGTATCCTCACATATTTTGCCCCAGCCGCCGCCCGGATGCTGCGTAATATGGCCTAAGGCTGCATTAAGGGTGTGACAGATTTGCACAATGCGCCTATACTTGTGCGACAGAAGGCGGAAAACGTCTCATCGGCAGTAAAAGGGCAACTCAGATGACAATATTGAACAGACGGCGCGTGCTGTTGACGGGTGCGGCTGCGGCCACCGCCGGGCTAGCGGGCTGCGGAAATGGCGTTGGAAACGGGGCTGCCGCGACGATTGATGCGCGCGTGGCCAGCACTGTGGCATTCATGCACGATACTTATCCCGGCACCCGCGACCTGAGCCAACGCTGCGCCGGTCGGCTGGTTATGCCCGTCGTGACCGAGGCCGGTCTGGGGATCGGTGGATCCTTTGGGCGCGGCGCATTGCAGGTCAATGGCTTGACCGTGGATTACTATTCCGCCGCCAGTGCATCCGCCGGTTTTCAGATCGGTGCGCAGCAATACAGCCACGTCCTGTTTTTCATGACGCAAAACGCGCTTGCAGATTTCCGTGCCAGTGCCGGATGGGCCGCGGGCGGTGATCTGGAATATGCCGTCCCGGAACGTGGCGAGGTGCTGCGCGCCGAGACGATTACATCGCTCGCCCCCGTGATCGCGATCCTGTTTGCCCAATCGGGCCTGCGTATCGGTGCCACGCTCGAAGGCACAAAATACACAAGGATCATCCCGTAACGATATGGCAAACCGGGATAAAATCGAAAATATCCCGATCGTTGTCCTCGCGGCTGGTGCTGCGTCGCGGATGCGCGGCGCGGACAAGCTGACTGCATTGATCGACGGTGAGCCGCTTTTGCGTATCGTGGTGGGCCGCGCTGCATCCGTTGGCCCGGTCCATGTGGCACTGCATCACAACGCGCAGGCGCGCCGCGCGACGCTGGATGGGCTTGCCGTGACGGTGCTGCAGACGCCGAACGCCGCCGATGGTCTGTCCGGCACAATGCGCGACGCAATCGCACAACTGCCTGCCTGTCCGGCGTTCATGATCATCTTGGCGGACATGCCGGACATCACCGGTGCTGACATGCAATCACTGATCGACGCCCGCAACACCCGACCGGACGCCTTGACCTGGCGCGGGGCGACCGCAGAAGGTCTCCCCGGACACCCGATCCTGTGCGATGCAAGCCTGCGTCCGAAATTTGCACATCTGACCGGCGATTCTGGCGGCAGCGAAATCATGAAAACGTTTACAGATCAGACGGTTCTGGTGCGATTTTCAGATGATCGTGCCCGTCTGGACCTCGATACGCCAGAGGCATGGGCGGCCTGGCGCGCGGCGCGCTGATCAGCCAGGACCAAGCGGTCGATAAAACGAAAACAGGGGCCCGCGCGGGCCCCTGTTTCGCATTCCCGTGCCTCACTGGCACGGGAATTGGCTGCATGTCGCTTACTTCATCAAGAGCTTGGCTTCGTGCTTTTTCAGTGCCTTGCGGGCGGACTGGTAACCTTGCAGACCGGCTTCGGTCTTCAGCTCGGGGAAGAGTTCAAAGATCTCGTTCCGCTGGCTGTTGCCCAGACCATTCAGTGAATAGTCACCCGGGTGGAAGCTTTCGGTCCATGCCCCGTTCGACAGCACGACTTCGTGCTGTTCGAACATGAAGTGGATGTAGGTCGTCCGCATGACATCCACCGTATGGATCCCCTGCGCACCCACCATGTGCTTGGCCGCCGCAAGAACCTCACGCTCTTCAAAGTAGAGCTGCGTCTTCTCGCTGGACACCAGCAGGCGGTGGTTCGGAGACAGCATCATGTCGCGCTCTGGCAGACCGTGGCCCAGTGATCCGGCCTTGACCAGGATCGGCTTCATGTGCGGTTTCGCCGCCAGCTCCTTGCCGGTGAACTCCTTCTGACCGTACCAGGCGATTTCCTGGATGCCGTTGTCGCGGGTGATGATCTTGTCACCCACGCGCAGGTCCTCGACCAGACGCTCGCCCTTTGGCGTGGCGATCAGGGTGCCCGGCGTAAAGCAGGGTGCCTCGATCTCCTCAAAGGTCGCGGTCGTGCCATCCTTGAAGAAGATGGTACCGCTTTCGCGCAGCTCTTCCGCATCACCTGCACCGCCGTTGGTTTCGATCCGGTCGATCTTGTCCAGGGTCGCCTGGTCAAAGTTGAACCGGTCGATATCACCGTCGTCCGGGTCTTCGCCACCAAAGATGACATCGCCAGAGGATACGTCGGTAAAGGTATCGTTGCCGAACCCGCCGCGAACCACGTCAGCACCGTCACCGCTGCTGATGACGTCATCGTCGACACCCGCATCGATGTTGTCCGACCCGTCACCACCAAAGATGGTATCCGCATCGTCGCCCGTCCGGATCGTATCGTCGCCGTCACCACCGAACACTGTGTCGCGGTTGTCGAACGGATCGGGATCAGCGGCCAGACCGTCGCCCGGATAATCCTTGTCCGGCAGGTTGCTGTTACCCTCGTCGGTAAAGATCTGGTCGTTGCCAGCACCACCGTCGACCGTGTCGGACCCGCCGCCGGAGCGGATGACATCGTTGCCGTCACCACCCAGGATGCTGTCGTCGCCGGTAAACCCGCCGATGATATCGTCCCCGGTGCCGCCATCGATGACGTCGTTGCCGCCGCCACCCTGGATGCTGTCGTTGCCAGCCCCACCAAAGATCAGGTCGTCACCGTTGTCACCCTGGATACGATCGTCGCCGTCGCCACCGTCAAGCAGATCGGTATCCGCACCGCCTTGGATAAAGTCGTTGCCGGCCCCGCCATAGACAGAGTCGTTTCCAAAGCTGCCGGTCAGACTGTCATCGCCGTCGCCACCAAAGATGGTGTCGTCGCCCATGTTGCCCGCAACCGTGTCGTTTCCGGCCCCTGCAAAGATCTGATCATTGCCGTCACCGCCAAAGATCGAATCGTCGCCGCCCTGACTGCGGATAACATCGTCACCCTCACCGCCCAGGATACTGTCGTCGCCGTCAAAGGCACCGATCAGATCGTTCCCTTCGCCACCGTCGATGGTGTCGTTGCCGCCACCGCCCTGGATGCTGTCGTCACCGACGCCACCAAAGATCTGGTCGTCGTCGTTGCCACCCTGGATCCTATCGTTTCCTTCATCGCCGTACAGCGTGTCGAAACCGCTACCGCCCTGGATAAAGTCATCGCCAGTGCCGCCATAGACAAGGTCGTCGTCCAGGCTGCCGGTCAGGGTATCATTGCCCTGATCGCCATACAGCGTGTCGTTGCCTTGGTTCCCGGCGATCGTATCGTCGTCGATACCGCCAAAGATCAGGTCATCACCGGTCCCGCCAGAGATGCTGTCCGCATCGTCACGACCATAGATCGTGTCGTTGCCAGCGCCGCCAAAGATGGTGTCGCGGTTGTCGTCGGGTGCCGGATCAATGGCATCGGGCAGATCAAAGGTATCCGTTTCCAGACCGCCAAAGATCACGTCGTCACCGTCATCGCCCTGCAGGGTGTCAACGCCCTGCCCGCCGATGATCGTATCGTTGCCTGCACCGCCGCTGACAAAGTCATCGTCGATACCCGCGTCGATCGTGTCGTTGCCCGTGCCACCGAACACGATATCGTCGTCGTCGCCGGTTGTGATGATGTCATCACCTGCACCACCGTCGACCACGTCGCGGTCATCGTTCGGGAACGGATCGTTGTCGCCGATCGGCAGACCCGGCACCGTGGCACCCGGATAGTCGTAGTCGGTCGCCGGGTTGGCGTGGTTGCCCGTGTTGATGACGTCGTTGCCGTCACCACCCGTGACAGAGTCGCTGCCGACCCCGCCCGTGATGCTGTCGTCGCCTGCGTCACCGGCCAGCGTATCATTGCCGGCACCGCCTTGGATGGTGTCGTTGCCGTCACCACCAGCGACGACGTCGTCGCCCAGGTTGCCGTCCAGCACGTCGTTGCCAGCGCCACCGTCGATGGTGTCGTTGTCGTCACCGCCGTTGATGGTGTCATTGCCGGCACCGCCCTCGATGGTATCGACGCCGTCGCCACCGCGGATCGAGTCGTCTCCCTCACCGCCGAGGATGCTATCATCCCCGTCGTTGCCAAAGATGCTGTCGTTGCCAGCGTCACCGCTCAGCGTGTCGTCGCCGACACCACCGTCGATTGTGTCATCGTCGGCTCCGCCAAAGACTTCGTCGTTGCCGTCACCGGCGTCGATGCTGTCGTCACCTTCGAACCCGAGGATCAGGTCGTCGTTGCCGGTATCGCCGGGCAGTTTGGCATCGTTGCCGTCGACGATATCGCCATCCGCATCCACATAGGGAATGTCGGGGTTGATGATGTCGTCACCGGCGGTGCCCTGAATGGTACCGTCGTTGTCACCACCCACGCGGAAGGTCACGGTCGCCGTATCGGTACCGCCATTCCCGTCGCTGATGGTATAGGTGACCGATGTCTCGACCACGTCGTTCAGGCCGACATTGTCGAAATCACCGTTCGGATCGAAATCGACCGTACCGTCGGCGGCAATGGTGAACAGACCACCGTTGTCACCGGCCACAGGCGTGCCGACGCCACCCAGGGCTGCATTGACACCGACCACGGTCAGCGTGTCGCCCTCGGGGTCGGTATCGACGCCTGCGCCGTTGTCACCGGTAATGACATTCCCGTCGACATCGCCGGCGGTTTCGTCTGCCGCAACCACAAAGATATCGTCACTGGCCACGGGACCGTCATTGGTGCCGATCACGGTCAGGGTGACCGTCACGGGATCGCCCGGCAGGCCAGAGTCGTCCTGGGGTGTGTAGGTGACCGTCGTGGTGGCTTCTTCGCCCTCCGCCAGATCATCGAATTCACCGTTCGGATCAAAGGTGACCGTCCCATCGGGATTAATGGTCACCAGACCACCGTTGTCGCCTGCGACAGGCTGGCCGACATTTGCCGGATCGCCGTTCACGGAACCGACCGTCAGCGGATCGCCTTCGGGGTCGCTGTCGTTGTCCAGAACGTTGCCGATCACTGTCGTCGGATCCTGATCCTCGGACACCGGGAATTCATCCATGACCGCCACGGGGGCGTCATTGGTTCCCGTCACCGTGATCGTCACCGTCGCCGTGTCCTCGGCCCCGGCGGGGTCGGTCACGGTGTAGGTCACGGTCGTGGTGCGCTCTTCGCCCTCGCCCAGGTCATCGAAATCACCGGCCGGGTCAAAGGTGACCGTGCCGTCCGGCGCGATGGTGACCGTGCCGCCATCGGGCAGGTCAACAGGCTGGCCCACGTCGCCCGGCACTCCGTTCACGGCCGCAACCGTCAGCGGATCGCCGTTCGGATCAACGTCGTTGTCCAGCACATTGCCGATGATGCCGCTTGGGTCGTCCTCGCCCGCGGTCAGCGGATCATTCGTCGCCACCGGTGCGCCATTGGTGCCCGTCACGGTGATGGTCACCGTCGTGGAGTCCTCGCCGCCGTTGCCGTCGATGACCGTGTAGGTGACCGTTGTCGTGACTTCTTCGCCTTCGGCCAGGTTGTCGAATTCACCGTTCGGATCAAAGGAAGCAGACCCGTCGGGGTTGATCGTGACCAGACCGCCGTTGTCGCCAGCCACGGGCTGACCCACCTTCGCCGGATCGCCATCGACCGCACCCACCGTCAGGACATCGTTGAGGTCCGGATCGGTATCGTTGCCCAACACGTTGTCCAGCGGCTGAACCATATCCGCCGACGACACACCGGTATCCGCGACCGCAATTGGCGCGTCGTTGGTCCCGGTCACGGTGATCGTCACCGTTGCCGTGTCCTCGACCCCATCGGGGTCGGTCACGGTATAGGTGACCGTCGTGGTCGCGGTTTCGCCCTCGCCCAGCTGCTCGAAATCGTCGTTGGGGTCGAATGCGATCGTGCCGTTCGGCGCGATGGTGACCGTGCCGCCGTTGTCGGCGGCCACAGGCACGCCCACGCTGTTGGAATCACCATTCACCGCAGACACCGTCAGAGGATCATTCTCGGGGTCGGTATCGTTGCCCAGCACGTTGCCGATGACGGCATTCGCGTCATCCTCACCCGCACCCAGATCATCCGCGACGGCCACGGGACCGTCATTGGTGCCGATCACGGTCAGGGTGACCGTCACGGGATCGCCCGGCAGGCCAGAGTCGTCCTGGGGTGTGTAGGTGACCGTCGTGGTGGCTTCTTCGCCCTCCGCCAGATCATCGAATTCACCGTTCGGATCAAAGGTGACCGTCCCATCGGGATTAATGGTCACCAGACCACCGTTGTCGCCTGCGACAGGCTGGCCGACATTTGCCGGATCGCCGTTCACGGAACCGACCGTCAGCGGATCGCCTTCGGGGTCGCTGTCGTTGTCCAGAACGTTGCCGATCACTGTCGTCGGATCCTGATCCTCGGACACCGGGAATTCATCCATGACCGCCACGGGGGCGTCATTGGTTCCCGTCACCGTGATCGTCACCGTCGCCGTGTCCTCAGCCCCGTCAGGGTCGGTCACGGTATAGGTAAAGGTGGTCGTGGCAGTTTCGCCCTCGCCCAGCTCTTCGAAATCGCCAGCGGGGTCGAATGTGACCGTGCCGTCAGGCGCGATGGTCACGGTGCCACCGTCCGGCAGATCGACCGGCTGGCCGACATCACCCGGCACGCCGTTGACGGCGGATACCGTCAGCGTGTCATTGTCGGGATCGGTATCGTTACCCAGCACATTGCCGATGATGCCGCTTGGGTCGTCCTCGCCTGCGGTCAGCAGGTCCTCGACCGCAACCGGCGCACCATTTTCAGGCTCACCACCGCGGATTTCCTCGATCTCGGTGTAGTCGATGACGCCGCCGGTCGGGTTGCCGTTTCCATCGGTAAAGATGATCCGACCCGAGAAGCTGTCGCCATCCGCATCCAGCACGGGCAGACCTACGCCGCCCGGACCTGCGTTGATGAACGGCTGACCCGCCGGGATTTCCAGCACGTCGAAATCGGTCCCGGTCGTCGTGCCCGTGCCGCCGTCGACAACATCGCCTGCCGTGGCGCGGATCGTATCGGCATCGTCGCCGCCAAAGATCTTGTCGTTGCCACCTGTACCGATGATCAGATCGTCGCCCGCATCGCCGTACAGCGTATCGTTGCCCAGATCACCCACAAGGATATCGTTGCCGTCACCGCCATAGGCCGTGTCGTCGGCAAAACCGAGCGATTCATTTGCCAGACCCTGTTCACCGTCAGCCCAGGAGCCCACGTGAATTTCGTCATCGCCCGCACCGCCATAGATGACATCGGACCCGTCAGCGTTCGGATCGAAGGCTTCGCCTGTCTTGTCGGACACGCGGCTGTCGTCGTCACCGGTGATGATATCGTCGCCGGCACCACCCGTGATGGTGTCGTCGCCCGACCCGCCCGCAAAGGCGTTGTCGTATTCATCTGCCGGACGCGCGCCGGATGCGGCCTGACCACCGGTTCCGTCGGGATCACCCGCACCTGCGGTGATCGTGTCATTGCCAGCGCTGCCGCTGACGAAATCCTGACCGCCGCCCGCGATGATGCGGTCGTCACCTTCGTCACCGACCAGCACGTCGTCGCCGTTGTCGCCGACCAGAATGTCGTCACCAGCGCCACCGAATGCGGTGTCTGCGGCATTGCCCAGCGATTCATTCGCCAGATCCTGCTCGCCATCGGCCCAGGTGCCGACGTGGATTTCGTCGTTGCCTTCGCCACCAAAGATCGTGTCGGACCCGTCTGCACCCGCGTCAAAGCCTTGGCCCGTCTTTTCGGACACGCGGCTGTCGTCATCACCCGTGATGATGTCGTCACCGACGCCGCCCACGATCAGGTCGTCGCCAGCACCGCCAGCATAGGCGTTCTGGTAATCGTCTGCGGGCCGCATACCCGATGCGGGCGCGGTTGACGGATCAACCTCGTCACCGACACCGGCAGTGATCACGTCGTTGCCTTCGCCGCCGTCGATAAAGTCCTGACCGCCGTTGCCTTCGATGATGTCGTTGCCAGCACCGCCGTCGATCACGTCGTCGCCGTCAACAGCCACGATGGGCGTGCCACCATTGCCGCCACCGATGGGCGTCCCGGTGCCTGCCGGCACGTTGTAACTGGTCGCGATTTCGTTGAACGGGATGTGCGGATGGGTGCTGATGCGGCCGATGACCTCATAGGTCTCGTCCTGGGTCAGCGGCTTGTCGGTCACGAAACCCACGGTCTCGTTGCCATTCAGCTCGACCGCATAGACGTCGATCACATTGCCTGCGCTGTCACGTACCGAATACGCGTATTCGGGGGTAAAGCGTGTCCCGGCCTTGCCGAACTCGCCGTCGATGGTGACGCTCTGCGCCAGTACCTGCGACGTGTCGCCATCGCCGAACAGCAGGTCATTGTCGTTGACACCAACCGAAACCGGCTGCGTGCCGACGGGGATGGTAAACGTATTGCCCACAACATTGCTGTTACCCGACGTGCCGTCGGGGAATGTCGGATGCTTTCCAGCCGCCGTGGTCTGATCGACCGTCGACAGGTCCCAGACAGCCAGTGTGAACTTGGCACCCGCAACAGGTGCGATCTGCACGGTGTCGTCGGTCTGCGGCGGGGTCGGATCGACCGGGTCCGTGACAACGCCATTGTCGCCACGGATCACGTCGTCGCCGGAACCGCCCAGAATGCTGTCATCGCCGCCGTTGCCGGCGATGATGTCGTCACCTGCCCCACCGTCGATGAAATCATTGCCGGCATCGGCATTGTCGCCGCCCGCCAGATCGGGTGCCGCGTTGAAGTAGATGTCGGTGACATTGATGCCGGAATTGTCGTGCCCGTCCTGCGTGTGGGTCAACACGATTTTCGACACCGGGCCCTGCACCAGCACATTCAGGTTATAATTGGGGGACGTGTCGGCCTGATACCCACCGTTGCTGTCGGCCGTGTCCGCACCGGCCACGGAGTCCGTGTCCTTCAGTGTCAGATGGCTTCCGCCGGTCAGGGTCACAGGGATCGCGACACCGTTCGCGTCAAAGGCCTCGATCTTGACCACGCCGTCGCCGTCGATGTCATTGACGTTGAACGACACGTTTTCGACTGGTGCCGAGAACGCCCACTGGAACTGGCCCGTGTTGCCGAAACCGCTGGTTTCCGACGCCAGCGACGTGTCGTTGTCCACGACCTCGCCACCCGACAGGATGCCTTGGGTGTTCAGCGCATCATGGCTGAGTTCCGAGAAGTGCGCGCCTGTGTCGATGGTGCGCGTGTAGGTCACGTCGATGGCACCGGTGTTCTGCGTCACGGTCGAATCGACCTCTGCATCGGTCACCAGGTCCCAGTTGAAGGATTCACGCACCACGGGGCCCGGCGTGCCGCCAGCCTGACCAGAGGTGTCACCGTCGATCGTGTCGTTGCCCGAACCGCCAAAGATGCTGTCGTCGCCGCCGTTGCCTTCGATCACGTCATTGCCGGACCCGCCGAACAGGACGTCGTCGCCTGCCACGCCTTCGTCCACGATGGTGGACGCGCCGTCAAAATACACATCGGTGATGTTGATACCGGAATTGTTGTAGCCATCCTGCGAATGGAACACCTCGATGCGGGACACGGGACCGGGAATGGTCACGGTCGTCGAATAGGCGTCAGAGGTGTCTTCTTGGTAGCCGCCGTTGCTGTCGATGGTATCCGCACCGGCCACACTGTCGGTGTTTTTCAGCGTGACATGCGATCCGCCGTCCAGATTGACGGTTATCTGCTGGCCGTTGGCGTCGAACGCCTGCACCCGTACCACGCCGTCACCGTCCACATCGTTGATGTTGAACGACACGTTGGTCACCGGCGTATCGAACGCCAGGTTGTATTGCGCATTCTTGTGCGATGCAGGCAGTTCCGACGACAAGGAGCTGGTGCCGTCGATCGCCTCGCCATCGGCATCGATCCCGTTGATGTTCTGGACATTGCCAGCCAGCGTGGTGTCGATCTCGTGCGGGTAGTTTTCGCTGAAGGTAAAGCTGACGTTGACCGTGCCGGTATCCTGCGTGAAATGCTGGAGATGGCCATTCGTGGCAATGCCGGGGGCCTTGTTCCATTCGAACGATTCACGCGCGCCGACAGCAATCACGTCACCGCCTGCATCGCCGAAAATCGTGTCGTCGCCGCCCTGGCCGAACACGGTATCGTCGCCGGCACCACCAAACAGCAGGTCGTCGCCATCAGCTGCGGTTTCGCCGCCGCCGGCTGTGTCGCCAAACACGGTGTCCTCGCCCAGACCGGCCAGCACAGTGTCGTCGCCCAGACCTGCAACCACGATATCATCGTCAGGACCAGCGCCAGCGGCAATCGCGTCGCCAGCGTCGATCCGGTCACCTTCGGGGTCGCCATTGTAGGCACCATTGATCACATCGTCGCCGTCCGTGCCCAGCACGGTGCCATCGCCATCGGGGGCCGGCGGCGTGACGACGACGGGGGCGAAAGTGGTGTTGTCGACGGACTGGTTAGAGAACCAGCCACTGGAATCGGTCGTCTTGATGTCGGTGATTTCGATCTGCGCGATGGAGAGATTGTCGAGGGTGCCGCCGTTCAGCAGGTCGCTGACGAACAGGTCACCGTTGTCCTGCTGGACCAGCAGGGCGTCGATGTCGCGCACGGAACCATCCGACAGCGTCACGCGCAGCGTACCGGTCAGCGTGCTGTCGGTCTTGTTGTGATAGGATGTGCCGTTGATCGTGTAGGCGACCGTGTCGTGGCTGTTCTCGTTGTCAGAGATCACGCCGTCATGCTCTGCGTCCCGCAGCGTCGCCTGGACCAGCGAGAGCTGGCTGGACGTACGCGTAATACCTTCCAGGTTGGCTGCATGCTCTGCGTCGTAATTGACGGTTTTGAACAGCAAAAGGGATGTGGTGAACTCGCTGACATCGACGTCAGCGTAATTGCCGAGATAAATCAGATTTACGTTCGAAATAGCAGTCATGATAGCTCTCCAAAGCCAAACTGTGCGCAGACACAGGCTCCCGCCCACCAGGGCGAAAACGCGAAATCGGCGTCAGCCGACTAAATAAAACTGCAAGATCAGGGATTGGACCCTGCCAGCAGACACCACATTCCCCACGATCAACGTGGGCCGGTCGTCCCCAAACAACCGGTTGCCCCCCCAAGGACACAATATGAATACCCACAGCAGCGTGCGTGAGAAAGTAAAAAAAGAGTATATGCACGCTTTACACGTAAGAGTTGTGCGACTTTGCAGGCATTCACGGCTTGTCCAGCGACAACGTCCAACCCCATTGTTTCCAAAATAGAAACGCCAATTCGGGTGGCTGGTGTGATGTCGGGCCAAACGACCTGTTTCACGCCCATTTTGCGCCTTTTAGGGCAAGTTTCGGAAAATGACTCGCCAGTCAGTTGCAGAATGCGAAACAGTCATACCGTCGCCACATTTCGGCCAAAATATTTTCCAGATCAACCAAAACCAAATCTCGATCAGGAAACAAACAGGCCATGCCCGCACCACTGTTCACGCGTTACGGCGGAATCAGGGCATAATGTGGCGCGACAGCAGTCAGTCAGGGGAATTCGGGGCAGCGCCAATGCGCTTGGTACCGGTGGTCGGACTCGAACCGACAAGCCCTTGCGGGCGGGGGATTTTGAATCCCCTGCGTCTACCATTCCGCCACACCGGCCGGTGCGCAGGCTGTTACCCCCGCCCGGCGACCGCGTCAATCGCAGGTTACAGCTGCGGTGCGGAAAATGTATCGCAATCGGTCAACAGGCCGCTGTCGAACCCGCGCGCCAGCCAGCGCTGGCGCTGCGCGCTGGTGCCGTGGGTGAAACTGTCGGGCCGCACGACACCGCCTGCATTGCCCTGCAGGGTATCGTCACCAATGGCAGCGGCGGCATTCATCGCCTCTTGCAGGTCGCCGCGTTCCAGAACGCCGAATGCCGCCTGTGCCCCGCGCGCCCAGATCCCGGCATAGCAATCTGCCTGCAATTCCGTGCGCACCGACAGCGCGTTGGAATCGGCCTGGCTGACCTGCGCGCGCAACCGGTTCACCTGCCCCAGGATACCCAGTTCGTTCTGGACGTGATGGGCGACCTCGTGGGCGATCACATAGGCCTGCGCAAAATCACCGCCTGCGCCCAACCGCTGCGCCAGCGTACGGAAAAACGCCGTGTCCAGAAAAATCCGGTCCTCGGCCGGGCAGTAGAATGGTCCGGTGGCCGCATCCGCCGTCCCGCAGGCCGATTGGGTGATCCCGTCGAACAGCACCAGAACGGGCGGCTGGTAGGGCTGGCCCACCTGCTGGTCAAAGGTCTGCGCCCAGACATCCTCTGTCAGACCCAGCACGGCGGCGACGAATTGTTCCATTTCGGGATCGTCCGCATCGATGGCGCTGGTGTCGATTTGCTGGGACCCGCCCTGCCCGCCACCATTCAACAAAGGCGAGACATCGACCCCGAAATACCAGCCGATCAGCAGAACGAGGATCGCGCCGATCCCACCGATACCACCCACGGCACGCCCGCCGCCACTGCGTCCGCGACGCTCGATATTGCGGCTGCTGCGCCGACCTCTCCACTGCATCGCGGCTCTCCCCCGGTTTTGACACCGCCACCATAGCGTCAAAGTGTCGCCCCGCAACGGTCCTGCACCTTGACGCACTGTCGTCGCTGCGTGCATGTGGGCGCATAACCTGAAAGGCATGATGATGCTTCGTTCGCTTTACGACTGGACCATGGCGCTGTCGCGCTCGCCCTACGCGCTATGGGCGCTGTTCATCGTGGCTTTTGTCGAAAGCAGCTTTTTCCCCATTCCGCCCGATGTGCTGATGATCCCCATGATCATCGCCGCCCCACGCCGGGCCTTTGTGATCGCCGGGATCGCCACGATCGGATCGGTTCTGGGTGCCCTGCTGGGCTATTACATCGGTGCCGCCCTGTTCGAAACAGTGGGTCAGCCCGTGCTAGAATTCTATCACAAGTCCGAGGATTTCGCCGCCTTTGCGCTGAAATACAACGAATGGGGGGCATGGGCCGTGCTGGTGGCCGGCATCACGCCGTTCCCGTTCAAGGTCATCACGATCGCATCCGGCGTCACCGGCCTGTCGCTGCCCGTCTTCATCCTCTCGTCGATCATCGCGCGGGCGTTCCGGTTTTTCCTCGTGGCACTGCTGTTGTGGAAATTCGGCGAACCGATCCGCGATTTCATCGAACGGCGGCTTGGTCTGGTGTTCGTTTTGTTCTGTGTGCTGCTGATCGGCGGCTTTGTCCTGCTGGGGGTCGTATGACGCGTCAAATTCTCATTCTGACCGCCGCCAGCGGCTCGGCCCTGCTGCTTGCCGGTGCCTATCTGTTCCAGTTCCTGGGATACCTGCCCTGCCAGATGTGCCTGTGGCAGCGCTGGCCGCATATGGCCGCCATTGCCATCGGCGTCCTCGCCTTTACTCTGCCGTTGCGCGTCTGGGCGTGGCTGGGTGCGCTGGCCACCGCGATCACCTCAGGCATCGGCGTTTTTCACACCGGCGTCGAACGCGACTGGTGGGAAGGTCCAAGCAGCTGTTCGGGCAGTGGCGGCAGCTCCCTGACAGGCGATTTGTTGTCGACCGACGGGCCGCGCCTGATCATGTGCGATCAGGTCAGCTGGGAATTGTTCTCCCTCTCGATGGCCAGCTGGAACGCCCTGTTCTCGGCGCTGTTGTGCATCCTTTGGATCATGGCCGCTCGCCGGGCCTAGGCCCGCGTCGACAACAGCAGCGATGTTTCCGACCGGGTGATCCCGTCGATCTGCCGGATCGCCGTCAACACCGTGTCGAATGCCTCCAGTGACGCCGTGCCGATTTCCGCGATCAGGTCCCAGGTGCCGTTGGTCGCATGTACGCGCGCGACAGCAGGCATGGCCCGCAAGGCGCGACTGATCTTGTCAGAACCCCGGCCCTGCACCTCGAGCATCATCAGACCCCGCACCGGATGCGGTGCCACATCGGCGCGGGTCAGCACGCTGTAGCCCACGATTTCACCACCCGCCTCCAGCCGGTTCAGCCGCGCCCGTACGGTCGCCCGGGTCACTCCCAGATCCGCGGCCAGCGTCTGCACCGGTGCACGGCCATCGCGTTTCAGGGCCCGGATGAGGCGATTATCCAATTCGTCCATTACGGCAGTCCACTTTGTATATTCCGAACACAATTTGCGCAAACTGTGTGCTGGTGACAAGGGGCGCGATCCGCAAGACTTGGCCGCATGAAACAGACACATTGCATTTTGATCGGCGCACCAGTGGACTGCGGTAAACGCCGCCGGGGCTGCCTGATGGGCCCGGACGCCTACCGCACCGCAGGTCTGGCCGAGGCGATCACCGCCCTTGGCCACACTGTCGAGGATCGTGGAAACCTGACACCCGACAGCGTCACGGTGCCGGACCACCCCAACCCCGCCGTCTACAAACTGGCGGAAAACATCGGCTGGACCCAGACGCTTGCGCAGGCCGCGCGGGACGCGGCTCCGCATGGGCTGCCGATCTTTCTGGGCGGCGACCATGCACTGGCGCTGGGCACCGTAGCCGGGATGGCCGCCCATGCGCAGACGGCAGGACGGCCGTTCTTTGCGCTGTGGCTCGATGCGCACAGCGATATTCACACGCCCAACACGACCGACAGCGGCAATCTGCACGGGACACCGGTCGGCTATGTCATCGGACGTGACGGTTTCGACGGGTTTCCCCCCGTCACGGCAAAAGTCGATCCCGCACATATCTGCATGATCGGGTTGCGCAGCGTGGACGGCCCCGAACATGCCGCGCTGCTGGATATGGATGTGGACGTGGTCGACATGCGCCGCATCGACGAAGAAGGCATCCGCGCACCGCTTGCGGCCTTTCTCGACCGTGTGGCGGCTGTGGACGGCATGCTGCACGTCAGCCTTGATGTGGATTTCCTCGATCCCTCTGTCGCACCTGCCGTCGGCACCACCGTGCCGGGCGGTGCCACCGTCCGCGAAGGCCATCTGGTGATGGAGATGCTGTGCGACAGCGGCAGCGTGACGTCACTGGATCTGGTCGAACTCAACCCCTTTCTGGATGACCGGGGCAAGACAGCGTCGCTCATGGTCGACCTGACCGCGTCGCTGCTGGGCCGCCGCGTCTTTGATCGCCCCACAAGGAGCCACGGATGACACCTCCATCAAAACTGGCCATGGTGCCTTTCGTCAGCGTGGCCAACATGATGCGCCTCGTTCATCATGTTGGCTTGCCAGTGTTTCTGGCCGAACTGACGCAGGCCGTGACTGATGATTTCAAACGCTGGCCTGCCTTTGACAAGACGCCCCGCGTACCTGCCCATTCGCCCGGCGGCGTGATCGAACTGATGCCCACCGCCGACGACACGCTCTATGGATTCAAATACGTCAACGGCCATCCGAAAAACATGGCCGAAGGGCTGCAAACCGTCACCGCGTTCGGTCTGCTGGCCGATATGGCCTCGGGCTATCCGCTGCTACTGTCGGAAATGACGCTGCTGACCGCCCTGCGCACGGCGGCCACCTCGGCCATGGCAACCCGCGCGCTGGCCCGGCCCGACGCTCGCACCATGGCGATGATCGGCAACGGCGCGCAGTCCGAATTCCAGATCATCGCCCTTCAGGCGGTCTGCGGCATCACGGACGTGCGCCTGTTCGACGTCGATCCCGCTGCCACCGCCAAGGTCATGGCGAACCTGCGCGACACCGGTCTCAACCTGACGGCCTGCACATCGGCTCAGGATGCCGTGCTTGGGGCTGATGTCATCACCACCGCCACGGCAGACAAACGCAACCAGCAGGTGCTGACCGACAACATGGTGGGCGCAGGCGTGCACATCAACGCCATCGGCGGCGATTGCCCGGGCAAGACGGAACTGCACCGCGACATCGTCGCCCGTGCGGATATGTTTGTCGAATTTCCAGACCAGACCCGGATCGAGGGTGAATTGCAGCAAATGCCGCTGGACCATCCCTACACCGAACTGTGGCAGGTCCTCACCGGACAGGCACCGGGACGCAGCCGCCCCGATCAGATCACACTGTTCGATGGCGTTGGTTTCGCGATCGAGGATTTCAGCGCCCTGCGCTATGTCTATGACCGCGCAAGCGGCACCGACTACGTCGAGAATCTCGATTTCATCGCCGATCCCGATGACCCGCGCGACCTGTTCGGGATGCTCGCGCGCGCGGCCTGACCCTTCTTCTGGTCGGAAATATCCCGGGGGCGCGGGGGCAGCGCCCCCGTTCCGCATGAAATGCGGACCAAAGCGGCCCCCGACCGTTGCACACTATATCCTGTATCGTGTAGGTTAACGCGACCAATCTATGGCGCAGACCAACAAGGTGAGCAGGCGATATGACCGACACTCCGGACATCCCCGATTCCGACGACGACCAGCCGGCGCGCTACGTCTATGACGGCCCCTCGGTCAGCATCGAGGAAGAGCTGAAAACAGCCTATCTGGATTACGCCATGTCCGTCATCGTCAGCCGGGCGATCCCCGATCTGCGCGATGGCCTGAAACCGGTGCACCGCCGCATCCTCTATGCGATGCACGACACCAACAACACCTACGACAAACCCTACCGCAAATCGTCCCGCCCCGTGGCCGAAACCATGGGCAAATACCACCCCCACGGCGACAGCGCGATCTATGACGCGCTGGTGCGCATGGCGCAGGATTTTTCCATGTCGCTGGTGCTGCTTGACGGTCAGGGCAACTTTGGCTCCATGGACGGGGACCGCGCCGCCGCCTACCGCTATACCGAAGTGCGGATGCAAAAGGTCGCGAACTATCTGCTGGACGACATCGACAAGGATACGGTCGATTTCCAGCTCAACTACGACGGCAAGGACCGCGAACCCTCTGTTCTGCCAGCAAAATATCCCAACATGCTGGTCAACGGCGCAGGCGGTATCGCCGTGGGCATGGCGACCAACATCCCACCCCACAACCTAGGCGAGGTCATTGATGCCACGCTGGCGCTGATCGACAATCCGGACCTCACCTCCGAGGAGCTGATCGACTATATCCCGGCCCCCGATTTCCCCACCGGCGGGATCATTCTGGGCCGGTCCGGCGCGCGCAAGGCCTATCTGGAAGGGCGCGGTTCCGTCATCATGCGCTCGCGCACCCATACCGAGGAAATTCGCAAGGACCGCTGGGCCATCGTCATCGACGACGTGCCCTATCAGGTGAACAAATCGGTTATGATCGACCGCATCGCCGAGGCTGCCCGCGACAAGAAGATCGAAGGCATCGCCCATGTGCAGGACGAATCCGACCGCAACGGTGTGCGGGTCGTGGTCGAACTCAAACGCGACGCTACGGCAGAGGTCGTGCTGAACCAGTTGTTCCGATTCACCCCGATGCAGACCAATTTTGCCTGCAACATGCTGGCCCTGAACGGCGGCAAACCTGAAACACTGACTCTGCGCCGGTTCCTGACGGCCTTTGTCGATTTCCGCGAGGATGTTGTCGCCCGCCGCACGGCGTTTTTGCTGCGCAAGGCCCGTGAACGGTCGCATATCCTGTGTGGTCTGGCCGTGGCCGTAACGAATATCGACGAAATCGTCGCCACGATCCGGTCCTCTGCCGACGCTGGCGAGG
Source organism: Loktanella gaetbuli (assembly GCF_020531945.1). Taxonomy (NCBI): domain Bacteria; kingdom Pseudomonadati; phylum Pseudomonadota; class Alphaproteobacteria; order Rhodobacterales; family Roseobacteraceae; genus Loktanella; species Loktanella gaetbuli. The sequence continues at coordinate 474,424 of NZ_JAJATZ010000001.1, forward strand.
CCCGCGAAAAACTGATGACCCGCAAATGGCCCGCGCAAGACATCCTCGAATACATCGCGCTGATCGACGATCCGACCCATACCGCCAATGACGACGGCACCTACAATCTGTCAGAGGCGCAGGCCCGCGCGATCCTTGAGTTGCGTCTGCAACGCCTGACGCAGATCGGCGTCAAAGAGGTCACGGACGAGCTCAAGGAACTGGCGGCCAAGATCCGCGACTACCTCGATATCTTGGGGTCACGCGACCGGATCATGCAGATCATCCGGGACGAGCTGAAAGAGGTCCGCGACAACCACGCCGTCGACCGTCGCACCGAGATCGTCGACTGGGCTGGCGACATGGACGACGAGGACCTGATTGAACGCGAGGACATGGTCGTGACCGTTACCTCTGGCGGTTACATCAAACGGACGGCCCTGGCCGATTTCCGCGCGCAGCGGCGCGGCGGCAAGGGTCTGTCGTCCATGCAGACCAAGGAAGAGGACGTTGTCACGACCCTCTTTGTCGCCAATACGCATACGCAACTGTTGTTCTTTACGACCTCCGGCATGGTCTACAAGCTCAAGTGCTGGCAGCTCCCGCTGGGCAGCCGCACGGCCAAGGGCAAGGCGATCGTCAACATCCTGCCGATTGATCCGGGCGTCTCCATCGCCGCGATCATGCCTGTGGACCGCGACGAATCCGAATGGGACGATCTGCAGGTGGTGTTCGCCACGTCCAAGGGCACCGTGCGCCGCAACCGTCTGTCGGATTTCACGAATGTGAACCGCGCCGGCAAGATCGCCATGAAATTCGAGGACGGCGAGGATATCCGCATGATCAACGCCCGCATCGCGTCCAACGACGACGATGTGATGCTGGTCACAAACTCTGGCAGGGCCATCCGTTTCCCCGCCACGGATGTGCGAATCTTCAATTCGCGCGCCTCGACCGGCGTGCGCGGCATCCGCCTGACCGGCGATGACGAGGTCGTGTCGATGTCGATCATCCGCCATTTCGAGGCGGACCCGGCCGAACGCGCGGCCTATCTGAAAATGCGCCGTGCGATGGCTGGTCTGTCTGATGATGCGGAAACGTCCGAGGACGAGGACGACGTCGCACCAGGTGCCATCAGCCAAGAGCGTTACGCCGAAATGTCCGCAGCCGAAAACCTGATCCTGACCATCACGGCGCAAGGATCCGGCAAATTGTCGTCCAGCCACGACTACCCCGTGCGTGGACGTGGCGGTCTGGGCGTCACGGCGATGGACAAGGCGATGCGCGGCGGTCCGCTGGTGACGTCCTTCCCTGTCGATCTGTCGGACCAGATCATGCTGGTCACCTCGACCGGCCAGTCGATCCGGGTGCCTGTCGATGGGATCAGCTTCCGTTCGCGGGGCGCTGGCGGAGTCAAGGTGTTTGACACGGCCAAGGGCGAATATGTCGTGTCTGTTGCATGGATTGCCGATCAGGGCGAGGCCGACGAACAGCCCGAAGCAGGTGAGTCCTGATCTTCACTTTAACTTGACTTATCTTAATAAATTCAAACCCTTGGGACCCTTTTCTCACCTTTGAAACGGGACTACCCAAGGGTTACGCGGCATCATTCGAGTCGCGCATAAGATGAGGAAGAGCATGAACAAGATTTTCTGCGGCGCGTTGATCGTGCCGCTATTCGCAGCCACCGGCGTCATGGCGCAATCGCTGACCGGCAGCGATCTGTCGATTGGCTATACCACCGCCACCGACAGTGATCTGGATTCGTCCGGCCTGACACTTGGCGGCAGCGCCGAATTCGCGGCAAGCAGTGAACTCGCGTTCCAGGGCGACCTAAGCTATACCGACGGCGAGGTGTTTGGCCTTGACGGTGACATCCTGTCGCTGGCCGGTCACGCGATCTATCACGCCAATGAACTGGCCTCTTTTGGTGCCTACTACGGCATCGACAGTGATGGATCCGACGATATCGCATATTATGGTGTCGAGGCGGGCTATGACCTGCCCCGTGGCGACGTCGAGGGCTATTTCGGTCTGACCGCAGTGGATGCAGGCCAGTTCGACGGCATCGACCTGGGCGACATCGACCTGAACCAATACGGTGCCTCCGTCTCGTTCGACATCACCGAAACCTTTGCCGTGTCCGGTCGCTATGACAACCTGCGGTTCTCGGATGTGGCAAGCGTGGACCGTTTCGGCCTGGGCCTTGGCGCATCGCTGGGCAATGGCTTTGGCGTTTCGGCTGAACTTGGCCGTCAAAGCGTCGACATCGTGGCCTTGGGCGACGACAACCAGACCTATGCGAACGTCACCGCCTCTTACACCTTTGGTGCGGAACGCGGTGCCACATTCGACCGTCGCGGTCTGGCCCACACCATCCTTGGTTTCTAAATCCTGAAACCCTGAAGCAACAGATTGCGGCGTTGTGACCAGATGCGCCGCAATCAAACTTGTCCGACGCGCCCCTTGCGTCGATACTCGCCCCCAATGTCGCACCAAGCGGCAATGAATAATCTAGAGGCGAGTAGAATGAAATCATCCGCAGCAATCGCTGCCGCACTCTGTGCGGTCGCATCAACGACAGCTTCCGCACAGGGCATCACCGGCGGACAGCTTGGCATCGAATACAATGCGCCGATTGACGGCAGCGATTTTGGTGGCACCACCTATTCGGGCGGCATCGAATACGGGATCAACCGGTCCTACGCTCTGTCGCTGAACGCGGCGGGATACCGCCCTGACAATTTCGACACCGACGCCACCAACGTCACTCTGCACGGCACCTATCATTTCGACGACTTCAGCTCTGCCGGCATCTTTGTCTCGCATGACGACCTCGACGACGAGAGCATCACGCTGGTCGGGATCGAAGGCGGCACCGACATCTACGGTGGCGACCTGACCACCTATCTCGCCCGGTCCAACGACGACGATGTGACCGTCATCGGTTTCGCCGGCGAATACGCCATCCGTGATGCGATCTCGGTCATCGGCGATCTGGACTATGCCGACCTTGATGGTGGTTCCATCAGCCAGTTCGGGATTGGCGCAGCCTATGACCTGAACGGCGGCCCCACGTTCTACGCCAAGATCGGTAACGCCCGCTACGATGACGGCACCATCGACGAAAGCGCGGGCTTCGTGTCGATCGGCGTGGATGTGGCTTTTGGCGCGGAACGCGGCACGACCTTTGACACGCGCAGCATTTTCGACATCCTGCCGGGCTTCTGACCCTTTGCACAATTGCCCGCGATGTCCTACATCGCGGGCATGACACATACACTGAACATCGTCGGCGGCGGCATGGCCGGATCAGAGGCCGCCTGGCAGGCCGCGAATGCGGGCCTCAAGGTCGTCATTCATGAAATGCGGCCCAAGGTCGAAACCTTTGCCCACCGGACCGGCCATCTGGGCGAAATGGTCTGTTCCAACTCGTTCCGGTCCGATGACCACGAACAGAACGCCGTGGGCCTGCTGCATTGGGAAATGCGTGCAGCAAACGGCCTTATCATGCAGACCGCCGCGAAACACCGCCTGCCCGCCGGTGGTGCCTTGGCCGTGGACCGCGACCCCTTTGCCGAAAGCGTCACCGCCGCCCTGACTGCGCATCCCAACATCAGCGTCAGCTACGAAGAAATCACCGCGCTGCCCGACAGCGGCGACTGGATCATCGCGACTGGCCCGCTGACCTCCGGTACCCTGGCCGAGGCGATCCGCGTGGAAACCGGTGCCGATCAGCTGGCCTTTTTCGACGCGATCGCCCCCATCGTCTATGCAGATACCGTGAACATGGACGTGGCGTGGATGCAGTCGCGGTATGACAAGGGCGAAACCGAGGACGAGCGCACCGCCTATCTGAACTGCCCGATGACCCGCGACCAGTACGAGGCATTCATCGACGCCCTCCTCGCCTCTGACAAAACCGAATTCAAAGAGGGCGAAACCGCGAAATATTTTGACGGCTGCCTGCCCATCGAGGTGATGGCCGAACGCGGCCGCGAAACCCTGCGGTTTGGCCCGATGAAACCGGTAGGTCTGACCAATGCCCATGACCCCGCGACCAAACCCTACGCGGTGGTGCAGTTGCGCCGGGACAATGCGCTTGGCACGCTTTACAATATCGTAGGTTTTCAGACCAAGATGAAATACGGCGCACAAAAGGCTGTTTTCAAAACAATTCCCGGTCTGGAGGATGCCGAATTCGCGCGTCTTGGCGGGATTCACCGGAACACCTTCATCAACGCGCCCACGTTGCTGGACAGCCAGATGCGTTTGAAATCGCGGCCCAATATCCGCTTTGCCGGGCAGATCACGGGCGTCGAGGGCTATGTTGAATCCGCCGCGATGGGTTTGCTGGCCGCGCGTATGGCGGTGGCACAGGCGCACGGGCTGACCCTGCCCGACGTGCCTGCCACCACCGCGATGGGCGCACTGGTCACCCACATCACGGGCGGTGCCGACGCCAAGACCTTCCAGCCGATGAACGTGAATTTCGGCCTCTTTCCCCCGCTCGAAGGCACGGGGATCAAAGGCGGACGCCGCAACCGCAAGGACCGCTACAAGGCCTATACCGACCGGGCCAAGGCCGATTGGACCGACTGGCTGGCACGAACGGTCCCCGTACCTGCGTGATCACGCGCTTTGCCCCGTCGCCCACCGGGCCGCTGCACCTTGGTCACGCCTTCTCGGCGCTGACCGCATGGGACATGGCACAGGCGGTGGGCGGCACGTTTCTGCTGCGGATCGAGGACATCGACCAGTCCCGCGCCCGTCAAGCGTGGGAGGCACAGATCTACGACGACCTGCGGTGGCTGGGCCTGACCTGGCCGACCCCCGTGATGCGCCAATCCGACCGGCTGGACACCTACGCAGACGCACTCGACCATCTGTGGGATCGTGGTCTGCTCTATCCTTGCACCTGCAACCGTCGTGATATCCTTGCTGCCGCCAGCGCGCCGCAAGAGGGTGCGCCGATGGGACCAGACGGGGTGGTCTATCCCGGCACCTGCCGTCAAATGTCCCGCACGGGGCCGCGCCCGACAGATACAGCACTCCGGCTCGACATGCAGCGCGCCTGTCAAACCGTTGAAAACAATTATTTGTCCAAAGAAACGGTAGAGGCCATCGGGGACGTCGTCCTTGCCCGGCGCGATATGGGCACATCCTATCACCTCTCGGTCGTCGTTGATGACGCGGCTCAGGGCGTCACGGATGTGGTGCGCGGTCAGGACCTCGCAGATGCAACGCCAATCCACATTCTGCTGCAACACCTGCTCGGCCTGCCCACACCTCAGTACCACCACCATCGACTGATCCGCGATGATCAGGGCAAGCGTCTGGCGAAACGCGACGACGCCCGCGCCCTGTCACTCTACCGTGCGCAGGGGGCGACCCCCCGCGATATCAGGCACATGGTCGGCATTTGACGCCTGTCCAGGTTTCTTCTGGTCAAAAATATCCGCCCCGCCGGCGAGGCGTCCCGCAGCAGCAATCAGACTACCATCGGACGGTTACGCACCGTCCTCGACAACTTCCGCCCCATTCTCGACCGTCGTGTAAAAACACGACCTTCGCCCCGTGTGACAGGCCGGCCCCGTCTGGCGCACGGCTACCAACAGGCAATCCCGGTCGCAATCCAGCCGGAATTCCACCAGCTCCTGCACATTGCCCGATGTCTTGCCCTTGATCCAAAGCTCGGACCGCGACCGCGACCAATAGGTGACCTCACGCGTGCGCAATGTCCGTTCCACCGCATCACGGTTCATCCAGGCCATCATCAGCACCTCGCCGGATGTGTTGTCCTGGGCGATCGCGGGAATCAGCCCGGCGTCATTGTAACGCAGGCTTGCGGGGTCGAATGTCATGGCCGTATCTTTCCAATGGGGATGCAGGGCCCTAATTAAGGGCCAAGCGATGAAAGGGCAAACCATGACCGCAGAAGCCGACATGATGAAACTCTATTCGACGCGCATTCTGGCGCTGGCCGCGCAGGTGCCCCATGTCGGCCGGTTGAATGCGCCGGACGGCACGGCCCGTCAGCGCTCGCCATTGTGCGGCTCGACGGTGACAGTGGACGTAGTGGTGCAGGACGGCGTGATTTCGCAATTCGCACAGGACGTAAAGGCCTGCGCGCTGGGTCAGGCGGCCGCTGCCGTGGTCGGTGCGGCGATCATCGGTCTGGACCGTGCCACCGTTCAGCGTGGACGCGATGAAATGGCGGCCATGCTCAAGGACAACGGTCCCGTGCCGACCGCACCCTTTGACGGATTGGCCGTTCTTGAACCCGCCAAGGATTATAAGAACCGCCACGCCTCGATCTTGCTCAGCTTTGATGCAACGCTTGCGGCCCTGGACGCAGTGCAGGTGAGCGCCTGACACCACCGCACGGCCGAACGCCGGGCCGTGAAAAACCACGTAGATCGTCAAGACAAGCGCGCCTTCAGCCTTTGGTTGGCTATCCGGGTGCAAGTCGCCGGTTCCTGTGCGCTTGGCGCATCACGGTTGTTTCGCCATGGGGCAACAGACCAGCCGGTTGCGATTTCAAGGGCATTTGCATCGGAACCGCGGACCCGGACCCTGCCCGGCCGTGATCCGTCGCAGCGACAACGCGCCAATTCACACGCCTTGCGATCTTGCCCAAAAAAAACCGCCGCACGCTGTGGCAGCGGCGGCGGGCAGTGATGCATCCTGTGTGGCGCGCGGCGTCGATGGGATCAGGCAAATCCCGGACGCTGTGGACAGGCAAGTCGTGATTGCTGTGTGGGACAGGCAATGACGCGCGCCGTTGGATACGAGGCAGGTGTCAGACAAATCCGGGCAAGGACAATCCAACACACAGCATGACGGTCAGGGCCAGAACACCCAAGGCATCCGACAGGATCGTGTCGCTGTTGCGGACAATCACTAATTTGATTTGCTGGCTCATCGTCTGGCTCCTTTCATCTCGCTGTGTTGCCTCTTTGTTCCATAACACATGCGCCATGTAAAGAACTTTATGAGAACAAACGTGAACAAAAGTGATCAGCGCGCGGAACATCCCTCAAAATCAGGGCTTTGGGTGTTCCGCTTTCTTGGACCAGGCCCCGCCGTCCTGCGCCCAGTATTGCGCGGTACAGCCTGCGGCCGTCAGGGTTTTCCACTGTTCGCGCGCAATCGCCAGTGCGTCACCGTCGTGGCCGTCGAACAGCACGCAGGCCCGGTCCGACAACCCGACCTCAGTTGCGTTCAGCGGCGCGCCGTCGATGCTCATCACGCAAGCGAACCCGCCTGCCGGGTTATCCACCCCCAGCAGGATCGGTTGGTCCGCATCATGCGGACCACCCGCCAGCCCATGCGGACGAAAGCCATCCGCAGGCCCCTGCCACAAGACCTCGTCCAGCCGTGCGAGGCGGTCGGGATCAGTCCCGCGCACCAGCACGCGCCATCCCTGCCCGCGCGCCCGGTCCAACAGCATCGGCAGCGCCTGTTCCAGCGGACTGTCCGTCAGGTGATAGAAATAGACGGCCCCCATCAGGACTCGTAGCGATCCGCGATCAGACGGTTCAGCGCCATGACACCCCAGCCTGTTGCACCCTTGGGTGACAGGGCCGTTTCGGATTTGACCGATGCCGTGCCTGCGATATCCAGATGGCACCAAGGCGTATCGTCCTTGACGAACCGGCCCAGGAATTGCGCCGCGGTGATGGACCCCGCATAGCGACCACCGGTGTTTTTCATGTCCGCGATAGGGCTGTCGATCAGCTTGTCATAGGCTTTGCCCATCGGCATCCGCCATGCGCCTTCGCCCTCGGACGCGCAGGCGTCCAGGAACGCACCTGCCAGATCATCGGAATTGCTGAACACGCCCGCGTTTTCGTTGCCGAGCGCGACCAGCATCGCCCCTGTCAGGGTCGCAAGGTTGATCATGCCCGTGGGCGCAAAACGGTCCTGCGCGTACCAAAGCACATCGGCCAGCACCATGCGTCCCTCGGCATCGGTGTTGATGACCTCAATCGTGTCGCCCTTCATCGAGGTGATGACATCGCCCGGTTTGTAGGCCTTGCCGTCGGGCATGTTTTCCACCAGCCCGACCAGACCCACGACATTCGCCTTTGCCTTGCGCAAGGCCAGCGTGCGCATCACACCGGACACGACGCCCGCGCCGCCCATGTCCATGGTCATGTCTTCCATGCTGGCGCCTGGCTTGATCGAAATCCCGCCCGTGTCGAACGTCACGCCCTTGCCTACCAGCGCAAAGGGGGCCTCGTCGCCGCCGCCGTTCCACTGCATCACCACCACCTTGGACGGTGCGGCAGACCCTTGCCCCACGGCCAGCAGCGCCCGCATTCCCAGTTTTTCCAGGTCGGCCTCTTCGAGGATTTCGACCTCCAGCCCCAGTTCCTGCATGCCTGCCAGACGGGCCGCGAAATCATCGGTCGTCAGCACATTGCCCGGCGCATTGGTCAGATCGCGTGTGAAAAAGATCCCTTCGGCGATGGCCATGCCGACCCGTGCCGCCGAAGCCAGCGCCTCGGGATCGTCGGACTGGATCGTGATCGGGCCCTGCGGCTTGCCTTTGTCGGTCTTGTGATCGGTGAACCGGTAGCCGCGCAGCGCCAGCCCAAGTGCAATGTTTTCGGCGTTGCCAATGTCGCCCGCCAGAACCGTCAGCGCATCGCTGCCCTGCGCCTTGGCCAGGGCGGCGCCGATCTTGCGCGCGGTCACGGCATCAGAATCGGCGGGGGCCTTGACCACCAGCACCGCATCGGCGGCGGTCCCGGCGGCATAGTTCAGCCGCACGACGTGACCCGGTTCCGCCTTGTCAAAGGCCGCATCCTTGGACGCGCGCGACACGGCCTTGTGGGTTGTGGCGTCCAGTTTCTGCGCAGCGGTCGACAGTTGACCATCTGGTCCCACGAAAACGGCGATCAGACCTGCGGTCTTTTCCAGACCATCATGGTTATTGGGCACAAAGCGGATGTCAGCGATATCAGTCATGATCACGGGGCCTTTCGGGCAAGCGGAACGAATTTCCCTACAGGTAGCGACGATGTGCCGGAATGGCCAGTTTCCAGTTTCGGATTGCCGGCCCTTGGTCTAGTTTGCCGCAAGGCACGAAGGACAGAATGTTTGGGACGGATCGACCGATATCTGCTGAGACAGCTCGTGCTGGTCTTCAACTTCTTTGGCCTGGTGCTGGTGATGGTCTATTGGATCAACGCAGCGGTGCGCCTGTTCGACCAGTTGATCGCGGATGGCCAGTCGGCCTCGGTCATCGGTCAGCTGCTGGTGCTGACGCTGCCCAACGTGATCCGCGCTGTGGTGCCGATCGCCGCATTTGCCGCCGCCATCTATGTCACGAACCGTCTGTCGCAGGATTCCGAACTGGTCGTGATCCAGGCGACCGGGTTTTCGGGCCGCAGGCTGGCGCGACCGTTCATCTATTTCGGGCTGATGGTCTTTGTCGGCATGTCGCTGCTGGTGCATGTGCTGACCCCGCTTTCGGCGGCTGTGCTGAACGACAGGCAGGCGGAAATCGCACGTTCCGTGACCGCCCGTATTCTGGCCGAAGGCCAGTTCATCGAACCCGCGACGGGCATCACCATCTATATCCGCGACATCGCCCCCAACGGGGAATTGCGCGACGTGATGCTGTCGGACATGCGCGATGCGGATACCAGCGTGACCTATACAGCTAGCCGCGCCTATCTGGTCAACACCGGAGACACCACGCAACTGGTCATGGTCGACGGCATGGCACAGACGCTGCGTGCCGACACCCAGCGCCTGTTCGTCACCGAATTCGCGGATTTTTCCTATGGCATCGGTGATCTGATCACCACCGGGGACCCCGGCCCCCGTAACCTGCGCCAGATCACCAGCCAGGAACTGTGGACCGACACCGCAGCCGTGGCCACGGAAACCGACACCACACAGGCCAGCGTCATGGCCGAATTTCACGACCGTAACAGCCAGGCACTGTTCGGGATCGTGGGGGCGCTGTTGGGCTATGCCACGCTGATGCTGGGCAGTTTCAGCCGGTTCGGGGTATGGCCGCAGATCATCCTCGCCGTGGTGCTGCTGGTGGTGGTCAAGGCGCTGGAAACCATCGGGCTGGATGCGGCGCAGACATCGGCGGCGCATTGGCCGCTGGCCTATCTGGCGGTGGGGGTCGGCCTACTGATCGTTGCCGTGCTCTTGTTCATCGCGGGGCGTCCCTACCTGTTTCACCGCAAACCGAGACAGGTCGCATGATACTGGATCGCTATTTTGGCTGGCGGTTCGCCCGCGCTTTTGTGACCGTGTTCGGCATCTTTGCGCTGCTCGTGGTGTTCATCGGCATGGCCGACACGCTGCGCCGGTTCGCCGATGACGCGGCAGGATTCGGCCAGATCCTGCGCCTGTCGCTGCTTAGCGCGCCCGAGAGCCTGTATCAGATTCTGCCGCTGATCGTGATCATCGCCGCGATCTCGATGTTTCTAGGCCTTGCGCGTACATCCGAACTGGTGGTCGCCCGTGCTGCCGGACGGGCCGGGCTGCGGTTGCTGGTGGCCCCCTGCATCGTCGCGCTGGCGCTGGGCATCATCGTGGTCACGGTGTTCAATCCGATCGTCGCCGCCACCTCGCGCCAGTACGAGGCCGACGTGGCCGCGATCGAAGGCACCGGATCGGTGCTGGCCTTCAGCGATACGGGGCTTTGGCTGCGACAGGGCAACGCTGCGGGACAGACGGTCATTCACGCCAACGGGGCCGACCTGTCGGGCACCCAATTGTCGGATGTGACGTTTCTGAACTTTGGCCCTGACGGGTTGCCGCAGGCGCGGATCAAGGCAGCGACAGCACAGTTGGCGGACGGCATGTGGCAGTTGACCGATGCCAAATCCTGGCCCCTGTCGGGCGACGGCAACCCCGAGGCGCTGGCCACACTGGCCGTTACCGCCGCAATCCCGTCGTCGCTGACAGCGGATGAAATCCGCAACAGTTTCGGCACGCCCTCCTCGATCCCGATCTGGGAACTGCCTGCCTTTATCGACCGGCTTCAAGCGGCCGGGTTTTCGGCGCAGCGCCACCAGGTGTGGTTCCAGATGGAGCTGTCGCAACCGGTCTTTTTCGTGACCATGCTGCTGACCGGGGCCGGGTTCACCATGCGGCCGCAACGCAGCGGCAAGACGGGTCTGAACGTGATGCTGGCCGTGCTTGTGGCCTTTGGCGTTTATTTCGTGCGCAATTTCGCGCAAATCCTCGGCGACAATGGTGATATTCCCGCAGCCCTCGCGGCCTGGGCACCGACACTTGCGGCGACGGCGCTGGCGCTGGGCCTTTTGCTGGAAAGAGAGGAAGCATGATCCGCGCGCTTGCCCTGATCCTGATGCTGTTGCCGGCCTCCGCCGTGCAGGCACAGATGGCCGCCACGTTGATCGCGGATGATGTGGTGGTCACGCCTGACAACCGCCTGATCGCCAGCGGCAATGTCGAGGCACTGGCCGACGGGACCCGCCTGCGTGCGGACCGGGTGATCTACGATCAGACCAGTGACCGTCTGACCATCGACGGCCCCATCCTGATCACCGGACCTGCGGGCGAAATCCTGACGGCCGATCAGGCCACATTGGACCCGCGTCTGGAAAACGGCCTGCTATTGGGGGCGCGCCTGGTGCTGAACCAGCAGTTGCAACTTGCGGCAGCCCAGATCGACCGCAGCGAGGGTCGGTTCAACCAGCTCTACAAGACGGCGATCACGTCCTGTCAGGTCTGCGGCACCGAGGAACCGCTGTGGTCGATCCGGGCGGAGCGTGTCATTCTGGATGAACAAGAAGCGCAGATCTATCTGACGGCTGCGTCGTTCCGGGTCAAAGGCGTGCCCATCGCGTATCTCCCGCAACTGCGCCTGCCCGCCCCCGACAACGGACGCTCAACGGGCCTGCTGACACCGCGTTTCGTGACCACCGACCGTCTGGGGTTCGGGTTGCGCCTGCCCTATTTCATCACGCTGGGCGATAGCCGTGACCTGACGCTCAGCCCCTATCTTGCGGCCGGGACCCGCACATTGGGCGCACGCTACAGGCAGGCCTTTGGCCGGGGCGGTTTTGAAATCGAGGGCGCATTATCCGATGACGACCTGAACGACGGCGGCCTGCGCGGCTACCTCAATGCGCAAGGGTCGTTTCTGATCGCACCGGACCTGACTCTCAGTTTTGACGTGCAGGACACCTCGGACCAAAGCTATCTGAGTGACTACAATATTTCGGATGCCGACCGGTTGGCCAGCATCGTGGCGCTGACACGGGTCAAGGACGACAGCCTGTTTTCGATTTCGGGCAGCTATTATGAAACGCTGCGCGACGATGAAACCGACGCCACGCTGCCACCTGCGGTGCTGACCGCAGGCTATCTGCGGCAGTTCCAGCTGTCATCGGGTGGTCAATTGACGCTGACCGCCAGCACCGACAGCCTGCTGCGCTATGCCAAGGAAACGACGGATCTGTCGCGCGATCTGTCGCGCGTGGGTCTGGGTCTGGGCTGGACGCAGGCCTGGGTCAGTCCCGGCGGGATTGAGGCACGCGCCACTGCCGCGCTGCGCGCGGACAAGTTCCAGATCGGTGACGGACCCGCCGCGCGTGATGCAGGGTTCAGCCGGGCCGTGCCGTCGGCACAGATCGTCCTGCGCTATCCACTGGTGCGTGACAGTGCAGGCACCCGCAACCTGATCGAACCCGCAATCGCGCTGACCATCTCGGACGCGTTCGGCAAATCACCACCCAACGAGGACAGCACCAGACAAGAGCTGGATGATGCCAACCTGCTGGCAAGTTCGCGTTTTCCGGGTGACGATACCGTCGAAACCGGGGTGCGGCTGGCCGCCGGTGTGACCTGGACACGGCAAGGTGCCGAAGGCATCCAGTCGCGCCTCACCTTTGGTCGTCTGGTCAAGACCCGCGACAATTCGGCCTTTACCGTCACGTCAGGGCTGTCGTCCAAGGCATCGGACTGGCTGGTGGCGGGACAGTTGACGTTGCCGCGCGGGCTGACGCTGGACGGGCGAACCCTGTTCGGGGATGACGGCAGCACGAACATGACGACCGCGCGGGCCTATTGGACAACCGCCGCCGTGCAGCTTGCGGCGGGATATATCTATCAGCGCGCAGATGCCGCGATCGGCCGTCCGGATGCGATTTCGGAATATTCCTTTGACGGGCAGTTTCAGGTTTCTCCGCGTTGGAACGTGGGCTTTGACGCCCGCTACGACATTGCGCAGGACAGCCCCGCACGGGCCGGGATTGGCCTGGGATGGTCCAACGAATGCGTCAATGTCACGCTTTCGGTCTCGCGCCGCTATGCGACTTCCACTACGGTGCAGCCAACGACGGATTACGGGCTGTCGGTCGATCTGCTGGGGTTCGCATCCAATGCAGGTGGCGTCAGTTCCGCGAAACGCTGCGATGCGTAAGATGACACTAGACGGGGGACCGCAACCATGCGCCTGACCACAATCCTGACCAGCCTTGTTCTGGCATGTGCCACGCCCGCAATTGCACAGGACCGGTTTGCGCCGGTCATCACGGTCAACGATGCGGCGATCACCGCCTACGAGCTGGACCAGCGTGCACGGATGCTGCAGTTGTTCCGCACGCCCGGCAATCTGACGGAACTCGCGCGCGAGCAGCTGATCGAAGAACGGCTCAAGGCCGCCGAGCTGGACCGCCGCCGCATTCGCCTGTCGGCCGAAAACCTGGCGACCGAGGTCGACGCCTTTGCCGCGCGGGCCAATCTGACCACCGACCAGTTCATCCAACTGTTGAACCAGAACGGCGTCGACCGTGCGACACTGGAACAATTCGTGGCCATCGGCGTCAGCTGGCGCGACTACATCCGTCTGCGGTTCGGCAATCAGGCCGAAATCTCGGAAGAAGAAGTCCGTCGCGCGATGCGCCAGCCGGGCAGCAACCCCGATGCGATCGAGGTACTGCTGTCGGAAATCATCATTCCTGCACCACCGCCCGAGGCAGCGCGCGCGAATGCCATCGCGAACCAGATCTCGCAAACCCGGTCGACGGCTGTGTTCGAAAACGCGGCGCGCCAGTATTCGGCGCTGCCCAGCCGAAACAACGGTGGCCGCCTGAACTGGCTGCCGCTGTCAAACTATCCCCCCGCACTTCAGGGTCTGCTGGGCAGCCTCGCCCCCGGTGAGGTGACGCAACCGATCCTGATTCCCAACGGTGTGGCCCTGTTCCAGTCGCGTGGCATCCGCGAGGTGCCGCAACCGCGCCCCGCCCCGACTGCGATCGACTATGCGATATTCGGCCTTCCCGGTGGCACGACCGAGGCCGGTCTGGCCGCCGCTCAGTCGTTGGATGCCCGCACCGACACCTGTGACGATCTTTATGGGGCGGCGCGCGGCCTGCCGCAGGATGTGCTGGCACGCCAGACCGTCAGCCCCGACAGCATTCCGCAGGATGTGGCACTGGAACTGGCGCGACTGGATCCGGGCGAGGCATCCTGGAACCTGACCCGTGACAACGGGCAGACCCGCATTTACCTGATGCTGTGTGATCGCACCCTGGCCGGTGCCGAAAACAACGACCCCGAGGCGGTGCGCAACGCGCTGCGCAGCCAGCGTCTGGGTGGATTTGCCGATGCCTTGCTGGCGGATCTGCGGGCCGCGGCCACGATCCGTCCGTGACCGCCAGACCCATCGTCATCAGCTGCGGCGAACCTGCTGGCATCGGACCAGAGGTCGCGGCCAAGGCCTGGGCCGCCCTGGGGCGCGACATGCCGCTGGCCTGGATCGGTGACCCCGCGCATCTGCCCGAGGGCACGCCTGTCAGGGTCATCGCCGATCTGTCAGCGGTGGTCGGTCCCTGCGCCGATGCGCTGCCGGTCCTGGCGCGTGATTTCGGCAGTCCGCGCACCCCGGGCCGCGCCAACCCTGCCCATGCCAAAGGTGTTCTGAACGCGATTGCAGAGGGCGTGACACTTGCCGCAAGCGGTCAGGCGGACGCCATCTGCACGGCGCCGATCCACAAGGCGGCTCTGATCGACGGCGCCGATTTTGCCTATCCGGGCCATACGGAATTTCTATCAGCGCTTGCCGGAGACGTGCCTGTCGTCATGATGCTGGCTTGCGACAGTCTGCGCGTGGTACCTGCCACAATACATATCCCGCTGCGGGCGGTCCCTGCCGCGTTGACCCCGGACCTGCTGCGCGGTGTCATCACCGTCACGCACAGCGGGCTGATCCGCGATTTCGGCATCGCGGATCCGGTCATCGCCGTCGCAGGGCTGAACCCCCACGCAGGCGAGGATGGCAAGATCGGCACCGAAGAGCTGGATTTCATCACCGCCGTGCTGGACGAGATACGCGCTGATGGTATCAAGCTGACGGGCCCACTGCCTGCGGATACCATGTTCCACGCGGCAGCGCGCAAGCACTATGATGCCGCCGTATGCATGTACCACGACCAGGCGCTGATCCCCATCAAGACGATCGACTTCGCGGGCGGCGTGAATGTGACGCTGGGCCTGCCCTTTGTACGGACCTCGCCGGACCACGGCACCGCGTTCGATATCGCAGGCAAGGGTGTGGCTGATCCGACCTCGATGATCGCGGCCTTGCGGATGGCGCGCAGCATGGCCGACGCCCGTGCAATTTGACCCTGCGGGACGCCTGCCGCGGGCGAGTATTTAAGGCAAGATGATACGATGAGCCAGATTGATGGACTGCCACCACTGCGTGACGTGATTGCGCGTCACGGCATCGCGGCCAAGAAATCCCTGGGGCAGAATTTCCTGCTGGACCTGAACCTGACGGCCAAGATTGCCCGTCTGGCCGGTGATCTGACCTGCGCGGATGTGCTGGAAATCGGGCCGGGTCCGGGCGGTCTGACCCGTGGTCTGCTGGCCGAAGGCGCGCGCCGGGTTGTCGCGATCGAGAAGGACAGCCGTTGCATCGCCGCACTGGAAGACATCGCCGCGATCTATCCCGGCCAGTTGCAGATCGTGAACGGTGACGCGCTGGAGGTGGATACCACGGACCTGCTGACCCCGCCGATCAAGATTGCGGCCAACCTGCCCTATAACGTCGGCACGGAACTGCTGGTGCGCTGGTTGACGCCGCCTGCCTGGCCACCGTTCTGGGAGAGTCTGACGCTGATGTTCCAGCGCGAGGTGGCGCAACGTATCGTGGCCGCACCGGGATCCAAGACCTATGGCAGGTTGGCGATCCTGTCCCAATGGCGCACCGATCCCGCGATCGTGCTGGACCTGCCGCCAGAGGCATTCACGCCCGCGCCCAAGGTCAGTTCAGCCGTGGTGCACCTGCGCGCCCTGCCCGCACCGCGCTATCCGGCTGATCCCGATGTCCTGAACCGCGTGGTGGCCACAGCGTTCAACCAGCGGCGCAAGATGCTGCGGTCGGCGCTGAAACCGCTGGGCCCGGATGCAGAGGATCGTTTGAACCACGCAGGGATCAAACCCACGGCGCGGGCCGAGGAAATAGATCTGGAAGGGTTCTGCGCGCTGGCCCGGGCCTATACGGCCTAGGCGCACAGCTCACGTAAAAACGTTATTCGGACGGTGCCGCGTCGGCGCTGCCGTTGTCTTCTGTCGCCTCGGGCTTGGGCTTGGGCTTGCGCGGGGCACGCGGTTTGCGCTTGGGTTTGTCCTGCGCAGGCTGGTCGTCGGATTTCGCCTCTGGCGTATCGACCAGGCCGCTGTCTGCGCTGTCGCTGTCGTCACCGCCATTTGCTGCGTCTTCCTGCGCGCGCAGGCGTTCGTTGCGTTCGCGATCACGTTCGGCCTGGCGCTGGCGGTTCAGCTCTTCTTGTTCGGCGCGTTCCTTGTCGCGTTCGGCTTGACGCTGGCGATTCTGTTCTTCTTGTTCCTCGCGCTGGCGATCGACCTCTTTCTGGGCCTCCGACAACATGCGCGTGTAATGTTCTGCATGCTGGGCGAAATTTTCGGCGTTCACCCGGTCATTGGACAGCTGCGCGTCGCGGTGCAGCTGATTGTATTTGTCGATGATCTGTTGCGGGGTACCGCGTACCTTGCCGTCGGGACCGCTGCTGTCAAAGACGCGGTTGATGAGGCTGCCGCCGGACGGACGGGAGTTGCGGTTCTTATTGTTCCGCGAACGGGACTTCGAAGATCTCATGTGTGAACTCTCAGCAAGCCGGATAGGCTTCGTTACGCTTATCGATCCAGCCGCGCAAAAGCGCGATTTCGGGACCGGGCGGTGTCTGACGACGTACCGGGGGGAATGCTGCGCACTCGTCCCCGCGGTGCCTGTCACAAACCATGTTGTGCCGCGTGTGACAAGCAGATTCGGTGGAAACCGAAGAAAAGCCCTTAATTTCGCGGTTTCCGGCCGAAAATGACACGGTCGCGGCCATCCAGATCACGGTGCACGGCGATTCCCGTCAATCCGGCCGCCGTCATCAGGTCGGACACCGCCTGCGCCTGCGTCGGTCCGATTTCGACCAGCAATGCGCCGCCTCCGGTCAGATGTGCCGGTGCCGCGCGGATGATGGCGCGATAGGCACCCAAGCCGTCACCTTCGTCTGTCAGTGCCATGCGCGGCTCGTACAGGCCCACATCCGGTGCGAGGTCCGCGACCTCGTCCAGGGCGATATAGGGCGGGTTCGATACGATCAGATCAAAGGCCGCACAACTGACCGGCAGCGCCTCGAGCCAGTCGCCATCGTGGAACTGGACCCGGTCGCCCAGTCGCAAATCACCGGCATTGCGCATCGCCACGGCAAGTGCGGCACGGGACAGATCGGTGCCGATACCAAAGGTCCCCGCCCTGCGTTCTGCAAGCAAAGTCAACAAGATACAGCCCGATCCGGTGCCAAGATCCAGCACGCGGGTCCAGGGCAAGGCAAGCGCCTGTGCGATCAGAACCTCGGTCTCGGGGCGCGGGTCCAGCACATCGGGGGTGACGGCGAAACGCCGACCGTAGAACTGGCGCACGCCGGTCAGATGGGACACAGGCACACGCCTGCTGCGCTGGTCGATCAGGTCATCGAACAGGCGCGTCAGGCCGGCTGGTGCCGTATCCGCACCGATCAGCGACAGGCGTGCCGTCTCGACCCCCAGGATGTGGGCCAACAGACGCCGCGCATCGCGCGCGGGGTCGGAAATGCCACCCAAAGTCAGTTTCGCCGTTGCCTGCCGCAGGACCTGATCCCAGGTCATGCCCCATTGCCCATTTCAGCGAGCAATGTCGCCTGCGCATCCGATTGCAGCGCGTCGATCACGGTATCCAGATCGCCCTGCAACACCTGCCCCAGCGCATAGAGCGTGAGGTTGATGCGATGATCCGTCAGGCGACCTTGCGGGAAATTATAGGTGCGAATCCGCTCGGACCTATCGCCCGTGCCCACCATCGCCTTGCGGTCGGCAGACCGGGCACCATCAATGCGCTGGCGTTCGAGGTCGAACAGCCGCGTCCGCAACACCTGCATCGCGATCTCTCGGTTGCGGTGCTGGGATTTTTCGGCGCTGACGACGATGATTCCCGTGGGAATATGGGTGATGCGCACGGCGGAATCCGTGGTGTTCACGTGCTGGCCACCCGCGCCACTGGCGCGCATCGTGTCGATGCGGATATCGCTCGGCGCGATCTGCACATCGACCTCTTCGGCCTCTGGCAGCACGGCCACAGTTGCAGCAGAGGTGTGGATTCGCCCCCCGCTTTCGGTTTCGGGCACGCGCTGCACGCGGTGCACGCCGGATTCGTATTTCATGCGGGCAAAGACACCCTCGCCCGCGATCCGCGCGGTCACTTCCTTGATCCCGCCCAGTTCCGTCTGGCTTTCTTCGAGGATCTCGAATTTCCAGCCGCGCGCCTCGGCATAACGTTGATACATCCGCAACAGGTCGCCCGCGAACAGCGATGCCTCGTCCCCGCCCGTGCCGGGCCGGATTTCCAGCAGCGCCGGGCGTGCATCCGCCGCATCCTTGGGCAAGAGTGCCAGCTGCACATCCTGTTCCGATGTGGCCAGTGCCGCGCGCAGGTCAGGCAATTCCATTTCCGCCAGTTCACGCATTTCGGGGTCCGCCAGCATGGCCTCGGCGTCGGCGATCTGCGTCAGTAGCGACTGGTATTGCTGCACCGTATCGACGACCGGTTTGAGGTCGGCGTATTCCTTGGCCAAGGCCGCGATATCGGCACCGGCCATGTCGCCTGACATCCGCGCCTCCAGAAACTGGAACCGGTCGATAATCTGGGCCATGCGGTCTGTCGGGATCATGCCCGTGAGGTGGCGGGTTTCGCGGCCATCGTCAAGAGAGTGGTACTACGAGATTGCCCATAAGGCTCAGCCAATCGCGCACACGCGCCTGATTCACACCCATGTCACTCTTGCCGAAACGCGACTGCGCGTGGATCACCAGCAGCGGTTCGGCATCGTCGGTGACGGTCACGGTTGTATAGTCGGGATAGCCCATCAGCCGAGAGCGCGTCTCGAAGGTCAGCAGGTTTTCCGCGACACTGCCCGCCACGAGGGTCGTGTCGTCGCGGGTTTCGGACAAGGTGACAAACGCCTGAAGCATTCCCTGCGGCGCGGTCGTTATGAAACGCGCAGCGGTAAAGCTGTTTTCCCCGGTCATGTCCGTGGGTTCGGTCGCGGCAGGTGCCACATGAAACCGCGCCACATCCGTCGGGGACAGCCGCACGTAGGCGGCAAAAGCCAGGACCGCGACAAAGATGACGACCACAATGGCGAGAATAGCAGTTTTCAGCATGGGGTGCCTTTCAGGACGACGGGCCACGGATCTGGCGTTGGCACAGACATAAAGCAGCGAAGCATGTACGCCAAGGCATCAGAGTGGCAAGGCGCGTTCGATCAGCCGCGCAAAGAACGACGCACCATAGGCTGTTGTTTCATCGTTGAAATCGTATTTGGGGTGATGCAGTCCCGCGCTGTCGCCATTGCCGACGAAGAGGTAGGCACCCGGCCGCGCCTGCAGCATATGGGAAAAATCCTCGGCGCCCATCTCGCGCGTGGCATTGGCGTCGCACTTGCTGACCTCTGCCGCGACGCTTGCGGCAAAGGCAGCACAGCCGGGATCATTGATCGTGGCAGGATCACCGTTGCCGTATTCAAGGGTGGCGGTGACACCGAAACTGGCCGCCTGCCCTGTCACGATATCCTGCAGCCGCGTCATCACCATGGCCTGCACCACTGGATCAAAGGTCCGCACGGTGCCGTTGATCATGGCCGTATCGGGAATGACGTTGAACACGGAACCCGCGTGGATCTGCGTCACCGACACCACCAGATCGTCCAGCGCGTAATGGTTGCGGCTGACGATGGTCTGGATCGCCTGCACCATGCTGACAGCAGCACTTATCGGATCGACGGTATCATGCGGCATTGCCGCGTGACCGCCCTTGCCACTGATGTGGATGCTGAATTCATCCACCGCCGCCATGATCGGTCCCGGCGTCGTGTAGAATGCGCCAACCGGAATGCCCGGCGCATTATGCAGGGCGTAAACCTCTGAAATATCAAAGGTGTCAAAGATTCCGGCATCACACATGACCTTGGCCCCTGATCCGCCCTCTTCGGCAGGCTGAAAGATCAATGCGACACGCCCCGCAAAATTGCGCGTCTCGGCCAGATACTTTGCCGCCGCCAGCAGCATCGTCGTATGGCCGTCGTGACCACAGGCATGCATGGCGCCGGCATGGGTGCTGGCGTGATCCAGACCCGTCTCCTCGGCCATTGGCAGGGCGTCCATATCCGCGCGCAGGCCGATGGTGCGCCCGGCACCCTGCCCGTTGATGATGGCCACGATGCCGGTCTCCGCGATGCCCGTGTGCACCTCATCCACGCCGATCTCTGCCAGTCTGTCCGCGACAAAGGCTGCGGTCTGGTACAAATCGAACCGCACCTCGGGGATGCTGTGCAGGTGTCGCCGCCAGATGGTCAGTGTCGGCTGGAAATCGGCGATGGAATTGAGGACGGGCATGGCTGGCACTCTGCGCTGGGGGAACCTACGGTGTTGTCGACCAGAACAAAGGCCCCTGCAATGCCCGACGACAGATTGATCAACGACCCCGACGGCGGAATGCCGCGCCTGCTGGAAATCATGCGCCGCTTGCGTGACCCCGAAACGGGCTGTCCTTGGGACATCGCGCAGGATTTCGCCAGCATCGCGCCCTACACCATCGAGGAAGCCTACGAGGTGGCGGATGCCATCGAACGCAATGCCTGGTCCGAACTGGAAGGCGAACTGGGCGATCTGCTGTTTCAATCCGTGTTCCACGCCCAAATGGCGTCAGAGGCGGGGCATTTCGATTTCGACGACGTGGTGCGCAACATCGCGGACAAGATGGTGGCGCGGCATCCGCATATCTTTGGCGACGAATCACGGGACAAATCCGCCGAACAGCAGACCGTCGACTGGGAACGGGTCAAGGCCGCCGAACGCGGCAATGCCCGCACGCTGGACGGTGTGGCGCTGGGCCTGCCTGCCCTGATGCGCGCCGTCAAACTGCAAAAACGTGCAGCGCGTGTGGGGTTCGACTGGCCCGATACAGCCCAGGTCGTGGACAAGATCGCAGAAGAAGCCGCCGAACTGGTCGAGGCCCGCGACACGCTGACACAGGAAAAGGTGGCCGAGGAATACGGCGACCTGCTGTTTGTCATGGCCAACCTTGGTCGTCATCTGGGCGTCGACCCTGAAGAGGCACTGCGTGCCGCCAACGGAAAATTCACAAGGCGGTTCAACATGATCGAGGATGCTCTTGCGGCAAGTGGACGGACGCCGGGCGACAGTGACCTGGCCGAAATGGACGCGCTATGGGATGCGGCAAAAGTGGCGGAAAGATCCCGAGTAAAAGAATAGGGTATTGACCCGATCAAAAGAGTCGGGTTTAGAAAGCGGCATCAACGCAAGGAGAGACCCATGACGATCCGCACCCTTTTGATGGCCACCGCAGCAACGGCGATTGCCGCGCCCGCGCTGGCTGATGTCACCATCTACACCACCCGCCAGCCCGAGCTGATCCAGCCGGTCATGGACGCCTTTACCGCCGACACCGGCATCGCCGTGAACCTGGAGTTCGTGAACGAAGCCCTGATCGAACGGCTCAAGGCCGAGGGCGCGCGTTCCCCTGCCGATCTGGTCATGGACGTCGATATCGCCAACCTGCAGCGCGTCGTGGACGAAGGCGTGACGCAGTCAGTCGATAGCCAGGTGCTGATGGACGCCATCCCCGCCAGCCTGCGCAGCGACGACAACCAGTGGTTTGGCCTGACGACCCGCGCCCGCATCGTCTATGCCAGCAAGGACCGCGTGGCCGATGGTGAAATCACCACCTACGAGGACCTGACCGACCCAAAGTGGGCTGGCCGCATCTGTACCCGGTCGGGCCTGAACAACTATAATCTGGCGCTGCTGTCGGCTGTCATCGCGCACCACGGCGAAGAAGCGGCCAAGGAATGGGCCGAAGGCATCAAGGCGAACCTCGCCCGCAAGCCCGAAGGCAATGACCGCGCACAGGTCAAGGCAATCTGGGCCGGCGAGTGCGACATCAGCCTGGGCAACACCTACTACATGGGCAAGATGCTCGAGGATGCAGAGCAGACCGAATGGGCCAATGCCGTGCGGATCGTGTTCCCCGAATTTGAGGAAGGCGGCACCCACGTCAACGTCTCCGGCATCGCGATGACGCAAAGCGCGCCGAACAAGGAAGAGGCGCTGCAACTGATGGAATACCTCGTCAGCCCCGCCGCACAGGCAATCTATGCAGAGGAAAACCACGAATACCCTGTGCTGGCCTCGGCCGAGTTGTCGGACCTGGTAGCATCCTGGGGTGAATACACCGCCGACGACGTCGACCTGAGCGAGCTTGCAGGCCACCGCGCGACGGCACTGCGCATCGTCGAAGAAGTGAACTTTGACGGCTAAATAGCCAGTATATCTATGAAAACAGGCCGCGCAGGATCATCCTGCGCGGCCTTTTTCGTTATTTGTCAAACGGCGTCGTGGTCGGGTCGGACGGCGATGTTATTCCTGCGCTTTCTCTTCCAGTTCCAGCCATTCCGCCTCTGCCTCTTCCAGCTTGGCGTGGCGGTCGGTCAGCGCGTCCGTGGCCTTTTCGAACTTGACCGGATTCTGGGTGAACAGATCGGGGTCGGCCATCAGTTCTTCCAGTTTGGCGATCTCGGCCTCGAGCCGTGCAATCACGGCGGGCAGCTCTTCCAGGCGGTGCTTTTCGGTGAATGACAGGCCCGTCTTGCGCGTGACCTGCTGGTTCTGTTTTCCCTTGGTGGACAACGGCTTGCCCACCGAACTTGGCGCTTTGACGCGGTCGCCGCGTTGGGCCTGATAATCAGTCCAACCGCCCGCATAGACCGTCGCCCGACCGTCGCCTTCCATGGCGACTGTCGTGGTGGCGGTCCGGTCCAGAAAATCACGGTCGTGGCTGACCAACAGCACCGTGCCGTCGTATTCGCCCAGCAGATCCTGCAACAGATCCAGCGTTTCGATGTCCAGATCGTTGGTCGGTTCGTCGAGGATCAGCAGGTTCGACGGTTTCGCCATCAGGCGGGCCAGCAACAAACGCGCCTTTTCACCACCTGACAGCGCCCGCACCGGCGCGCGGGCTTGCGCCTCGTCGAACAGGAATTCCTTTAGGTAGCCGACCACGTGCTTTGGCGTACCACGCACCATGATCTGATCGGCCTTGCCGCTGACACCCATTTCGGGGTCGTTCACCAGGTTGTCCCAAAGCGTCATGTCAGGATCAAGCTGCGCACGCGACTGGTCAAAGACCGCGATTTCGAGGTTGGTGCCCAGTTTGACCTGACCTTGATCGGGTTCAACTTGACCCAGCAACATCTTGATCAGCGTGGTTTTTCCGACACCGTTCGGTCCGACAAAGGCGATCCGGTCGCCCCGCTGCACGGTCAGGTCGAGGCCCTGCACGATGGTCTTGTCGTTGAATGCCTTGTGCAGGCCGAACGCCTCCATCACCTTCTTGCCGGATGTGGGGCCGCCTTCGAACGCCATGGCGGCGGTGCCCTGCCGTTTGATCTGGCTGGCCCTTTCGGCGCGCAGTTCCTGCAGCGCGCGCACACGGCCCTGATTGCGTTTGCGACGTGCGGAAATGCCTTCGACGGCCCAGCGGGCCTCTGACTTGATCTTGCGGTTCAGTTTGTGGCGCTGCTGATCCTCGTCTTCCCAGATCTTGTCGCGCCAGGCCTCAAAACCGTCGAACCCTTCTTCGGCGCGGCGCACCTGCCCGCGGTCGATCCAGAGCGTGGCACGGGTCAGATTGCGCAGAAATGCCCGGTCGTGCGAGATCAGCACGAATCCCGCCCGCGTCGACTTCAGCTCGTTTTCGAGCCAGGCAATGGCCTCGATATCAAGGTGGTTGGTCGGTTCGTCCAACAGCATCAGTTCCGGCGCCTCGGCCATCAGCTTGGCCAGGGCCGCGCGACGGCGTTCACCACCCGATGCGGTGGCAACCAACCCGTTGGGGTCGAATTTCAGACCTTCGGCCACCATGTCGACGCGGTAAGCTTCGTCGGGGTCCATGCCGGATGCGGCGTATTCGCCCAGCGTCTCGAACCCTTCCATCGTCGGGTCTTGTTCCATGTATCCCACGCTGACGCCGGGAGCGGATACGCAGGTACCGGAATCGGCCTCGACCAGGCCGGCCATGACCTTCATCAGGGTGGATTTGCCAGACCCGTTGCGCCCGACAAGGGCGACCCGGTCACCGGGTTGGACCACCAGTGAAAGGTCTTCGAAAATGGGATCGCCGCCGAATGTCAGGGCGATCTCGGAGAGCTGGAGTAAGGGTGTGCGTGCCATGGCTGCCAGCTACGCACGGTTGCGGTAACGTGCAAGGGGGCCTGTCTGGTTCGCGCGCAAATTCTGGTGTCAGACCACGAGGCGGCGCAAGGCACTGGCACGCGTGGCAGGAATGCGGTCCACCTCGACGCAGGTAAAGACGTGCACGGTGTCCATCGCCGCATCAATGACGGCGTGATCGCTGACCCAACCACCCAGCCCCAGGTAACTGCGCAACAGTGGCGGAAGGGCCGCAATGGCACTCCGGCGGTCGGCTACCTGCCCGCCCAACGGCACGGTGGTCGTCGCCGCACGCAGGGGGCGCATCCCGTCAGGTCCGACATGATGGCGGCCCAACACCGCCAACGCCGCGGCATGGCGCGCAGGATCGGACCCGGCCAAGGATGTGCAGCCGATCATCAAACCGATGCCCGCACGGTCCACCAGCCCTGCCAGCGCGCCCAGTGCCACCCGCATCACATGGGCGTCCAGCGCACCGGGACCGATACAGAATCGCCCGATTTCCAGAACTGGCGCAGGATAATCACGCAAGGGTGACAGATCATAGCTCTGCGCCGTCAGGGTCCGGTCCAGATCGCGCCCATTTTCCACCATCAACGTGCGCAGGGTGGCCCGCAGGACACCGTCCTGTTCGATCATCAGGTGATTGCAGACCGCGTCATGGGCGTCGCTGTCGCAACCGCCCGTGCCGAAAAAACAGCGGTGCCGCAGCGTCTGACAGGCCAGCAGATCAATCGGCCCCGCAGCAGCCCGCACAGTCAGTGCGGGGGGCTGTGTGTCGTATGCGACGTTCATGGCCTCTCCTTGGCACAGCGTTCTGACACCCTACATGACAGTTTAACATGACAAACAGGACGACACGATGGACAAGATCATCAAATCAGACGCCGAGTGGAAGCAGGAACTGAGCCCCGAGGCCTTCAAGGTCTTGCGCAAGCATGGGACCGAACGCGCCGGCACACACGACGACTTTCCCAAGGATGCGGGAACATTCCGCTGCAAGGCCTGCGGCAATGCGCTGTTCGAACAGGACACGAAATTCGAATCCGGCACGGGCTGGCCATCATTCTATGCCCCGATCGACCCCGAGGCCGTGGGCGAACGCGAGGACCGCAGCCTGTTCATGCGCCGTACAGAGGTGCATTGCGCCCGCTGCGAAGGGCATCTGGGGCACGTGTTTCCCGATGGTCCGGCACCGACCGGCCTGCGCTACTGCATGAACGGCGTCGCAATGACGTTCGAGCCGGACGCCGACTGACATCGCCACCCGTCGCGGCACAGGCCGCGGCGGGTGTGTCGCTTATTGTCCGGGCTGGCTGATCAGATCAGAGGCCGTCACACGACCGACACTACCCATCAATTGACGCAAGAACGTGCTGTCGCGCACGTTATCAGACGTGACTTCGCGCGACAGCGTGACCACACGACCATCCTCCAGCCCGAAACGTTCGATATTTTCCAGCGTGCCATTGGGGGTGAAACTGATCGCCAATACCTGCCGGTCGGTTTCGACCGGGGCCGCCGCCCCGCGGGTAACAAAGCGGCTTTGGACATAATAGAGCGCATCGTCGCTGGTCACACCGCCCGTCACGGGGGGACCCACGGTTTCGATCACTTCGGCGCGCGTGGATTGCCCGACGCTGAGCAGCGCCAGATCCTCTGGCACGGGGATATAGCCATGATTGCGCACGATGGGGCTACAGGCCGCCGACAGGGCCAGACAGGCCCCTGCAATCAGCATGAAACCCTTGCGTTGCGTGGTCGTCTTGGTCATGTCCCGCCCCCTTGCGTTGGCGCAGTGCGCCCTTGTATTCCCCTTAACGAAGCCAGCCGCACTTGCCAAGAATGGATGCCCTCATGTCGTCAGATCCCGCCCTGCCCGCCCAGATCATGCGCTTGTCGGATTTGCGCAACCGCAGCGCAACAAACTTTGAGGTGACGCCAACGCCAGCGCAGCGAGAGGCCATTGCGACGTCGCTGGATATCATTGGTGTGAAAAAGCTGACGTTTGCGGGACAGATTGCGCCCTTGGGCCAGACGGATTGGCGATTGACTGCACGCCTTGGTGCGACGGTCGTGCAGGCCTGCGTCGCCACGCTCGCCCCTGTCACGACCCGGCTGGATGAGGACGTATCGCGCACATACGCCGCCGATTTCGCCTATCCCGAAGGGGCCGAAACCGAGATGCCCGAGGATGACACCGTCGAGCCGCTGCCGCAGTCGATCGACGTGGCCGCCCTGATGATCGAGGAATTGAGCCTGGCACTGCCGCCCTTTCCCCGTACGCCAGGGGCAGAGGTGGGTCAGGTTCTGGTCGCCGAGGACGGTGTGACGCCATTGACGGACGAGGATACCAAACCCTTTGCGGGGCTGGGTGCGCTGCGTGACAAACTGGCCAAGGGTCAGGACAACGGGGAATAGGTCCGAAAAACCACATATATCGGTTGCACTGGCGTCATTTCGCAGTATGTAGGCGGCCTTATCCGTGCCCCCTCGACAGGGCAGCGTGAATGTCCTAGGACCGCGCAAATCATTCGAACACCGGGCCACGTCACGGCCCCCCAACGTAAAATAGGGTGCGCCATGGCCGTCCAGCAGAATAAAGTCTCCAAGTCCCGCCGCAACAATCGTCGTGCGCACGATTCGCTGTCGGCGGCTAACCCCAACGAATGTGATAACTGCGGTGAGCTGAAGCGCCCGCACCACATCTGCCCGTCCTGCGGTCACTATGCGACCAAAGAAGTGGTCACTGCCGACATTGACCTGGACGAAGACGCCGCTTAAGCAGCGTTGTAGGGGGCTCGCATGGTAGCGACGGACACCGTCACGACCGCAGACGACGCAACCCGCGTGTTATCCATCGACGCCATGGGCGGCGATAATGGGCCTGCAACTGTCGTTGCAGGCCTTGCACTTTTTCTAAAGGTGCACCCCGGAACTCCTGTTTTGTTGCACGGACGCACGGATGAATTGCGCCCCCTGCTGGCAACCCACGGGCTGGCGGGTCAGGTCACCCTGCGCGATGCACCCGATGTCGTCACCATGCACGACAAGCCCAGCCAGGTGGTGCGCCGGGGCAAACAGACCTCGATGTGGTCCGCGATCGACGCCGTACGCAACGACGAGGCGGGCGTCGTCGTCAGCTGCGGCAACACCGGCGGGCTGATGGCCATGTCGATGTTGCGCCTGCGCAAGATCGACGGCGTGAACCGTCCGGCCATTGCCTGCCTGTGGCCATCACGGAACCCGCAGGGGTTCAACGTGATGCTGGATGCAGGTGCCGATATCCGCGCCGATCAGGACGACCTGCTGACCTATGCGTTGATGGGCGCATCCTATGCGCGCAATGCCTTTGACCTCGCACAGCCGCGGGTCGGTCTGCTGAACGTCGGCACCGAGGAACACAAGGGCCGGGCTGAACTGAAGGTCGCGCACGAGCTGATCGCGGCCACCGCTGCCGCGGGCGAATTCGATTATACCGGTTTCGTCGAAGGCGGTGATCTGCCCGGCGATGTTTGCGACGTGATCGTGACGGACGGTTTTACCGGCAATGTCGCGCTGAAAACAGGCGAGGGAATCGCCAACCTGATTTCGGATCTTCTGCGTGAAAACCTGCGCAAGACTCCGTTCTCGATCCTGGGGGCGCTGCTCGCCCGTGGCGCATTGCGTCAGTTAAAGCGCAAGGTCGATCCACGCCGCGTCAACGGCGGCGTTTTTCTGGGCCTGACGAAAACAGTGATCAAGAGCCACGGGTCCGCCGATGCCACCGGGGTCGCCGCGGCGATCACACTGGCGCACAGGCTGGCCGATCAGGGATTCTCGGACCGTCTGGCCGCACGTCTGGCCGCCGCCCTGCCCCATGACGACACGAAAGGATCCGACACATGACACGACGCGCCGTTGTTCAAGGTGTCGGCCACTACCTGCCTGACCGGGTGGTTGAAAACAGCCATTTCGAGGCAACACTCGATACTTCCGACGCCTGGATCCGGGAACGCTCCGGGATCGAACGCCGCCATTTCGCGGCTGACGATCAGGCTACGTCGGATCTGGCAGCCTTTGCGGCACAGGCGGCGCTGGATGATGCCGGCATGACCGCCGACGACATCGACCTGATCATCGTGGCGACATCGACCGCCGACATGACGTTCCCGTCGGCTGCAACGATGGTGCAGAACAAACTGGGCATGACGCGCGGATTTGCCTTTGACGTGCAGGCCGTCTGCGCGGGTTTCGTGTTTGCATTGGCCAATGCCGATGCATTGATCCAGTCGGGTCAGGCCAATACCGCATTGGTAATCGGCGCCGAGACATTCAGCCGGATCATGGACTGGACCGACCGCAGCACCTGCGTGCTGTTCGGTGACGGCGCCGGTGCGCTGGTGCTGCGGGCCGAGGATGGACAGGGCACGACCGACGACCGTGGCATCCTGGCGACCGACCTGAATTCGGACGGGCGTTATCGCGATCTGCTGTATGTCGATGGCGGTGTCGCCACGCAAAACACCGGACAGCTCCGCATGGAAGGCAAGGAAGTGTTCCGCCATGCCGTCGAAAAGCTGGCCAAGACAGCCCATACGGCACTGGAAAAGGTCGGCCTTGGTGCCGACGATGTCGACTGGGTCGTGCCGCACCAGGCAAACATCCGCATCATCCAGTCCACCGCGAAACGACTGGGCGTCGGCATGGACCGCGTCGTCGTCACCGTGCAGGATCATGGCAACACCTCTGCCGCGTCCATTCCACTGGCGCTGTCGGTCGGCAAACAGCGCGGCCAGATCAAACCCGGCGATCTGCTTGTGACCGAGGCGATCGGCGGCGGGCTTGCCTGGGGATCGGTCATCCTGCGCTGGTAGCGATTCTTTGCGCTTGCGTCTGCACAAGGTTGACTTGCGCGGAACTCTACTTAAAGTTTTGCCGAATGCTTCGGGGGAAGAAAAATGTCTGACAAGACTCTGACGCGCATGGATTTGTCCGATGCGGTCCACGAACAGGTCGGTCTGTCGCGCAACGAAAGCGCCGATCTGGTGGAAAGCGTGCTGACGCATATTTCCGACGCGCTGGTCGCAGGCGAACAGGTCAAGATTTCGTCCTTTGGCACATTCAGTTGCCGGGACAAGGCGGCCCGCGTGGGCCGCAACCCCAAGACCGGCGAAGAAGTGCCCATTCATCCGCGTCGGGTGCTGACGTTTCGTCCCAGCCACCTGATGAAGGAAAAGGTCGCGGCCGGAAACAAGGCCTGATCGCATGGCCAAGGCCCCTGACGCGTTTCGCACCATCAGCGAAGTGGCCGAGGCGTTGGATACGCCGACCCACGTCCTGCGGTTCTGGGAAAGCAAATTCACCCAGGTCAAACCCGTCAAACGCGCGGGCGGTCGTCGGTATTATCGTCCCGACGACCTTGCTTTGCTCGGCGGAATCAAGATCCTGCTGCACGAACAGGGCATGACGATCAAGGCGGCACAGAAAACCCTGCGCGAACTGGGAATCAAATCTGTCAGCAAGCTCTATTCCGACAGTCTGATCGACCTGGATGACGGCGCGAACGTGATCGATCATGACACCGCCCCACCCCATCCGTCGCGCGAAACACCGTCAACTGATACGTTACCACCGGATGACCTGCGACAGACCGATAGCGCGTCACCCGCATCCGCGCAGGCCAATGTCGTGGCCTTGCCGCGACAGGCGACGACGCGCCTGCCCATGCCTGTCGCGGCGCGTCCGGATCCCGGCCCGCGCGTGCTGGGACTTGCGGCGCGGGCAGCCCGGACCGGTATCGCGCATCCCCAGCGGCTGGCCCCCTTGTTGACCCGACTGGATGATCTGCACCGCCGGATGACGGTCACGCAATAAATCCGCAGAACAGCGAAAACGATCCTTGCCCTCGACCGTCATTCGGGTAATTAAGCGCTCAGTCGGGCTATAGCGCAGCCTGGTAGCGCGTCCGTCTGGGGGACGGAAGGTCGCAGGTTCGAGTCCTGCTAGCCCGACCAACAAATCGCCCGCCCGCTCTTGCGGCGGGCGTTTTGCTATGGGGGGTGACCATGACTGATTTCGACACTGGCGTTCTGGCGGATCATCAAATCAGGGCCCTGATCGATGCGGGGCATGTGCAGGCCCCCGCGTTCGAAACCGGACAGATACAACCTGCATCACTGGATCTGCGCCTCGGTGACGTGGCCTACCGTGTGCGCGCGTCCTTCCTGCCGGGCAAGACCCGCAGCGTCGCGGACCGCCTTGCGGATTTCACCATGCACGAGGTGCCACTGACCGGCGGCGCGGTGCTGGAAAAAGGCTGCGTCTATGTCGTGCCATTGCGGGAATCGCTGTCATTGCCGGCCGGCATGACGGCCGCAGCCAGTGCCAAATCCTCGATCGGGCGGCTGGACCTGTTGACCCGGATCATCACCGACCGGGGGACCGAATTCGACCGCGTGCCTGCGGGATACGACGGCCCGCTTTATGTTGAAATCTGCCCACGCAGCTTTTCGGTGGTGGCGCAGCCCGGACAGATGCTGAACCAGATCATTTTCCGCAACGGCCAGACACGGATGTCGGACGACGATCTGCGCGCGCTCCATGCCGCATCGCCGATCGTGGACTGCGACCCCGTGATTTCGGACGGCTTGGGGTTTTCCGTCGATCTGCGCCCCGACAGCGGCACCCGCGTTGGCTATCGCGCCAAACCGCATACCGGCGTCGTCGATCTGTCGCGTCTCGCGCATTATGATCCGCGCGACTACTGGGAAGAGGTCCACACCGACAGTGGCTGGATCATCCTCGACCCCGGAGCGTTCTATATCCTCGTCAGCCGCGAATCCATTGCCATCCCCCCGATGCAGGCGGCCGAAATGGCCCCCTATATCGCGATGGTCGGTGAATTCCGGGTCCATTACGCAGGGTTTTTCGACCCCGGTTTCGGCTGGGCCGCCGCCGGCGGTACAGGTTCGCGTGGCGTGCTCGAGGTGCGCTGCCACGAGGCGCCCTTCGTGCTGGAACACGGACAAACCGTGGGACGGCTGGTCTACGAACACATGTCCAGTCATCCGCAGGCGCTCTACGGGCAGGACATCAAATCAAACTACCAGGGCCAGGGTCTGAAACTGTCCAAGCATTTCAGGACCTGACAGCCGTATCATCTTGCCAGAAATACTCGCCCGCCGCAGGCGTCCTGCCGCTGCCGACTGGCGCTAATCGCCGAACAATTGTTCCTGACCGTCGTCTTCTTCGGGTTCTGCCCCGGGCGATGGGCGGTTATCCAGCAATCCGGCGGACCGCAGTTCCTTGAGCCCCGGCAGATCACGCGCGCTTTCCAGCCCAAAGTGATCGAGGAAGGTCTGTGTCACGATGAATGTGACCGGCCTGCCCGGTGTCATGCGACGCCGTCCCAGCCGCACCCAATCCAGTTCGATCAACTGATCGATGGTGCCGCGCGACACGCTCACACCGCGGATTTCCTCGATTTCGGCGCGGGTTGTGGGCTGGTGATAGGCGATGATCGCCAGCGTTTCGATGGCCGCGCGGCTCAGTTTGCGGGTCTCGGTCACCTCGTGGCTCATCAGGTAGCCCAGATCGGGGGCCGTGCGCATGGCCCATGCATCACCCACCCGTACCAGTTGGACACCGCGCCCGTCATAGCGTTTGCGCAGGCCTGCCAGTGCCGATGCCGGATCGCAACCATGCGGCATCCGGCCCGCCAGCTGGGCCGGCGTCATCGGATCGGCAGTGGCGAACAACAGCGCCTCGACCATGCGTTCCTGTTCGGCAATCGGTGGTGCCTTGAACAGGCCCGGTTCATCAGTCATGTCCGCCCCTCGCGCGCGCGCAGTTGGATGGGGGCAAATGTCTCGCTTTGGCGCAGTTCCAGCCGCCCTTCCTTGACCAGTTCAAGCGACGCGGCAAAGGTGGCGGCGGTCGCCGTGCGCCTGCGCTGGGGGTCATCGGTCCAGCCCGGCGGCAGATAACTGGCAATATCGGTCCAGTCGCCCGCAAATCCGATCAGTTTGCGCAAGGACCCCAGCGCGTCTTCCATGGTCATCAGGTTTTCGCGGTCCATCACAAAGGGCCGGAAATCGTCGCGTGTCCTGATCCGCGCATAGCCCTGCATCAGGTCCAGCAGCGTGGCCGTATAGGTCACACGCCGCACGCGCGTCACATCCTGCGTGATCCCACGCGCAAAGAAATCCCGCCCCAATTGATCACGCGCCATCAGCCGGGCGGATGCCTTGCGCATCGCCTCCAGCCGTTCCAGCTGAAAGGCCAGATGTGCCGCCAGTTCCGCACCTGACGGGCCATCCTCTTCGGGGTCGGGTGGCAGCAGCAGACGCGATTTCAGGAACGCCAGCCATGCGGCCATCACCAGATAATCAGCGGCCAGTTCCAGCCGCAGCTGTCGTGCGCGTTCGACAAAAGCCAGATATTGCCGTGCCAGCGCCAGGATCGATATTTCACGCAGATCCACCTTTTGCGTGCGCGACAGGGTCAGCAACAGGTCCAGCGGCCCCTCAAAACCGTCGACGTCGACGATCAGCGCCTCGGCGGCGACACGATCGGCAACGCTGGTTTCTGGCGTGGTGTCTTGCGACATGGGGCGACCCTCAGGACAAAAGCGTCTCAAGTTCCGCCGCAAGCGCCGCAATGTCAACGCTGACGGGCGGACGGCGCTGCCCCAAGGCAGTGGCCGCGCGGGCCTGCGCCATGATTGTCATCGTCCCGGCTGCGGTCACGGCCTGTTCCATCTCGGCGCGGTCGCCGTTGCAGTGCAGCACGATATCGCAACCCGCCGCAATCGCCGCAGCAGACCGTTCGGCCGTGGTGCCGGACAGCGCCTCCATCGAGATGTCGTCAGTCATGATCAATCCGCCAAAGCCGATCTGATCACGGATCACCTGCATCATAACAGGCGAGGTTGTGGCGGGCAGGTCAGCGTCGATATCGGCAAAGACGATGTGGGCCGTCATGCCCATCGCGATATCGTTCAGCGCAACAAAAGGCGTAAAATCGCGCGCCAACACATCGGCCCGTGGTGCCGTGACCGTCGGCAGCGACTTGTGGCTGTCGACAGCCGCACGCCCGTAGCCGGGGATATGTTTCAACACCGGCAACACACCCCCGTCCAGAAAGGCCGCGGCACAGACACGGGCGCATTCGGTCACAAGCGGGACTGTTTCCCCTGACAGACGGTTGCGCAGGACCGGATGGGTCTGCGCCTCGACAAGATCGGCCAGCGGGGCGCAATTCACGTCGATCCCCACGTCATGCAATTCATGCGCGATCAGGCGGTTGCGGACCCAATGGGCACGGATCGGATCACTGGCACGTTCCATCTGGGTCAATGCCGGCAGGTATTCGCGCCAATGGGGCGCGCGCAGGCGCTGGACCCGCCCGCCTTCCTGGTCGATCAGGATCGGTGCATCGCGGCCCAATGTGTCACGCAGATCGGCGGTCAGGGCGCGCAACTGGTCCGGCGTTTCGACGTTCCGCGCGAACAGAATGAACCCCCAGGGGTCCGCATCAGCGAAAAAGGCGCGTTCATTCTCTGTCAGGCGCGTGCCCGACAGACCCAGGATCGTGGCGTTAGCGGACAACGACGGGAATGCAGGCCGTACGGGCCGCGTCCAATGTGGCACAGAACCGGCGTGCATCGGCCAGATCGTCAAAACCGCTGGCACGCAGACGAAAGAACGTGGCCCCGCCCGATGATGCCTGCTGGATCACCCGTGATTTACCGGCCATGAAATCGACGAAACGCGTGGTCAGGCGGTCCCATTCCGCACTGGCGGCATCCGCCGATGGAAAAGCCCCCAGCTGCACCAGCTTGGTCCCGACAGGCAGTTCGTCGGTCAACAGCGCCTCGCTGGGCAAGGGCATCGTGTCCGTGGTCAGGGCAACGGGTGTCAGAACCGCCTCTGCGGGGGCAGTGGCCTGCGGTGCGGCTGCGGCCTGCTGCGTGCCGGGACGCAGCATCGGACGCAGGACCTGCGTCATGGATGCACCGGCGACAACGGTCGTATCCAGACCCAAGGCTTCGGCCAAGGCGGCAGCGACGGGATCGACTGGTTCAACAGGGGCGACTGATGCCTGCTCTGCGCCATCGACGGTCAGGACGGGGTCCACGGTTTCACCGTCGCTCAGCGCGGTCAGCGGTGAAGCCCCGGCAGCAATCTGATCGGCCAGCGCCAGCACATCATCAGCCGACATGGCCTGCGCCTGTTGCGTGTCCTCAGGGATGATCTCGACCTCGGTCGCGGCCAGTGACGGTGCTATGGGTTCCGCATCCAGATCCTCGGCCGCAAGGCCGGTGCCACTGGGAGCGAGCAGCAACAGATCCTCGGGGCCGCCAGCCTCGCCCAGGGCTGCGACTTCGTTCACCGACAGGCCACGGTGGTCTGCCACGTTACCGCCTGCATGATCGGGGGCGCGGCGCATCTCGCCTTCGACCGCGCGCACCACCGGAACACCCGATACATCGCGCATGATCGAATGCGTGCCCCAGACACCCACACCGATCATCAGCGTCAGACTCAACGCAGCACCCGCCATCTGCGTGTAGCGCGACGCGTCACGCACCTGTGGTGCGCCCAAATCTTCGTAAACTGCCATCACTGCCTCTTGTCCCGGACCTCTGACGGGTCCGCTGCTCTGCCTCGGGGCCGCGAATGCTTAGCGCATTTCTTCGACCGGTGTGACTCCAAGGATACCAAGGCCTGCCGCAATCACAACCTGCGCGGCACGAATCAGGGCGATCTTTGCCTGCGATGTGGCATTGTCGCCATCCTGCAAGAACCGCAAGGACGTATCGGTGTTCCCGGCGTTCCAAAGCCCGTGCACATCCGAGGCCAGATCATAGAGGTAGAACGCCACCCGGTGGGGTTCATGCGTCCGGGCCGCGATTTCCACCAGACGCGGCCATTCTGCGATCTTTGCCGCCAGCGCCGTTTCCGCCGCATGGGACAGCGCCGACAGATCAGCCCCGGCAAGCGTCGCATCATCCACCGTGATTTCTGCCTCACGCGCCTTGCGCAGGACCGAATTCACCCGCGCATGGGCGTATTGGACGTAGAACACCGGATTGTCCTTGGACTGTTCGGTGACCTTGGCAAAATCGAAATCCAGCGGCGCGTCGTTCTTGCGCGTCAGCATGTGGAACCGGGTCACGTCGGGGCCGACCTGTTCGACCACGTCCGACAGGGTGATGAATGTCCCTGCCCGCTTGGACATCTTGAACGGCTCGCCGTTCTGATAGAGCTTCACCAGCTGGGTCAGCTTGATATCCAGCGGCACACGACCGTTGGACAGCGCGCTGACAGCGGCCTTCATCCGTTTGACGTAGCCACCGTGATCGGCGCCGAACACGTCGATCAGCGCATCAAAGCCGCGCTCGACCTTGTCATAGTGATAGGCGATGTCAGGCGCAAAATAGGTCCAGGCCCCGTCGGATTTCTGCACGGGCCGGTCCACGTCGTCGCCGTGGGCGGTGGATTTGAACAGGGTCTGTTCGCGGGGTTCCCAATCGTCGGGCATCTTGCCCTTGGGCGGTTCCAGCGTGCCGCGATAGATCAGGCCAGCCGCATCCAGCCGTTCGATGGCCTTTTCGATCTTGCCGGAACCATAAAGCGATTTTTCCGAGAAAAAGACGTCCATCTCGATGCCCAGCAGCGCCAGATCACCCCGGATCAGGTCCATCATGGCATCGGTGGCAAAGCTGCGCACCTCTTCCAGCCAGACGGACTCTGGCTGGTCCAGATAGGCATCGCCCACCTTGGCCTTGAGCGCCTCACCGACCTCGATCAGATAGTCGCCGGGGTATGTGCCTTCGGGCCAGTCGACGCTCAGGTCGTGCGCCTCTTGGTAGCGCAGATAGACCGACCGCGCGAGGACATCGACCTGCGCGCCGCCGTCGTTGATGTAATATTCGCGCGTCACATCATAGCCTGCGTAGTCCAGCAGGCTGGCCAGCGCGTCGCCAAAGACCGCGCCACGGGTATGACCCACGTGCAGCGGACCCGTGGGGTTGGCGCTGACGTATTCGACCAGCGTGCGCTGGTTATTGCCCATTTTTGACCGACCATAGCCGGGATCGGTCAGTGCCGCGATCACCACGCCGCGCCAGATGCCCGCGTCCAGCCGCAGGTTCAGGAAACCCGGACCTGCCACATCGGCACTGGCGATCCGGTCATCGGCCACCAGCCGCGCGGACAGCGCATCAGCGATGTCACGCGGTTTCAGGCCAGCGGGTTTCGCCAGCACCATGGCCGCATTGGTCGCCATGTCACCGTGGCCGGGATCGCGGGGCGGCTCGACCGTGACCGCATCCGTGGACAACCCGTCAGGCAACACACCGTCTCGCACCAGATCAGCAAGCGCGTCGATGACGAGGGTGCGGATATCGGCGAAAATGTTCATGGGACCTGTCTTTCGGTTTGTGCGGCTTGCGGTTTACCACCCCGCCGCCCAGCGTCAACGTCCCTTAGGCGCTGGCGGGCGGTTGCACGGTCGATCCAGTGGTTTCGGGCGGGCGCAGTGCGATCAGGCGGGTATCCGGAACACCGCGGATTTCCTCATCCTCGTGCAGCAGCTTGAAATCGCCATTCGGCAGGATGCGCCCAACCAGATGCGAGCGCGGGCGTTTCTCGCGCCACTCCTGAAGGGTGAATTCCTCGGTCAGGCGGGTCACGCGGAACGTCCAACCCTGCCGGATCAGGCTGTTCCATTCATCATGGGTCACCGCATGGCCGAATGGCCTGCCACCCAGCGTCGCGGGCAATGTGTGACGCGCGCCGTCGTTTTTCACCCGTGCGACCTGAAACACGTTTTCCCGCCCGAATTCAGGCGCAAGGTCCGTGGCCACAAGCGTGTTGTAGGCATCGTTGTCGGTCGCGGCCAACAGCTTGTCATAGCTGACCAGTTCAAGCCGTTGTTCGGCGCCTTCGGACAGGATATCGCCGGTATAGGTGGTGATCCCGGCTGAACGCGCCGCCCGCAGATGGCCAAAGTTCGGGTCGGTCATCAGAACGGGTACATCCGCCTTGATCAGCGCCTCGGCAAAGGCGGTCGTCCAGTCCGAGCCGCCGACGATGATGACACCGGGGTTACCCGCCCCCGCAAGGCCCAGCCAGCGCGCCATCGGTTTCAGCGTGAATCCATGCAGAACCACGGTGGTCGCCACCAGCACAAAGGCCAGCGGTGCAATCAGGTTGGCGTCCTCGAACCCCAGAGAGATCAGCCGTTCCGCAAACAGCCCCGCCACGGCGACCAGCACCACGCCGCGCGGCCCGGTAAAGGCCACCAGCACCTTTTCCTGCCACGGCAGGCCCGTCCCGATCAGCGATATGAATACCGTCAGCGGGCGCGCGACGAGGATGATCAGCAGGACGAACACGACCGCCCTGCCCGATAACTGACCAAGCTGCGCAAAATCCAGATTGGCGGCCAGCAGGATAAACACCCCGGACACCAGCAGAATGGTGGCATGTTCCTTGAAACGGCGCAGCTCGGCATAGCTGGGCAGGTTCGCGTTGGCGATCACGATTCCCATGACGGTCACGGCCAACAGCCCACTTTCATGCAGGATCGCGTCGGAAATGCCGAAAATCCCCAGCAGCAGCGCGAACAGGATGCTGACCTTCATGTATTCGGGCACATGGCCGTTGCGGAACGCCCAAGCGAGGCCGAAACCACCCGCCAGACCCAGAATGATGGCAGCACCGATGCCCCAGATCAGCGCCAGCACGGCTGTGCCCACGGTGGTGGCTGTGTTCAGCACCAGCACCACCTCGAACGCCAGCACGGCGGCCAGGGCGCCAAGGGGGTCGTTGACGATCGCCTCCCACTGCAGCAGTTGCGCTGGCCTGCGCGACAGGCGTGCGGTGCGCAGCAATGGCGCAATCACGGTTGGCCCCGTCACGATCAGGATACCGCCAAACACCCACGACGAAGACCACGACAGCCCTGCGGCGTAGTGCAGCGTCAGCGCAGACGCGACCCAGCCCACCGGGGCACCCACGAACACCAGACGCCGCACGCCGATGGCCGCATCGCGCAACTGGTGAAAGTTCAGCGTCAGGCCGCCTTCGAACAGGATGATCGCAACGGCGATGGCGATGATCGGCCCCATCAGCGGCCCGATATCACGGGCGGGATCGAACACGCCCAATACCGGCCCGATGATGACGCCCGCCAGCAGCATCAACACGATGGCCGGCATCCGCATGCGCCACGCCAGCCACTGGCTGCCAACACCCAGACCACCCACAAGGGCGATCGCGATCACGGGGTTCATCGCCCCGGCTGCTGTTTCAATTGCCATCAATCACCCCCGGCGGAACAGCCCGGCCACCAATCAGCCGTTCGTGTTCCTGAATTGCGAAACGATCCGTCATACCCGCGATATAGTCCGCCACGATCCGCGCCAAGGTCTGACGATCCTCTGCCTCGGCAACTTCCTTGCGCCATTGCTTTGGTAGTTCGGTCGGCGTGTCGATATAATAGGCAAAGAGTTCGTCCAGCATGCTGGTCACCACATGGCGCATTTCGACCACGGCGGGCGCGCGATACATGCGGGTGAACAGGAATGCGCGGATCACCTTGAGGTCCTCCCACAGGGCGGGCGTGAACTGGATCATCATGCGGCCCGCATGGCGCACTTCTGCCACGTTCTGCGCGTCCAGATCGGTCAGGTTCCTGCGGCTGACGGCAATCACGTCCTCGACCAGCACGCCAAAGAACCGGCGCAAGGCCTCGTGCCTACGGCGATAGTAGTTCAGACCGGGATATTTCACATCGACCCTTGCAAAACAGTCGCTTAGCACTGGAAGTTCAGCCAGTTCATCGGTGCTGAACAATTCTGCCCGCAAACCATCGTGCAGGTCGTGGTTGTTATAGGCGATATCGTCCGACAGGGCGGCGACCTGCGCCTCTGGCCCCGCGTGTGTGTGCAGTTCCAGATCGTGCCGCGTGTTGTAGGCGGCCAGCGCATAGGGCCAGGGCTGGGGGACGGGACCGTTGTGTTTGGCGATCCCTTCCAAAGTTTCCCAGGTCAGGTTCAGCCCGTCCCATTCGGCATAGTGCCGTTCCAGGTCGGTCACGATCCGCAAGGCCTGCGCGTTGTGATCGAACCCCCCGTAGGGCTGCATCAGACGATCCAGTGCCTCTTCGCCCGTGTGGCCAAAGGGCGTGTGACCCAGATCATGGGCCAGCGCGATGGCCTCGGTCAGCTCCACGTTCAGGTCCAGCGCCGCCGCCACCGTTCGCGCTACTTGTGCGACCTCGATCGAATGGGTCAGGCGCGTGCGGAAATAATCGCCCTCATGTTCGATGAACACCTGCGTCTTGTGTTTCAGCCGCCGGAACGCGCTGGAATGAATGATCCGGTCACGGTCGCGCTGAAAGGGAGAGCGATGCGCGCTTTCCTCTTCGGCATAAAGTCGCCCGCGCGGTGACGCGGGATCGGTCGCGTATCTTGCCGCCATGTTGCCCGTCTTGTGCCTGTTGCCTGCCCTCCCTATATTTCAGACAAGCCAAGACCGATAGGTATGATATGCTGACCCTGCCCCCCAAAGTGACCAGCCGTGCGTTTGAACGGCTTGCTGAAATCGGTGCCGCCGAACAGGGCAAGGCCCTGCGCATCGCCGTCGAAGGTGGCGGATGTTCCGGTTTTCAATACGAAATCGCCTTGGATGACCCACGCGAGGACGACCTGAAACTGTCGGACCGTGGCGAAACGGTAGTGATCGATTCCGTGTCCCTGCCGTTTTTGACCGATGCGGTCATCGACTTTTCCGAAGAGTTGATCGGCGCGCGATTTGTCATCGAGAACCCGAATGCCACGTCGTCCTGCGGCTGCGGTACGTCTTTTTCCATCTGAAACCTGCGACGAATTGGAACTTTCTTTCGTCTTGCACCGTTGCTAGTCTGAAGCCGAACAAAAAGGAACGAGTCATGATTTACCTGATTGCGATGATCCTTGCCGGGCTTGCTGCCGCCGCGGCCGCAGGCCAGACGGCCGATCAACCCGATGCAATCCCGGTCAAGGTCCGCGACGACCGCTGACCCCTTGTGCCTGCGCGGCCGGGCTTTTAGCCTAGCCGCAAAAGAGGCACACCAATGAAAATCGCGACATTCAACATCAACGGCGTCAAGGCGCGGATCGACGGTCTGCTGCACTGGTTGCAGGACAGTGCGCCCGACGTCGCCATCCTTCAGGAAATCAAATCCGTTGACGAGGGTTTCCCACGCGATCTGATCACAGACCTTGGGTACAACGTCGAAACCCACGGGCAAAAGGGTTTCAACGGCGTCGCGATCCTGTCGAAACTGCCACTCGAGGATGTGTCGCGCGGCCTGCCCGGTGATGATACGGACGAACAGGCTCGCTGGATCGAGGCCACCGTCGTGGGCGAAACGGGCGTAAGGATCTGCGGGTTGTATCTGCCCAACGGCAATCCCGCGCCCGGCCCGAAATACGATTACAAACTGGCGTGGATGGAACGGCTGCGCGCCCGCGCACAGGATCTGCTGGCGTCCGAGATGCCGGCGCTGATGGCGGGCGACTACAACATCATCCCGCAGGCAGAGGATGCCGCCCGTCCCAAGGCATGGCGCGATGACGCGCTGTTCCGGCTGGACAGCCGTGCGGCTTGGCGGCGCGTGCAAAACCTGGGGTTCACCGAGGCATTCCGCGCCCGCACCCATGGCGGCGGACATTATTCGTTCTGGGATTATCAGGCAGGCGCGTTTGACAAGGACGACGGCATCCGTATCGACCATTTTCTGCTGACGCCGCAATGCGCGGACCTGCTGTCGGACTGTTGGATCGAAAAGGATCTACGCGCGCGCGAGAAACCATCAGACCACGTACCCGTCTGGGTCGATCTGGCCGCGTGACAGTCATTTCACCCCGCAGTGTGTTGTTCGCCCTCGGTTTTATCCTCATATCGGATACGGCGACAGCGCAGTGTCGCATGGCGGCGATCGGTGCGGGTTGTGCGACGGCACCCGTTCGCAAGGTGACGCCGCCACCCACTGAACCGGCCCCGGTGAATATCGGCGACGTGCTGGAACCCGGACAATATTCCATGGTCATGAACGCGGCCTATTACGGCCTGCCGCTGCCGCGCGACGGCTGGGTGTATTTCAGGATCAGCCGCGACGTTTACCGTGTGGATTATCGCACCCTGACCGTTCTGGAACGCGCAACCGACGAGACCGCGCGCAACTGGCCCTAACCCGCAGGATCGTAGCCATAGAGCCAGTCCAGCCGGTTGATGAACGCGCCCGGTGCCATCCGACCCAGCGCGGCAAGTCCCAGATGTGCTGCGCGCTGTCTGACGCCTGACAGGTGGTAATTGACCGCATTCGCATCCGCCGCAGCAATAGCACGCGTGACGCGCGGCGCGCGCAAGGCCTGATAGCGCGGTAGCCCAGCCGCGATCCCGTGCCGTGCCACACATCGGGCCAGCACGACCGCGTCCTCCAGCGCCAGATTGGCCCCCTGCGCCAGAAACGGGAGTGTCGGATGAGCGGCATCGCCGACCAGCACATGGGATGCGTCATGCCACCGGGCCGCTACGGGATGACGGAACAATCCCCACAGCAAGGGCACTTCGACCGCCCAGAGGATATCGTGCAAGGCAGGACAGGCATCGGCAAAGGCATCGCGCATGGCCTGCGGCGTATCGGCGTGGTGCCAGCCTTCGGCGGCCCAGTCGTTGCGTTCCTGCACGGCCACGATGTTCAGGCGGTTGCCGGGCAGCGGATAGGTGACCACATGACGGCCCGGCATCATCCAGATCCGCGCCTGCGGCGGTGCCTCGGCCTGCACGACGGCACGCCAGGCCACCTGTCCCGAAAACGCGGGCGCATCAGCGCCGTTCAGTCGCGCCCGCACCTGCGATTTGATCCCGTCGGCCCCCACCACCAGATCGGCACGCGGATCATCCGCCCGCGTCCCAAGGCACAGTTCCACGCCACGCGCACGGCAGGCCTCGGCCAGCATGGCGATCAGGTCGGGGCGTGCGACAAAGCGGTAGCGCGGCACCTGCCCCGTCAGGTCGAACCGGGTGACGGTCCGTCCCGTCACACCATTAGTCGGCACCACCGCCTCTGACGGCAGGCTGATCCGGTCCAGCGCATCCGTCAGCCCCAGCGCCGCAAGTGCGCGTCCACCATTGGGGCTGATCTGCAACCCCGCGCCGATGTCGCCCAGCGTTTCGGCCTGTTCAAAAACACGAACGCTGGCCCCTTGCATCGCAAGGGCCAGCGCCGTGGTCAGTCCTGCCGGGCCGCCGCCGATGACGGCGACGTCGCGTTTGGCAATCATGTCAGTCCTTGCGGTGCACCCGTTCGCCACGCTCGTGGCGTTCCTGCGCCTCGAGCGTCATGGTGGCGATGGGGCGCGCGTCCAGACGTTTGAGGCTGATCGGATCGCCCGTGATCGCGCAATACCCGAATTCACCATCGTCGATACGGCGCAGGGCTGCGTCGATTTTCGCAACCAGCTTGCGCTGACGGTCGCGGGTGCGCAATTCGATGCTGCGGTCGGTTTCCTCGGACGCACGATCGGCCACGTCGGGGATGTTGCGGGTCTGGTCCTTCATGCCGGCGACGGTGTCGCGCGTGTCCTCCAGCAATTCGGCCTTCCAGTCGAGCAGCTTGCGGCGGAAATATTCTGTCTGACGTTCGTTCATGAACGGTTCATCTTCGGCCGGACGATAGTCATCTGGCAGAAATGTTTCGGCTTTCATCGGGGTCCCCTCCAAGTTGTCGATTGTCATAGCGTCGTTTCCTGACATTCGACTCTCCTTCGTGTCGGCTGGGCATCACTTAGCCGCTCGCCCTGGCGGTGTCACTTGTTTTTTAAGGACCCCCATGTGGTTGTGGCCGGCGCGATGCACACATAACCTTGGCTGAAATGACCATAGGGAACCGCCATGCAATTCACCGGATCTGACAGCTACATCGCCACCGACGACCTGACGATGGCCGTCAACGCCGCCGTGACGCTCGAACGTCCGCTACTCGTCAAAGGCGAGCCAGGCACCGGGAAAACCGAACTTGCGCGGCAGGTTGCCGCCGGTCTGGGCCTGCCGATGATCGAATGGCACATCAAATCAACGACGCGCGCGCAGCAAGGTTTGTACGAATACGATGCCGTTAGCCGGTTGCGCGACAGCCAGCTGGGTGATGCGCGTGTTCACGACATCGGGAATTACATCAAACGCGGCAAATTGTGGCAGGCGTTCGCGGCGGGCGAAAAGGTCGTGCTGCTGATTGACGAGATCGACAAGGCCGATATCGAGTTTCCCAACGACCTGTTGCAGGAACTCGACCGGATGGAATTCCACGTCTACGAGACCGGAGAGACGATCAAGGCGGACGTGCGCCCCATCGTCATCATTACCTCGAACAACGAAAAGGAACTGCCGGACG
This sequence comes from Loktanella gaetbuli, assembly GCF_020531945.1. Taxonomy (NCBI): domain Bacteria; kingdom Pseudomonadati; phylum Pseudomonadota; class Alphaproteobacteria; order Rhodobacterales; family Roseobacteraceae; genus Loktanella; species Loktanella gaetbuli. Next base: position 518,641 of record NZ_JAJATZ010000001.1, read on the forward strand.
CGTTTCTGCGCCGTTGTTTTTTCCACTACATCCGGTTTCCCGACATGGACACGATGCGCCGCATCGTCGAGGTTCATCACCCCGGCATCAAGGACCGGCTGCTGACCACCGCGCTGACCCAGTTCTACGAATTGCGCGAAACGGCAGGCCTCAAGAAAAAGCCATCGACGTCAGAGGTGCTGGACTGGCTGAAACTGCTGCTGGCCGAGGATCTGACACCCGAAGATCTGGCCCGCGACGGTGCCGATGCGCTGCCGAAACTGCATGGCGCACTGTTGAAAAACGAACAGGACGTGCACCTGTTTGAACGCCTCGCCTTTATGGCGCGCGGTCGTAGATGACCGCATAGGTTGCGGCACGGCGGCAACGCCTGCCGCAACCTTGAACGTCAGACCACTTTTTCCTCGCATTCCATGCGGTGCTTTGACCTACTGACCAGACCCCCGCCTGATTCCGTCAATTTGTCGCAATCCGGTCCAGAAGGGGTCGCAGTCCGCAGGCAGACGGTACTGACGCAAACCGAGGAGAGCAGATGTGATCAGGACCGTTTTTCCGGTCGGTTGCCCATGGCGCTGCACGCCGTGCGACCACCTATCAGACCTCGGTGCGCCATGTTTGACAAAATTCGCCAGTCGTCACCGTCACTGGTGCCACTCATGAGACAGACCTTTGCCGTCTGGGCGCTTGCCTTTGCTGCATCCTGCGCACCGGTGCAGCCTGTGGATACCATCACCCGCGCCGCCACCACGTCTGCCCTGCCGCCGATGCAGGGATTTGCCGATACCTCGCCTGTCCGCGTCACCCGTTCGAATGCCGAAATGGCCCAGGATTTCCTGGACCTGACGTTCCGTCTGGAAAGCGGCCGGACCATCAGCACCATGACCCGGTTCGAAGGACCGCTGACAGTGCGTGTGCTGGGCAGTGCCGCACCGACGCTGGCGACCGATCTGGATGTCTTGCTGTCGCGCCTGCGCCAAGAGGCGGATTTGGATATCCGTCCCACCCAGTCGTCTGACGCCAGCATCACGATACAGGCCATCCCGCAGCGGACCTTGCAACGCGCTGTGCCCAAGGCGGCCTGTTTCGTCGTGCCGCGCGTGCGCGACTGGGACGAATACATGGCCAGCCGCAGCAGTGGACGTGTCGACTGGTCGACACTGACGCAGCGCGAACATGCCGCCATCTTTGTGCCCGCTGATGCAGCACCGCAGGAAATCCGCGACTGTCTGCACGAGGAATTGGCACAGGTTCTGGGGCCGCTGAATGACCTCTATCGTCTGCCTGATTCCGTGTTCAACGACGACAACATCCATGCTGTGCTGACCGGGTTCGACATGCTGATGCTGCGCGTGACCTATGCGCCCGAACTGCGATCCGGCATGACCCGCGCGCAGGTCGCATCCGTACTGCCTGCCATTCTCGCCCGCCTTAATCCGCGTGGCGGGTCGGGTGGCACCGCCAGTTTCCCCGACACGTCCCGCGACTGGATCAGGGCAATGGAAACCGCCCTGACCGAAGGCAGCAGCCCTGCAACCCGCCGCGCCGCCGCGGCCCGTGCGGTGCGGATCGGTCAGACGCTGGGCTGGACCGGCCCGCGCGAGGGGTTCGCCTATTACGCCATGGGCCGGCTCGAGGTCGGCAACGACAGCCGTGCCGCACTCGCCGCATTCGAGGCGGCGGACAGAATTTATCGCGCATCGCAAGCCACACAGATCCATTCCGCCCATATCGCGGTGCAAAAGGCCGCATTCGCATTGTCCGCCGGTGACGCGATGACGACGATCGAACTGGCTGACCTTGCCATACCGCTGGCGCGGGAACATCAGAACGCGGCCCTGCTGGCGACCCTGATGATGTTCAAGGCCGAGGCGCTGGAACTGCAGGGCGGCAGTGTCGCAGCCGAGGCGCTGCGGCTGGACAGTCTGCCGTGGGCGCGTTACGGATTCGGCTCTGATGACAATGTGCGCGCACGCCTTGCCGAAGTGCGGGGTTTGCGCCCTTTCTAAAGGGGCTGACCCAATGATTATACCTCTCGGCAGCCTTCTGGCAGGTGCGGCACTGGGCATGTGGCGCGCGCGGGCCAATGGCGGTAACTGGCGCGACATGGCGCAATGGGCCGCGTCCTTTGGTATCTTGTTCGGGATCGTCGGGCTGTTTGTTCTGATCTTTTACAGCCGCTCCGTCGCCTGATGTTTTTGCCGTTCTTTGACGCGCTGCGTACAGAACGGGTCCCGGTGTCATTGCGGGAATACCTCGCGTTTCTCGAAGGGATGAACGCCGGTCTGGCGACCTATGACATCGACGCGTTCTATCACCTCGGCCGCACGATCATGGTCAAGGACGAACGCCATATCGACCGCTATGACCGCGCGTTTTCGCGCGCTTTTGCAGGGCTGGAGTCCATCCCTGACAGCGCCGTCATGGAGGCGGTGGACATTCCCGCCGACTGGCTGGCCAAGATGGCCGAAAAGCACCTGAGCGACGCCGAGAAAGCCGAAATCGAGGCGACGGGCGGGTTCGAGGCGCTGATGGAGCGTCTGAAAAAACGGCTGGAGGAACAAAAGGGACGCCACCAGGGCGGCAGCAAATGGGTCGGCACGGCGGGCACGTCACCGTTCGGGGCCTATGGCTACAACCCCGAGGGCGTGCGCATCGGTCAGGACAAATCCCGCCACCAGCGCGCGGTCAAGGTCTGGGACAAACGCGAATTCCGCAACCTCGACGACAGTGTCGATCTGGGCACCCGCAACATCAAGGTGGCGCTGAAACGCCTGCGCCGCTGGGCGCGTGACGGTGCCGTGGACGAGTTGGACCTCGACGGCACCATCCGCAAGACAGCACAGAACGGCTATCTGGATGTGCAGACACGGCCCGAACGCCGCAACGCGGTCAAGGTGCTGCTGTTTCTGGACGTGGGCGGCAGCATGGACCCGCATGTGCAGGTGGTCGAGGAATTGTTCAGCGCCGCCAAGGCCGAGTTCAAGCACCTCGAACATTTCTATTTCCACAATTGTCTCTACGAGGGCGTCTGGCGTGACAACAAACGCCGCTGGAACGACCAGACCGCGACATGGGACGTGCTGCGCAAATATGGGTCTGACTACAAATGTATCTTTGTCGGTGACGCCTCGATGTCCCCCTACGAGGTCGCAATGCCCGGCGGCGCGAACGAGCACTGGAACAAGGAGGCCGGGTCGGTCTGGCTGGCACGTGCCCGCGACCAATGGCCCGCCCATCTGTGGATCAATCCGATGGACCAACGCTATTGGCCGCACACCCAGTCATTGCACATGATCCAGGAGATATTCGGCGCGGACCGCATGGTGCCGATGACACTCGAAGGCATCAGCCGCGGCATGCGGCTGTTGACCTGATCGTCAACTGCCGCGGATTGCGCGACGGCCCTGCACCCCCCATATTCGGATAATGATCAAGTTTACCCCGATCCTGCTGGCCGTCATCTATGGTCTGGCGATGTATCACTTCAGCGCGTACCGCACGCGCAAGGAGCTGAACAGCCAGTCCACGGAACTGGCCGATGGCACCTTGCGCCGGATGTGCGACCAGATGGCCCGCGCACTGGAGATCGACCGCATTCGTGTCCACATCTACGAGGTGTCACAGGTCAACGGCCTTGCCGCACCCGACGGGCGCATTTTCATCACGCGGGGGTTCTATGATCGCTACCGCGCGGGGGACGTAACAGCTGACGAAATCGCAAGCGTCATTGCCCATGAACTGGGGCACGTGGCCCTGGGTCATTCACGCCGCCGGATGACGGATTTTTCGGCGCAGAACGCGATGCGGACGGCCATCGCCATGGTGTTGAACAGGTTTCTGCCGGGCATCGGTCCGCTGATTGCCAATGCGCTGATGTCGCTGCTGGCCGCACGCCTGTCACGTGCCGACGAATTCGAGGCCGACGCCTATGCCAGTGCGCTGCTGGTCAAGGCGGGGATCGGGACAGAACCGCAAAAGTCGCTCTTTACAAAGCTGGAGGCGCTGACCGGTGGCGCGGGACGCGGCACCCCCGCCTGGATGCTGAGCCATCCCAAGACGCCGGACCGCATTGCCGCGATTGAGCGCAACGAGGCGAAGTGGCGCGTGGAATAGACGTCGGAACCGGGGCGCTGCCCCGGACCCCGGGATATTTTTGACCAGAAGAAGTCAGGCCCGCGGAAACACGAAACAGCGGTCGCGCCGCAGCATCAGCCACAGCGGCGTCCCGGGTTTCGGCAGAAAGACGGATGGCACCTTGGCCGTCAGGATCGTGCCGTCATGGTCCATGCGAAATTCGACCAGACTCTCTGATCCCATGAACCGGGCGCGCTGCACGATGCCCCGCGCGGGCGAGCCTTCCATCGGGGTCGGACTGGGGCCGCGGCCTGCACGGTCAAAGTCGATTTTCAGATGTTGCGGCCGGATGCAGATATCGACCAGCGTGCCGTCGGGCAGACCCGGCGTCAGGAACTGGCCGAATGGCGTATCCGTCAGCGCACCGCGCACCTTGCCCTGGATCACGTTGATATCGCTGAAGAATGCAGCGGCCGCGAGATCGACGGGCGTGTTGTAGATATTGTACGGCGCGCCACGCTGCACGATCCGGCCATCGCGCATCAGCGCGATTTCATCGGCCATACGCATCGCCTCGCCGGGTTCGTGGGTGACCAGCAGGACGGCTGTGCCTTCGGCCTTGAGCACGTCGAGCGTCTGGTCGCGGATTTCGTCGCGCAATCGGTCATCAAGGCCCGAGAACGGTTCATCCATCAGCATGATCCGCGGACGCGGCGCGATGGCGCGGGCCAGTGCGACCCGTTGCTGTTCGCCCCCCGAAAGTTCGTGCGGATAGCGATTGCCGTAATCCGGCAGATCGACGCGGGCCAGCATTTCGGCGACGCGTGGTGCCACATCGCGCCCGCGCCCCAGACCAAAGGCCACGTTTTGCGCCACGCTGAGATGCGGGAACAGGGCGAAGTCCTGAAACATGAGGCCAATGGACCGGTCCTCTGGCGGGACCGAGGTCGTGGAGTCGCAGATCAGGGCACCGTCCACCGCAATCCGGCCTGCGTCGGGCCTGTCGACACCGGCGATGATCCGCAGTGTCGTGGATTTGCCGCAACCCGAGGGGCCAAGCAGACAGGTCACCTGCCCCGGCATCACCGAGAGGCTGACGTCATCGACCACACGACGGCGGTCAAAGGACTTGGCGAGGTGCGTGACCTCGAGGCGCGGCGGTTGCGTCATCGAATACCTTAGCAAAATACTAGGGCTGAGTAGCAAGCCCGCCGCACCCCTGCAAGGTCACAGCGTCGCGTTGATCGCGCCACCGTCCAGCAGAATGTTCTGCCCGACGATGAACCCGGCCTTGTTGGAACACAGGAATGCGCACATCGCGCCGAATTCCTCGGGCGTGCCATAGCGTCGCGCGGGGATCGTCGCCTCGCGCTTGGCCTTGGCCTCGGCGATGGAGATGCCTTCGGCCTTGGACACGCCGGCATCCAGCGAGTCGGCGCGGTCGGTGGCGTGGATTCCCGGCAGCAGGTTGTTCATGGTCACGCCGTGCGGGGCAACCTGACGGGACGTGCCCGCGACATACCCCGTGAGGCCTGCGCGCGCCGCATTCGACAAACCCAGCTGCGGGATCGGTGCCTTGACCGACCCGGAGGTGATGTTGACGATCCGGCCCCAGCCGCGGTCGATCATACCGGGCAACAGCGCCTTGATCAGGGCGATGGGGGCCAGCATGTTGGCATCCAGTGCCTTGATGAAATCGTCGCGGTCCCAGTCGGACCAGAGCCCCGGCGGCGGTCCGCCTGCGTTGTTCACCAGGATATCGACGCCCATGGCCGCATCCAGCAAGGCGGCGCGACCGTCGGGGTCGGACACGTCGGCCGCCACGCAGGTCACGGTCACGCCGTAGGTTTCGCGGATCTCTTGTGCGGTCCTTTCAAGATCTTCGGCACCGCGCGCGTTCAGCACCAGATTGACGCCGGCCTCGGCCAGAGCCTGCGCGCAGGCGCGTCCCAAACCACGCGACGACGCGCAAACCAACGCGGTTTTTCCCAAAATGCCCAGATCCATTGAAAATCCTCACTTGTCTATGATGCAGCAGGCCGTTCGCCTGCACTGTGCGAGGCAAGTTAGGACGTTTGGTTCAAAAAGACACGTCCTAGTCTGTGCGGATGGCGTTGCACTTGGCGTCAATCGCGTTAGTTTCTGTCGGGGCAGCGGGTAGGCGATGACAGGTCTTCGAAAACAGGTGCAAAGCGTTTCAGTCTGGCACGCGGATCATTTCCGCGTGACGGATGGCGTGGCCGATGGCGATGCCATCAGTTTCGCCGACGAGTTGGTCCTGGATGACAGCTATGAATTGTCGTCCAAGGCCCATCCGAAGTCCCTTGCGCTGGAACTGCCCGAGGCCGGTGAGGCATTCCGCGTGGCGACGGGATCTGATGTGGGGTTGACCGGCAGCGATGTCTATCTGGATTGCTGCATCACGCTGATGGGCCAGGATAGCCGCACCTATGAGGCGCTTGTTCTGGTCGAGGTGGTATCGGGCGGCGTCGAGGCGGTGTACCTGCTTCCGCTGGCAAACCTCGTTCCCGCGACACCCTACCGGCTGGTGGGTGTCGACCGCCAGATCGCGACCACCCGCTTTGCCGAGGTCGCCAGCGTGTCGTTCACCCGCGGTACCAAGATCACCTTGGCATCCGGCGCGCAGCGGCCGATAGAGGATATTCGCGTGGGCGACCGGGTCCTGACCCGCGACGATGGTCCGCAGGCTGTCCGCTGGATCGGCCAGACCACCCTGCGCGCAGTGGGTGAATTCGCACCCGTCGTGATCAAGGCCGGTGCGTTGCACAACAACGACGACCTGGTGCTCAGCCCCGATCACCGCCTGTTCGTGTACCAAAGACAGGACCGTCTGGGGGCGGGTCGTCCAGAGGTATTGGTCAAGGTGCGGCACCTGATCAACGGCGATACCGTCTACCAGCAGGACGGCGGGTTCGTGGATTATTTCCAGCTGTTGTTCGATCAGCACCAGATCATCTATGCCGAAGGGATCGCCGCTGAATCCCTGCTGATCGATCCACGCACCCGTGCCGCCCTGCCCGACCATCTGGACAGCCCTGCGCGCGCAGGCCACAGCCACAGGCACCACATGGACTACGAGGTGCGCGAAAACCTGCTGGCACAGCCGGATGCGGTCGAAATGCTGCGCAAGGCATCGATGAGCTGAGCTGCCTTATTCCTGTTCCTTGACCGCGGCGAATGATCCGTCGAACACATCCTGACCATCGGGACCGCGCACATCACCGAACAGCAGGCCGCTGACGCCCTCACGGTCGCGCCCCTTGAATTCGCCCTCGATCTCGGCGTCGATCCGGTAGCTGTCAGCACCCCGTTTCAATGTGCCGTCCACATCGCCGGTAAAGGTGTAGTTTTCATCCGGGTCGGTGTCGCGGAACAGGTCGCCATCCGAAATCGTCAGCGTGCCGGACAACCGGTCGCCCGCGCCCGTCTGGAAACCGGTAGCACTGCCTGCCACCTCGTCGCGGGCCGCACCGAAATTTACGTCCATGCGCAGATCGCCCAGGTATTCGACACGCGCACCGCCTGCCCCGGTCGGCAACCCTGCCCGCATGAAACCGGTATAATTGGCGCGCCCCGTGACAGGCAGCGTTCCGGGGTCAGATACATCCTGTTCGGCAAGGCGGCTTTCCAACCGGTCGGCCACGGCAAAGCGGTCAGGGCCGGCGTCGTCATCGCCGCCGCCGCCACCGCCACAGGCGGCAAAGATAAAGAAGGGGATCAGGCTGATGAAACGCGGCATGGGCAGGCCCTGTCAAAGAACCTGCCCAGCATCCCGCATCATCGTTAACAGCTGGTTAAGCGTTAACGCTCCAGTTGCGCATCAAGGTCGATTGCACCACGGACACCATCCACGTTGATGTCGCCCTGAATCTTGCCGCCCACGAATTCCACATCGCGGCCCTTGAACCCGCTTTCACGCAGGCGGGCGTCCACCGCGATGCGCTCACCGCTGGCGCTGCGCAGATTGCCATCCACATCGCCAAAGATCGCGACCTGTTGGCTGTTCGACGTCCGGTTCAGAATACCGTTGTTGACCGTCAGCACGCCGTCGATCTCGGACCCGTCACGGGTGACGAAATTGCCCAGCGTGCCGCCCACGCGGTTCGCGCCGAAATCGACCCCCAATTGCATCAGGCCGGCCACATCCGTGCTGCGCCCCGGCACGCTGAGCGCACCGCCAACAGCGCCGCTGTAGGTCGCCCGACCGGCGGTCGGCACCAGTGATTTGGGTGAGATGGACACGGCGGCATAACCGTCGTTCACATCCTCGGCGACCTGCGCGATTTCAGCGAAATCCAGACGGTCGTTGACTTGCGGATCCAGGGCGCGTGCCGCAGCAGCACCGCCCGTGACGGCCCCGCCACCACCACCGCCCGAACAGGCAGCCAGAGCGGCAAGCGCGATTGCAACAAGAGCAGGACGAGACGATTGGATGTTCATGGCAGTGACCTTTCAGATGGACCATAGCCCTGACGCGTTGCCGGGGCCTTGGGTCACATCTGGATCAGGCGGTCAGGCAAGACAAAAACACCCGCCGGTTATCGCATAACAGCCTAGTCGGTGGCGATGAATGCGCCCTGCACGTTGCGCAAGCCATCGCTGGTCTGGCCTGTGCCTTCCAGACGACCGGACAGGGCCGCACCATCCGACAGAAAATCACCGTTCAGGTCCAGCGTCACATCACCGTTCAGACCAGAGCCAGAGATACGACCCGCGGCCGAGCCGGTCACGCTGACCTCTGATGTCAGATTGGCGGACCGGTTGATCTGTGCGTCGATATCCAGCGCGCCCTTGATCTCTTTTTGCGTCCTTGCATCGACAAAGTCGTCAAAAGACCCCGTGATCCGGTCCGCACCAAAGTCGATGGCCAGATCGACGCGGGACAGGTAATCGGGATTTGCGATCAGCGCCTCTTCGGACAGGGATTGCACCGCGCCCACGACATAACCCGCAACACCGTCGAATGAAGCTTTGCCGCCACCGGGCAAATCACCCGGATCCGTGAACCGGTCGCTGTTCAACTGGTCCTCATAGGCCGCAAAGAGTGTCGCACCCTCGTTGCGCAGCAGCGTGTAGGATTTCACCGCGGTCGCGGTCTTGGTCGTCTCGGCGGCCTTGGACGCTGTCGTGCCTGCGGCTGCACTGGCAGCGGCTGCCGCCTCGGTCGTGCCGCCACCACCACCACCGCAGGCCGTCACAAGGCAGATCGCAGACAGGGCAACACAACGAAACAGGGGCATTCGGATATCCTTTTGCGACGCAGGCCGCTGACAACAAGAGATTTACCCTGGTTAATGCGTGGTGAATGCGGCGGCCTGATTGCACAAACGTGGCTATTTCACGAAGCGAGCACCCCGGCAGTCATTGCGCCCGCGCGGGCCGCGGGCTAAGGCGTATCCATGTCAAATCGCCCCGACCTTCCCGCTGAAATCGCCCGCCGCCGGACCTTTGCGATCATCTCGCACCCGGACGCCGGCAAGACGACGCTGACCGAAAAATTCCTGCTGTATGGTGGCGCCATCCAGATGGCCGGACAGGTCCGCGCCAAGGGCGAGGCACGCCGCACCCGGTCCGATTTCATGCAGATGGAAAAGGACCGTGGCATTTCCGTCAGCGCGTCGGCAATGTCTTTCGACTTTGAAAAATTCCGCTTCAATCTGGTCGACACGCCCGGTCACTCTGACTTTTCCGAAGACACCTATCGCACGCTGACGGCTGTCGACGCCGCCGTCATGGTCATCGACGGGGCCAAGGGTGTGGAATCCCAGACGCAAAAGCTGTTCGAGGTCTGCCGCCTGCGTGATTTGCCGATCCTGACGTTCTGTAACAAGATGGATCGCGAAAGCCGCGATACGTTCGAGATCATCGACGAGATTCAGGAAAACCTGGCCATCGACGTCACCCCGGCCTCTTGGCCGATCGGCGTGGGTCGCGAATTCATGGGATGTTACGACATCCTGCGCGACAAGCTGGAAATCATGGACCGCGCCGACCGAAACAAGGTCGCCGCCAGCATTTCGATCAACAGTCTGGACGATCCCAAATGGTCCGAACATGTCCCCGCCCATTTGCTGGAAAAATTCCGCGAAGATATCGAAATGGCGATGGAGCTGTTGCCGAAACTCGACCCGGCCAGCGTGCTGAACGGCTCGATGACGCCGATCTGGTTCGGTTCCGCGATGAACTCTTTCGGGGTCAAGGAATTGATGGACGGCATCGGCACCTACGGGCCGGAACCGCAGATCCAGACCGCCCAGCCCCGCAACATCGCGCCAGAAGAAGACAAGGTCGCAGGTTTCGTGTTCAAGGTGCAGGCCAACATGGACCCCAAACACCGTGACCGCGTCGCATTCGTGCGCATGGCCTCGGGCCATTTCACGCGCGGCATGAAGCTGACCCACGTGCGCAGCAAAAAGCAGATGGCCGTGACCAACCCGGTCATGTTCCTCGCCGCCGACCGCGAATTGGCAGAAGAAGCATGGGCCGGCGACATCATCGGCATCCCGAACCACGGACAGCTGCGCATCGGCGATACGCTGACCGAGGGCGAGGCGATCCGCGTCAGCGGCATCCCGTCATTTGCGCCCGAACTGCTGCAAAACTGCCGCGCCGGCGACCCGATGAAGGCCAAGCACCTGGAAAAGGCGCTGATGCAATTCGCCGAAGAAGGTGCCGCCAAGGTGTTCAAGCCGACGTTTGGTTCCGGTTTCATCGTGGGCGTCGTGGGAGCGCTGCAATTCGAGGTGCTCGCCAGCCGGATCGAACTGGAATACGGCCTGCCCGTCCGGTTCGAGGGGTCGCAATTCACCTCGGCCCGCTGGGTCCACGGGACCAAGGACGCGATCGACAAATTTGCCGCCGCCAACAAACAGCACATCGCGCTGGACAACGACGGCGACACCGTGTTCCTGACGCGCCTGCAATGGGACATCGACCGAGTGCAGCGCGACTATCCGGACGTGACCCTGTCCGCGACCAAGGAAATGATGGTCGGCTGATCCTAACGCTCGGTTAACCTTTGCCGCGCAGCATGGGGGCATGCTGCGCGGTTTTCTGTTTTTGCTGGCCCTGTCCGGCTGCACCTATACGCCCCATCCGGGTGCGCGATTTGGCGTGCCTGTCGGGTCGCAGGTCATCGCGCAGCAGGGATCGCAATCAGGTATCCAGCGGTTCACCACGCAGGAACGCGAAATCTATCGAGATGCGACCGGGATCATGACGGCGCGCCCCGTGATCCTGCAACGCGGCACGCTGCGGCAGTACGCCGTGCTAACCAATGTGCGCAGGCGCGCGCCGAACGGGCCGCGGCTGGTGCATGTTGCAACGCATGATCGCCTGCTGGACTATCGTAGGCATGATCGTATCTATTCCCATTGCATCGACGGCTGCCAACGCGCTGAAATCGGCGCGATTTACCTGTCAGAGGCTGACTTTCGCACGGCCGAACGCGACGGGCTCTATCTTCTGGCTGATGGCGCGCGACAGTCCTACGAGGGCACTGTCCCGGCAGAGGCATTTGCCCACGTGCGCGCGGCGGCGGATGCGCCAGGGTCGCTGCAACAGATCCGTGACGTGATGGTCCCCACGATCGATACGGAACCCTGAGGCCTGCGGCGGGTTGTCGCAACATGACAAAACAGGAAAACGCCCCACTGCTGGATACGCTTGACGCTGTTCGCGAGCAGACTGGCGGCAACAGCATCGCGCTTGGCCATGTGCTCGACCGGGTGCAGGAACGCGGCTATGGACCGCTGATCGCGCTTGTGTCCGCGTTCTGCATCCTGCCAACGGGCGCCATCCCGGGCGTGCCCGCCGTCGTGGGCATCATCCTGGTCCTGCAGGGCGTTCAGATGTTGGCCGGCAAGGATCGGCCGTGGTTCCCCGACATGATCGAGCGTTTTCAGTTGGACTGCGCGACGTTGAAAAAATCCGTCGACAAGGCGCGCCCCTGGGCAGAGCGGCTGGAAGGCATCATAGGCCCGCGCCTTGATCCGCTAACAAACGGACCGATTGCCACCCGTGCCATCGCGCTGTGCATCATCCTGTCAGGCTGTCTGATGGTGCCGCTGGGGTTCATTCCATTCGTGCCTGCGTTGCTTGGCTTGGCGACGCTGTTGCTGGGTGTCGGTGTCACGGCCCGGGACGGCGTGCTGGTCGGTCTTGGCTATGCAGCAAGTCTGGCCGGGGTCTATACCGGGTGGGTATCCCTGCCCGGAGGCTGATGTGCCGCTGCAAAACCGCGTTCTACCGACCCAAGAGATCGTTGCAGACCCCGCGCGGGGCACACTGACCGGGAACCGCGGCATTCTGCATATCGCCGACGGCGTCATGGGCCGCGCCCGCTGGAAATCCAAGGCATGGATCTGCTGCACGCTTGATTGGCAGGGCCGCAGGCGTCAGCTGATGACCGGTCGCAAATGGACGGAACTGTTTTTTCTGGACGAGGCCACGGCATTGGCTGCGGGCCATCGCCCATGTGCCTATTGCAGGCGGGCCGATTATAACCGCTACCGCGATGCCTGGGCTACGGCTACGGGCGACAACCTGCGCGCCCCGCAGATGGATAACGCGTTGCACACTGCCCGCATCGATCCCGCGACACGGGGGCAGGCCCGCATGAACGGCGCGCTTGCATCACTGCCCGACGGCACAATGATCGTGACCGGCGGTCAGCCTCATCTGATCTGGCAGGAAGCTCTCTGGCCCTATACGCCCGCAGGCTATCAGGGGCCGCGCAGCAAAAAGGGGGCAGAGGTGATCATCCTGACCCCTGCCCCCCATCTGGAGATTCTGCGCGCCGGATATGCTCCGGCGCTGCATCACACACTTATGACACCAGTTTGGCGTCCAAAGAGATCTCTGCCGTCAGCAGCTTGCTGATCGGGCAACCCGTCTCGGTTGCCTTGGCGATTTCCATGAATTCCGCTTCGGAAATGTCGGGGATCGTGGCCGTCACTTCGATATGCGCCTTGGTCACGGCAAAACCGCCGTCCTTTTGCTCGAGCGAAATCGTCGATTTCGCGTCGATATTGTCAGCAGTGAAACCCTTTTCACCCAAACCCATCGACAGCGCCATCGCGAAACAGGCTGCGTGGGCCGCACCGACCAGCTCTTCGGGGTTGGTGCCCTTGCCACCCTCGAACCGGGCGGTAAACCCGTAGGGATGGTCGGTCAGCGCCGCCGTTTCCGTCGACACCTTGCCGATGCCGTCCTTGAGTGCGCCCTGCCAATTCGCTGTGCCATACTTCTTGATCATCGTGATCATCCTTTCATTAGGTTCACCAGATAACGCGCCGCAACCGCATGTGTTCCCCGAAAACCTTGACCCACACCGCACAAAGGCGTAACGCGACGCTATCAATACGCCCGACAATCCGGTCGGGCCTTGGCCGCGCAATACTGCGGCCCAACTAGCCGCCGCAGCGAAAGGCCCTTGATGACCAAATTTTCCGACCTGAACCTCGATGCAAAGGTTCTCAAAGCGATCGCCGACACCGGGTATGAAACACCCACCCCCATTCAGGCGGGTGCCATTCCCCCGGCCCTTGAAGGTCGCGACGTCCTGGGCATCGCGCAGACGGGCACCGGAAAAACCGCCAGTTTTACGCTGCCGATGATCACGCTGCTGGGCCGTGGACGTGCCCGCGCGCGGATGCCGCGCAGCCTGGTGCTGGCCCCCACGCGTGAACTTGCTGCACAGGTCGCCGAAAACTTTGACGCCTATGCCAAGTACACCAAACTGACCAAGGCGCTGCTGATCGGCGGCACGTCGTTCAAGGATCAGGACAAGCTGATCGACAAGGGTGTGGACGTGCTGATCGCGACCCCCGGTCGTCTGCTGGACCACCTCGAACGCGGCAAGCTGATCCTGACCGACGTCAAGGTCATGGTCATCGACGAGGCCGACCGCATGCTCGACATGGGGTTCATCCCCGACATCGAGGAAATCTTCAAACGCACGCCGTTTACCCGTCAGACGCTGTTCTTTTCGGCCACGATGGCCCCGGAAATCGAACGGATCACCAACACTTTCCTGTCGAACCCCGCCAAGATCGAGGTCGCACGCGCCGCGACCACGAGCGAGAACATCAAACAGGGTGTGGTGATGTTCCAAGGGTCCAACCGGACCAAGGCCGACGCCGAAAAACGCGCACTGCTGCGCAAGTTGATCGAGGCCGAAGGCGATGCCTGTTCCAACGCCATCATCTTTTGCAACCGCAAATCCGATGTCGATATGGTCGCCAAGTCGCTGAAAAAGCACGGGTTTGACGCATCCCCCATTCACGGCGATCTCGACCAGTCGCACCGGACCCGCACGCTCGAAGGGTTCCGAGATGGCGAAATCCGGTTCCTCGTGGCATCCGATGTGGCCGCCCGCGGTCTGGACATTCCCGCCGTGACCCACGTGTTCAATTTCGACGTGCCCAGCCACGCCGAGGATTACGTCCACCGGATCGGCCGCACGGGCCGCGCCGGACGGTCAGGCGTGGCCATCATGATCTGCAACCCGCGCGATACCAAGAACCTCGAGGATGTCGAACGTCTGGTGCAGCAAGAAATCCCGCGTCTCGACAATCCGCTGGGCAGCACACCGGACACCACGTCGGACGCCGCGACACCAGAAGCGCAGGGCGAAGAAAAGCCCCGCCGCAGCCGGTCGCGCAGCCGCAAGCCGAAAACGGACGCCCCGACGCCCGACACCGTCGCGGCTGACGCACCCGCAGAGGTGCCCGCCGAGGCGACACCCGAGACGCCAGCAAAACCCACAGCCGAAGGCGGCAGATCGCGGTCGCGTCGGGGTGGCCGTGGCCGTGGGCGTACCGACGCACCCGCAGAGGAACAGACCGAGGCCGCCGCACCGACAGCACCGGAACCCGAGGCACCCGCCCCGACAGAGCGGCGCGCAGATCACGATCGCGCCCCGCGTGGCGGAAACGACAACCGCAACCGTGGTGGCCGACGGAACGACGCGCCGGTCGGCATGGGCGACGACATGCCCGAGTTCATCGCCAAAAGCTTTGCCGAGCGCGCCAACAGCTAGGCCGCGCCTGATTTCGCCGATGTGATCGCGCCCCCCTCGACGGGTGCGATCACATCGGCCACCTTGGCCGAAAACCAAGGTGTTATCATGTTCAGACCATTCGTTGCGGCCTTGATTCTATGTGGTCAGGCAGCCGCCGCAGACATCTGCCAAAGCACGATCGAGGCGATCACCGTCCAGATCGACACGGAAACGCTGGCCGTGGCCCCGGCACCGACGACGCGGCGCGAACGTCTGCTGAACTTTCCGGCGCGGTCGTTCGATTTCATCACCCGTGATCAGCGCGCCTGCACCAGCCAAGAAGTCTTTGCCTTTCTAGCGCAGGTCGAAACGGTCGATGACAAATGTCTCAGCTACACCGATGCGGAAACGGGGTTTCTGCTGGTACCCGGCCCGCGCAATTTTCGCGGGCGCTGCAACGCCAGCACGGTCTGCACCAAGGTGAACGGCACCCGCGATGCGGTGGCGACTGCGACCGTCGCCATCACCGATGTCGCATTGGGGACGGGTGATTCAACCCTCAGCAAGGTCACGCATACAACCGGTGCCATGGTGCTGTCCGGGACAGGCGCAACCATCAGCGGCGCGCTGGGAAGTGCGGTCACAGGCGTGACGGCCGCAGTCGGTGCCCCAATCGCGCTGACCGCTGCCGCTGTCACAGCCGTGGCAGTGGGTGGCGCGATCTACATCTGCGCCGACTGAATCAAAACAGGCGCAGCCCACATTGGGCCGCGCCTGTCTTGCAAGCTAATGCTGCATCAGTTCAGACGGCTGATGACCACGATGACTTCGGGTTTTTTGCCGATTTCGGCCTGCGCCGTCTTGCGCGCGATGGTTTTCAGCTCTTTTTCCAGTTTCACGTCGTCGGCCAGCGTCTTTTTGTTGGCGCGGTTGATGAACTGGGACAGGTCTTCTTCCATGATCTCGGCAAGGCTGGCATCGGACCGGCCATCCTCGGCCAGACCCGACAGTTCGACCCAAGGGTCGCCCAGCGATTCGTCGTTTTCGTCCAGGATCAACGTGACCACGACCAGACCGTTCAGCGCCATGCGGATCCGGTCGCGCACAACGCCGTCCATGGCACCGACATGCGTGGCACCGTCCAGATAGGTGCGACCGGTTTCGATGTATTCTGCGACCTTGGGCTGGTTGCCTGACAGGTCCACCATCATGCCGTTCACCGCGACGATCCCCGGCAGACCGTGCAGGCCAGCGACCTTGACGTGTTCGCGCAGGTGACGGTGTTCGCCGTGCATCGGGATCAGGAACTGCGGCTTGATCAGCTGGTGCATGGTTTCCAGATCGGGACGGTTCGCGTGACCGGACACGTGGTATTTGCCACCGTCGTCGTCCACGATGTCCACGCCCAGCTCTGACAGCTGGTTCATGATGCGGATGACACCCTTTTCGTTACCGGGAATCGTCTTGGACGAGAACAGGAACGTATCGCCCTCTTTCAGTGACAGACCCAGATAGCTGCCCTGGCTCAGTTGCGCGGATGCGGCGCGGCGTTCGCCCTGCGATCCGGTGACCAGCAGCATCAGGTTTTCGCGCGGGATATTCTGCGCGTCCTCGGCACTGATGGTCGCGGGGAAATCGTGCAGCAGGTCGGTTTCCATCGCGGCCTGCGTCATACGCTGCATCGACCGGCCCAGCAGACAGACCGTGCGGCCCGCCTCTGTCGCGGCGGTGGCCAGCGTTTTCAGACGTGCGATGTTGGATGCAAAGGTCGTGGCGACGACCATGCCCTTGCAATCGCGCATCAGGTCAGTGATCGCAGGACCGATCGACATCTCAGACCGGCCGGGGTTCGGGCTGAAAATGTTGGTGCTGTCGCAGACCAGCGCCTTGACGCCGGGCTTGGCGATCTCTTCCCAAAGGGCGGTGTCAAAGGGGTCACCGACCACGGGTGTCATATCGACCTTGAAATCACCGGTGTGAACGATGCGGCCACCGTCGCTGTCGATCACCAGACCCGCGCTTTCGGGGATGGAATGGCTGATCGGCACATAGCCTACCGTGAACGGCCCGCATTTCGTCACCGCAGGCCAGGCATCCACGACCTGCACGACGTTGTCGGGCAGACCGCGTTCCTGCAGCTTGCGGCGCGCAATGTTGGCGGTGAATTTGCGCGCATAGATCGGTGCGCCCAACTCTTCCCAGCACAGGCCGACGGCACCGACATGGTCTTCGTGGGCGTGGGTGATGAAAATGCCGTCGATCTGCGCCTTGCGTTCACGCAACCAGTCAATGTCGGCAAAGATCAGATCGACACCGGGCGTGCCGTCCATATCGGGAAATGTGACGCCAAGGTCGACGACGATCAGTCGCTCCTTGCCGGGTTTGCCGTATCCGTAGACGTAGCAGTTCATACCGATTTCCCCTGCGCCACCCAGGGCGAGGTAAATCAGTCTGTCGTTTGCTTTTGCAGCACTCATGTCGTGTCCTTGTTGTATCGGTGTATCACGGTCAAACCGTGCATCGTCAGGTCATCCTCGACCCGGTCAAATAGGGTGTCGCCTTGGGCGAATAGCGATGCGAGGCCGCCGGTTCCGATCACGGTCATCGGGCGTCCTCGTTCACTCTTAATTCTCTGCGTTATCTCTTTCACCAGCCCAATGTAACCCCAGAACGCGCCGGACTGCATACAGGCCACGGTGTTGGTGCCGATCACGCGGTCGGGTTTGCTGACGTCCACATGGGGCAATGCAGCCGCTGCCATGTGAAACGCCTCCAGGCTGATGTTCACGCCGGGGGCGATGACACCACCGACGTAGGCGCCGTCGGTGTCGACCACATCCGCAGTGGTGGCCGTGCCGAAATCAATGACGATCAGGTCGCCACCGTGACGGTCGAACGCACCAACGGTATTGACCAACCGGTCCGGACCGACTGCGGTGCCCTGATCCACACGCGGGGCGACCGGCAGGCGGCATTCAGGTTTTCCCACCACCAGCGGGCGACAGTTGAAATAGCGATCCGCCAGCACACGCAGGTTGAAAACCACGCGCGGCACGGTCGAGCTGACGATGACATCGGTGATCGTCACGTCCAGATTGCGCACCTTCATCAAGGTAGACAGCCAGACGTAATACTGGTCCGCCGTGCGCTGCCATTCGGTCGAGGTGCGCCAGGTCGCCAAAAACGCACCGCCGTCCCAGATGGAAAAGGTCGTGTTGGTGTTTCCGCAATCAATCGTCAGCAGCATCGGCAGCGTTCCCTAGAAATAGATGTCCGCCGCCGGTATTGCCTGTGGCCCATCGGTGGTGATCAAGACCAGATTGCCATCGGCGTCGATGGTCTCGAACCGGCCTGTCAGCTCTGACCGGGTGCTGCGTGCGGTGATGACCTCGCCCAGACGGGCGGCGTGGCGCAGCCAATCGGCGCGGATGATGTCAAAGCCGAACTCCCACAGCTTAGCCTCTTGAGTGGCGAAATCTGCGGCGAGCCGGGCAAGGAGCTGCATCGGATCGGTGGGCGTACCACCCTCGCCCGTCAGCGAAACGGGCGCAAAGGCTGCGTCGGTAATGCCGGGCGGCACATCCGACAGGTTCACGCCGATCCCGATGGACAACCAATCGACGTACGCGCCCGATCCAGCGGATTCCAACAGGATCCCCGCGACCTTGCCCTCGTTCAGCAGCACGTCATTGGGCCATTTCAGCGACAGCTTGGTCCGGTCCACGGACATGGCCAGCGCCTCGAACAGGGCGTTGGCAGCCATGAAGGATCGCAGGCCTGCCTGTTGCGGCGTGCAATTGGGTTTGTAGACGAGAGTGGCTGCAAAATTGCCGACAGGCGATTCCCAGGTGCGGCCCCGCCTGCCCCGCGATGCGGTCTGTGTATCTGCCACGACCCAGGTCGGTGCCGTCAGCGTCGGCGCAATGCGCGCCGCCTCGGCCATTGTGGAATCGACCGATTGCAGATGACGGCACAAAACCCCCTCTGGCCAGAGGGGGTTCTGGGTCGGATCAGTTGACAAGGGTGCCTGCAGCAGCAGCGGCCCAGGGTTCGATCCCGAACAGGTTCACGACGCCAAAGACCATGATCGCGGCCGATGCGATCAGGAACCCACCCAGCAGCGGCTGGGACGGCGCGTCCAGTGCCTCGGTTTCTTCGCCGAAGTACATGAAATAGACGATCCGCAGGTAGTAGAACGCGCTGATGACAGATGCGATCACGCCTGCGACAGCCAGCCAACCCAGGCCTGCATCCACAGCGGCACGCAGCACGTAGAACTTGCCAAAGAAACCGACCAGTGGCGGCACACCCGCAAGGCTGAACATCAGCACCAGCATGGCAAGCGCACGGGTCGGATAGCGGGACGCATACATCCGCAGGCTCTGGATGTCCGTCACCGGACGCCCGTCGCGTTCCATGCCAAGGATGAATGCAAAGGTCCCGATGTTCATCGTGACGTAGATCGCCATGTAGATCAGCATTGCCTGCACGCCGAACGCAGTACCCGCCGCCAGACCCATCAGGGCAAACCCCATGTGGCTGATCGACGAATAGGCCATCAGACGCTTGATATCGCGCTGACCGATGCCGGCGATTGCGCCCAGGAACATCGACACGACCGACAGGAAGGCCACGATCTGCTGCCAGTCGCCGGTCACGCCGCCGAAGGCGTCAAACATCACGCGGGCAAACAGGGCCATGGCCGCGACCTTGGGCGCGGTTGCGAAAAACGCGGTGATCGGTGTGGGCGAACCCTCGTAGACGTCAGGCGTCCACATATGGAACGGCGCGGCCGAGACCTTGAACGCGAAACCGGCGATCAGGAACACCAGGCCGAACAGCAGACCCAGCGACACGTCATCCTGGACGGCGACGATGATGCCTTCGAACTGGGTGGTGCCCGCAAAACCGTAGGTCAGCGATGCACCATACAGCAGCAGGCCCGAGGACAGCGCGCCGAGCACGAAATATTTCAGCCCGGCCTCGGTCGATTTGACGCTGTCCCGACGCAGGGACGCCACGACATACAGCGAGAGCGATTGCAGCTCGAGACCCATATAGAGGGTCATCAGGTCGTTGGCACTGACCATGACCATCATGCCGACAACAGCCAGCGACACCAGCACGGGATATTCGAATTTCAGCAGGTTGCGCTGTTCCATGTAGACCTTGGACATGACCAGAACCGCAGCCGCTGAAAGCAGGATCATGACCTTGGCCATGCGGGCGAACCCATCAGCCACGAACATGCCGTTGAACGCCGTCTGTGCCGCGCTGTCATCCATGCCGATCCAGAAGGCCAACACCACGAAAACCGCAGCCGTCACCCAGACCAGCAGGCCCGCCGCCGCGTCCTTGACCGTATAGACCGCCGCCAGCAAAGCGCCGATGGCATAGAGCGCCAGGACGATTTCCGGCAGGGCGATGGAAATATCGGAACCCATCTTAGTTCACCTCGCTTGCGGCGACGTCATTGGCGGCGTTGAACGCCGCCGTCGCGGATTCGTATTGATCGACCAGCGCAGTCACGCTTGGCCCGATGATGTCGGTCACCAGCACCGGATAAACGCCCAGCAGCAGGGTCATCACGACCAGCGGTGCAAAAATCCAGCGTTCACGCACATTCATGTCCGTGATCGACTTCAGGCTTTCCTTGATCAGGTCGCCCATGACGACGCGGCGATACAGCCACAGCCCGTAGGACGCCGACAGGATCACGCCGGACGTGGCGACCAATGCCACCCAGGTGTTGACCTGGAACACGCCCATCAGCGTCAGGAATTCCCCGACAAAACCCGAGGTGCCCGGCAGACCGACGTTCGCCATCGTAAAGAACATGAAGATCAGCGCATAGGCCGGCATCCGGTTCACCAGACCGCCGTAGGCATCGATCTCGCGGGTATGCATCCGGTCGTAGATCACGCCAACACAGAGAAACAGCGCGCCAGAGATGAACCCGTGGCTGATCATCTGGAAAATCGCACCGTCGATCCCCTGCTGGTTGACGGCAAAGATCCCCATCGTGACGTAACCCATGTGCGCGACCGACGAATAGGCGATCAGCTTTTTCATGTCCTGCTGCACGAGGGCGACCAGCGAGGTGTAGACGATCGCGATGGCCGACAGCCACAGCACCAGCGGCCCCATGACTTCGGACCCCACGGGGAACATCGGCAGGCTGAACCGCAGGAAACCGTAGCCACCCATTTTCAGCAGGATTGCCGCCAGCACGACCGAACCGGCCGTCGGGGCCTGCACGTGTGCGTCAGGCAACCAGGTGTGCACCGGCCACATCGGCATTTTCACCGCAAATGATGCAAAGAATGCCAGCCACATCAGCGTCTGCACACCGCCCACGATGTTGATGCCCAACAGGCTGAAACTTTCGGACGGGAATTCGGTCGTCATCAGTGTCGGAATGTCGGTGGTGCCAGCGATGCTGAACATCGACACCATCGCAACCAGCATCAGCACCGAGCCGAGGAAGGTGTAAAGGAAGAACTTGAACGAGGCATAGATGCGATCCTTGCCGCCCCAGATCCCGATGATCAGAAACATCGGGATCAGGCCTGCCTCAAAGAAGAGGTAGAACAGGATCAGGTCCAGCGCCATGAACACGCCCAGCATCAGCGTTTCCAGCACGAGGAAGGCGATCATGTATTCCTTGACCCGCGTTTCCACGTTCCAGCAGGCCGCGATCACCAGCGGCATCAGGAATGTGGTCAGCATCACGAACAGCACCGAAATGCCGTCCACGCCCATCTTGTACTGCATCCCCAAGAGCCAGTCGGCCTGTTCGACCATCTGGAAACCGGTATCGCTGGGATCGAATTCCGCCAGGATGAACAGCGACACCAGGAACGATGCCACGGTCGCGGCCAGGGCCACCCACTTGGCGTTGCGCTGTGCGGCAGCGTCATCGCCCCGCAGGAACAGCGCCAGGATCGCCGCACCGATCAGCGGGATAAAGGTGGTGAGCGAGAGTAGGTTGCCCATCAGTTGGCCCCTCCGGTGAACGTGACCCATGTCAGCAGGATCGCGATCCCGACAACCATGGCGAAGGCATAGGTGAACAGATAGCCGGACTGCATCCGGTTCACGGTACGGGTAAAGAACGGCACGATCCCCATGGCCAGACCGTTGATCCCGCCGTCGATGGTCCCCTGATCACCGCGTTTCCACAAAAACCCGCCGATCCAGACTGCGGGACGCACAAAGACAAAGTCGTAGAGTTCGTCAAAGTACCATTTGTTCAGCAGGAAGTTGTACAACGGGGCCTGTTGTTCGGCCAGTTTTGCAGGCAGATCGGGACGCCGGATGTACATCTGATAGGCCAGTCCAAGACCCAGCAGCATCGCGATGAATGGCGACACCTTGACCCACTTGGACACCAGATGCGCCTCATGCAGGACGTGGTTGTCAGGGGCCTTGTAGATCGCACCCTTGCCCGGTTCGGCAGGCCAGACATCAGCACCGTGATCGTCACCTGCCCCCTCGCCCTCGGTTTCTGCCGTCGCCGCATAGGCTGGCGCAATCAGGCTGAAACCAGCGGCGTGATCTTCTTCGACGTGGACCTCGGATTTGTCAGCCGCGCCAAAAAACACCGCGACATTGGTGTCGTTGGAGAAAAACGGCTTGTAGAATACCATGCCGGAAAAGATCGCTCCGAACGCCAACACGGCCAGCGGCACCAACATGACCGTCGGGCTTTCGTGTGCGTGTTCATGCGTATGCTTGTCGCCACGTGGTTTGCCGTAGAACGTCAGGAACATCAGACGCCAGCTGTAGAAACTGGTCATGCCCGCAGCGATCAGCAGCATCCAGAACGCATAGCCACCGGCGGTGCCCGCATAGGCGCTCTCGATGATGGCATCCTTGGACACGAAACCCGCGAAACCGACGGGGAACCCGACGTACAGCAGCGGAATGCCCACGCCCGTGATCGCCAGCGTGCCGATCATCATGGCCCAGAACGTCTTGGGCAGCTTGTCTTTCAGACCGCCATAGTTCCGCATGTCCTGTTCGTGGTGCATCCCGTGGATGACCGATCCCGCCCCGAGGAACAGCAGCGCCTTGAAGAAGGCATGTGTCAGCAGGTGGAACATCGCGACGGAATAGACGCCCAGACCAGCGGCCACGAACATGTAGCCCAGCTGACTACAGGTCGAATAGGCGATGACCCGCTTGATGTCGTTCTGCACCAGACCGATGGTTGCGGCAAAAAATGCGGTCGTCGCACCCAGGAACACGACGAACCCTGTCGCCACAGGCGCGAATTCCATGATCGGCGACATCCGGCAGACCAGGAACACACCGGCTGTCACCATGGTTGCGGCGTGGATCAGCGCGGATACGGGTGTCGGCCCTTCCATCGCGTCGGGCAGCCAGGTGTGCAGGAACAACTGCGCCGATTTACCCATCGCGCCGATGAACAGCAGGAATGCAATGACCTCTGCCGCGTTCCATTCGCGCCACAGGAACTGGATCTGCGTTTCCGCAAGCTGCGGTGCCTGCGCAAAGATCACGTCAAAGCTGATACCGTCGGTCAACAGGAACAGGCCAAAGATCCCCAGCAAGAAGGCAAAGTCACCGACGCGGTTCACCACGAACGCCTTGATGGCTGCGGCATTGGCGCTGGGTTTCTTAAAGTAGAAACCGATCAACAGATAGGAGGCGACGCCCACGCCTTCCCAGCCGAAAAACAGCTGCACGATGTTGTCGGCCGTCACCAGCATCAGCATCGCAAAGGTAAAGAACGACAGATAGGCAAAGAAACGGGGACGATAGCTTTCGTCGTCGTTGAAATTGTCGTCATGCGCCATGTAGCCAAAGGAATACAGGTGCACGAGGCTGGACACGGTCGTGATGACGATCAGCATGATCAGCGTCAGGCGGTCGACGCGGATCGCCCAATCGGTCGCCAGCGACCCGCTTTCGATCCAGCGCAGCAGGCTTATCGAATTGGTCGTTCCGTCAAAGGTCACGAATGCCACCCACGACAGGACGGCGGACAGGAACAACAGCGAGGTCGCCGTCCACTGCGCGCCCTTTTCACCGATGATCTTCCAGGTGAAACCGCAGATCAGCGCGCCGACCAGCGGCGCAAACAGGATGATCGAAAACATGTGTTCAGCCCTTCATCACGTTGACGTCTTCAACGTCGATGGTCCCGCGGTTGCGGAAGAAGCAGACAAGGATCGCAAGGCCGATCGCGGCCTCGGCGGCGGCGACGGTCAGCACGAACAGGGTGAAAACCTGCCCGACCATGTCGTTGAGGAAACTGGAAAACGCGACAAAGTTGATGTTCACCGCCAGCAGCATCAATTCGATGCTCATCAGCAGGATGATCACGTTCTTGCGGTTCAGGAACAGGCCAAAGATCCCGATCACGAACAGCGCCGCGGCGACCGTCAAATAATGTTCAAGTCCGATCATATACGTCCCTCCGGGGTGGCGCCCCGCTAAGTCTTTGGGTCGGGGCCGGGCCCCGGTGGTCTAGTGGTGGCGCGCCCTACAGGCCCTGCCCCGGTTTCACGTCCTTCAGTTCCATCGCCTTGGCCGGATCGCGGTGCATCTGGGCCAAGACGTTCTGACGCTTGATGTCCACGCGGTGGCGCAGTGTCAGCACGATTGCACCCACCATTGCGACCAGCAGGATCAGACCCGCCAGCTGGAACAGCAGAATGTAACGGTCATACAGCAGCAGGCCGATCAGGGCAGTGTTTTCACCGATATCAGCGGGGGCCGCCAACCGGGTTTCAACCTCGTTCGAGAATTCCCAGACGCCAAAGGCAACGGCGAGCTGCATCAGGATCACGATGCCGATCAGCAGACCGATCGGCAGGTATTTCGACATTTCAGCCTTGAGTACGGCGAAATCCACATCCAGCATCATCACGACGAACAGGAACAGCACCGCGACCGCGCCCACGTAGACGATGATCAGCAGCATCGCGACGAATTCCGCGCCCAGCACCACGAAAAGACCCGCCGACGACAAGAACGCCAGGATCAGCCACAAGACCGAATGGACCGGGTTGCGTGACAACACGGTCATCAGACCACCCAGCAACGTGGTGATCGCGAACATATAAAACGTAAAGGCCATGACCGTCATGCGTCGTCGTCCTTGCTCAGTTCCTCGGTGGCGAGGGTCATCGCCGTTGTCATTGCCGGCACACCGCCGAACAGTCCTGCCTGCGCAATCGCCTCGGCGATTTCCTGGCGTGTGGCACCGGCCGCGATCAGATGGCGCACCGTGATGCGGATCTGGTCCTCGGCTGCAGCACCGGTGATGGTCAAGCCCGTAAGCGTGAGCAGCAGCCGCGTCTTGGCGTCTAGCCCGTCCGGGTTCAACCCCTTACCAAAGAAAGTCTCCATCATGTCGGCTGACATGGTCGGAAACAGATCGGCAAATCCCTTGGGCACGAATGACGACATGTCAGGGTTGAACTGGCGCGCCCAGTCCTGACCCTGCTGCATCATCTTGGCAAAGGGGTTTTCGTCGCTCATCGGTAGGGCGCATCCATTTCAAGGTTGCGTGCAATCTCGGCTTCCCAGCGGTCGCCGTTCGCCAGCAGTTTTTCCTTGTCGTAATACAGCTCTTCGCGGGTTTCGGTGCTGAATTCGAAATTTGGCCCCTCGACGATGGCGTCCACCGGGCAGGCCTCTTGGCACAGGCCGCAGTAGATGCATTTCGTCATGTCGATGTCATAGCGCGTCGTGCGGCGGCTGCCGTCATCGGTGCGTGGTGCGGCGTCAATCGTGATCGCCTGTGCGGGGCACACGGCCTCGCACAGCTTGCACGCGATGCAGCGTTCCTCGCCATTGGGATAACGACGCAACGCATGTTCACCCCGAAAACGCGGCGACAGCGGACCCTTTTCATGGGGGTAGTTCACGGTCGCCTTGGGGGCAAAGAAATACTTCATCCCCAGACCGAACCCCTTCCAGAAGTCCTGCAGCAGAAAATATTTGGCGGCGCGGGTATAGTCCATATCAGCCTCCGATCGTGTAGCGGGCCCACATGCCCCCAAACACTTCAAATTTCGCAAGGAACGCTACGATCACGACCCAAGCCAGCGACATCGGCAGGAACACCTTCCAACCGATCCGCATCAGCTGGTCATAGCGGTAGCGGGGGGTGATGGCCTTCACCATGGCGAACATGAAGAAGCACAGCACCATTTTCAGCACCATCCACAGCACGCCGTCCGGCAGGCCGGGAATGGGCGACAGCCAGCCACCCAGGAACAGCAGCGACACCAGCGCACACATCAGCACGACGGCCATCAATTCGCCGATCATGAACAGCAGGAATGGCGTGGATGAATATTCGACCTGATACCCTGCGACCAGTTCCGATTCCGCCTCTGGCAGGTCGAACGGCGGACGGTTGGTTTCGGCCAGCGCCGAAATAAAGAACAGGAACATCATCGGGAAATGCGCGACCCAGTACCAGCTAAAGATGCCCGCACCGCGCTGCGCCTCGACGATGGCACCAAAGTTCATCGAACCCGTCGAGATGATGATGCCGATGATGATCAGGCCCAGCGACACCTCGTAGGAAATCATCTGTGCCGCCGACCGCAGCGATCCCAGAAACGGATATTTGGAGTTGGACGCCCAGCCCCCCATGATGACGCCGTAGACCTCGAGCGAGGAGACGGCAAACACGAACAGGATGGCCACGTTGATGTCGGACAGCACCCAACCATCGTTGAACGGAATGACCGACCAAGCGATGACGGGCATGACGAATGTGATCATCGGCGCGATGAAATAGACGGGTTTGTCCGCGCCGGCGGGCACCACGATTTCCTTGACGATATATTTAAGGAAATCCGCAAAGGATTGCAGCACGCCCCAGGGGCCGACCACGTTGGGACCGCGGCGCATCTGCACGGCGGCCCAGACCTTGCGGTCGGCATACATCAGCATCGCCAATGCCAGCAGCAAGGGAATCAGCACCAGCAAACACTGGCCAAGGATCAACAGGACCTGGCCCGTGTTGGTCGTGGTGAAGAAGTTGATCATATCCGTTTCCTCAAGCGTCAGACGGTCGGAATACCCGATGCGCCGCAATCTGCAACCTTGACCACGGCGTCAATCGACGCGCGGCCGCGCGGCAGGTCCGGCGAGATGGTGTAAACAGCATCTGACCGCCAAGTGCCACCCTCTTTGGACGTATTCACCCGCACCAATCGGGTGAAAGCCTGCCCCCGGATCAGCGCATACTGTGCCGCGGCGCATTCTGCATAATTTTCGACCAATGCCGGATCGTCGGTGCCACGCAGCGCGACACGGAAGTTCACCAGATCGCCGTCCAGCAGATCGGTCTGCACGCCCATATAGTCGGGGCGCACAGCATTCGAGGCCATTGGCGCGCATGCGGCCAGACCCAGGATCAGCACGGCAGCACGGCGCATCGGTCTTACTCCGCCGCGATCTTGTCCGTGAGACGCATCTTGGCGTTGGCCGACAGTTCCGCCATCAGGCCAGAGGCCCGCGCGATCGGGTTCGTCAGGTAGAAGTCCTGCACGGCATAGGCGAAATCACCCTGCCCCAACGTGCCTGTCTCCGGCAGCACCATCGCATTTTCGGCCACTTCGTCGATGCGACCCAGATGCGGATGCGCCGCGACCAGTGCCCGGCGCAGCTGGGCCAGCGAATCGAATGGCAGCGTGGCGTCCAGTTCGGCGGACAATGCCCGCAGGATCGCCCAGTTTTCCTTGGCCTGCCCCGGAGGGAATGCAGCGCGCATCGCCAGCTGCGGGCGACCTTCGGTGTTGACGAACAGGCCGTTTTCTTCGGTATAGGCGGCGGCGGGCAGGATCACGTCGGCGCGGTGCGCCCCACGGTCACCGTGGCTGCCCTGATAAATGACAAAGGCACCGCCGGGGATTTCGACCTCATCCGCGCCAAGGTTATAGATCACCTCTGCCCCGTCCAATGCAGCGGACAGCCCGCCTTCGGTCACGGCACCCACATCCATCGCGCCGACGCGACCGGCGGCCGTGTGCAGGATCATGACCTTGGACTTGGCCGCCTGCGCCGTTTTCAGGGCCAGTGCCAGAACCGCGGCACCGTCATCACCCGTCAAGGCACCCTGCCCGATGATCATGACACCGGCCTTGTCGGCCTTGTCGCTGTGATCCATCGCCGCGATCTTTTCCAGCGCGGCACGATCAGTGCCCAGCTCGACGACGTCGTATGTCAGATCAACCGGTGTGCCGATCCGACCCACGGTTGCACCGCGCGACCAGGCGCGGCGAATGCGGCTGTTCAGGCCAGCGGCCTCGACACGGGGGTTGGTGCCGATCAAGAAGATATTTTCGGCCGTATCAATGTCCGCAATGGTCGCGCTGCCAACATAGGCCCCGCGATTGCCGGCAGGCAGTGCAGCACCGTCAACACGCGATTCCACGACACCGCCCAGACCTTCGACCAGCTGTTTCAGCGCATAGGCACCTTCAACAGAGGCAAGATCACCGATCAGACCGGCGACCTTCTTGCCGCGCATGGCGGTTGCCGCGGCGGCCAGTGCCTCGGGCCACTCGGCCTTGCGCAGCTTGCCGTTCTCGCGGATGTAGGGCGTGTCCAGACGCTGGCGGCGCAGGCCGTCAAAGACAAAGCGCGTCTTGTCGTTGATCCATTCCTCGTTCACGTCGTCGTGGTTGCGCGGCAGAATGCGCATCACTTCACGACCCTTGGTATCGACGCGGATACTGGACCCCATCGCGTCCATCACGTCGATGGATTCGGTTTTCGTCAGCTCCCACGGACGCGCGGTAAAGCTGTAGGGTTTGCTGACCAGCGCACCAACGGGGCACAGGTCGATGATGTTGCCCTGCATGTTGGAATTCAGGGTTTCGCCCAGATAGGACGTGATTTCCGCATCCTCGCCCCGGCCCGTCTGGCCCATCTGGTGAATGCCCGCGACCTCGGTCGTGAAACGCACGCAGCGCGTGCAGGAAATGCAGCGCGTCATATGCGTTTCGACCAGCGGTCCCAGATCCAGATCCTCGGTCGCGCGCTTCGGTTCGCGGAAACGGCTGAAATCGACGCCATAGGCCATCGCCTGATCCTGCAGATCACACTCGCCACCCTGATCGCAGATCGGGCAATCCAGCGGGTGGTTAATCAGCAGAAATTCCATGACGCCCTCGCGGGCCTTTTTCACCATGGGGCTGTTGGTTTTCACGACGGGCGGTTCGCCGTCCTTGCCGGGGCGCAGGTCGCGGACCTGCATCGCACAGGACGCGGTCGGTTTGGGCGGGCCGCCCACGACCTCGACCAGACACATCCGGCAGTTGCCCGCGATCGACAGACGCTCGTGGTAGCAGAACCGGGGGATTTCGACCCCTGCCAGTTCACAGGCCTGAATGAGGGTCATGGCACCATCGACTTCGATCTCTTGACCGTCGATGTTGATTTTCTTGAGGTCGGACATGAGAGGCTCCGGACAGCTAGTGCACCAAAGTGCGTTATCCGGGGTTCTAACGCGCCTGACAGGCTGATGCCAGACGCGCGGACGACTTTTTCGCAGGCGATACCGCGACCTAGCGCAGCAGCCTGCCGACCCCGCTGCCCTTGGCAATCTGATCCTGTCCCACGGCGCAATAGCTTGCAGGATCGCCGGTCACGGCCCCCAGTTGCACAAGCTGGCGACGCGCAATCGCTTCCAAGCGGTCCTTTTGTGCGTCGTCGTCGATGTAGGCGTCCACCTCATCACTGGAATAGCCCAGATCGCGCGCCCGCGATTTGAGGTTCAGCAACGTGCGGATTCCCTGAAAGGTCCGCGCGTCGATGTCGTCGCACTGGCGGCTGATTTCATAGGCCATGCCTACGACCAGCAGGCCATTGGTAATTTCTGCCTCGTCGGCCAACCCCTGTGCGGTTGCAGGACCGGTCAGCCCGGTGGCGGCAATCGCGGCAATCATCAGGTTGCGCATCTCGATAATCCTTTGTTTTGTTGATCAGGATATCGGTCCGCAGTGGCGGCTATGCAATATCAGGGGCACCGTCAGGCGATGTCTCGCCCAGATTGGCCCGCGCCCAAGTCCAGCCAAAGGCCGCTGGCGTATCACCGTCACGTTTGAAGTCTTCGAGCCGCGCAAGCGCCTCTGACAGCGTGGGTTTATGACCGACGGGCACAGGCCACATCACGAAATGTTGGTCGGTCATCCGTTTGAACCATTCCGCGCGCCGGTTCATGAACCGCGCGTGCAACGTATCAAAGACGTAAGTGCGCAGGCTGGGGAAATCGGCCCAGACCGTCAGGTTGGCCACGAACTGCGGGTCGCCGTCGATCTTGGCCTCCGTGTTGCCCGTGCCCGGCTCGCCCGACCCTTCCATCATCCAGACAAAACCCGGCATCCGTTTGCCCAGTCCGTTGATCCGATCGAGGTTGTCCATGAATTCCGCCACGCGCGGATCGTCGGTCGGCGCAATCAGGCGACCGATGTTGAGTTCGGCAAGATGCATCATGGTCCCGCTGTGATCCACACATAAGCCATGACGACGCATGCGGCAGAAAGTGCAAGGACGGCCAAGACGACGAATGCAGCAAAGAGCCAGCCCAGCCCAGCACCCAACACAGCCCCTGCCAGGGTATACAAAATACCGGACCCGTTCTGCACGTCCGCGAAGAGATATCCCATCCCCGCACCCGGAATGACACCGATCGCTGCCGTTATCCGGCGCAAACGTGGCGTGCCCTCGGCTGCCAAATTGCTGAAATCGAAAAAATCCATCACAACCCCTCACGGCGACGTAGGGTCAGGCTAGGCGTTCACGCGCCTGTGACGCAACATCCACAAACAAAAACACCGCCGCAGCGGTGTTTTTTTAGCGTCAGATGTGATCCTTTGACCTTATTCCGCCGCGATGGGGCGCTTGTGCTTGATCCGGTCCTCGATCTCTCCGCGGAAGTTGCGGATCAGACCCTGGATCGGCCAAGCCGCCGCGTCGCCCAGTGCGCAGATCGTGTGGCCTTCGACCTGTTTGGTCACGTCCAGCAGCATATCGATTTCCTCGACGGCCGCTTCGCCTTTGACCAGACGTTCCATGACGCGCATCATCCAGCCAGTGCCTTCGCGACAGGGCGTGCACTGGCCGCAGCTCTCGTGCTTGTAGAACTTGGACAGCCGCCAGATCGCTTTGATCATGTCGGTACTCTGGTCCATCACGATGACCGCCGCCGTGCCCAGACCGGACCGCTGTTCGCGCAGCCAGTCGAAATCCATGATTGCGCCGTCCATCTGTTCCGCCGTCAGACACGGCACGGATGATCCGCCCGGGATCACCGCCTTGAGGTTTTTCCACCCGCCACGG
The DNA here is from genome assembly GCF_020531945.1 of Loktanella gaetbuli. Classification (NCBI taxonomy): domain Bacteria; kingdom Pseudomonadati; phylum Pseudomonadota; class Alphaproteobacteria; order Rhodobacterales; family Roseobacteraceae; genus Loktanella; species Loktanella gaetbuli. The sequence goes on from NZ_JAJATZ010000001.1 coordinate 550,073, forward strand.
ATGCCGCCGCAGTGCTTGTCGATCAGTTCCTGAAACGGGATCGACATCTCTTCTTCGACGACGCAGGGGTTGTTGACGTGACCGGAAATCGCAAACAGCTTGGTGCCCGCGTTGTTCGGTCGGCCCATGCCTGCGAACCATGCACCGCCACGGCGCAGGATCGTCGGCACTACAGCGATTGATTCGACATTGTTCACCGTGGTCGGGCAGCCATACAGACCCGCGCCCGCCGGGAAGGGCGGCTTCATCCGGGGCATACCCTTTTTGCCTTCGAGCGATTCCAGCAGCGCGGTTTCCTCGCCGCAGATATAGGCACCGGCACCGTGCGCCAGATAGATGTCGAAATCCCAGCCGGAACCACAGGCGTTCGGTCCGACCAGACCCGCGTCATAGGCTTCGTCGATGGCGTTTTGCAGCGCCTCTTTTTCGCGGATGTATTCGCCGCGAATGTAGATGTAGCAAGCATGGGCCTGCATCGCGAAACTGGCAATCAGGCAGCCTTCGATCAGCGTATGCGGATCGTGGCGCATGATTTCGCGGTCCTTGCAGGTGCCGGGTTCCGATTCGTCAGCGTTCACAACCAGATAGCTGGGACGACCATCCGATTCCTTGGGCATGAAGGACCATTTCAGGCCCGTCGGGAAACCCGCACCGCCACGACCACGCAGACCGGATGCCTTCATCTCGTCGACGATCCAGTCCTTGCCCTTGGCGATGATATCCTTGGTTCCGTCCCAATGGCCACGCGCCTGCGCGCCCTTGAGCGAGCGGTCATGCATCCCGTAAAGGTTCGTGAAAATGCGGTCCTGATCTTGCAACATGGTGCGGGTCCTCAAGTTCTGGTTGGCGTGTTGCGCCCGTTACCGCGTCTTTTGCCAGATTCTGACGGTGACAACCAGTGACCAAATGAACGCAGCCAGGGAGATGAGGTAGAACAGGATTTCAAACCGCGGTGCCAGCCCCGTCACGGCCACCAACCACGGCGCGAGGATCGCCAGCAAACCCGCGCCAGCGATGACAAGGGCGGCGATCCGCCCCTGTCGCGTTGTATCGTCTGTGTGATTCGACATGGTTTAGTAGACGCCGCCCTTGTCGACCTTCTTGGAAAATTCCGTATCGCCACCGGCGGCCAGGATCTTTGCCTGGGACACCCAGTTGTCCCGGCTCGCGCGGCCCTTGAACCCTTCGAGGTTGCTGTCGACCCAGGCCAGTTCCTTGTCCGTCCAGGACGCTACCTGATCGAAGTGATAGATGCCCATACCGTGCAGCATGGTTTCCATCTTGGGGCCGACGCCTTTGATTTCCTTCAGGTTATCGGGGCCACCTTCACGCGCCTGATCCAGCAGCTTGGGCTTGTCGGCATCAGACGGCGCTGCCTCGACCGATGCGGTGCCGGGCTTGCCGGGCTTTGCCTTGACGGGTGCGGCAGCGGCGGGCTTGGCCTCGACGACCGATGCGCCTGCGTCGCCGGACACTTCGCTTGCGATACCGCCAGCGGCGCCAGCCCCTGCATGCACTGTCCGCGCATTCGGGTCGCCTGCAACCGATGTTCCGGCCTTCGGGGCTGATGCAGCGGCGCTTTCGTTGGCCGGTGTTGCACTGACGGCCTTGGTCTCTGCAGTGCTGGATTTGCCGGCGGTTTCGGGTGTCGCGGCAGTTGCACCCGCCGCGACCACGGGAGAGGTCGCCGTGGTTGCAGGCGCATGGCCAACGCCATGTGCTGCGGCACCTGCGGCACGCGCTGCTGCGTCTGCGCCGATCGGTTCGCCCTTGGATGTGAGGCCGGGCTGGGTGTTGCGACCCGCAGGTTCACGCCATCCCAACCACAGCACCACGGCCACGATCACCGCCACCAGTCCGGCGATGAACAATGCCGCGATAAATCCCGTGCTAAAAACAGCCAGCGCGACGCCACCTGCGATCAGACCAAACACCCCGGCCACGACCAGGATGCCCAATTCCTTTGGTGCAGTTGTTTTCATTTGCAATTCCCCCTGCAAGTCACACGAACCCACAAGGTCCGGTATTTTCAAATGCCGTCAACGCGCAGCGCAAAAAGACGGCCCTAGGGCCGTCTTAAAGCAACTTTTACGTGAGACATAGAATTTTTGCGAACCGCAGGGTTTACTCGGCCCCAAGGACCTTGGCTTGACCGACCCAATCGTCGCGCAGAATGCGGCCCTTGAACTTGAGCCGCGTATCGACCCAGGCCATTTCGGCGGTCGTCCAGGCCGCAATCTGGTCGAAATGGTAAAAACCCAATTCGTGCAGAATGCCTTCGATCTTGGGCCCGACACCCTTGATCCGTTTCAGATCATCAGGACCGCCATCGCGCGGCGCGTCCAGGGTCACGGGTTTTTCCTCGACCACGCCTTCCAGCGGGTTATCAGCGGCTGTCGCCGGTTTGGCCGTCGCCGCACCGGGAACACCCGTTCCATCCGTCCTATCAGCAGATGATGCAGCGGCACCCGTCACGGCCCCTGCACCGGCCTTGCGGGGTCCGGGTGCGGGCGTGTCCGACCCATCCTTGCCTGCCGCACCTTTCAAGGTTGCAGAGGCACCTTTTGCATCGGTGGTGGACGCACGCTTGGACGCAGCCTTGGTATCGGTCTTTACCTTGGGGGCGACGCTGCCTTCGGCCGGTTTGGCCGCGGTTGCATCGGCTGGCGACTCGCCCGGGGCCTCGGCTGTGCCGTCAGAGGCAGCACCCACATTGCGCGGCGCGGGTGCATCACCGCTGACCCGACCACCCTGTTTGCCATCAGGCCCCTCGGGCGACATCAGGTCATCACGTGCAGCGGCCCTGGTGTTCTTGTCTGCGGCCTTTGCGGTGTTCCAGGGCGTCAACAGCGGCACTTCGGTGCCGTCGATGCGTTTCAGCGTGTCACCGATATCAACGGCCAGTTGCGCACTGGCGTTGTACTGTGCCTTGCCGCTGTCATGATCCTTGAGGCTGGTCAGGCCGGACAACGGTTCGGACGCGAAACGCCCATTCTGCGGGCCGGGCACCGGCACCTCGCCCGCGGCCATGCGGTCAATCAGGTCAGACAGCTTTTCGGCGGTCAGATCCTCGTAATAGTCCTTGCCGATCTGGGCCATCGGCGCGTTGGCGCAGGACCCCAGGCATTCGACCTCTTCCCACGAAAACTTGCCGTCAGCGGACAGTTGATGCGGCTTGGGGGCGATCTTGTCCTTGCAGACGCTGATCAGGTCCTCGGCGTTGCAGATCATGCACGACAGCGTGCCGCAAACCTGAATATGCGCCACGGAACCAACGGGTTGCAGCTGGAACATAAAGTAGAACGTCGCCACCTCGAGGACACGGATATATTCCATGCCCAGAAATTTGGCCACGTACTCGATGGCGGGTCGTGTCAGCCAGCCTTCTTGTTCCTGCGCGCGCCACAGCAGCGGAATCACCGCGCTCGCCTGCCGCCCTTCGGGAAACTTGGTCATCTGACCTTCGGCCCAAGCCTTGTTGGCGTCGGTAAAGGCAAAGGTTTCAGGCTGGTCGTGATACAGGCGTCGCAGCATGGTCAGGGTCTTTCAGGTCTTTTTCAGGCAGATCGTCAGAGGTCGGATCAAATGCAGCGGTCGCTTACCACACGGATGGAACTGTCGCCAGAGACCTCGACCCGGCCCTCGCTTTCGAGTTGCGGAATAAGCGATCCCAGCTCTGCCTGGCTGATCGTGGCGTCATTCAGAACGGCACCGGCGTTGGCAGTGGTCAGCTCGCAGCCATTGGCCTCGATGCCCTGCACCAGACGTTCCTTTGCGGTCAGCAACGCGGGCTGCTGGATCGTGGGTGGCGGGGCCACGCGGTCCATCGGATCAGCCGGCATGTTGTTGCCCAAACGCGGGATGCCAGGTGAACAGGCGGCCATACCGGCCAATGCGGTCGCTGCGATAACAAAGCGGATCATCTGTCAATTTCTCCGAAAACGACGTCCATCGTGCCGATAATCGCGGCGACGTCCGCCAGTTGGTGCCCTTTGGCGACATGATCCATCGCTTGCAGGTGCAGGTAACCCGGCGCGCGCAGTTTTGCGCGATAGGGCTTGTTGGTGCCGTCAGCCACCAGATACACGCCGAATTCGCCCTTGGGGGCCTCGACCGCGGCGTAAACCTCACCTGCGGGCACGTGGAACCCTTCGGTGTAAAGTTTGAAGTGGTGGATCAGGCTTTCCATGTCGGTTTTCATCTGACTACGTGTCGGCGGGGTCATTTTACCGCGGGCCATCACGTCACCCTTTTCCACGCGCAGCTTTTCGCAGGCCTGACGCATGATGTGGATCGACTGGCGCATCTCTTCCATCCGGCAGAGGTAGCGATCGTAGCAATCGCCGTTCTTGCCGACAGGGATCTGGAATTCAAATTCGTCATAGCATTCATAGGGTTGCGCACGCCGCAAATCCCACGCAAGGCCGGATCCCCGCGCCATCACGCCAGAGAATCCCCACTCCTGGATTTCCTCTTCGGTCACGATGCCGATGTCGGCATTACGCTGCTTGAAAATCCGGTTTTCGGTCAGCAATCCGTCGATGTCGGCCAGCACGCGCGGGAAGTCCTGACACCAGGTGTCGATATCCTCGACCAGCTGGTCGGGCAGGTCCTGATGCACGCCGCCGGGGCGGAAATAATTGGCGTGCAGACGCGCACCGCAGGCGCGTTCGTAGAACACCATCAGTTTTTCGCGTTCCTCGAATCCCCACAGCGGCGGCGTCAGCGCGCCGACGTCCATCGCCTGTGTGGTCACGTTCAGCAGGTGCGACAGGATGCGGCCAATCTCGGAAAACAGGACACGGATCAGCTGTGCCCGGCGCGGCACCTCGGTCTTGGTCAGCCGTTCGATGGCCAGACACCAGGCGTGTTCCTGGTTCATCGGACTGACGTAATCCAGCCGGTCGAAATACGGCAGGTTCTGCAGGTAGGTCCGGCTTTCCATCAGCTTTTCGGTGCCACGGTGCAGCAGACCGATATGCGGATCGCAGCGTTCGACGATTTCGCCGTCCAGTTCCAGCACCAGACGCAACACGCCGTGGGCCGCAGGGTGCTGCGGACCAAAGTTGATGTTGAAATTGCGGATTTGCTGTTCACCCGTGCGCGCGTCCGTGGACCCGTCGTCGTAGGTGTTTACACGAATATCACCGTCCATCATTTCGCGGCCTCCTTGGCCTTTTCGTCGCCGGGCATGATATATTCCGCCCCCTCCCAGGGGGACATGAAATCAAACTGGCGGTATTCCTGCACGAGGCTCACGGGTTCATACACGACGCGCTTTTGCTTTTCGTCATAACGCACCTCGGTGTAGCCGGTGGTCGGGAAATCCTTGCGCAGCGGGTGGCCGCGGAAACCGTAGTCGGTCAGCAGGCGCCGCAGATCGGGATGGCCCGAAAACAGGATGCCGAACATGTCGAACACTTCGCGCTCGAACCAGTTGGCACTGGGGTGCACGGAAATGATCGACGGCACCATGTCCTCTTCGCGGATGTCGACCTTCAACCGGATACGCTGGTTCTGATACATGGACAGAAAATGATAGACGACTTCGAACCGCTTGGGCCGCTCGGGGTGGTCGACGGCGGTGATATCGACCAGTGTCGAAAACTTGCACGCCGGATCGTTCTTCAGAAACTCGACAAAGCCCACGATGTTCGCCACCGCGACCTTGATCGTCAGTTCACCAAAGGCCACGTCCCAGGACAGCACACAGTCATTGCGTTTCAGTTCCAGGTGCTGGCCCAGTTCGCTCAGGGCTTGGGTCTGCGCGTTTGCAGGTGTCTGGCTCATGATAGGTTGCACTCCATCGCGGATGTGAGGTTTGTCCAGCCGCCGCCCATGACACGGACGTCGTTGACGTATTGATTGCCCTGCGTGTCCGCCACGTCGATCGTGACAGCGGCCAATGTGCCACGGTCTGCAGATACCGGCGGCGTGGGGGCGTAGAAACTGAAATCGCGGCTTTCGCCGGGGGCAATCGTATCGGGGATGTACGATCCGATATCATCGCTCAGGACGATTTCGCCAGCGACACTGAAATCCCATGCGATGCGGATGCCGTTGATGGGCCAGTCCAGATCGTTCCTGACGGTAACCGCGATACGATGCGTTCCCGCTTCGGTCTGCACCAGCGCCGCATTCTGCAACGGCACCTGTGCTGCCAGACAGGCCCGCCGGGCATCATGCGCGGCACCGGCCTGCACTGCCACCGGGACCAGCGACACGGTGGTCGCGGACAGTATGGCCGCACGCAGCATCAGCGAACGATTGTTCCGGTGCGGCGGATCTTGCGCTGCAATTGCAGGATACCGTACAGCAGCGCCTCGGCCGTTGGCGGGCATCCGGGTACATAGATGTCGACCGGCACGATGCGGTCGCATCCGCGCACGACGGAATAGCTGTAGTGATAATAGCCGCCGCCATTCGCACAGGACCCCATCGAGATCACATAGCGGGGTTCCGGCATCTGGTCATAGACCTTGCGCAGCGCGGGGGCCATCTTGTTGGTCAGGGTTCCGGCCACAATCATCAGGTCGGACTGACGCGGGGACGCCCGCGGCGCTGTGCCGAACCGTTCCAGATCATAGCGCGGCATCGAGGTGTGCATCATCTCGACCGCGCAACAGGCCAGACCGAATGTCATCCAGTGCAGCGATCCGGTGCGCGCCCAGTTGATCATGTCCGCCGTCGAGGTCACGAGAAACCCCTTGTCGGTCAATTCCTTGTTCAGGGCCTGTGTGCCGACCTCGCGGTCGAAACCCGCATCGTTAACACCTGTCGCGATACCCATGGTCGCTCACTCCTGCCAGTAAGATCGTGCTGGGCACCCTCGCCCGTCATCCTTGGACCTATGACCGGCGCTGTCAGAGGTCAAGGCGACACCCTGTCCCGCACCAGCCGCATGGGCCGGGATCACTCCCAGTCCAGCGCGCCCTTTTTCCATTCGTAGGCAAAACCTGCGGTCAGCACCGCGAGGAACACCATCATCGACCAGAACGCCGTCATCGAGATATCCTGAAACGCCACCGCCCAAGGAAACAGGAACGCCACCTCAAGGTCGAAAATGATGAACAAAATCGACACGAGGTAGAAACGCACATCGAATTTCATCCGTGCGTCGTCAAAGGCATTGAAGCCGCATTCATAGGCCGACACCTTTTCCGGGTCCGGGTTGCGCACGGCAACAACGGCAGCTGCCAGTATCAGGATCAGCCCCAATGCAATGGCAAGACCCAGAAAGATCATGATCGGCAAATATTCGGACAGCAGAAATTCCATTGCGGAACGCCCCTTTGGCTTGCGGGCCACTGGCCCGGTTGGTTGGCAAGGGTTTAGTCCGCTGCCGGGACAGGGTCAACTGCACCCGCCGCGCAAATTCCATGCAGACCGTCGCACGACCTAGCTGTCCGGCAATGGCCAGGGGTCATAGAAATCCTGCGGATAAAATAGATCGGCGTCCTTCATCGCCACGCCCCATGCGGGCCGCTGCGACAATCGGTCGATCCAGTCTGCAACATGGGGAAACGGATCAAGCCGCACGAATTTCTGCCCCATGCCCACGGCCTGTGCCACGCCGATATCGGCGGCGGAAAACGTGCCCAGCATGTAGTCCCCCTGCGCCAGAACGTCCTCCAGCACGCCGATGGTCTTGGCCAGACGCTTTGATTCCAGCTGCATGATGATCGGGCTGCGCATGTGGTCCTCGCGCAGCATCAGGTGCTGCTGGGTCAGATTTGCGCAGTGCTGGCTGATCGTTTCGGCGTAATGCACCCATTGCAGCCATTGCGCCCGCTGCGCGTGGCCTGCAGGCCTGCCCAAGCTGTCGGGCGAAAACCGTTCGCACAATACCTCGGCGATGGCCCCGCTCTCGAACAGGGCAACACCGTCGATTTCCAGCGCAGGCACACGGCCTGCGGGATTCAGCGACAGGTAGCCCGGTTCGCGCAGGCTCTTGTCCAGCGCGTAGTTCACCAGCGTGTAATCCACGCCCAGCTCTTCCAGCAGCCACAGGGTCCGGACCGAGCGCGTGCCGGGGCTATGGTGCAGACGGATCATGACGGTTCCAGCGTGATCAGAGTGGCCTTTGCCTTGACCTGATCGCCGGGGGCTGCGGTGACGCTGGCGACGATCCCGTCACGCGGCGCGCGCAACACGTGTTCCATCTTCATCGCCTCGAGGACGACCATCCGCGCGCCCTCTTGAACACTGTCACCGACCGCCACGGCGACCGATTGCACCAGACCCGGCATCGGCGCCAATACGGCGTCGCCGCCCGCGCCCGCACCCCTGCGCGCCAGCGGATCGGGATGGTCAAAGGTCACGGGATCACGACCGAACACAGTGATCTGCCGCGCGTGGACCGCGACCTGCGGCATGCGCATACCGTCACAGGTCCAACCGTCCGCGACCCGGCGCAGCATCACCGTCTCGCCCGCAACCTCTGCCGCGATCCCGTCGCGCTGAACGGTCAGCGCAACCTTCAGATCGGCCTCGGCCAGTCGCAGGTTCACCAGATGGCGCAGGGGCTGCCACAGCGTGAAACCGCCGTGTGGCACCACTGCATCCAGACCCGCGGCATGAACGGCAGCCAGCGCCGTATGGGCCGCCGTCGGCACGACCGCCGCCGTCAGGTCATCGTGCCGCGCGATCAACCCGGTATCGACACGCCCTGCCACGAAATCCGGCTGCGCCGCCAGCCGCTGCAAAAACCCCAGGTTTGTCACGCAGCCCGCGACCTGCGTGTCGGCCAGCGCCCGCGACAACCGCCCCAATGCTGTTGCCCGGTCAGGGCCATGGCAGGTCACCTTGGCGATCATCGGATCATACCAAGGCGAAATTTCTGATCCGGCCGCGACCCCGCTGTCGATCCGGGCATCAGCGGGGAACTGCAAATGATCCAGCGTGCCTGTCGCAGGCAGGAAGCCCGCTGGCACATCCTCTGCGTATAATCGCGCCTCGAACGCATGGCCGGTAATGGTCAGATCGTCTTGTACACAAGGCAGCGGCGCACCTGCCGCCACGCGCAACTGCCAGTCGACCAAATCCACGCCGGTGATCGCCTCTGTCACGGGGTGTTCGACCTGCAAGCGCGTGTTCATTTCCATGAACCAGAACCCGTCGGGGCGCAGCCCGCCTGCCCCGTCCACGATGAATTCCACGGTGCCTGCACCCGCGTAGCCGATCGCGCGGGCCGCAGCCACCGCCGCATCGCCCATCGCGGCGCGCACCTGCGCGGTCATGCCGGGCGCTGGTGCCTCCTCGATGACCTTCTGGTGGCGGCGTTGCAACGAACAGTCGCGCTCAAAAAGATGCACCGCATCGGTGCCGTCGCCAAAGATCTGCACCTCGATATGGCGCGGCTGCTGGATGTATTTCTCGATCAATACCCGCGCGTTGCCGAATGCCGTGCGCGCCTCGGCCTGCGCGCTGGCCAGCGCCTCGGCGAAATCGCCCGGACTTTCGACCAGTCGCATCCCCTTGCCGCCACCGCCTGCGACCGCCTTGATCAGCACCGGATAGCCGATGTCAGCCGCCTGCCCGGCCAGATGATCCGCATCCTGATTGTCACCCTGATAGCCCGGCACGACCGGCACGCCGGCATCGGCCATCAAAGTCTTGGCCGCGTCCTTGAGTCCCATCTTGCTGATCGCATCGGCACTGGGACCGATGAACACCAGCCCCGCATCCACCACTGCATCCACGAAATCGGGGTTTTCGGACAGGAATCCATAGCCCGGATGGATCGCCTGCGCGCCCGTGTCCCGTGCCGCCGCAATGATCAGATCACCGCGCAGATAGCTGTCGGCCACGGGCGCAGGCCCCAGCCGCACGGCGGTATCGGCCATGCGCACATGCAGCGCGTCTGCGTCGGCGTCGGAATAGACGGCCACCGTTTCAACACCCAGCGCACGCGCAGTTCGGATGATCCGGCAGGCAATTTCGCCCCGGTTGGCGATCAGGAGACGGGTGAACATGCGATTACATCCTGAACACGCCGAAACGTGTCTCCTCTACGGGCGCGTTGCAGCTTGCGGCCAGCGACAGGGCCAGCACGGCGCGACTGTCGCGCGGGTCGATCACACCGTCGTCCCACAGCCGGGCCGAGGCATAGAGCGGGTGCGACTGCCGTGCGAACTGATCGATCGTCGGCTGTTTGAATGCGGCCTCCTCGGCGGCGGACCACGCCTCTCCGCGGCGTTCCTTGGCGTCGCGGGTTACGGTCGCCAGCACGCCCGCCGCCTGTTCGCCGCCCATGACGGCGGTGCGCGACGTAGGCCATGTCCACATGAAATCAGGTGAATAGGCGCGCCCCGCCATGCCATAGTTGCCCGCCCCGTAGCTGCCACCGACAACCAACGTGATCTTGGGCACGCGGGTCGTCGCCACAGCTGTCACCATCTTGGCCCCGTGGCGTGCGATCCCTTCGTTTTCATACTGCTGACCCACCATGAACCCGGTGATGTTTTGCAGGAAAATCAGCGGAATTTTCCGCTGGCTGCACAGTTCGACAAAATGCGCGCCCTTTTGCGCGGCCTCGGAAAACAGCACGCCGTTGTTGGCGACAATCCCGCAGGGCCAGCCGTCGATATGGGCAAAGCCCGTGACCAGCGTGTCCCCGAACCGGGCCTTGAACTCATCAAAATCCGACCCGTCCACGATGCGGCGAATGACCTCGCGAATGTCATAGGGCGTGCGCAGATCGGCAGGCACCACGTCGAACAGGGTCGCCGGGTCCTCGACGGGTGGACGGGGTGCGATCCTCTGAACCGTGCCGTGATCACCCAGCGCACAGGACGCCACCGCCTGCCGCGCAAGGGCCAGCGCATGGGCATCGTCCTCTGCCAGATAATCCGCCACACCGGACAGGCGCGTGTGCACGTCGCCGCCGCCCAGATCCTCGGCGCTGACGACCTCGCCGGTCGCGGCCTTGACCAGTGGCGGACCAGCCAGAAAGATCGTCCCCTGATCGCGCACGATGATCGACACATCCGCCATCGCGGGCACATAGGCCCCACCCGCCGTACAGGACCCCATCACGACAGCGATCTGCGGAATCCCCGCCGCCGACATATTCGCCTGATTGTAGAAAATACGGCCAAAGTGGTCGCGATCGGGAAACACCTCGTCCTGTTGCGGCAGGTTCGCCCCGCCACTGTCGACAAGGTAAACGCATGGCAGACGGCAGGCGGCCGCGATTTCCTGGGCGCGCAGATGCTTTTTCACGCTGATCGGGAAATAGGTGCCGCCCTTTACCGTGGCATCGTTGCAGACGACCATCACCTGCTGGCCATGCACCCGCCCCACGCCCGCGATGACACCCGCGCCGGGGGCCGCATCGTCATACATGCCGTGCGCCGCTGTCGCCCCGATTTCCAGAAACGGCGCACCCGGGTCCAGCAGTCCCGCGACCCGGTCGCGCGGCAGCATCTTGCCCCGGCTGACATGACGTTCGCGCGACCGCGCCCCGCCGCCTGCCGCCGCCGCAGCAGCCGCGTGTTTCACCAGCGCCAGCGCCTCTTCATGTGCCTGTCGTGTCACTGTAAACCGTCCATCCCATCGCGCAGCACAAAGGTCTGTTCTGCCGTCAAACCCATCAGGCACTGGATCGTGGCCGGTCCACCGCCGGTCCCCCCGCCCCATTTCGCCCTTTCGAAATCGCACCGCGCATCGCGGTAGCCGATCCATGCGCGTTGCATGTCGCGCAGCGCATCGGATTGGACGGGCAGGTTCATCCCCTCGGATGCGGCGAATGCATCGCTTTCGGTATAGATCACCATCAGCGCGGCATAGGCCTCGTTCAGGGCGTCATCCCAGAATTGCCGTTCCCGGTCGAAGCAGCCGCCCATGCCCACGGTCGTATCACCGCCGGGCGTGTCGACCATGCAGGCACCGGCAGAGGCACCGACACACCCCAGACGATCCAGCCCGGTGACGGTCGCCAGACAGGCCTCGGTCGCCGCGTTGGAATAGACCAGATCCTGTGCGGTCGCAGCCGTGGCCCCCGACAGCGCCAGGGCACAGATCAAGACAAATTTCATGTGTCGGGTCCTCCGGTATCGCGGATCAGTCCGCCGCGCGGTCCTGCGGGATAGACGAAGCTGTCACCACCCGGGTGGGCGCAAATGACGGTCAGACGCACATCACCCACACCCGGCGTCGCCAGACAATCGGTCATGGCCGCACCCGCTGGCGCCTCTGACACATAGCGGGCAGCATAGCGCGTGATGATATCCGTCTCGGTCACCGGCTGGCCCAGTTGGAACCCGACGTATCCCACCGCGAGCGTCAAGGCCGCCATGGGCAGGAACAGCAACCTGTTCACACCATCGCCTTCATCAATTCGCGCCCCACCAGCATCCGGCGAATCTCGGATGTGCCGGCACCAATCTCCATCAGCTTGGCGTCGCGGAACAGACGGGCCACGGGCGCATCGGCCATGAAGCCCGCACCACCCATCGCCTGCACCGCCTGATGCGCCTGCACCATCGCTTGTTCTGACGCATACAGACAGCAGGCCGCTGCATCCTGCCGCGTGACGGTGCCACGATCACAGGCGCGCGCAACCTCGTAGACATAGGCGCGGGCCGAATTCATCGCCGTGTACATATCCGCGATCTTGCCCTGCATCAGCTGGAACGACCCGATGGGCTGTCCGAATTGCTTGCGCTGCGCGAGATAGGGCATGATTTCATCCAGACAGGCGGCCATGATGCCCAGCCCGATCCCCGCCAGCACAACGCGTTCGTAATCCAGCCCGGACATCAGCACGGCCACGCCGCGCCCTTCTTCGCCCACCACGTTGTCGAACGGCACCTGCACATCGTCGAACACCAGTTCCGCCGTGTTCGATCCGCGCATCCCCAGCTTGTCGAAATGCGCGCTAGTGCTGAAACCGGTCATGTCCTTTTCGATCAGGAACGCGGTGATCCCCCTGGACCCCGCGTCGCGGTCCGTCTTGGCATAGACCAGCAGCGTATCGGCATCCGGCCCGTTGGTGATCCAGTATTTCGTGCCGTTCAGACGGTAATGATCGTTCCGCTTTTCCGCCGTCAGGGTCATGGACACGACGTCCGACCCCGACCCCGCCTCGCTCATCGCCAGTGCGCCCACATGTTCGCCACTCACCAGCTTGGGCAGGTATTTCGCCCGCTGCGCGTCGGTCCCGTTCAGCTTGATCTGGTTCACGCACAGGTTGGAATGTGCACCATAGGACAGGCTGACCGAGGCACTGGCGCGCGCGATTTCCTCGATCGCGACCGTATGCGCGAGGTAAGACATGCCCGCCCCGCCGTATTCCTCTGGTACCGTGACACCCAACAGGCCCAGATCACCCATTTCGCGCCACAGCGCGGATGGAAAAGCGTTGTCGCGGTCAATGTCGGCGGCCATCGGTTTGACACGGGTCTGCGCCCAGTCGTGCACCATGTCACGCAGGGCGTTCACATCCTCGCCCAGATCAAAAGTCATCGACGCGTTGAACATGACCTGCCCCTTTATTGAACACTTGTTCAATTCCTAATCCAGCGCCCCCACTCCGGTCAAGCGCCTTGCCCTTTTCACCCTGCACCATATGTCGCACCTCATGAAACATATTCTCACCGCTGCCCTGCTCGCCCTGCCCGCAACCGCCCATGCAGAAGAAGTCGGCAAGGTCGGCGTCGACTGGGTCGGCAACGACATCATTATCGAGGCGCTGACCGACCCCGAGGTGCAGGGCGTCACCTGCCACCTGGCCTATTTCGAACGGTCGATCATCGACCGTCTGTCCAACGGAAACTGGTTCGAGGACCCGTCAAACGCGTCCATCGCCTGCCGCCAGACCGGACCCATCGTGATCGGGGACATCGACCGCAGCGACGACGGCGAAAACGTGTTCCGCGAACGCCAGTCCGTGTTGCTGAAATCACTGCGCGTCAAACGCATCTTTGACGAGGCGAACAACACCCTGATCTACGTGGCCCACGCGACAGAGCTGACCCAGGGGTCCGCGAAAATGTCGATCTCGACCGTGCCGCTGTATGTGCCGGTGGCCGAGTAAGCGTTCTGTGCAACGCATCTGACATCAGTGTCATTGCGGTAATTTTAGGTGCCTGACAGCCTATGAACTGAAGCCAATCATTCGGGTCGCAGCGTATGACCGGTTTGAACCCAATGTTTCGGATGCTGCACTTAGCACGAATGACGGCTTCGACGCTCCGGCTGCAGTGCGTCGTAAGGACAGACATCATCTTCGAACGGAACATGCCGACGGCGAAAGCTTGTAGTCGGAACCGCTTCCGGGTCGCTGGTCCTGTCCATGCGGAAATGCCGGAAATCGTCGCGAGCAGGGTCCCAGCCAACGAGATACCATAGGGGTGGCAGGATCAGCATGGCTTGTGGTTCCACCTGCCGCTCGGTCTTGCGTCCTTTTGCATCTCTATAGTCGAACCTGATCAAGTGCCGGCCCAGAAACGCCGTCTCAAAGGCTCCAAGCAGGCCGGGGTCCATTGTCCCCATGTCCGACAAATCCTGCAAAGGTGACAGCTGGCCGATGTGCAGGCACTCCAAAAACGCGCGTAAGTCTTTCACCTTGTCCGACGGCAAGGCCTTTTCGATCTTGGCTAACCCCGCGTCGGCAAGTTCGGAAAAGGGTAGATTCCCAGCGGCTCGCATTGCCGCGACGCTGATCAGCAGCGCGAACACTTCGGGCACGGACAACTTGGCGCGTGTCTGCATCGATTGAGGGTCAAGCTGGAGGCCGCCGCCGCGGCCGACGTCGGAGTGGATCACATAGCCTTCGTCCCGCAGTGCGCCGATATCGCGCAAGACGGTCCGGCGCGAGGCACCAACCTCTTCGGCCAGTGCATCAACAGTGGATGTGCCGTTGCGGCGAAGGCTGCGCACGATGGCGTCATGTCTGAGTCTCACGTTCATATCTCGACCCTATCACAATTAGTGACAATATTTGGCACTATTTCGTCCTACACCGATTCCAGCAACTGAAAACAAGGAGATTGCGACATGGAACGGACGGCAGTGAACCCCTGGGACTGGTCGATCAAGCTGGGCTACAATCAGGCCGAGGTGATCGGCGGCGCGACGCGGCAGGTGATTTGCGCGGGGCAGACCTCAGTAGACGAAAATGGCGCCCCTCAGCATCCAGGCGATATGCGCGCGCAGATCAGCCTGACGCTCGACAATCTCGAAGCCGTCCTGAAACGCGCAGGGATGGACCTGAGCAATGTGATCAAACTCGGGGTCTATGCAACAGATGTAGACGAGGCGCTGAAGAACTTCGACCTGATGGGCATGCGGTTCGGGCCCCATCAGGTTGCCCCGCCCATGACACTGTTGGGTGTGACACGCCTCGCCATTCCCGGATTGCTGTTCGAGATTGAAGCGACTGCAGCGGCCTGACGCACGCCAAAGCGGCCATTGAAGGAACAAATGCCAATGGCCGCCTTGTCTCGCTCAGCGGACGAAGCTGCCCCCCTCTGACCCGCTCACCGCCTTACCCCATACGCCCGCAAATCCAGCACTGTGAAATTCTCGCGCTCGTCCCTGGTCAGCGGGTAGCGGCGCAGCAGCGCCTCGTGTTCACCGCGCACCCGCGCACCCCAGTCGCCGCGCAGGTGATCCATCAGACGGCAATGCGCGTCGATCCATGTGCTGCGCGAATAGGTGTCGGTCCCCAATTGCGCGACCAACCAGCCCGGCAGCCAAGCCCCGATCGGCGCAATCCAACCGGGCACGGTCGTCTTGCGGGCCGACTGTTCGCAGGCCATCGCCATCCGCCTGGTCTGCAGGCGCAGCAGTTGATACACGACCTCGTAGCCATCCATCGTCTCGCGGGACACTTCCGCCCCGTCGGCATCCACAACCAGCGTATAGGCCGGCCCGTTGCCCTCGACATGGGGGGTGCCGTCACCACGCGGCACGGCGTCCAGCGTCCAGCCCTCATCAGGCTGTTGCAGCCGGGCCAGCATGGCGCGGACCTCTGCCTCGATCTCGGAACGCGTCATGCCACCCACCGCCAAGACCGTTGGCAGGACCGTTGCGCGACCGAGACGTTGAAACATTCCCCCATGGTGGCAGAGTGTTCCGGATATTCCGTGCAGCGTCAACGGCCTAACAGTTGCACCGCCACATCGTCCAGTTCGGCGTAGCTGTGCAGCGCCACGTCATGCGCCATATCCAGCACACGCGCGCCCGCAGGACCAAAGGACACCAGAACGATGGGCACCCCCGCCGCACGTGCCGTATCGCGGTCGGTCTGGGTATCGCCAATCAGAAAGGCGCGCGTCGGATCGCCGCCCGCGCGCGAGACTGCCTCGAAAAACGGTGCGGGATCCGGTTTGCTGACGGTCAAGGTATCAGCTGCCACCACCGCATCAAAATGGTCCCTTGCGTCCAGTGCATCCAGCAACAGATCCGTCAGGTGGCCGGGTTTGTTGGTGCAGATCGCAACACGAAAGCTCGCCGCACGCAGCCGAGAAATCGCATCCAGCGCACCATCGTAGAAATAGGTATGACTGGCGATATCCCGCGCATAATGATCCAGCAGCGGCTGATACTGCGCGTCCACATCCGCCTCGTGGTCGCCCTCGCCCCTGATCCGCGCAAACCCCAGCCGCAGCATCGCCCGTGCGCCGCGCACCGCCGTGTCCCCGTCCGCCGCTGCATCCAGGGGGGCCGCATGACCCAGATCGGCAAAGCAGGCATTCGCCGCCGCAATCAGATCACCGCTGGTATCGGCCAGCGTCCCATCCAGATCAAAAACCACACAGCGCATCGGCCACTCCTGTCATCGTGGCCATATTACCGACCGTAAAGCTTTGTGACAGTCGCCTGTCTTGTGCGCTCTGCCCTATCAGCTACAACGCGTCCAGTTTGAAGTGGAGCGTAAAGTCCAGATGGCAACCGCATTGATCGTCCTCGCCGCAGGCAAAGGCACCCGCATGCAGTCCGACCTGCCAAAGGTGCTGCATCCCATCGGGGCGGCCCCCTTGCTGCTGCACGCGCTGTCGGCAGGTGGTGCGCTGGACCCCGACCGCACCGTCGTGGTGGCCGGTCACGGTGCCGATCTGGTGGAAAAATCCGCCCTCACCTTTGACGACCGCATCACGGTAGTGCGCCAGACCGAACAACTGGGCACCGCGCATGCTGTCGCCCAGGCCCGTCCTGCGCTGGACGGTTTTACAGGCGATGCCGTAGTGCTTTATGGCGATACACCTTTCATCACGGGTGAAACGTTAGAGGCGATGATCGCCGCCCGCGCCGATCACGACGTCGTGGTGTTGGGCTTTCGTGCCGCCGATCCCGGTCGCTACGGGCGGCTGGTCATGGACGGCGACGCGCTGTCAGCCATTGTTGAATTCAAGGACGCGGATGACGCCACCCGGGCCATCGACCTGTGCAATTCCGGCGTCATCGCCGCCGACGCGGACACACTGTTTTCCCTGATCGACGCGGTGGGCAACGACAACGCCAGCGGGGAATACTACCTCACTGATATCGTGGGCCTCGCCCGCGCGCGCGGTCTGTCCGCCACCGTCGTCACCTGCGACGAATCCGAAACACTGGGCATCAACACCCGCGCTGAACTGGCAAACGCCGAGGCCGCGTTCCAGACCCGGATGCGCGCACAGGCGCTTGAGGACGGTGTCACGATTCCAGCCCCCGACACCGTGATTTTTGCCCACGACACCTATGTCGGCGCTGACGCTCTGATCGAACCCTACGTTGTCTTCGCCCCCGGCGTAACGGTCGAAAGCGGTGCCACCATCCGCGCCTTTTCCCACCTCGAGGGCTGCCATGTCAGCCGTGGCGCCGTTGTCGGCCCCTACGCGCGCCTGCGCCCCGGTGCGGAACTGGCCGAGAACGCCAAGGTCGGTAATTTCACCGAAATCAAGAACGCCACGCTGGCCGAAGGGGCCAAGGTCAATCACCTGTCCTACATCGGCGACGCGGCCATCGGCGCGCGTGCCAATATCGGCGCAGGTACGATCACCTGCAACTACGACGGCGTGTTCAAATATCGTACCACCGTGGGCGACGACGCCTTTATCGGATCGAACACCATGCTTGTCGCGCCTGTCACCGTGGGCGACCGTGCCCTGACCGGGTCCGGCTCTGTGATCACGCAGGACATTCCGGCCGAGGCGCTGGCTATCGCACGTGCCCGTCAAATCAACAAACCGGGCCTCGCGCGGCGGCTGATGGACAAACTCAAGGCCCTCAAGGCCGCCAAGACAAAGGACCACTGACATGTGCGGAATCATCGGTGTGCTGTCCAGGCATGAGGCCGCCCCTCTCCTCGTCGAGAGTCTCAAGCGGCTGGAATACCGCGGCTACGACAGCGCGGGTATCGCTACGATCAACAACGGCACACTCGAACGCCGCCGCGCCGTGGGCAAACTTGTGAACCTTCAGGATCGGCTGGTGCATGAACCGCTGGCCGGCAAGGTCGGCATCGGCCACACCCGTTGGGCCACGCACGGTGTCCCGAACGAGGCGAACGCCCATCCGCACCGCGCTGCGGGCGTCGCCGTCGTCCACAACGGCATCATCGAGAATTTCCGTGAATTGCGGGCGTTTCTGGCCGAAAACGGCATCAGCTATTCCACCGACACGGATACCGAAACCATTGCGCTGCTGGCGCAATACTACCTCGACCTTGGCCACAGCCCGCGCGACGCCGCCCGCGACACCATCGCCCGGCTCGAAGGTGCCTATGCGGTCTGCTTTCTGTTCGACGGCCAGGACGACCTGTTGATTGCCGCGCGCAAGGGCAGCCCGCTGGCTGTCGGCTACGGTGACGGTGAAAACTTCATCGGCTCGGACGCGATCGCACTTGCCCCGATCACGGACCGCATCAGCTATCTGGATGAGGGCGACTGGGTCATTCTGACCCGCACATCCGTCGAGATCCGCAACGCCGCAGGCGAACAGGTCAGCCGCCCCATCCGCAAGATCGAAGGCGGGTCCGCCGCCACCGACAAGGGTGGCTACAAACACTTCATGGCCAAGGAAATCGCCGAACAGCCCACCGTGCTGCAAGGTGCATTGGCCAACTATATCGCGCCGGACGCCGACGCCGTGACACTCCCTGATCCGGGCATCGACTTTGCCCAGATCGAACGCCTCACGATGGTCGCTTGCGGCACGGCCTATTACGCCTGCATGGTCGCAAAATACTGGTTCGAACAGATCGCCCGCCTGCCCGTCGAAATCGACGTGGCCTCCGAATTCCGCTACCGTGAACCACCCGTCACACGCGGGACAGTGGCCCTGTTCGTTAGTCAGTCGGGGGAAACCGCCGACACGCTGGCCGCCCTGCGCTACATGGCCGGCAAGGCGGAAAAGATCGTATCGGTCGTCAATGTCGCCGAAAGCTCGATCGCCCGCGAAAGCGATCTTGCGCTGCCGATCCATGCGGGTGCCGAAATCGGTGTCGCTTCGACCAAGGCGTTCACCTGCCAGCTGACCACCCTCGCACTACTGGCCCTCAAGGCCGCAAGCGACCGCGGTGAAATCGACGCCGCAACCCTGAACACGCACCTGGGACAATTGCGGCAACTTCCCGGCATCCTGAACACCGCCCTCGGAATCGAAGACAACACCCGCGCCATCGCCGCCGACCTGGCAGAGGCCCGCGACATCCTTTTCCTGGGCCGCGGGGCCATGTATCCCCTCGCCCATGAAGGTGCGCTGAAACTCAAGGAAATCAGCTACATCCACGCCGAAGCCTATGCCTCCGGCGAATTGAAACACGGCCCCATCGCCCTGGTCGACGCCCATGTCCCCGTGATCGTCATGGCACCGACCGACCCGCTGTTCGACAAGACCGTCAGCAACATGCAAGAGGTCATGGCCCGTGGCGGCAAGGTCCTTTTGATCACCGACGAACAAGGCGCGAAAACAGCCTCCGACGGCGTCTGGAAAACCTTGATCCTGCCGAAGATCGACCCGTTCCTGGCACCGATCCTCTACGCGATCCCGGCGCAACTGCTGGCCTACCATACCGCCATCGCCAAAGGCACCGACGTCGACCAACCCCGCAACCTCGCGAAATCAGTCACCGTCGAATAGGTTTTCTTCTGGTCAAAAATATCCTGGGGTATGGGGCAAAGCCCCAAAAAGGGTGGGCGGGTGGGCCCGCCCGCCCAGATTTACCGGCGCGACACGGTCACTTCGGCGATCTCCGTCAGTGGGATTTCCAGCACGCGCATCGCGGGCAGTGACATTTCACTGCCCGACCCGACGGTGCCGCCCGACGGGCGCAACTCCACGTTGGCCTCGTTCGACCTATAGGCCACACGCCCCGGTGTCAGCGCTGTCACCAGCGGCGTTTTCAACCAGATCCCCGGATCGGCAGGCGACCCCAGCGTCACCAGCGTGGTGCCCAGTTCAGCGGACACCGGCGTCGTAACCTCCAGCGCCTCGGCCTTGTCTTCTTCCGTTGTCGTGTCGAAATCATCGACCGTGGTTGCGGCCGCTGGCGGCGGCGGCGGCGGCGTGGGGTCCAGCGTGGCGACCGGCGCCGTCGCTGGCGTCGCACCGGGCGCAGTTGCAGGGGCTGACGCCGGGACCATCATGGCCTCGCAGGCGGACAGGGCGATGACGGGGATCAGGAATAAAGCTTTCATGCGTTGCAAGATACGTCATGCCGCCCGCGTGACAAGGCCAAGTGCAATGCTTGCGCGCAGCGCCGCCGGCCCTTAGGTTCGCCTCATGAATGCACCGTTGATCGACCCTTTCGCCCGCGCCATACGCTACCTGCGTGTTTCCGTCACGGACCGTTGCGATTTTCGCTGCGTCTACTGCATGTCGGAGAACATGACGTTCCTGCCGAAAAAGGAACTGCTCACGCTCGAGGAACTAGACCGCATGTGCAGCGCCTTTGTGCGCCTCGGCGTGGAAAAGCTGCGGATCACCGGCGGCGAACCACTGGTGCGCCGGGACATCATGACGTTCTTCCGCTCCATGTCGCGGCACCTCGACAGCGGCGCGCTCAAGGAACTCACGCTGACCACCAACGGCAGCCAACTCGCGCGCTTTGCAGATGACCTCTATGCCTCCGGCGTGCGCCGCGTGAACGTCAGCCTTGATACGCTGGACGAGGCGAAATTCGCCCGTGTGACCCGCTGGGGCCGCCTGCCGCAGGTCCTGCGCGGCATCGACGCCGCCCAAAAGGCCGGTCTGCGGGTCAAACTCAACGCCGTCGCGCTCAAGGATTTCAACGAGGACGAGCTGTTCACGCTCACAAGCTGGTGCGCCAGCCGCGACATTGACCTGACCTTCATCGAGGTCATGCCGATGGGCGACATCGGAAACGAGGACCGCATCGGCCAGTATTGGTCGCTGAAGGATCTGCGCAGCCAGTTGGCGCAGAATTACACCGTCACGGACCTGCCATTGTCCACCGGCGGCCCCGCGCGCTATGTCCGGCTGGAAGAAACCGGCCAGAAAATCGGTTTCATCACGCCGCTGTCCCATAATTTCTGCGAATCCTGCAACCGCGTGCGGATCACCTGCACCGGCGAAATCTATACTTGCCTCGGTCAAGAGGGTCATTCCGACCTGCGTGGCCCGCTGCGATCGTCCGAATCCGACGCCGTGCTGGAGGACGCGATCCGCGCCGCCATCGCGCTCAAACCCAAGGGCCACGATTTCGACTATTCCCGACAAGAGGTCGACGGTCAGGTGTCCCGCCACATGAGCCATACTGGCGGCTGATGCGCCCGCCGCTTCTGCTGCGCGCCTATGCCGGGTTCGCGTCCCTTGCGGTGCCCGTCTTGCAGCGCAGGCTGATCCACAAACTGACAGATCAGGGCGTCACCAACGCCCGTGCGCGCGAACGCACCGGACACGCCACGCAACCCCGTCCGGACAGCACCTTGATCTGGTTTCACGGGGCTTCCGTCGGCGAAACACTGTCAATCCTGCCGCTGATCGACGCGCTGCACGCACAGCGCGCCGACCTGACGGTCCTCGTCACCTCTGGCACCGCGACATCAGCCGAGATTCTGGCGCGCCGCCTGCCCGCCCGTGCAATCCACCAGTTCGCGCCACTGGATAGCCCCGCCGTCATGCGCCGTTTTCACGCGCAGTGGCGACCCGATCTGGCCGTGCTGATCGAATCGGAATTCTGGCCCAACATGATCCGATCCTGCGCAGACCGCGCCGTGCCGCTCGTGTTGCTGAACGCCCGGCTGTCCGACCGCTCCGTCAAACGCTGGCGTCAACTTGGCGCGCCCGCCCGGTGGTTGCTGGATCAATTCGCACTGATCGTGGCCCAGACCGAGGCCACGGCGCAGAACCTGCGCAGCCTGGGTGCAGCACGTGTTCAGGTAGGTGCAAACCTCAAGGCCGCAGCACCACCTGCACCCGATAACCCTGCCTTGCGGGCCGAAATGGAAACCGCACTTGCAGGTCGCCACCGCTGGCTGGCCGCTTCGACCCATGCAGGCGAAGATGCGCCACTCCTTGATGCGCATGCTGCCCTGCGCCAGCAGCATCCTGACCTGTGCCTGATCCTTGCACCGCGCCACCCTGACCGCGCGGATGAAATCGCGACCCTCGCCCGACAGCGCGGCCTGACCGTCACGCGCCGCAGCGCCGGGGACGCACCCACCGCTGACGTCTACCTTGCCGATACGCTAGGCGAGATGGGGACATGGTATCGCCTGTCGCCTGTCACCTTCATTGCCGGATCATTCGGCGATGCTGGCGGTCACAACCCGTGGGAGGCCTGCACAGGCACCGCCATTCTGCACGGACCAAAGGTTGCGAATTGCGCAGCAGACTATGCCACGCTGAACGGCGCAGGCGGCGCGCGCGCCGTGACACCGGACACATTGGCCTGGTCCGTGAATGATCTGCTGACCGGCAACGCAGCACAGGCCATGGCCACCGCCGCGATTGCCTGTAAACAGGCGCAGGGTGACGGCACCGCCGACCTCGCCCGTCGCCTGCTGTCGCTGACCAAGGACCACGCCCCATGACCGACGCCAACACCGTGCAGGTGATCGCCCCGAACCTGAAAAAGCGGTATTCCGGTGTGACCTCGACCGTGCTGCGGCTGGTGCCGTTGCAGGCCAAGGACATCGCCATTGCAAGCGTGGGGCCGAAGCTGCCGCCGGAAATCCCGCAGATCCGC
Source organism: Loktanella gaetbuli (assembly GCF_020531945.1). NCBI lineage: Bacteria > Pseudomonadati > Pseudomonadota > Alphaproteobacteria > Rhodobacterales > Roseobacteraceae > Loktanella > Loktanella gaetbuli. The sequence continues at coordinate 573,213 of NZ_JAJATZ010000001.1, forward strand.
ATCCGCGATCTGTTCACCATGCGCCGCCGCCCCCGCGTCTGGCACGCCCGTCGCAACAACGAGATGCTGGCCGGCCTTGCGTTGAAACACATCCTGCGCCAGCCGCTGAAACTGATGTTCACATCCGCAGCACAGCGCGATCATTCGGGCTATACCAAGTGGTTGATCGGCAAACAGGACGCATTGGTCGCGACCTCTGCCCGGTCCGCGTCATTCCTGAGGCGCGACGCGCAAGTGATCCACCACGGCATCGACACCGATCATTTTTGCCCTGCCGATGACCGCGCGGCCCTGCGCGCGCGGCTCAACCTGCCTGTGGACGCGACATTGCTCGGCTGCTTTGGCCGCATCCGCCCGTCCAAGGGCAATGACCTGTTCATCGACGCGATGATTGCCCTGCTGCCGCGATTTCCACATGCCCACGCAGTCATGATGGGTGGCGTCACGGAACACTTCAAAGGTTTCATGGACGACCTGCGCGCCCGTGTTGCCGCATCAAGCGTGGCCGACCGCATCCATATCCTGCCAGAGGATCCCGGCTGGACCATCGCCCCGTGGTTTCAGGCCATCGACCTCTATATCGCGCCGCAACGCAACGAAGGATTCGGCCTGACCCCGCTCGAGGCGATGGCTTGCGGCGTGCCCTGCATCGCCACCCGCACGGGCGCGTTCGAAGAGATCGTGGCGGACGGCGAAACCGGCACCCTGATTGCGACCGAAGACTACCCGGCGCTGGAACAAGCCATTCAATCGGCCCTTGCCGATCCGGACACCCTCAACCGCTGGTCTGCCAACTGCCGTCCGCGCGCCATAAACGGCTTTCGCATTGCGGATGAGGCGGCACGCCTGATCGCGATCTACCGCGACCTGCTGCGAAGCTGATCTGCCGGGGATGGGGGCGCTGCCCCCGGACCTGCGGTCCTCCCCCGGGATATTTTCAAAACAGCGATTGCCCGTCAGGCAGCCGGCATCCGGCGTTCCACGATTTCGGCCCACCAGGAACATCCCGCCGGGATCACGGCATCATCGAAATTGTATTCCGGGTGGTGGACGCTGGCCGTGTCGCCGTTGCCCACGAGGATATAGGCACCGGGGCGTTCCTCGAGCATGAATGCGAAATCCTCGCCGCCCATGACAAGGGGCGCATCATCGCAACTGCCGGCCACCGCCCGCGCCACGTCGGCGGCAAATGCGGTCTGTTCGTCGTGGTTCACCATACAGGGATAGCCCTTGTGGTAGGTGACATCGGCCTGCGCGCCGAAAGTGGCTGCCGTCCCTTGGCAGATCGCTGTCAGCCGTTGTTCGGCCAGTGCGCGCATCTCGGCGGACATGGTGCGCACGGTGCCGCGCAGATGCACCCGCTGGGCGATGACGTTGTAGGCCTTGGACGAACTCTCGATCGAGGTGACGGAGACCACCACCTGATCGACCGGGTCCGCGTTACGGCTCGCGATGGATTGCAGCGCAGTCACGCAATGCGCGGCGACAAGCGTGCTGTCCACGGTTTCATGCGGCTTGGCGGCATGCCCGCCCTTGCCTTCGATCACGACGTCGAACTGGTCGGTGGCGGCAAAAAAAGCGCCTGGCCGGATGGCAAAGCTGCCGATGGGACGACCGGGCCAGTTGTGCATGCCGTAGACCTCCTGGATGTTCCAGCGATCCATCAGACCGTCCTCGCACATCTCGCGTCCGCCACCGCCGCCTTCTTCTGCGGGTTGGAAAATGACAACAACGGTCCCGTCGAAGTTACGGGTCTCTGCCAGGTATTGCGCGGCCCCCAGCAGCATCGCGGTATGTCCGTCGTGGCCGCAGGCGTGCATGGCACCCGGCGTCTTGGACGCATAGTCCAACCCGGTCGCCTCATGGATGGGCAGCGCATCCATGTCAGCGCGCAAGCCGATGACTTTGCCCGATTTATCGCTGTTGCCCTTGATGACGCCGACGACCCCCGTCCGACCTATTCCGGTCACCACCTCGTCACAACCGATCGCGGTCAGGCGGTCGGCCACAACCTGCGACGTTCGGTGTGTTTCGAACAGGATTTCGGGGTGCTGATGCAGATCACGGCGAATCGCGGTGATGTCGTCGTGCAGTTCGGCAAAGCGGTTCTTGACGGGCATGATATGTCTCCTTTGGGTTGATCCTGTCACCCCGGCGCAGCCCCTGCAAGCATCACAGGTTCGGTCCCAGCACCAAGCGCGAACCATCGCTGAACCGCGACAGGCGAAAGCGGCTGATATCGTGGCCTGCGTCGTTGCCTTGCGCCAGATCCGCAACGATACGCCCCATCGCAGGTCCGATGCCGAACCCGTGGCCGCACATGCCGGTGCAGATGGTCAGGCCCGGAATGGTGTCCGCATGATCCACGACCGGCACGACGTCCGGCATCACATCGATCATCCCCGCCCAGGCCTGCGCGATCCTCACCTCGCCCAAGCCAGGAAAGGTCGCGGCAAAGTCGCGGGCCAGCCGTGTGATCCTGGCTGCGTTGGGCCGCGGGTCGAGGACACGCATCGCCTCGAACGGGCTGGCACGGTCGCCGGACCAGTTCCGCGGCGTTCCCCATGCATCCGGAAACCCCTTTGGTGCGAATGGCTTGTAAGACGTACCCAGCGGATCCTTGATCAGCTGCCGCGCAAAGCCGCCAAAGGCACGAAACGCGTCCGGCCCCACGAACAATTCGTGAAATCCCGCAGGGGCAAGGCTAAAGCCGCCGTCGCTACGCTTGCGCCAAGCCAGCCGGTCATCGACGGCCCCACCGGGGTTCACATCCCCCAGCGGCACGGTCGCAGCGACCGTTGCCCGTACCGAGAGTTGCGGAATGCTGATCCCGTGGTTGCGCAGAAACAGCGACGACCAGGCCCCACCGGCCAGGACGACGCTCTTGCAGGCGATCAGTCCGACCTCGGTCACCACACCAGTGACACGTCCGCCGGACAGATCAAGCGTCCTTGCGGCGCAATTCTCGATGATGACTGCACCCGCATCCCGTGCCGCGCGGGCAAAGGCGGGGACCGTCACCCAGGGTTCTGCGCGGTAATCGGTGGGTGTCCACAACGCCCCGGCCCAGCGACGTGCGGCACCGGGTATCTGATCTGCCACCTGATCCGAGGTCAGCAGCCGCGACGACACCTGATAGGGGGCTGCCTGCGTGATCCAATCGGCATAGCGCGCCATATCGGCGGCATCCTTGGCCAGATACAGCGTTCCGGTCTGCGCAAGGCCCACGTCGCCCGCCTCTGACGCCAGACGGGGCCACATGGCCTGCGATTCCAGCATGATCGGCAATTCGGCGATGTCGCGGCCCTGTGCGCGAATCCAACCCCAGTTACGGCTGGATTGTTCGCCCGCGACACGCCCCTTTTCCAGCAGGACACAGGGGATGCCTGCGCGGGCCAGTTCCCACGCCGTCATCACGCCGATGATGCCGCCGCCGATGACCACGACCTCGGTCTGGTCAGGCAGGTCTGGCGCAAATTGCTGCGGGGTTGCCGCCGTGACCGGCCCCATCATCGCGCCAGATCGTCGATCAGACGCGCGATGAACGCCTCGCCTTTGGCGAATTGGTCGCAACTGATGAATTCATTCGGCTGGTGAGCCTGGGCAATGTCACCCGGTCCCACGACGCAGGCCGAATAGCCGCGTTCCTGAAACTGACCCGCCTCGGTGCCGTAGCTGACGACATGGGTGGCATTGTCGCCGGTCAGCCGGCGCGCCAGCGCCTCGGCCCGGCCTGCGGTCTCTGGTGCCAGTCCCGGCAGGCCGAAATATTCATCGACCGTGATCCGGGTCGTCGGCTGGATGGCTTGCATCTCGGCCTCGATCCTTTTGACTTCCATCAGGAAAAGCTGCCGCCAGTGATCGACGTCCTCGCCCGGAACCACACGAAAGGTCATGTCGAACCGGCAGTTCTTGGCGGTGATGTTATGCGCGGTGCCACCTGCGATTTCGCCCACATGCGCCGTGGTATAGGGTGGATCAAAAGCCGCGGCGAGCGAGCTGGGCGTGGCCTGCGCGCGTTCCGCGTTCAGCCGGTTGGCCCAATCGATCAGACGCGCGCCCTGCATGATCGCGCTGACGCCCTCGTGGATGCGTGAGGAATGGATTTCAAACCCCTGAACGTGAACGGAAAATCCGATCCCGCCCTTGTGCGCGGTGACCACCTGCATCATCGACGGCTCGCCCACCAGCACGGTATCCGCACGCGGCAGACCGTGGCTGACCATGTGGTCGATCATCGGCGGCGCGCCCAGGCAGCCGACCTCTTCGTCATAGGACAACGCGATCTGCAACGGCCGCTTGATCCCGCGCGCCAGAGCCAGCGGTACGGCCGACAACGCCAGCGCATCAAACCCCTTCATGTCGCAGGTGCCGCGCCCAAAGAGCCGCCCGTCGCGTTCCGTCACCACAAAGGGGTCGGTGTCCCAGGTCTGCCCGTCAACCGGCACCACATCGGTATGTCCCGACAGCACGACGCCACCATCGACCGCTGGGCCGATATGTGCATAAAGCGCGGCCTTGGTGCCGTCCGCATTCGGCACCCGGACAGGTTCCACACCATAACCGCGCAAGTAATCCTCAACGAAATCAATCAGGTCCAGGTTGCTATCCCGGCTGATGGTGGGATAGCTCACGAGGCGATCCAGCAAGTCTCTTGCGGTCAGTGTCATGGGGATGCTCCGGTCTGGTCAGGACATCCTGAACCCGGCCCCGGACATATTCAAGGCCGCCAGTGATCGCCCACCCACGGGGCCGGACGGATATAATGCCGCAGATAACGCCAAATACTGCCGGACCGATCACGCTGGCCGATCGCGCGCAGATGCGCCAAAGGACTGCGCGGGGGGACGGCATCGCTCCACCGTCCTTCAATCGCGTCCTGCGGATTGAGGTGCCCGGCAAAGATGACGATCCGCGCGCCCTTGGGCAGCTTTGGCGGCAGAAAATAGTTCAGCGGAAACGGCCTGCGGCAGTCGCGCCGGAAATGGGCCACCCATCCGTCAGGAAAGAATTTCACACCGCCGGGCGCGTTGCGGGTCACGAACCGCTGTTCATAACGGTATTCCTCGGCGATGCCCTGCGGGTCGGTCTTGAACAGGTCCTGCAACGGTTTCAGCCCACCCGCCATGAACCGAAACACCGACGTCTGACCCAGTTTTTCGAAAACGACCACCCGGTTGCGCGTCAAAATCACGTCCTCCGGCGCACCGGCCTCAAAGAACGAATCCAGCGATCCGGTCACGATCACATCGAGGTCCAGAAACAAAACCGGGCCTTTTAAATCGCCCAAAGTTTCGCCCCAAAGGCGCGATTTTGGCCAGATCCCCGTCTTGGCCTTCGGAATCTCGTAATCAATCTTGGGCAGCGGCTGGCAGTCGACTTCTGCGCGAATATTTTCGGAATTGTCGCAAAAACACGTGAAACGAAAAGGCGGCGTGATGTTTCGCGCAACCATACCATACAGGCGATTGATATAGGTCGGCCCGTATTTCGTGCCCCAATTGATACATATCACTTGCTTCATCTCGCGCCCTCGCCTGCGGTTTGTGCCCTTATCGCGCGACAGGCCTCCCGTGACCAGCCACCCGATCCGCCTCCACGTCAAGCAACCTTTGGCACTTGCTAGGGAAAAATTTCTTGTTACCGTTCCGGTTGTCGACGGGCCGCGCCAATGACGGACTGCGATCAACCATATCGAACCAGGGAGGTTCGCCCATGCCCAACGGGGCGCAGGCTGTGCTTGATGTGCAGGGCCTTACGACTGTTTTCAAAACGCGCGGTGGCGAGGTCCACGCGGTCAATGACGTGAGCTTTGACCTCAAGGCCGGTGAACTGCTGGGCGTTGTCGGCGAAAGCGGGTCGGGTAAATCGGTGACCATGATGTCGCTGCTGGGTCTGTTACCGTCGCCGCCCGCCGATGTGCGTGCAGGCACCGTCACCTTTGAGGGTCAGGATCTGCTGGACGTCAGCGATGACGATCTGCGCCGTGTGCGCGGGGGCCGGATTGGGTTTGTGTTCCAGGACCCGATGACATCGCTCAATCCGGTCTTCACTGTGGGCTATCAGATCATGGAACCGCTGCGCACGCATATGGGGCTGACCAAACAGGCCGCCCGCGCCCGCGCCCAGGAACTGCTGGAACTGGTCGGCATTCCGGGTGCGGCCCAACGCCTGTCGGATTATCCCCACCAGTTTTCCGGCGGCATGCGCCAGCGCGTGATGATTGCCATCGCACTGGCCTGCGATCCCAAGGTGCTGATCGCCGATGAACCGACAACCGCGCTGGACGTGACCATTCAGGCGCAGATCATCGAATTGATGAAGGAACTGCGCGACAAACTGGGCATGGCCGTCATCTGGATCACCCATGATCTGGGCGTCATCGCAGGCATCGCCGACCGCGTGATGGTCATGTATGGCGGTCAGGTCGTCGAACAGGCCCCGGTCAAGGAATTGTTCCAGAACCCCCAACACCCCTACACACGCGCCCTGCTGACGACGATCCCCAAGATTTCAGAACAACGCGCGCGCCGGTTGACCATCATCGAAGGCCAACCACCGATCCTGTCGGCCGCCCCCACCGCCTGTTCGTTCCGCGATCGCTGCGATGTCGCGGAACCGCGCTGCGCGCAGGCCAATCCGCCGCGCTATGACTTTGGCGCGGGCCATGACGCCGCCTGTTTCGTCGCAAAGGATGCCCATGATGCTGGATGACAACAGCCCACTGGTCCGCATCCGCGACCTGCAGATGCATTTTCCGATCTATTCGGGCCTGTTCCGCCGCCAGACGGGTGCGGTCAAGGCCGTGGACGGCGTCAGTTTCGACATTCAGCGCGGTGAAACCCTGGGTCTGGTCGGTGAATCCGGCTGCGGCAAATCCACCTGTGGCCGCGCCGTGCTGCGCCTGTATGATATCACCGGCGGCACCGTGGAAATCGACGGCGTCGAAATCAGCCAGACCAGCCAATCCGACCTGCGCGCAATGCGCCCGACCATGCAAATGGTGTTTCAGGACCCGCAGGCATCGCTGAATCCGCGCATGACGGTCGAGGCGATCATCCGCGAACCGCTGGACGAACACACCAAACTGTCCAAGGACGAAAAGGCGGCCAAGGTGGCCGAACTGATGGACGCCGTGGGCCTGAACCGCGCCTTTGCGAAACGCTATCCGCACGCCTTTTCAGGCGGTCAGCGGCAGCGCATCGGCATCGCCCGCGCGCTGGCCCTGAACCCCAAGTTCATCGTCTGCGATGAACCCATCGCTGCCCTCGACGTGTCCATTCAGGCGCAGGTGGTGAACCTGCTGGAGGATCTGCAGGAACAATTCGGCCTGACCTATCTGTTCATCAGCCATGATCTGTCGATGGTGCGCCATATCGCGAACCGCATCGCGGTCATGTACCTGGGCAAGGTCGTCGAACTGGCCCCACGCGGGTCGCTTTATGATGCGCCGCTGCATCCCTACACCCGCGCGCTATTGTCCGCTGTCCCCGAACCCGATCCGTCCAAGGCACAGACCCGCCAGCGTGTCGTGCTGCAAGGTGACGTGCCGTCCCCCGCAAACCCGCCACAGGGTTGCAATTTCTGTACCCGATGCCCTGCCGTCATGGACGTGTGCAAACGCATCGACCCGACTTTTCAAGAGGTGGAACCAGGCCGTTTCGTGGCCTGCCACCTCTATGAAAACCACGCCTCAGAGACCGAAAAGGCCGAGGCACATGCAAACCAACAAGGGAGTTAACGCATGAAAATGAAGACAATTCTGCTGGGCGCGATTGCGACCATGGGCACAGCGCCCATGGTGCATGCAGATGCCCACGAGGGTGACCGGGGCCGCGACGGCCAGGTCAACATCATCTATTGGCAGGCGCCATCCATCATGAACCCGTTCCTGTCGGGCGGCACCAAGGACGTCGAGGCCGCATCGCTGGTTCTTGAGCCGCTGATGCGGTTCAATGAGACGGGCGAAATCGTGCCTTGGCTGGTGGACGAGGTCCCGACGGTCGAAAACGGTGGCGTGGCCGAGGATCTGACCTCGATCACCTACAAGATCACCGAAGGCATCACATGGTCGGACGGCACGCCGTTCACCTCTGCCGACGTGGCATTCACCTATGAATACTGCACCGCAGAAGGCGGCGGTTGCGCACAGGCCACCAAATTCGACGGCATCACCAGCGTCGAAACCCCCGATGACCTGACGGTCATCGTGAACTTTTCCTCAGCGACGCCCTACCCCTATTCGGCATTCAACGGCGCGGAAAGCCCGATCATCCAGGCCGCCCAATTCGCCGATTGTCTGGGGCCAAAGGCACCGGAATGTACCGATCAGAACTTTATGCCCATCGGCACGGGCCCGTTCGTCGTGACAGATTTCCGCACCAACGACGTAATCCAGTTCGAGGCGAACCCAAACTACCGTGACGCGAACAAGCCCGCGTTCCAGACGGTCACGCTCAAGGGTGGCGGCGACGCAACCGCCGCTGGCCGTGCCGTCATGGAAACCGGCGAATTCGACTACGCATGGAACCTGCAACTGGCGCCCGACGTGATCGCCCAGATGCAAGAAGGCGGTCAGGGCGTGCCTGTCGCTGGTTTCGGCACACTGGTTGAACGCATCATGCTGAACAACACCAACCCCGACCCGTCCCTGTCCGACGCCGAACGTTCGGTCATCCGTCCGCACCCCTTCTTGGGCGATCCGGCCGTGTTCAACGCGCTGTCCATGGCGATCGACCGTCCGCTGCTGGTCGAGGTCGGCTACGGTCAGGCCGGTCGCGTGACCTGCAACTGGGTGCCGGCACCTGATCTCTATGCGTCTGACTCCATGACTTGCGACACGCAGGACATCGAAGGCGCCAAGGCCATGCTGGAAGAGGCAGGCTATGTCGACACCGATGGTGACGGCGTACGCGAAACCCCCGATGGCGTGCCGATGGCGATGTTGTTCCAGTCCTCGACCAACGCTGTCCGTCAGGACTTTCAGGCGCTGATCAAGGATTGGTGGGAACAGATCGGCCTGTCGGTCGAACTGCGCAACATCGACAGCTCTGTCTTCTTTGGTGGTGATCCGGGTTCGCCCGATACCTTCCAGAAATTCATGGCTGACGTGCAGATGTACGCCAACAACTTCCCCGGCACCGACCCGCAGGCCTATCTGGGCAACGGCAAGTGCGACGCGGCCCCCACACCTGACACACAGTGGCAGGGTGAGAACATCAGCCGTTTCTGCATGGAAGAATACGACGCCCTGCACGCAGAACTGACCCAGACCGCCGACCTGAACGAGCGTGGCCGCATCGCCCGCGAACTCAACGACATGGCGGTCCAGAACGGGATGATGATCCCGCTGGTGGATCGTGGTCGTCTGTCCGCCCATGCCAACAGCCTCGGCGGTGTGGTTCTGAACACATGGGATTCGGAACTGTGGAACGTTGCTGACTGGTATCGCACCGGCGACAACCGCTGAACCTGACAACCGGGCGGGCCACACTGGCCCGCCCACACTGACACGTAGACACTTAGCCAAGGCGTATGACATCATGCTGACCTACACCTTCCGCAGGTTACTGATATCCATTCCGACGCTTTTGCTGATCGCCTTCGTGATCTTCATGCTGCTGGAACTGGCCCCCGGTGACCCGATGGCATCCATGCCGCTGACGATCCCGGCCGAGGTCAAACAGCAAATGCGCGAGGCGCTGGGACTGGGCGAACCCTGGTGGGTCCGCTTTCCGCTGTGGCTGAAACAGTTTTTCATCGTCGAACCCGCCTATTGGATCGACAGCGCATTCGGCACGTCGCTGGCAGACGGTCAGCAACGCATCATCAGTTTCCAGTCGCGCAGCCCGGTGTTCGACACAATCGCGCAGCGCCTGCCGCAGACGCTGTGGGTCGTCGGCATGTCCTATGTCGTGGGCGTGCTGATCGCCCTGCCCGTCGGCATCATCAGCGCCTACCGGCAGTATTCGGTGTTCGATCAGGCCGGCACATTCGTGTCGATGATCGGCTTTTCCGTGCCGCCGTTCTTTTCCGGCGTCCTGCTGATCGTGATCTTTTCGGTCTCGCTGGGCTGGCTGCCGTCCATCTATGACACCACGCATCAGGTCCGCGACTGGGACAGTTTCGTGTTCCAGCTGCGCCAGATGGTGATGCCGGTCATGGTGCTGGCGTTGCAAACCACCGCCCAGATCAGCCGCTACATGCGCGCGGCCATGCTCGACAACCTTGGCCAGGACTACGTCCGCACCGCCCGCGCCAAAGGCCTGAGCGAGAGCGTCGTCGTCCTGCGCCACGTGCTGCGCAATTCCATGATCCCCGTGATCACCGTGATCGCACTGGGGATCCCCAGCATCTTTGGTGGGGCGATCATCACCGAACAGATTTTCAAGGTGAACGGTCTGGGCCAGCTGCTGATCATCGCCCTGCAGGGCAACGACATCCCGATGGTCATGACGCTGACGTTCCTGTTCGCGGTGCTGATCGTCATGTTCAATCTGATTGCCGACGTGCTGTACGGCGTTTTTGATCCAAGGATCCGCTATGACTGATCGCACAGCCAACCCCGCATTGCCCGCAGGCGACCCGACCCCCGTGGCCCCGGTCAAGGACCGCAACCAGTGGTGGGACGTCTGGGACCAATTTCGCAGTCACAAAGGGGCAATGGCGGGCCTGATCTTTTTGCTGGGCATCACGCTGTTCTGCCTGATCGGTCCGTGGCTGTGGGGTCTGGACCCGGCCAAGCTGGATATCCGCAACAAGGATCTGCGCCCGATCATCAACGCGCTCTGGGGCGCGGACAACGTATCCTGGGCGCATCCCTTCGGCACTGACAACCTGGGCCGGGACATCATGGCGCAGACCATGCAGGGCGGGCGGATCAGCCTCGCCGTGGGCTGGACCGCGATGATCCTTGCGATCCTGATCGGCACCTTCGTCGGTGTGATCGCAGGCTATTTCCCGCGCCTCGACGGCGTGCTGATGCGCCTGACCGACCTGTTCCTCGCCCTGCCGCTGCTGCCATTGCTCCTCGTGATGATGCTGCTGTTCCGCGATCCGCTACGTGCCGCCTTTGGCCCCGAACAAGGCATCTTTATCCTGATCGTCATCGGCATCGGCATCACAAGCTGGATGCAGACCGCCCGCATCGTGCGCGGCGACGTGCTGGCGCTGAAGGAACGCGAATACGTCCTTGCCGCCCGGTCCATCGGCACACCCAGCCGTCGCGTCATCACCCGTCATTTGCTGCCCAACGTGCTGTCACCCATCATGGTCAGCGCCACGCTGGGCCTCGCCACTGCGATCATCACCGAATCCGCGATCTCGTTTCTTGGCCTCGGGTTTCCGCCGGATTACCCGACATGGGGCAAACTGCTGGCCGACGCGGTGCCGCGCATGGTCAGTTTCCCCGAACGTGTGGTCTGGCCCGGCCTTGCGATCTCACTCACCGTGCTGGCGGTAAACTATATCGGCGACGGGTTACGTGACGCCCTCGATCCACGCATTCGCGGCCTGTAGGGAACCGATCGTCGTCCGGGCGCATTGGGTCCGAACGTCAAAGGACCCCTCATGAGCGCTGATGATACCGATTTGACACAGGGGCCTGTCTGGCGCGCCCTCGCCCGCCTGTCCGGCCCGATGGTCATCGGTATCCTCGCCGTCCTGTCCGTCGGCCTTGCCGACGCCTATTTCCTGGGTAAGCTGGGGGGCGCTCCACTCGCCGCCGTCGGCTTCATCTATCCGATCACAGCGGCGATCACATCTTTGTCCATCGGTCTCAGCGCCGGGGCCAACGCCACCGTCAGCCAGACGCTAGGCTCTGATGACACCGACCGTGACCCGACGCGCATCGGCCTGCACACGGTGGGGCTGGGGCTGATCATGTCCCTGTTTATCGCGGGTGCCCTCTATCTGACCTATCCCTACCTCTTTGCCGCACTTGGCGCACAGGACGACGTGCAGACAGAAATCGCGGCATTCATGCCCTATTGGTGCCTGTCGTTTCCGCCGCTGGTCATCACGATGCAGATCAACGCGTTGATCCGCGCCCACGGCAGTTCCGTTGCCCCCGCCGTCCTGATGTCGGCCGAAGCGGTCCTGAATATCATCCTGACGCCGCTCTTCGTCTTTACATTCGATATGGGCACAGCGGGTGCCGCCCTTGGCACGTTCGTCGCACGGATGGTCATCTGTGCGGTCGCCATTGCCTATGCAGGCCGGCAGAACATCCTGATCTGGTGCGAAAACGTGACCCAGGACCTGATGTGGTCAACAAAAGAATTGTTCCGTGTCGGTGGGCCCGCGGCCTTTTCCAACGCCATCAATCCGGCAGGTATGGCCGCCGTCACCGCCGCCGTAGCGACCGTTGGCACCGATGCCGTGGGCGGCTTTGGCGCAGCGACCCGCGTGCAGCAAATCGCATTGGTGCCGATGCTGGCACTGTCGTCCGGGATCGGTCCTGTCGTAGGCCAGAATTGGGGCGCCGGACAAAAGGACCGCGCGGCCAAGGGGCTTCAGGCAGCCTTGGCGTTCTGCATCGCATATGGCGTTCTGGTGGGCCTGATCCTTTTTGTCTTTGCGCAACCCTTCGCAAGCTGGCTGACCTCTGGCGGCGGCGCTGCAGATTACGCGGTCACCTATATGAAAATCGTGGGCTGGTCGCTGTTCGGCTACGGTTTCGTCGTGGTCATCAATGCTGCGATGAATGCGCGGTCAAAGGCGGGTTGGTCCATGACTCTGTCGCTGGGACGGATCTTTGCGCTGTATCTGCCGCTGGCATGGCTGGGCGTCGGCATATTGGACTTTACCGGGATCACGCTCGCCGCCGTCACCGCCAACGTCGCCGCAGCCGCCGTCGGTCTGGTCTTTGCGTGGAAGGTCGGTCTGTTTCGTGCGGACCACCTGCGCGCGACATTCGTATGACACCCCAATTTTTCGCGAAAAATTGGACGCGCCCGAATTTTCGCGAAAATTCGGCTACTCCAGATGCCGGCGCAGGCGCTTGACCATGAACCAGACCGCCAACAGCACCAGTGGCGTCACCATGGCGGCCATCGTCGTCTTGCTGACGTCCAGCATGTCCTCCAGCGGTCCCGTCATATAAAGTACGAGGCTGACCGCGTAATAGCTGATCGCCACCGTCGATAGCCCTTCGACCGTTTTCTGCAACCGCAACTGCATATCCGACCGCGCATCCATGCTGCGCAACAGATCGCGGTTCTGCGCCGACCGGTCGACATCCACCCGCGTGCGCAACAGGTCCCCTGCCCGCAAGGCACGATCACTCATCGCCTTGAGCCGCGCCTCGGTCGATTTGACCGTGCGCATCGCGGGGTCAAACCGCCGCATCATGAATTCACCGAATGTCTGGCGCCCGGCGTAGCGCGTTTCGCGCAGCACCTCGATCCGCTGGTTCACGATGGTCTCATAGGCCCCCGTTGCACCGAACCGAAACGCCGATTGCGCAACGATGTTCTCCAGCTCTGACGACACCCGCAGCAGGTCGTGCAGCAGTTCGGCCGGTTCGGTCACCGTGCCGCACATCTGTTCCAGCAGATTGGTCAGACGGGCGTCGATCTGCGCCATATCGGCGCCCAGATCACGCGCCCGCGTCAGGCCCAGCATCGACATCGCCTTGTAGGTCTCGATCTCGCACAACCGCTGTACCACGCGCCCCGTGCGCCGCTCTCCGGCGGCGGGCCGCGCAAAGATGGCAAACCGCATGTGCCCGGCCTCGTCGATCCTGAAATCGGATGCGATGATCAGCTCTCCGTCCAGCACACGACTGATGGCCAGGCTTTCCGGCACGAACCAGGTGTCGATCTTGTCGGTGATGCCGTCATCATCCTCTGACAGTTCGATCCGGATCAGGGCCGAGGTGATGCGGACCCCCGGTGCCTTGGCCAGCCAACTTTCGGGAAACATGCCAAAGGTCGACCCGTCAAAGGGCCGCTCTGCCGTGCCCGCACCAAAGAGGGTAAAGGTCACGAATTCCGTGTGGCTTTCCCATTTCAGCAGATGCTTGCCCAGATAGCCGGAATAATGCGTGGCCCCCGGCTGCGGATGCTGCGCGCCGTGGCGGTCCAGCAGTTCAATCAGATGCGCCCGATCCGCATCGCGGTCGCGGCCTGCGGCGTTTTCCGCCGGCTTGATCGCCAGAAAGGCCGCACGCGACGGGGCCTGCACCGCCGGAAACGGACGGGCGTGCAATTCATTGGCCATCGCATAGCGCAGCGGGTGATCGGCAATCGGCGGCATCGGTGATCCACTTCGAAACTGTTGTGGATCAACCTAGCGGTGTCCGCCCTTGGGTAAAGCGATAAAATGCCTGTAGCAGAACGACTTAGCGGCGCACGACTGTATACCGTGCGCCGCCATCACCATCGCGGTTCTGTGAAAACCCTTAGATCACAACCACATCCAGCGGCGGAAAGCCGTTGAACGACACGCTGGAATAGGTCGAGGTGTAGGCCCCGGTGTTGCGGATCAGCACCCGGTCACCGCTGGTCAGGGTCAGCGGCAGTTGCATCGGGCGCTTTTCGTACAGGACGTCGGCACTGTCACAGGACGGGCCTGCCACGATGCAGGGGCCGGTGGCATCACCATCGCGGTCGGTCTCGAACTGATAGCGGATCGCCTCGCCCTCGGTTTCGGCCAGCCCCGAGAACCGACCGATCGACAGATAGACCCAGCGGTGCACGTCGCGGTCGGATTTACGGCTGACCAGCATCACCTCGGTCACAATGACACCGGCCTCGGCCACCATGCCACGACCGGGTTCGGCCATGATTTGGGGAATATCGCCAAAGGTTTCAGTGACCAGCGCAATCACGCGGGCGGCGTAATCGGTCGGCGTGTCGATCGCCTCGCCGTAGAACGCGGGAAATCCGCCACCGATGTTCAGCAAGGTCAGGTCGTGCCCTGCGTCCTTGGCGCGTTTCCAGATGACCGACAGCTGGTCCAGCGTGGGTTTCCACATTTCGGCCCGGCGGGTTTGCGAGCCAACGTGGAACGACAGACCCACGGGCGACAGGCCCACGGATTTGGCGTAATCCAGCATGTCCAGCGCCATGTCGCTGTCGCAACCGAACTTGCGCGTCAGCGGCCAGTCGGCCTCTGATGTTTCGACGATCAGGCGGATGTAGACCCGCGCGCCGGGTGCGTTGGCGGCGATCTTGTCCAGCTCTTCGGGGGCATCGGCGGCAAAAAGGGTGATGCCAGCGGCATGCGCCCAGGCAATGTCAGACGCCCGTTTGATCGTGTTGCCAAAACTGATGATGTCCGGGCGGGCCCCTGCATCCAGACACATCTGGATTTCGCCCTTGGACGCGGCATCGAAATGGGACCCCAGGTCGGTCAGGCGTTTCAGAATTTCCGGTGCAGGGTTCGCCTTGACCGCATAATGGATGTCGGCGTGGCCCAGACCCGCCTTCAGCGCGCGGTACTGTTCCTCGACCCGGTCAACATCAATGACCAGTGTCGGTTTGTCGAAATCCTGTGATGCGACCCATGTATCAAGCTTGGGTGTCGGCACGCGTGTGGGCGCAGCAGCGCCAGCAAATGCATTCATGGTCATCTCCAGTAGACCCGGCCATTGGATGGTTTAACCCACCCGAGACCGCTCAGTTCCAAGGGAGACGTTACCGTCGCTACAGGGGTCATGCAAACCGACCCGGATGCGCGTGCGTTGGCGTCTGTCAGGCGCATGTGATGCATTCGCCCTGTCCGATCAAGCGGATTTTTCGTGCAACCGCATTTATTTTGCACCCCTGCCGTCAGCACGCTAGGACAGTGAAATGTCTGATCTGATCCTGCTGAACAAACCCTTTGACGTGCTGTCGCAATTCACCGATGCGCGCAGCCCGACCCCGCGCCGCACACTGTCTGATTTCGGTTTGCCATCAGGGGTTTACCCTGCGGGGCGCCTTGATCGTGACAGCGAAGGGCTGCTGCTGCTGACCAGTGACGGCAGGGTGCAGGCCCGCATCGCGGACCCCCGGTTCAAGGCCCCCAAAACCTACCTCGTACAGGTCGAAGGCGACCCCACCGATGCCGCACTCGCCCCGCTGCGCACGGGTGTCACACTCAAGGACGGGCCGACCCGTCCGGCACAGGTGCGACGCATCCCCGCACCGGACCTGTGGGACCGCGATCCACCGGTCCGGTTCCGCAAAACCGTGCCGGATTGCTGGCTGGAAATCATCCTGACCGAAGGGCGAAATCGTCAGGTACGCCGCATGACGGCGCATGTGGGGTTTCCCACACTCCGGCTGGTGCGCTGGCAAATCGGTGACTGGTGCGTTGCGGACCTGGCCCCAGGTGAATGGGCAGCGGCGAAGAGCTGATCCCGTGCAGCGAGGCTCTGAAACTAAAAACGCCCGGCGCATAGGACGCCGGGAGCTTTGATAGAAAATGGTGCCACCTGCGGTGGCTGACTATCAGTTCTCGCCGAAGACCAGAAATTCCGCGTCGATGGCACGACCGTTGCGCGTAATGCCTGCGTCCTCGTCAACACCGGCAATCGCTCGGATCGTATCGGGTGTCTTTGCAGCGGATGGAATCGTGCCACCGAACTTACCATCGACCGTCCCACGCAGCACGAATGTGCCGTCGCTGTCGGTGCGCAGCGTTCCGTCATAGGTGGTGGCAAAGTTGTTGGGCGCGCCACGTCCGATGGATGACCCACGGCGACCCAGTTGGATGTCACCATCCACGTCAAAGAAACGGCCCGTCTTGGGGTTGGCCCCCACGACACCGAACAGGTTCGTCACATCGCCTGTCACCGTGCCGCGACTGAAATTGGCGGTGATGTCGGCATCGCCGACGATGGTCAGATCATCCGAGGTCCGGTTCACGTTGTTTTCGACAAAGAACCCGCCAGCCCCCTTGAATGATGCGCTGCCGCTGGTCGGCATGGCCGTAAATTGGGTCGGTGCAATCGTGTCCAGCCGGTCTGACAATGCCTCGAACTGATCGGCCTTGCCCACGACGAAATCGCGGTCGACGGTCACACCGCCACCGCCGCCACAGGCGGACAAAAGGGCGCTCAGACCCAGACAGGTTGCAGCAGTAACGATACGTGGCATGAGATCCCCCCACAGTTGAATTTGGCTATCACTACTGCGCCGCTCAGGCGCGGCAAAGATTCGTTTTGCACCGCCAAAACATCCGCAGACGCGGCGACAAAATTGCCGCAGCGGGCGCAAACGCAAACGCCCGGCACCTTGCGGCACCGGGCGTATATTCCAGTCAAACTGGTGGTTTCGCTCAGTCGATCTTGGGCAACAGCGCCTCAAGCGATTGTTTCGCGTCACCGTAGAACATCCGCGTATTGTCCTTGAAGAACAGCGGGTTTTCGATCCCGGAATAGCCGGTCCCCTGCCCGCGCTTGGACACGAATACCTGTTTCGCCTTCCAGCATTCCAGCACCGGCATCCCGGCGATAGGGCTGTTGGGATCGTCCTGTGCGGCCGGGTTCACGATGTCGTTCGACCCGATCACGATGGCCACGTCGGTGTTGGGGAAATCATCGTTGATCTCGTCCATTTCCATGACGATGTCATAGGGCACCTTGGCCTCTGCCAGCAGCACGTTCATGTGGCCGGGCAGACGCCCCGCCACGGGGTGAATGGCGAACCGGACGTTCTTGCCCTGCGCGCGCAGTTTGGTCACCAGTTGGCTGACCGCCTGTTGTGCCTGCGCCACCGCCATGCCGTAGCCGGGGATGATGATGACGCTGTCCGCCTCGTTCAGTGCGGTTGCGACACCGTCGGCGTCGATGGCGACCTGCTCGCCCTCGACCGCCATCTGTTCACCCGCAGGCCCGCCAAAGCCGCCCAGGATCACGCTGACGAACGACCGGTTCATGGCCTTGCACATGATGTAGGACAGGATCGCACCGGACGAACCGACCAGCGCGCCGACCACGATCAGCAGATCGTTGCCCAGGCTGAAACCGATCGCGGCAGCCGCCCAGCCGGAATAGCTGTTCAGCATCGACACCACGACCGGCATGTCAGCACCACCGATGCCCATGATCAGGTGATACCCGATGAACAGCGCGGCCAGCGTCATGATGAACAGCGGGAAAAATCCGCCCGTGTTGAAATACCAGATCAGGCAGAGCAACGACAAACTCGCAGCCCCGGCGTTCAGCATGTGACCGCCCGGCAGTTTGGCCGCCGCCGTATTCACACGGCCCGCCAGCTTGCCATAGGCGATCACCGACCCGGTAAAGGTCACGGCACCGATGAACACGCCCAGGAACAGCTCGACCCGCAGGATGTTCATCTCGGTCACGGTCTTTTTCAGCAAAAGCCCGGCAAATACCCCCTGAGAGCTGCGGTCGAAATCAGGACCGCTTGTGGCCACGAGTTCGATCAGCCGCGCGATTTCGATATGGGCGATGTAGCCCACGATCACCGCCGCCAGACCGACCAGCGAATGCATCGCTGCGACCAGTTCGGGCATCTGCGTCATCTGCACCTTGGTCGCCAGCTGATAGCCGATCAGACCACCGCCAATGATCATCAAGACCGACAGCAACCAATAGCCGCTACCGGGTCCGATCAATGTCGCCGCAACCGCCAGGGCCATGCCGACGATACCGTACCAGACCGCGCGCTTGGCGCTTTCCTGGCCGGACAGACCGCCCAGCGACAGGATGAAGAGAATGGCTGCGACCACATAGGCCGCTGTTGTGAAACCGAATTCCATGTCTGTTTACCCCCTCAGGACTTCTGGAACATGGCGAGCATGCGCCGTGTGACGAGGAAGCCCCCGAAGATGTTGATACCTGTCATGAACACCGCAAGTGCGGCGAGGATGACGACCAGCCATGACCCCGATCCGATCTGGGTCAGCGCGCCCAGAATGATGATCGACGAAATCGCATTGGTGACGGCCATCAGTGGTGTGTGCAGCGAATGCGCGACACCCCAGATGACCTGGAACCCGACGAAAACCGCCAGCACGAACACGATGAAATGCTGCATGAAACTGGCGGGTGCGACCAGACCGACCAGCAGCAACAACGCGCCACCGATTGTCAGCAGACCGACCTGCGTCTTGGTCTCTTTCTTGAACGCGGCCACTTCCTTGGCGCGTTTTTCCTCGGGGGTCAGTTCCTTGGCCGCGGGCTTTTTCGGCTGGGCGGCAATGGCTGCGACCTTGGGCTTGGGTGGCGGGAACGTCACCTCGCCTGCATGGGTGGCCGTGGCCCCCCGGATCACGTCGTCGTCCATGTTGTGGTTGATCTGACCGTCCTTGTCGGGGGTCAGGTCGGACAGCATGTGCCGCACGTTGGTCGCGTACAGCAGCGACGATTGCGTCGCCATCCGGGACGGGAAATCGGTGTAACCCACGATGGTCACGCCATTTTCGGTGACGATCTTTTCGTCCATCACGGTCAGTTTGCAGTTGCCGCCACGTTCGGCGGCCAGGTCGATGATGACCGATCCCGGCTTCATCGCCTTGACCATGTCCTCGGTCCACAGTTCCGGCGCGTCGCGACCGGGGATCAGGGCGGTGGTGATGACGATGTCGATATCGGGTGCAATCTCGCGGAACTTGGCCAGCTGGGCTGCGGCAAATTCCGGGCTGGACACGGCGGCGTAACCGCCCGTTGCGGACCCGTCCTGCTGTTCCTCTTCGAAATCGAGGAATACGAACTCTGCCCCCATGGATTCGACCTGTTCGGCCACCTCGGGGCGCACGTCGAATGCATAGGTGATCGCACCCAGCGAGGTCGACGTGCCGATCGCGGCCAAGCCTGCCACACCGGCACCGACGACCAGCACCTTGGCGGGTGGTACCTTGCCGGCGGCCGTCACCTGCCCGGTAAAGAACCGGCCAAAGTTGTTGCCCGCCTCGATCACGGCACGGTAGCCCGCGATGTTTGCCATCGACGACAGGGCGTCCATTTTCTGCGCGCGGCTGATGCGTGGCACCATGTCCATCGCGATGACGGTGGCACCCTGATCGTTCGCGGCCTTCATCAGGTCTTCGTTCTGACCGGGGTAGAAGAACGAGATCAGCGTCTGGCCCTGCCGCAGCATCTGGACCTCGGCCTGTGATGGCGGGCGCACCTTGGCGACCACGTCGGCCTGTTCGAACAGCGCCTTGGCATCGTCGACAACGGTCACATCTGCCGCGCGATAGGCGTCGTCGGTAAATCCGGCCGCATTGCCTGCGCCGGATTGAATCAGACATTCATGACCGAGTTTCTGCAAATCCCGGGCCGAGGCGGGCGTCATGGCCACGCGGGCCTCGCCCTTGTACGTTTCTGTTGGTGCGCCGATTTTCACGGATCGAAGTCCCCCATTTTTGATCGCGCCAGTGTTAGACCGCGCAATAATATTTCACAAGCCGCCGATGGCGGTAACATCAAAGCCAACGTCTGGTCCTTTGCACGTAATGTGCAAAGGCTGTGCCGAATGCAGCGCGCAAGCGTGCTTCTTCGGCAACGATGAAATGCCGCGCAATCCACCAGATGAACACCGGCACAAGCAACAGGCCCAAGGGTGCCTGCCAACGCAGGCACAATCCCACCAGGACAATGGCGTCGGCCAAATAGATCGGGTTGCGTGACCAGGCAAAGATCCCGTGACTGACCAGCGCGCTGGGTTCACGGTGCGGAATGACGGTCGTATGTCTGCGCGCCATGGTCAGGACGGCAATCGCCATCATCACGAGGCCCAGCACGATCAATGCGGTCCCGATCCCGACCGTGACGGCGGTGCCCGCCGTCAAGATGCCACGGCTGAGCCAGACACCCAATGCGCAGAACGCCAGCCAGACCGGCGGCAGATCGATGCGTTTCATCTGCATACACTCCTTGTCCCCGCTGCATCAAACCGTAGGCTGCGGACAAACGAAAGGACGATTATGGAACATCTGGGCAAACATGCGCTGGTCACGGGCGGCGGCAGCGGCATCGGACGCGATATCGCGATCGCGCTGGCCGATGCCGGGGCCAACGTCACGATCACCGGCCGCAGACTGGACGTGCTGCAGGCAGCCGCCGCCGATCATCCCAGGTTGCACCCGCTGCAAATGGATGTAGGCGACGAATCCGCGGTGAGAGACGGGATTGCTGCGGCCGCAGCAGACCGGGGCCCGGTGCAGATCTGCATCGCCAACGCAGGTATCGCCGAGGGTGGCGCATTCGCCAAAATCTCGCTCGCGACATGGCGGCGCACGATGACCACGAATCTCGACGGGGTGTTCCTGACGTTTCAGGCCGCACTCGAATCACTGCCCGATGACATGACGGGCCGGATGATCGTCGTCAGTTCCATCGCAGGGGTGCGCGGGCTGAAAAACGCGGTCCCCTACACCGTATCGAAACACGCCGTGATCGGCCTGATCCGGGGGCTGTCAGAGGAATACCTGCACAAACGTCCGGTGACCTTCAACGCGCTCTGCCCGGGCTATGTCGACACCGATATCGTGCAGTCGCAGCTGCCGGGCCTGATGCGCAAGTTCGACGTGGACAAGGCCGGCGCCGCGGCACTGGTCGCCAGGGCCAACCGCAGCAAGCAACTCTTGGATGTTGCCGAAACAACAGCAGCCATGATGTGGCTGTGTTCGGACGGCGCGCGCAGTGTCAACGGCCAGACAATCGAGATATCGGGGGGGCAGGTCTGATGCCGGATTTTCGCGAAAATCCGGACCGGGCCAAATTTTCGCGAAAATTTGGAGGCGCGGCATGACCGATTTTGCAAAGACCAAGGATATGTTTCATTTGCCGGAGGAGATGATCTACCTGGACGGCAATTCGCTGGGTCCGCTGCCCAAGGCAACGCCGGCACGTGTAGCCCGCACGCTGACCGATGAATGGGGCGAGATGGTCATCACGGGCTGGAACCGTGCGGGCTGGATGGCCCAGCCAATGGACCTGGGAGACCGGATCGGGCGGCTGATCGGCGCCGAAGAAGGTCACGTCACCGTCGGCGATACGCTGTCGGTCAAGGTGTTTCAGGCACTGGCCGCGGCACTGGCGATGACCGACCGCAAGGTCATCCTGTCCGACAGCGGCAATTTTCCCTCCGACCTCTACATGGCCGAGGGGTTGATCGCGGCACTGGGCGGCGGGTTGGAGCTACGCGTCGTCGACCCCGAGGACGTCGCGAATGCCCTGACCGACGAGGTCGCGGTGCTGATGCTGACGCAGGTCGATTACCGCACCGGACGGCTGCACGACATGGCGGGGCTGACGGCACAGGCACGGACGCTGGGCATCATCACGATCTGGGATCTTGCGCATTCAGCCGGTGCCATGGATGTCGATGTCGCGGGCTGTGGTGCGGATTTTGCCGTCGGCTGCACGTACAAATACCTCAACGGTGGACCCGGTGCGCCGGCGTTCATCTATGTCGCGCCAAGGCACGCCGAAACCGCGAGGCCAATTCTGGCCGGCTGGCTGGGCCATGCGGCCCCATTCGCGTTCGAACAGGGCTACCGCCCGGGTGATGGCGTGGCACGGATGCGGGTCGGCACACCGCCCGTGATCCAGATGGCGGCACTCGAGGCGTCCATGGACATCTGGGACACGATCGACATGGCCGACATCCGCGCGGCCTCCATGGCACTGTGCGACAGGTTCATCGCAGGGGTCGAGGCCGCCTGCCCCGACCTGACGCTCGCCTCGCCGCGGGATGCTGCGGCGCGTGGGTCACAGGTGTCGTTTCGCCATCCGCAGGGCTACGCCGCGATGCAGGCCTGTATCGCGCATGGTGTGGTCGGCGATTTCCGCGCCCCCGATATCATGCGGTTCGGTTTCACGCCGCTGTTCATCGACGCAGGCGACGTGGATGCGGCAGTGGACGTGATTGCGCGGGTGATGACAGACCGGCTGTGGGACGACCCGCAATTTCACGCCAAGGCTGCCGTTACATAACGAAATCAACATGTTTCGCATGCGAAACATGTTATGTCATTTGAGGGTCAAATCTTCATCTAGATGAAAATGCACTGAATATCGCAGTGCTTGTCACGCAAAATGCCGTAGCTGCAGGCGCGCCAATCGCCTGCGTATCAAGGTTTCGTTCACGCAAGTGAAGCCAACCTTGATGCAGGCGATTGGCACTGTGGGCCGCAGGGCGCGGACCCCGCGCTGCGTCCTAGCGTTCGTGCAGCGCTTCTGACGACCGATACAGCGGCTTGGTCAGGTAGCTGAGGATCGTTTTCTCGCCCGTGTGCAGTTCGACCGTGGCCATCAGGCCCGGGCGCATTTCGATGCGGGACTGGCGCACGCCCAGATTTTCCTGATCCACACGCAGGATGACCCGGTAGTGGGCGTCGCCCTCGGGGCGGCGTTCGTCCTTGAACGTATCGGCGCTGACGGTCTGAACCGTCCCCTTGAGCGAACCGTAAATGGTGTAGTCATAAGCGGTCAGTTTCACCGTGGCGTCCTGCCCCGTCGTCACGCCGGAAATGTCCTGCGGTTTCACGCGCGCCTCGACATAGAGCGCGTCATCCAGCGGGATGATCTGAAAAATTTCCTCGCCCGGACGGATGACACCGCCGATGGTGGTAACGGCCATGTTGTTGACCACACCGCGCATCGGCGCGCGGATCACGGTCCGGTCCAGCTGGTCGCGGGCAATCTTGATGTTCTGTTCCAGCTGCGACAGCGTTTGCAACGTTTCGGTATATTCGGTGGCACGAGCCAGATCGGCACCGGTGACAACCTCGTTGTACTTGATTTCAGCGTCGGCAAAGGCCTTGCGCACGCGGGTTGTCTCGATCAGCGACACGATTTCGCGCGACAGCATGTCCTCCATCAGGGCCAGCTCATTGCCGGTTTCGTCCATGACGCGGCGCGCGCCGTCAACCTTGGACGCGTAATCGGCCTGACGTGCGGCCAGCAGGGCGCGTTCCGATTGCACGATGCCGGGGCTGGCCTCGGCGATATCGGCAGGTACATCGAAATCGAACAGGCCCGCAATTTCGGCCTCCAGCCGCAGGCGGCGGATCGTGGCGGCGTTGATCTGTTCGGACAGGTCCTGCACGGCCGAGACGAATTGCGTGCCTTCCAGCCGGGCGAGGACATCGCCCTCTTCGACGGTGTCGCCTTCGGAGACAAAGAGTTCGGCCAGGATGCCACCCTCGAAGTTCTGGATGATCTGGGGACGCGATGCGCTGACCACTTCGCCTTCGGCGCGGACAAGTTCGTCGACCCAGGCGAATTTTGCCCAGCCGATAAAGATGATGACGGTGGCCGCAACCAGCCAGATGATCAGGCTGGGACCGCGGGCGGCCCCCTGAAATTCGGTATCCGCAACGGCCATCACGATGCCTCCTTGTTCAAATGGGCAAGGACCTGATCGCGGGGTCCGTCAACGGCTAGTCGGCCATTGTGCAGCACCATGGTGCGGTCGGCCAATTTTAGCAGCGCCATCCGGTGCGTGGCGACAATCACGGTGCGCCCGGACATCCAGCCTTCGAGGCGACTGATCAACGTCGTTTCCAGCGTCTGGTCCAGCGCGGATGTGGGTTCGTCCAGCAGGCAGACGCTGGGGTTCTGCAACCACAGGCGCGCCCAGCCGATGGATTGGCGCTGACCGACCGACAGGCCTGCCCCGCCGTCGCGGATATCCAGATCCAGCCCCTTGGGGTGAGCGCGCACAAACGGGCCGAGACCTGCGAAATCCAGCGCCGCCAGCATCCGGTCGTCGTCACGTTCCAGCTGCGTGAGATTGAGGTTGTCGCGCAGGCTGCCTGCAAAGAGTTTCACCTCCTGGCCCAGATAGCCGATGGACCGGCGCAGGTCGCGGGCGGCGACCTGTTCCATGTCGACACCATCGATCAGCACGCGGCCCGATGTCGGCACATGCAGGCCGGACAGGATTTTCAGCAGCGTCGATTTGCCGGACCCGTTGGCCCCGAGGATAGCGACGATCTGGCCTGCGGGCACCTTGAGCGAGGCAATATCCAGCGCGCGCGCGCCGTCGGCGTCATAGGTATAGGCAAGGTCGCGCAATTCGTATTCACCCGCCACGGTTTCACGGCGCAGGTAGGTGCGCGTGGCATCGTTGTCCTGATCCGAATCCGCAATCTGGTCGAGGGCGGTCAATGCGGCCTTGGTATTGGACCAACGCGCGATCAGACCCGCCAGACCGTTCAGCGGCCCAAGCGTGCGGCTGGTGAGGATGCCCACGGCAATGATCGTCCCGACCGTAAATTCACCGGCAAACACCAGAAAGGTCCCCATGACGACAGCGGCGACATAGGTGGCCTGCTGCACGCCCTGCGCCCAGTAGGTCAGCGTCGTGGACAGGCGACGCTGCTCGGACGTGGACAGGGCGGACAGCCCCGTCAGTTCTGCCCACATGCGGTTGAAACGGCCCTCTGCGCGCTGCGATTTGATGGTGTCGGCCTCGAACACGGCCTCTTGCAGCAGGCGGCTGGATTTTGTGGATGCGCCCTGTGCGGCCAGCGTCAGGTCCATCATCTTTTTCTGCAGGAACAGCGATGGCAGCACCATCAGCACGCCACCGGCGACCAGCACCCAGACGACCGGGCCGCCGATGGACCAGACGAGGGCGAGAAACAGGAAGATGAACGGAATGTCCGTCAACGAACCAATGGTCGAGGCGGTAAAGAATTCGCGGATAGACGAAAATTCACGCATCGCGGCAAAGGTCTGGCTAGGGGATTGTGCGGCCGTAGCCTTCATCCCCAGCAGGCGGTTCATCAGCATGTCCTGCAACCGCAACTCGATCCGGCGGCCGGCGTTGTCCATCAGGCGCGCGCGGGCGATGCGCAGGGCGGCCTCCATCAGCATGGCAAGCCCGGCACCGATGGTCAGCACCCAAAGGGTTGCCGTGGATTGGTTGGGGATCACCCGGTCATAGACCTGAAGCGAAAACAGCGCGACAGCCACTGCCAGCAGGTTGGCAACCAGTGATCCAAGGGCCACCTCGCCGATGATGCGGCGGAACGACAGGATTTCGGCCCAGAACCAGTGACGTTTCGCGGCCTTGGTGCCGTGGCGTTCCGTCAGAACGGCGGCGGGCACCTCGGCGCGGATGATTCGGCCGGTGAAATGTTCCGTGAATTCGCGCAGCGATACTTCTTCGCAGTTGTCGGGCGCGCTGGGGTCGTGGACGACGATGGTGTCCTTGGTCTGTTCCAGCACCAGCACCAGTTTGTCCGAGGTCAGCCGCGCGATGGCGGGCCAGTGGGACGGTTTGGGCGGCAGGGCGACGATGGCCTGCGCCCGCAGACCCACAGCGTTCAATGCGGCGACCAGATTGGCGGGGGCCAGATCGCCATGGGCATCCGCCGCCTGCCCTTCGAGCACGTCCGTCGCCTTGAGCGGTTGCCCCAAGAGCGCGGCATAGGTCGCTGTAATCGCAGCCTTTTCCACGGCAAGTGCGGAATGGACCGGCGCGTTCGGTGCCGCATGCTGTGGCGTATTTTCGGTCAGGACAGTGCCGTCGATCGCCTGATCGGCGGGCACCTTGACCGGGTCGATCTTGGCCAGTTTCATGCCACGCGAATTGGCGACGTCGAATGCAAGAACCGGACCGCTCATAGGATGTCTCCGTCAACAAGGACGCCGCGCAGGGCGGCAATTTTCAGATCGTTGCGAATGATGTCATAGCGCAGGGATGCCGCACGCCGGGCGGTGCCCACGCGGGATTCCATCAAGGTGACAACCTCGCGCACGGTGCGCTGACCGTCGCGCTGTGCCTGCACGTAGGTGTCGAATGCCTGCGCGGCCCCTTGGGCCAGTTCCTCGGCCTGCACCAACTGCCGGGTAAGCGAGCTGCGCTCTGCCTCCAGCTTGGCCAGTGTGCGGGCGGTGTCCTCGCGGGTTTCGGACACGGCGGCGATGGCGGCGACGCGCTGCGCCTCGATCGCGCGCATCGCGTCACGGGTGCCGAAACCGATGTCCTGATCCATCTGGGCGGTCAGTCCCACGTCGGAACTGTCACCGATGCTGGCAATGCCTGCCAGACGCGGGAAAAATCCGGCGCGCCCGGCGTCAGCCTCGGCACCGGCAAGGGTCGCCTCGGCTTCGGCCTTGAGGTCCGGCAAGGGTTGTGCGGTCAATTCGGTGCGGAACGCAGCATCGGTCGTGCTGGCCGTGACCGGGGCGCCTGTCATTGCGGCCAGTTCAGCCCGCGCCGATGCCGCACCTTCGAGGTCGAGATCGCGGTCAGCCCGCATCTGTTGCAGTTTCTGATGCACGATGCTGGCGTCGACGGGACTGCTGACGCCACCCTTGACGCGTTCGTCCATGATGTAGGCGTAACGTTCCAGCTGCGGCAGTGCTGCGGCATTGACGGCGGCACGCGCCTCGGCGGTCTGGGCGGTCAACAGCAGGTTCAGCGCCTCGAACGCGCGGTCGTTGGCGTCCTGCGCATAGGTGACAGACGCGACTTCGACCTCGGCGTTGGCATAGGCGCGTTCGGCCTTATTACGGCCGTTATCCAGAATGGTCTGTTCGATGAACAAGGTCGTCACAAGCGATCCGACCGATGACAGGCTAACTTGCGGTCCCATCGACGGCAGCCAGTTTTTCGACTGTGCCTGTGCGCGAAACCGTGCGGCGCGCAGATCCTGTTCCGCCTGCGACGTGCGATTGGAAACGGCGGCGCGTGCCACATCGGCATACAAACCGTCATTCAGCACGGTCCGCCGCGCCTTGAGTCCTGCAATGATGTTAGAGGTATCGCCACCGGGCAGCGTGGCATCCATCGTCGGCGCAGCCGCGGCCCCCGCGAAATCCAGTGGCGTACCCTGTGCGCGTGCCACTTCTGCATCTGTATCGTTCCGCCCGCAGGCAGTCAGGGAAAGTGCAAGACACACTACCCCCGTCGTCATTGTGATTTGCCGATAGCTCACCCGCAGCCCGCCCGTTATTTTTATAGTCTTTGGGGAGTGCCCACCCCCAAGCCCTGTCGTGGGCCCTGGGGATAGGCGGGGGGCAAGGACGTTGCCTGCCCCCCTGATGCTGGTCCGTTTGACCGGACCAGGAGGATCGTCAGACGACGTTCTGCGAAAACGCGATGCTGCTGTCGATCACAAGCTCGCTGTCGTCACCCAGACTGTAGACGTCGTACGAGCGGCCATCGATCTGCTGCGTTTCTTTCCACGCAGCGTTGCCGTTGAAGGTGACGCTGTCGTCGATGGACCCGTGCACAACCAGCACGTTGTCATTGTTCGACAGCGCGTCGATGGACTCCTTGGTCAGCGTCAGGCGTGCGTTGTCGCCCTGATCCAGGTCAATCGCCCCGATGTTGAAGGTATCAAGCCCGGCCGCGTTCAGATTGACCACACCATTCACATCCACCACCAGCAGGGTGGAGTTGCTGTTGCCCGCATCGTCGGTGGCGGTGATCACCAGTTGCTTGCCATCAACGACCGGCGCGTCAAAGCTGAATGTTTCCTCGCCGTCGGCTGGGAAATTCTTCATGCCGTCGCCGTCCGTCGCGATCAGGGACCGGCCGTTGCCGCCCTCGTCGTAGGAATGAACCCGGATGTCGTCGGGGTTGCCGTCGATGGTGACAAAGGTGACGCCGCGATCATAGTCGCCGATGCCTTCGACCGAGGGCGCATCAGGCACATCGGTATCCACATCGAACTGGCCGTTGATCGACCGGCTGTTGCCCGCCAGATCCTTGGCCGCGACCGTGACATTCGCCTGATAGGTGCCGTCGGGGATCTCACCGGCGGCATAGGACACGGACCAGTTGCCGTTGGCGTCCACAGTGGCCGCCCGCGTGACGATAGCGCTGGGTGTCCCGCTCTGCGAGGCATCGAAACGGACGATCACTTCGGTGGCACCACGTTCGACCGTGCCGGTCAGCGTCACGCCATCGGATGCCTCTGCGCGGTTGACGGTGTTGTCTGCCCCTTCGACCGGGGAATTCAGCGTCAGGCGGTTGACCCAGGTATCCAGACGCACATCGGCCTGATCGGTCACGACGTTGCCTGCCGGATCGGTCGCGACTGCGGTGATCGTGGTAAAGGTTTCGACGTTGCCGCTGCGGATGACCGAGGTCGAGAAATTCGCGGTCCAGCTGCCGTCCTCGCCCGCAACAACCGTCTTGGACCCGTTTTCAAAGGTCACGCGCACCTCGGAGAAGGCATCGGCCTGACCGGTGATGTCGATGGTCTGTGCGCCGCGCTCGACGTGGTTGATGACGCCGTTGCCGCCGACGATTTCCTCGCGGATATCGACGGATGCCAGCGTGTCGACCTCGACCGTGCCGCGGGCAAAGGCCGCGTTGCCTGCCGCGTCGGTGGATGTGGCACTGACGGCGGCCTGATATTCACCACCGGGCACCTCGGCACCCGAGAAGGTGTAGGTCCAGTTGCCGTTGCCATCGGCCTGCGTGGTGTGCGTGATGTTGCCGGACCCGTTGCCGTTGAAGGTCACGGTCACGGTGGCGTTCGCCTCGGCGGTGCCGGTGACCAGCACGCCCACAGCGTTGCGTTCGACCAGGTTGACCGTTCCGTCGCCACCAGCGGCAGAGGTATCAAGGGTGATTTCGTTGACGGTATCCACGTCCAGGAAATCGGTCGCAGAGGACGTGCCACCACCGGTCGTCACGGTTGCCACGACCTCGTAGGAATATTCACCCTCGCCCGCGATATTTGTCGGGACGGTGACGGACCACTGACCACTGCCGTCGATGTCGAACGGGATCGTCGATCCGTTGATGACCAGCGTGGCAGAGGCGTTTGGCGTTCCGGTGCCGGAAATTTCCACACCGTCGTCCCAGTCTTCGCCGTTGACTACGGTGCCGGTGCTGCGTGTGCCGCCCGAAATGACGATTTCAGGTGCGCTGTCGCCGCCGTCGCCGCCGGTCCCACCGCCGCCACCGCCGCCGTCGCCATTTTCGCCGCCGCCTTCGTCGCCACCGCCGCCGGGTGTGCCGTCGCCGCCGCCGCCCTGTGTGCCGCCATCGGTGTCGCCGTCATCGCTCTCGGCGCTGCTGCCGCCCAGCAATGCGATCCCGCCCAGTGCCGCTGCACCAGCCGCAGCGGCACCACCGCCGATTCCGCCCAGACCAGCCAGCAGGGGCACGCCCAGCATGCCGACATCGGCGCCGGTTTCGGTGCCTGCGATATCCAGCGACGCCACTTCGATGAAATAAAGGTCATCATCGGGCGACCATTTGCCGAACCCGTCCTCGTCAATGTACTGCGCCAGCAGCAGGTTGCCGTCGCCCGGCACCAGTTGCACCTGCGCCAGCTGACCGCCGGAAGACAGGAAAAGATCATTCAGGGGTGTGCCGTCCGGGCCAAAGAAGCCCTGGATCGTGATCACCTGGCCGTCAACAAGCATGACCTGAAGCGCCTGCCCCTGACGCGCATAGCTCAGCACGTGGCTGCGCTGCAAATTCAGCGAAACGTCCTGACCCTGAGATACGATGATGTTCGCGTCTTGCCCGTTTCCGGACACCGCGCCACGCTGCAAGCCGCCCGCATCGTTGCGAACGACGAATTCAATCGCCGACATAATATACTCCGCCTCATGTGCACGCCCATCAAGGGACGTATCGATTTTGATTGCCGTCAGCGTAGCGAGGAGGGATTTGTAAATCCAGATGAATCTTGGCGACAGCTGCCTTATTGCTGCCGTGGGGGTGACACTTTTGTCGCATCTGGAGCATCATGCTTGCCGTCGATATTGCCGTGTACATGCAGGTTCAGCGCCGCCCCCAGCAAGATCAGAAAGGCTGTGATATATAGCCATAGCAGCATCCCGATGACAGCGCCGATGGACCCATAGACCTCGTTGTAGCGGGCGAAATTTCCCAGGTAGTAGGACAGCATGACCGAGGCCGCGATCCACAGGATCACGACGGTCCCTGCCCCCACGGTCATCCAGCGCAGGCGCGCACCGCGTTGGTTCGGACCAAAGCGGTACAGGATGCTGAGTGCGCTGTAGAGCACGACAAGCGCCACCAGCCAGCGAATCCCCTCGAGCAGCCAGGCCGTGTCATTCGCGATCGGCGCAAAGGCGATGAAAATCGGCGCGAGCACGACCGCCACCATGGCAACAAGCGCCAGTGCAACAAGCGACACGGTCAGCGTCAGCGCCACGACGATCTGCTTGAACCCGTTGCGCGCAGGCCGTCCCGCAATGGCGTTCAGGCCCGACATCAGCCCCGCAACGCCCAGACGCGCGGCCCAGACCGCCAGCAACAGCGACACGACCGAAGCAAAGCCCAACTTATCGCTGCGCGTCGCCAGCAGACGCGACATCTGTTCGGTCAGCAACAGGTACGTGTCTTCTGGAATGATCTCTTGCATCAGCTCCAGTTGCTCGACCACGACCACCGGGTCGGCAATCAGGCCGAACAGCGAAATGATCGCGGCAGCCGCCGGAAACAGCGCAAAGATGCTGAAGAACGCAACACCCCCTGCAATCAGGCTGATGTGCCGTTCAGACGCCGTTTGCCACACTGCCCAAAGCAAGGACACGACACGGCGCAATCGGCCGCGCGGCGGTTTCGGGGTGGTCTGCTGGTCAAGATCACTTGTCTGCGCTGTCATGAATCCTTGCTACGCCGGGTCGGGCCCAATCTCCAAGATCGAACCGCACAAAGTGATGAAGTGTCTCAAATTTCCCCTCGAAATCAGGGGCGGTGCTGGGTAGCGTGCTGTAGCGCGGCACAATCGGCCGGATCAGGACAAGGAAGTAACGCCGTGATGGATATCACAGATCAGGTCAATCTGCTTGCAGATCGGATACACGCCCTGCGCGAGGGACGAGACCGGATCCTGGTCGCCATCTGCGGTGCCCCCGCGTCCGGCAAATCGACACTGGCCAAGGAATTGGCGCGCCGGTTGAACCTGCAAAAATGCCCGACGCTCGTGGTGCCGATGGATGGGTTTCATCTGGACAACGCCATTCTGGACGCCCGCGATCTGCGCGCGCGCAAGGGGGCGCCCGAAACCTTTGACGGGGACGGGTTCCTGCATCTGATCCGCAGGCTGGGCGAGAATATCGAGGTCGTGGCCCCGATGTTCGACCGCACCCGCGACCTGTCGGTGGCTGGTGCCATCGCAATTCCGGCCGATTGCCCGGTCATCCTCGTCGAGGGCAATTACCTGATGTTCGACGAAGCGCCCTGGCACAATCTGGCGGACCTGTGGGATCTGACCGTGCGTGTCGAGGTGCCGATGCCGCAACTGCGCAGCAGGCTGATCCAGCGCTGGTTAAGCCTGAATTACAGCCGTGCCGCCGCCACCCGCCGCGCCGAGAGCAATGACATTCCCAATGCGCAGCGGGTGTTGGACCGCGCGATCCCCTGCGAGATCACGCTGACCCCCAAGGGCGAATAGCGTCAGACGATCCGCGTACGCACCGGGGCAAGCCTGTCGACCTGACCGACCAGCGTGTCGCCCTTGTTCACCGCCGCGACACCCGCAGGCGTGCCCGTCATGATGATATCGCCCGGCATCAGCGTATAGAGCGTGGACAGGTTGGCGATGATTTCCGGCACGGACCAGATCATCGCGGCAAGGGGTGATTCCTGCCGGGTGTCGCCGTTGACGGACAGATGAATCTTTTGCTCGGTCAGGTGAAATCCAGAGGCCGGGGTCAACGCGCCAATGATGGCAGAGCCCGCGAAATCCTTGCCCGTGTCCCAAGGTTGGCCTGCCTTTTTGGCGGTGCCCTGCAAATCGCGGCGGGTCATGTCCAGGCCCACACCATATCCCCAGATGACGCTGTCTGCCGCGGTTCTGTCGATGCCGGTCGCAGGTGCGCCGATGGCGACGACCAGTTCGACCTCGTGGTGCAGATCCTGCGTGCCGGGCGGATAGGGCATGTCGGCGTCATCGGTCAGCAGGTGATGTGCCGATTTGGTGAAATAGATCGGCGCACTGCGGGTCACGTCGCCGCCCATCTCGGCCACGTGGTCGGCGTAATTGCGGCCGATGCAGAAAATCCGGGCGACCGGGTAACGCAAGTCTGATCCCACAACGGCAAGCGCGGGTTGCCTTGGCGGCTCAATAGAATAGTTTGACATCGATTATGCCCTTTCTGACGTCATTTCAGGTCTCTGCCCGGAATATGATGCCAAGGGTTCACCTGACCAGCCGCAATCGTCCTGCGGTCCAAACCCTGTTGGAACCCATGTCACTGCCACCCCTGGATGATCTGATCGCCTGTCCGCATTGCGACACGCTGCATATCGAACGCGAACTGCCCGAGGGCGGCAGCGCGCGTTGCGTGCGGTGCGGTATCGTGCTGGTCACCCGGCGGTCAGATGCATTGGTGCAGATGGTCAGCCTGGCCTGTGCGGCCGTGATCCTGATGATGGCGGCCATCAGTTTCCCGTTTCTGGACATCAACGCGGCCGGGTTCACCAATGAAACCTCGGTGCTGAGCGCAATCATGGCGTTCAGTTCGGGCAAAGGCGTGCCGGTGGCGATCGCGGTGGCACTGTTCATCATCGTGTTGCCGCTGACCCGGCTTTTGGCACTGATCTATGCGGTGGGTCCGTTGGTATTGGGTCACAAACCCCGTCCGGGCGCGCGGATCGCCTTTGCGATGACCGAACAATTGCGGCCCTGGGCCATGGCCGAGATTTTCATGGTCGGCGTGGCCGTGGCCCTGGTCAAGATCACGGGCATAGCACAGGTGACAATCGGCCCTGCGTTCTGGGCCTTTGTGACGCTGGTCATCATCACCATTTTCAACGATCGCATCATGAGTAGGTATACCGTTTGGAAAGCTCTCGACCTGACCTCCCGCGACTGATCACTGCCCGACAGGCGGGATTGATCGGCTGCCGCCGGTGTGGACAGGTCCATGCGGGCGGTGCCGTGCGTTGCAAACGGTGCCACGGACCGATCCGGTCACGCGATACCGAAAGCCTGCAAAAGGTCTGGGCTTGGCTGATCGCGGGGATCATCGCGTTCATCCCCGCCAATATCTATCCGATGCTGCTGACATCAACGCTGCTTGACCGGTCGGAACAGACCATTATCGGCGGTGTGATCGAACTGCTGCACTATGGCAGCTACGGGATCGCGACCATCGTGTTCGTCGCCTCGATCATGATTCCGGTCGGCAAATTCATCGCGATCGCCTATCTGGCCTGGGCTGTGCAACACAGATCCAGCCGCAACCAGCATCAGCGCCACAAACTGTATGATGTGGTGGAATTTATCGGACGCTGGTCGATGATCGACGTGTTCGTCGTTGCCATTTTGTCGGCACTGGTGCAACTGAATGCCGTCGCAACCATCAATCCGGGTATTGCGGCGCTCAGCTTTGGGCTGTCGGTCATATTTACGATGTTGTCAGCGTTGGCGTTCGACCCACGTCTGATTTGGGATGAAGAGGAACCTGTCAGCCATGACTGAAGAATACGCTGCCGCGGAACTCGACATGAAACCGGGCAAGCCCAGCTTTTGGCGGCGGTTATCGTTCGTCTGGCTGGTGCCGATCCTTGCATTGCTGGTGTCGGTCGGTGTGGCCTGGCAATCGTTCTCCGACCGCGGTGTCGAGATCGAGATTTCATTTCCCAGCGCATCCGGCATCAACGCGGGCGAAACCGAGATCAAATACCGCGACGTGACTGTGGGCACCGTCGAACGGGTCGAATTTTCCGAGGACCTGCAAGAGGTTCTGGTATTCGCCCGCGTCGATCAGGCGGTCTGGCCGTTCATGGATCAGGACGCCAAGTTCTGGATCATCAGCCCCGATGTCAGTGTGCGCGGCATCACCGGTCTGGATACGGTCCTGTCCGGCGTCTACATCGAAGGCGACTGGGACCGCGAGGCCGACGTTGCGCAGACATCCTTTACAGGGCTTCAACGCGCGCCGGTGGCCCCTCCGGGCCAGACCGGAACCGAAATCGTGCTGCGCACGACCGAAGGCAGCGCATTGTCGGCGGGTGCACCTGTGCTGCATCAGGGCATCGAGGTCGGCGTCCTGTCCGAACCCGTCCTGTCACCCGACGGGCTGAGCGTATCGGTCAGCGCATTTGTAGCAGAACCCTACGACGCACTGATCACCTCCTCCACGCGGTTTTGGGACACGGCAGGCTTCAGCGTCTCGCTTGGTGCGGGTGGTGTATCGCTTGATGTCAGCTCGCTTGCGTCATTGATCGAAGGCGGCGTTGCATTTGACACCGTGGTGTCCGGCGGCGCGCCGATCAACGATGGATACACCTTTGATCTGTTCAGCGACGAGGAAACAGCACGGTCCAGCCTGTTCAACGAGGTCGGTCGCCCGAAACTGAACGTTGCCGTGCTGTTCGACGGGTCCGTCAGCGGTCTGTCGGTGGGATCCGATGTACGGTTCCAGGGCATTCGCATTGGTCAGGTATCCGAACTGGGGGCCGTGGTCGTCGACGACGAATTCACCGAACGCCGTGTCGAATTGCGCACGGTGCTGGCCATCGAACCCGGCCGCCTGGGCCTGGGCGAAGAAGCAACGCCGCAGAACGCCTTGGATTTGCTGGCAAGTTTCGTCGATCAGGGTCTGCGGGCACGACTGGTCACCGGCAGCCTGCTGTCAGGCAACCTGACGGTCGAACTGATCGAGGTTGCGGATGCCGCGCAGGCCACGCTGGATGTCAGCGCAGAGCCCTATCCGATCATTCCCACGACGGCGTCGAACATCACCGACGTTGCGGATCAAGCCGAAGGCGTTCTGGCACGGATCAACGATCTGCCGATCGAGGAACTGCTGGCCGCCGCCATCGATGTGATGGACAGCGCCAACGCGTTGCTGCGGTCGGATGGTGTCATCGACACGCCGGAACAGGTGGCGGGTCTGCTGGCGGACGTGCGCGATGTCGTGGGCAGCGACGCGATCCAGGCCGTGCCGGGACAGGTGAACAACCTGCTGAACACGCTGGAGGATACCATCGGCGGTTTGTCAGGGATCATCACGTCCGTGGGGGATGCCGATATCGCAGGCCAGCTGGACGGCATCCTGACCAATGTGTCTGCTGGAACCGAAAACCTGCCGGAGATTTCGACCCAGCTGGAACAGGTCATTGCCAAGGCCAACGCACTGCAACTGGACGCGCTTCTCGCTCAGGCCGAAGCATCGCTGGCCGCGATCGAACAGGTGGCGTCGAACGACGACCTGCAAGAGGTGCCGGTCTTTGTGAACCAGCTGCTGGACGAGGCGCGTCTGCTGATCGCAAGTCAGGACGTGCAGGCCCTGCCCGGCGAATTGCGCGGTGTGGCGGACGAGGCAGGCCAAATCCTGTCCGACCTGACGGCGCAAAACATCTCGGCCCGCCTGACCGAGGCGATCAACGCGGCAGCCTCTGCTGCGCAAAGCATCGACACGGCGTCCCAGCAATTGCCGGAAATCACGGAACAGCTGAACGCATTGTCAGCCGAAGCCGCACGGATGGATCTGGACGAGCTGTCGGCCGCTGCAACACAACTGATGCAAAGCGTGACCGAAATCACCGCCACGCCGTCGGCACAGGCGCTGCCTGCATCCCTGTCGTCTGCGCTGGATGAGGTGCAGCTGACGCTGGCAGAGGTGCGCGAAGGCGGTGCGATCGAGAATGTGAATGCCGCACTGCAATCCGCGTCAGATGCAGCGCAGGCCATCGAGGAAGCCGCCAACACCCTGCCCGACCTGACCGATCAGGCCGGTGCGTTGATCACCTCGTCCGGCGATGTCATCGCAAGCTACGGCGAGCGGTCGCGGTTCAACAACGATATCACGGGCGTGCTGCGCGGGATCCAAGAGGCCGCGGACGCGATCACGAACCTTGCGCGGACCATCCAGCGCAATCCGAACTCACTCATCACGGGGCGATAGACCATGACCATGAAACCAGCATTGATCGCCCTTGGGGTTGCGGCCCTGGCCGCGTGCAGCAGCACGACCACCCGCCTGTCGGCCCCCGTGCCGCCATCGACACTGAACCTGACCGCCCGCATGAGCACGGTGGTGCTGCGCGATGTGACCCTGCCCGCCTATGCTGCGTCAGAGGAAATCGCGCTGGAAACAGCACCGGGTGTCATCACGTCGGACGGTGATCTGTTGTCGGCGGATGATCCGGGACGCGGCGTGACACTAGCGCTGGCCCGGCAGATGGATGACATCCTGTCGGCTGTCGTCGGGCCAGAGCCGTGGCCGTTCCCGTCGATCCCCGACGTGGTGGTCGACGTGCGTGTGACCGACATGCTGGGCAGCGCGGTCACCGGCACCTACCGTCTATCAGGTCAGTATTTCATCGGTGGTGACGGGATTGATTATCCCAACAGCGCACAGGCCTTTGACTATGTGATCCCCATGTCCGCGCCCGATCAGTCTGGTGCCGTGGCCGCACAGGGGGTGGCACTGACCCGTCTGGCCGAGGATATTGCCCGCCGTCTGGGCCGCTGATCAAAGGCATGGGATTGCCGCCAACCGGCCACAGTTGCTACATGCTTTGACGCTAGGGCTTTGACCAGGGGCGCAATTCGCGCCATGTTCGATCCCAACGCCCGCAAGAGGCGCAAGCAAAGGCAGCAGCATGACCCCCGCCGACCTACAGGGTAGCATCATTTCGCATCGCAACGACCGCATGGGCGGTCGCATGATCGCGATGCTGAACGCACTGCGCATCACGCGCGATTATGACCTGCCGTTTTTCGTTGGCTGGACCACCGGTGGGCGCACGTCTGAGGAAATGCGCGATCCGACCGCGATCTTTGACGCAGACTGGGTGGCGCAGCATTTCTTTGACGGCGATGTGCTGGGCGAGGTTTATGACGACCTGATCGACCTGTCGACGCTGACCCAGCACACGGGCTGGACGCCCGAAAAATTCCGCGCCGCAATCGCGCAGGGGTCCAGTTTTCTGTCCGGGGCCGCGATGGGGGTCACCGTCCTGCCGTGGGAAAACCCTCAGGAGGTTGCGGCCCGACTGCCACTGGCCGTCGAGAGCATCCGTTTCAGCGCCCCCGTACGGGCGATGATCGAACGGATCGACAGTATCTTCGCCGGGACCAAGCTGACCGCCTACCACATCCGGCGCGGCGACATCATCTATGACCCGATCACGTCGAACAAACTGTGGCCCAACAAGTTCATTCCGCGTGAATTCTACGAACAGCATCTCGGCCGCACGCTGGCCGATCCCGATGCGCGGGTGCTGATCTTTTCCGACACGCCGGTCGAGGTGGAACGCCTGCGCAAGGTCGATCCCCGGGTGCAGGGTTTCGACGACCTG
This sequence comes from Loktanella gaetbuli, assembly GCF_020531945.1. Taxonomy (NCBI): domain Bacteria; kingdom Pseudomonadati; phylum Pseudomonadota; class Alphaproteobacteria; order Rhodobacterales; family Roseobacteraceae; genus Loktanella; species Loktanella gaetbuli. Next base: position 611,384 of record NZ_JAJATZ010000001.1, read on the forward strand.
CTGGGGGATAACGACCTGACACCGGGGGCGCGCGATTTCCTCGAACTCTTTGCGATGTCGCGCTGCAAACATATCTACGGGCCGCCGTCGTCTGCGTTCAGCCAGACCGCCATGACCATCGGCGGATGCAGCCTGCAAGCGGTCGAGGACGCCCTGTCCCCCGAGGACCGGGCCGCCGCGATGGACCGGATGACCGACCGGCTGGAGGCGCGATCAACCCTGTTCATCAACATGGGCGACGTGGGCCAGTGCCTGCATTTCCTGATCGAACGCCAAAAGGAATTGGGCGATCCTGCACGCGCGCGCCGCATCATCCGCGCCTACATGGATGACGGGCTGGACAAATCATTCGCCTATCAGTTGCTGTGCGAATTGTCGGTGGCCACGGGCGATCTGGCCGCCTGCGAGGATATCCGTGATCTGGCCTATGCGCGGCCCAGCTACAGCGACGATTCCATGGCGACGGTAAACACCTATTCCGCGCTGCATCATCTGGCGCAGGGCAACACGGATACGGCACTGGACCGGTTGCATGCGTCGTTCTGGTTTCGGCCACTGGAAAACGTCGTGCATGGTGCCGTGAACCTGGGGCTGACCGCCGATATCGTGACGCCGGACAATTTCTATCCCTTTGATCCCGCGATGACCCGACAAAAGGGCAACGTCTTTCCGCAGGGCCGCAGGGCCTTGGCCGAGCTGAATACGATCGCGCCCAAGGGATACGACCCCGAGGATCGCAGCGATTTCCATATGTGGGACATCGTGGTGCGGGACTGGCGGTTGACCTGCGGCAAGAAGCTGAACCGGGCGTTCACCAACAAATCCAAGATTGCCAAATCACTGGACATGTTGGAGCGCGCCTTTTCCAAACTGGAGGGCAGCCCGGCACTGACCTCGGCGCGCGGTGTGCTGCTGTTTGCCGCCGGTGACGCGGACGAGGCGCTGGAATGCCAGCGTCGCGCCATCGCGGCGGCCCCCGACACACCACTTTATCGCAAACGCATCTCGGACGTGCTGTTCAGCCAGGGCGCGGACAAGACGGCCCTGTTCCAACTACGCAAGGCATCGAACCTGATGGGCTGGCATCCGACCTATCAGGCGGAACTGGGCTGGCGTCTGTGGCGGATGAAGGAACGCGACGAATCCTGGGAAATCTACAACCGCCTTGCCGTGGCCGATCACCGTTTCATCGAGGTGCATCTGATGACCTCGGACATGATCCGCCGCGACCCCGACCGGCTGGAGGAAGCCCTCGCCGTTCTGGAACGCGGGTTGAAACCCGCCCATGGTGCGCAGCGCCTGCTGGCGGCCAAGGCGCGGTTGCTGATGATGCTGGAACGCGTCGAAGAAGGCCGCGCCGTCTATGAACAGCTGGTGGATTGCGGGCTGGGCACGGAACATACGCACGTCGAAATATACCGTCAATTCAGCGCCTTGGGCCGCGAAGATATTGCACGCGAATTGACTGCGCGCAGTATCTACGATTTCGACATGGTCAAGGAAATGGCCGGGGGCTAGGCCGCCCCCGTCCAGTTTTCCAGCGCGATCTGGGCATGCGCCTGCAGGTCGGTGGCGGACAACCCGGCATGGATCGTGAATGTGCCTGCGTCCACCCGCCAGCCCTGCGTGTCCTGATCCCAATAGGCAAAGGCCCGGTGATCCAGCGGGATCGTCACCGTCCGCGCCTCGCCTGCATCCAGTGACAGTTTCGCAAATCCCTCCAGCTCCTTGTCAGGGCGCGGCACCTGTGGCGCATCCTCGGAGACGTAGATCTGTGCGACAGTGGTCCCTGTGCGGTCGCCGGTGTTGGTCACGGTCAGCGTGACGCTGGCCCCGGTGTCGTTTGCCGTCACGGACAGGTCCGACAGGGCGAACTGCGTATAGGACAACCCGTGACCGAAGGGGAACAACGGTGTGATGCCGTGGCGGTCGTAGTGGCGATAGCCGATCAGCAGACCCTCGGCGTAGCGGACGGTCCCGTCCAGACCGGGATAGACTTGGCGGTCCTGCGATTGAGTCGGGTTATCGGACCATTTGGCTGGAAACGTCTGCGGCAGACGCCCGCCGGGCTCTGCGTCACCGAACAGCACGTCTGCGACGGCATGGCCTGCCTCCTGGCCCGGATACCAGGCTTGCAGAATGGCAGCCACATCGCCGGCCCAGGGCATTTCCACAGGGCCACCCGTTTGCAGCACGACCACGGTGTTGGGGTTGGCAGCAGCGACAGCGGCGATCAGGTCGTCCTGACGGCCCGGAAGTGTGATGTCTTCCAGATCGGACCCTTCGGTGTCCCATTCGCCGGACCGCCCGACAAAGACCACGGCGCGGTCTGCCTGTGCAGCGGCGGTTGCGGCGGCAGCAATCTCTGCGTCGCCCATGGGTTTGCCGATCCCGGCACGCAGGGCGGTGAATTGCAGGTTGTCGCCGCTGCGGGCGGTCACGGTGATCCGCACGGCGTAGGTCTGGCCCGCGGTCAGGTCGATGGTGCCCACCACCTCGTCGCAGCCTTCCTCAAAGAAGGTGCGGCCCTTTTGCCAGTCGCGCCCGTCCACGATCAGCGCATCGTCGAGGTAGACCGCGCAAGGGCCCGTGGCCGTGATGCCGACGCGGTGCGTGCCGCTGTCGGTTGGGGTATAGGTGCCGGTCAGCGTGACCTGCACGTCGCTGGGGGACAGTGTGCCGTCGCCGATGGGCGGGATGATGAACATCTCGGCCCCGTTGGTGGTCGTGGTGTGGACGGGGTCGGCGTCAGGCTGATCCTTGGGTCGGTAGGCAACCTCGAAATCACCTGTCAGCAGGGGTTCCCAGCGGTGATTGGTGCATCCCGGCGCATAGGTCAGCGCGTCGCCCCCCATCCGGTCCAGCAGCGCATCCCATGGCGCAACACTGTAGTGCGGGTTCAACTGGGCGGACCCGCCGCCCATGATGCGGGCTGTTTTCGCGTTCGGACCGATCACGGCAAGCGTGCCCTGCGGTGCCAGCGGCAGAATACCGTCGTTTTGCAGCAGGACGGTTGCCGCAGCCCCTGCCCGCCGGATCAAGGCGCGGGTGGCGGGGCGATCATCCGCAACTTCGTGATGCGGGCGGAGGTCACGCAGCGCGCCAGTGCGGTCCATCAGCACCAGCATGTTGCGCGCGGCGCGGCGCACGGTGGCGGCATCAACCGCGCCTGCCTCGACCGCCTGCACCAGCGTGTCGCCACGGTCACGGGTCGGACCCGGCATTTCCAGATCAAGGCCTGCATCCATGGTCGGTTTGGTGCTGCGCGACCCGAACCAGTCGGACATGACGATCCCGTCATAACCCCACTCGTCGCGCAAAACCTTGGTCAAAAGCCATGCGTTTTCAGCCGTATAGGTGCCGTTCAGCTTGTTGTAGGACGACATGATCCCCCAGGTGCCAGCGTCCTTGACCGCGGCCTCAAAGGGACGCAGGTAAAGTTCGCGCAAGGACCGCTCGTCCACGTCACTGTTGATGGTCGTGCGCTCGATCTCGGACTCATTGCCAGCAAAATGTTTGATCGTGGCGGCGATGCCCTGGGATTGCAGGCCGCGGATATAGCCCACGGTCAGGGCGGCGGTCAGTTCGGGATCTTCGGCGTAGCATTCGAAATTGCGGCCGTTGGTGACGCTGCGGTGCAGGTTCACCGTCGGGGCCAGCAGCATGTGCGCACCCTTTGATTTGACTTCTGCCGCGAGGGCCGTGCCGATCTCATGTGCGAGGTCAGGGTCCCATGTCGCGCCCAGCGCGATGCCGACGGGAAAGGCCGCGGCGGTGACGCCGCCTACCAGTGACCCGCCACCGCGCGCGCCGTTGGGCCCATCGGTGACCCGCAGCGTACCAAGGCCCAGACGGTCAGGCGCGTTCACGGACCAGAAGTCAGCGCCGGACAGGAGTTGCACCTGCTCTGCCAGCGTCATCTGGTCCAGTAGCGTATCGAAGTGGTCGGTCATGAGATTTCCTTTGGTGGTGTCAGTGTCACGGCTTGTCCGGTGCGGGCCGATTCCTGGGCTGCCTGCCCCATCAGCACAGCCCAGATGCCGTCTGTCGGCGTCACCTCGACCGGACCGGCACCGCGCACGGCAGCGGCAAAGCGTTGGTGCTGATAAAAGGTCGATCCGTTGTGATCGCCCGCATCCAGCAGCACCGGATCGACGGGAATTTCAAGGGTATGCGGCCCCTTTGGACTGCGCGGACTGACGGTCAGCTGTGCTGTGGGTGCAGGACCAAGGGCTGCTGGCCAGAACCGACCTGGCCCCGGCACCTGCACGTCGATGCGCCCCTGCGGGCCGGTTGCGGTGATTTCCTCTTGGTACCTTGCCCCTTCGGCGAACATGCACAGCTCCAGCATGGCGCGGGTGCCGTTGGCGAAATCGACGATGACATAGGCGTTGTCCCAGATGTCGGGGGTCTGGCCGTCGTAGGTTTCGGACAAGTGGTTCACGTCCTGCCCGGCGCTGGCCATGACGCGGACCGGGTCGGATGCGAGGATCACGCGCATCAGGTCAAAGAAGTGGCAGCATTTTTCCACCAATGTCCCGCCAGATCGCGCGTTGAACCGGTTCCAGTCGCCGACCTTGGGCAGAAACGGAAAACGGTGCTCGCGGATCGTCAGCATCCTGATCCCGCCTGTTGCCGCCTGCGCCTGCGCGAGGAATGCGGCGACGGGTGGCATATATCGGTATTCCATCGCGACCCAGATCGGGGCCGCGTGGCGGGCGACAATATCAGCGACGGCAGCATGGTCGGTCGGTACAGTGAACAGTGGTTTTTCACACAGGACCGCGACGGGCCGGGTCTGGGTGATCTGGCGCAGTTGCGCGACGTGGCAATCATTGGGGCTGACGATGACCACGGCGTCCAGCGCGGGTTCAGACAGCAGATCCGCGAGACTGTCAGCAACCCGCGCGCCACCGGCCAGCGCGGCCCCCGATTGCGCAAGCTCCGGCACGGGATCAAAGACGACCGCCACGCGGGCATCGTCCAGCAGGGCGATGTTCTGGATATGCTCGCGGGCCATCATCCCGCAACCGACGATTCCGTAATTCAACGTTTGCAACTTTTCAGCCTTTTCCTGCGCGCGAAACATAGCGCGCCTTGTCATGATCGAACCATGTCCGCGACACCTCCATCGGCGTTGCGGATTGTTCCCAGCCTTCGCGCCAGACAAGGCAGCACGGCGTGCCGGGTGACAGGGCGAAATCGACCGGTGCCCAGTCCGGCACCTGCCCCATCCCGATCCGATCCGCAATCCGGGTGATCGTCAGACCCAGGCGTGCGCTATAGGCGCGATAGAGAGATTCGCTCAGATCGCGGACGCCCAGCGCATGACAGCCGTCGATCCAGATTTCTTCGAGCGCGGCGGGAATATCGTCCAGCAGACGCAGGCGCCGGATGCGCCAGGCCTGAGGGTGGGTCCAGCCGCGGGGGGCAAAGGACGGGCGCGGATCGCGGTCAACGTCCAGCACGCGGGCAGAGGGGAATCCGCCGCCCTCGGGGCGTTCCAACCGAAAGAAACTGTAGATGGACGTCACGTCTGCGCGGTGGCGGACGTAATTGCCCGACCCCTGCACACGATCCAGCAGTCCCTTGTCCGCCAGCACGGCCAGCGCCTTGCGCAGGGTGCCGACCGACAGCCCAAGATCGCGCGCCATCTCGCGTTCGCCCGGCAGCCGGGTGCCATCAGCCAGGTGCCCCGCCGTGATCTGACGGATCAACCGCTCGCTGACCGCGATATACTTGGGAAGTGTCTTTGCCATGCTTCGCCCGAATTGATCCACTATTGCTACACGTCTGGGCCAGTGCTACGCAAGTCGGATGAACCAGACAATCGTACCCATCACCAGCCCCGATCTCGATGCCGCAGAGGTGTCTTGGTTTTCGGCGCTTTGTTCCGACGACTATCAGTTTCTCGGCGTCCCCGACGGCGACCTGCGATCCAGCTGGGATCACTGCCGCGACATCGGGTTGGAGTCCGAAAAGCAGGGATTTCGCAACCTGCTGTGTCCTTCGTCCTATCAGGTCGGTCAGGACACGCTGTCCTATGTCGCAGGCATGGCCCCCCTGACCGAACGCATCAATTTCCTCGCCGCCATCCGCTGCGGAGAAATGCAGCCCATCATGCTGGCCCGCACCGTGGCCACGCTGGACCATATGTTGCAAGGGCGCCTGACCCTGAACGTCATCAGCAGCGATTTCCCCGGAGAGGTCGCCGACAGCGCGTTTCGCTATCGCCGCAGCCACGAGGTGGTCGAGATCCTGCGCCAGGCCTGGACCCGTGATACGATTGATTTCAGCGGTGAGGTCTATCAATTCGAGGGTGTATCGACAGACCCCGCACGCCCCTATCAGACCGGCGGCCCCCTGCTGTATTTCGGCGGCTATTCCCCCGCAGCATTGGAACTGTGCGGCGCGCAATGCGACGTCTACCTGATGTGGCCCGAAATCATGGACCAATTGGCCCAGCGCATGCGCGACGTGAACGAGAGGGCGGCAGCCCACGGGCGCACGCTGGACTACGGTCTGCGTGTTCACATGATCGTGCGCGACACCGAGGCCGAGGCCCGCGAATACGCCGACTACATCGCCAGCAAGTTGGACGACGAATACGGCAAGCTGATCCGCGACCGGGCGCATGATTCCATCTCGCTGGGTGTGGCGCATCAGGCGCGGGCGCGGGAATTGGCTGACAAATTCGGCTACGTCGAACCGGGGCTGTGGACCGGCATTGGTCGCGCGCGCTCCGGGTGTGGGGCCGCCCTCGTGGGGTCCACCGATCAGGTCATGTCCAAGATCGAAGCCTATCAGAAAATGGGCATTCGCGCGTTTATCTTTTCGGGCTACCCGCATATCGACGAAGCACGGCATTTCGGCGCCCGCGTCATGCCGCACCTCAAAACCTGTTCGCTGCCGCAGGCCTATGGCCGCGTGCCCGCCACCACACCGATGACGCCCTTGGGCGCAGGAGACCGCCGCTAATGGACCGCATTTCGATCACCGACGACCTCAGCTTTAGCCGTATCGTCTACGGCATGTGGCGTCTGGGCGATGACGCCGACACGAGCCCCGCCCATGTACAGGCCAAGATCGAGGCCTGTCTGGACCAGGGCATCACCACCATGGACCAGGCAGACATCTATGGCGGTTACATGGCCGAGGAGATCATGGGGGCCGCGCTGAAACAGGCCCCCGCGCTCAGGGACAGGATCGAGGTTGTGACCAAATGCGATATCGTGGTCGATGCAGGCCGCCATGCAGGTGCGCCGGTCAAATACTATGACACCACCCGCGCGCACATCGAGGCGTCCGTCGATGCATCGCTGTCGCTGATGGGGCTGGACCGGATCGATCTGTTGCTGATCCACCGCCCCGATCCGCTGATGGATCATCATGAAACAGGCCGCGCACTGGATGATCTGGTGGGGTCAGGCAAGGTGCGCGCCGTGGGCGTGTCGAATTTCCGCCCCTGGGACTGGGACCTGCTGCAATCGGCAATGGACACGCCGCTTGCGACCAACCAGATCGAATTGTCGCTGACCGCGCGCGATGCCTTTGTGAACGGCGATCTGGCGCATCTCCAACGGCTGGGCAAACCGGCAATGGCGTGGTCGCCCCTGGGCGGCGGCAGTCTGATGGACGGATCGAACGCCGCACTGACGGCCGAGATGGAAACCATCGCAAAAGACACGGGAACCGACATTGCCGCCGTTGCCACCGCCTGGCTCTTGGCGCATCCTGCCAACATCATGCCCGTGATGGGCACGAACACCTTATCAAGGATCAAGGCCCTGTCAGACGCACTGAACATCGCACTCACGCGGCCGCAATGGTTCGCACTGTATACCGCAGCCCGCGGAGAGGAAGTCGCATGAGCATGGACGCAGGCACCATCGCCACCTTCGACCCGTCATCGGACCCCGACAGCTTTCGCGGTGCGCTGGGGACATTCGTCACCGGCGTGACCGTCATCACGACCGACAGCCCCGAGGGGCCGGTCGCCATCGTCGCCAACAGCTTTGCCAGTGTCTCGCTCGATCCGCCACTCGTGCTGTGGTCCCCCGCAAAGGCCAGCAAACGGTTCGAACATTTCTCAGGGTCGCGCCGCTTTGCGGTACATGTGCTCGCATCCGACCAACGCGACATCTGCGCCGCGATCATCGCGTCGAAAACCGCCATCTCCAAGGTGCCGACGCATAAATCGCATTGCGGGATGCCCATCATCGAAGGCGCTCTGGCTACCTTTGAATGCAGCCTCGAGGCGACCCACGACGCGGGCGATCACGTCATCGTCGTCGGCCGGGTGACCAAGGCCCATCACGGCGGCGGCGAACCGCTGGTGTTTCACGCAGGCAAATACGGGGCATTCCAGGGCGACTGACAGGCATCATCTTGCCCGAAATACTCCGGGGGGCGGCGTAGCCGGGGGGCAGCGCCCCCGCCATCGCCCGTTACAGGGCACATAGACAGGGGAGGAGCCGGCATGCCGGTCCTGTTGGGGGTCCTCTGGCCCCTCGAAAAACTGAACACGACGCTGCTGGCCATCGGCCGGATTGCGGCCGTTATCGCACTCGCCATCATGGTGGCCCTGATCCTGGGTCAGGTGTTCTTTCGCTATGTGCTGAACGATGCCCCCAACTGGACCGAAGAGGCCGCCCGTTTCGGCATGTTGTGGATGACGGGTCTGATGGCGCCTGTCGCCTACCGCCGCGGCGGTTTCGTCAGTATCGACATGCTGGAACGCGCCCTGCCCCGCCTGATGGCGGCGCTGCTGTCGCTGGTGCTCTTGACGATCACCATGTGGGTGCTGCTGATCCTGTGGGAACGCGGATTGAACAACCATATCGACACGATGTCGGGCCGGGGCCGCCTGCCTGCGCTGCGGCTGCCGCTGGACATCTTTGGCGGTGACACCATCCGGTTTCGCAACTGGTGGATGTTCGCATCCCTCTGGGTCGGGATCAGTCTGCTGATCCTGGTGAATACCGAATTGATGCTGCGCCAGATCGTGACGCTGCTGGGCGGGGCCGACCGGTTGCGCCCGCTGCCGGGCACCGATGCGGTAGGGGCCGAATAATGCTGCTGTGGTTCCTGCCCCTGTTTTTGCTGCTGATCCTGATCGGCCTGCCCATCGTGTTCGCCCTGATGGCCTCGCCCATCGCGCTGATCCTGCTGCAAGGCGACGAACGCAACGTGGTGGCGGGCCTCTACCGCAATTTCTACAACGGCATGGACAGCTTTCCGTTGATGGCGCTGCCGTTCTTCATGCTGGCAGGCGAGATCATGAACCGCGGCGGCATCACCATGCGGCTGGTCGAATTTTCGCAGGCCCTCATCGGTCATTTCCGCGGCGGGCTGGCCCATGTGAACATCCTGTCGTCATTCCTGTTTGCAGGCATGTCAGGATCCGCCGTGGCGGATGTCTCGGCGCTGGGGTCCACCCTGATCCCCGCGATGGAGAAAAACGGCTATACCCGCCGGTTTGCCGCCGCGATCACCGCCGCCAGTTCCGTCATCGGCCCAATCATTCCGCCCAGCGGGATCATGATCATCTACGCCTACGTCATGGGCGAGAGCGTCGCGGCCCTGTTTCTGGCCGGCATCGTGCCCGGCATTCTGGTCGGACTGGGGTTGATGCTGACCGTACGCCTGATGGCCGACCGCTATGACCTGCCCAAGGCCGAACGCATCGTCAGTCCCGGACAGACCATCAGCCGGACGGAATACTGGGTCAGTTTCACGCTATTGCGTCTGAACCTTGGCTATCTGCTGTTTGCACTGACAGGGCTGCTTTTTGACGCGCAGGGCTACGGTGGCTGGCTGCATTACGCGGTATCGGTTCTGGCGGTGCATTTCGGCCTGCTGCGCCTGCGTGAACGTGTCAGCCCCGATTTCCGCCTGATCTGCAAAAAGGCCGTGGCCCCGCTGCAAACCCCGATCATCATTCTGGGCGGTATCCTGCTGGGCGTGTTCACCCCGACCGAAGCCTCCGCCGTAGCCGTAGCATATGCGCTGATCGTCAGCTTTTTCGTGTTGCGCTCGATGACCCTGACCGATCTCTGGGCGGTGCTGTCGAAATCGGCACTGGGTACCGCGGCCGTGTTGTTGCTGGTGGGTGCCGCGGTCGCGTTCAAGACGGTGGTATCCCTGTCCTACGCGCCACAGATCATGTCGGATTTCATGCTGTCGCTGTCGTCCAATCCGTTGATCCTGCTGTTCTTGATCAACATCCTGCTGTTCGTCGTGGGCATGTTTCTGGACGCAGGCCCCGCGATCATCATCCTCGGCCCGATTCTGGGTCCGATCTTTGTCAGCCTCGGCGTCGATCCGATTCATTTCGCCATGATCATGAGCGTGAACCTCACCGTGGGCCTTGCCACGCCGCCCATGGGGCTGGTGCTGTTCGTCAGTTCGACCGTCTCGGGCGAAAGGGTGGAAACCATCGCCCGCGCGATCCTGCCGTTCCTCGCCGTCGAAATCCTTGTCATATTTCTGATCACATATATCCCCGAGATATCCATGACGATTCCCCGCTTGACGGGGTTCGCCCAATAACAAGAGACTGACGTCACCAACCAAGGGAGAGAGACCATGAAACATCTGCTGACCGGGGCCCTGGCCGCCGCAATGCTGGCGGGAACCACCGCGGCCTGGGCCGAGGCCCACACAGAGTTCACCATCCGCGCCACGGCCAATTCCAACGAAAACGACGAGGATTACGACGGTCTGGTCGTGTTCAAGAACTACGTCGAGAGCGCGTCGAACGGCAAGATCGCCGTCGAGATGTTCATCGGCACGCAGCTGTGTTCCACCGGTGAGGAATGCCTCGAGGGCGTGGCCGAAGGGTCGATCGACGTCTATATCTCGACCTCGGGCGGCACAGCCTCGCTGTTTCCTTTCGTGCAGGTGCTGGACCTGCCCTATCTGATGGCCGACGACCGCGTGGCCGAAGCCGTGCTGGACAACGGATCGCCATTCGTGGCGACCATGCGCCAGCTGGTGCGCGACGCCTCTGACGATCAGGTCCGCCTGATGACCATCGGCAACACCGGTGGCTGGCGCAACTTTGCCAACACGCAACGCCGGGTGCAGCAGCCCTCTGATCTCGAAGGTCTGAAAATCCGCACCGTCCCGGCAGAATTGCCGCAGGTGCTGACGTCGGCGCTGGGTGCCTCGCCCACGGGTATTCCGTGGCCAGAGCTGTTCACCTCGCTGCAAACCGGTGTGGTCGAGGGCACGAAAAACGGGATCACCGACATCATGTCGATGAAATTCCCCGATGCGGGCCTGCAGTATCTGACGCTGGACGGTCACGCCTATATGGGCGCGCTGTGGTTCATGAACAACGAAAAGTTCATGTCGATGCCAGAGGATCTGCGCAAGGTCGTGGCGGACGGTTTCTACCAGTTGCAGCAGGCGACATTCGCCTCGCCCAAGCGGAAATCCATCGAGGCCTACCAGGCCTTTGTTGACGGCGGCGGCGACATCTATGTCCCCACCCCCGAGGAAAAGCAGATGTTCCTCGAGGCCGCAGCCCCGGTGCAGGACTGGTTCCGTGAAAACGTCGACGGCGGCAACGAGGCACTGGACTCCATGCTCGCAACCGTCGCCGATGTTCAGGCGCGGCTCGATGCGGAATACGCAGCAGAACTGAACTGACCCGGACCAATCTGATCCCAAGGGGGCCGCAATTTGCGGCCCCCTTTTTGTTTGCTTCGCGTATATGGCAAAGACCGAAAGCAGGGGCAGGACAGCCTGCGCATCATCTTGCCAGAAATACCTCCGGGGGACGCCGTCAGGCTGGGGGCAGCGCCCCCGACCCGGTCACCGCCCCGTAGGCCGCCCGATACCGCGCATGGGCGGCAGCAAAGTCGTCCTGCAACGCGACCACCGGTTCCACAACCCGCGCGATCTGCGGTGTTGTGGCAACCGCCTCTACACCCGCGCCGGTCGCAGCCATCAGGCCCAGGCGCGCCGCACCGAATGCGCCGCCGAAATCACCGGCCACCGGAATTTCCACTGGCAGACCAAGTGCCGTGGCGATCGCCTGCACCCAGTAGTCGGACCGCGTGCCACCACCGACGCCGATCAGCCGGTCGATCTGCGTGCCGGTCCCCGTCAGCGCATCATAGCTGTCGCGGAACGCGTGGGTAACACCCTCGAGCACGGCACGGGTGATGGCGTCGCGGTCGGTGGCATGATCCAGATGCATCAGCTGGCCGCGCACGGCGGCGTCATTGTGCGGTGTGCGCTCTCCCCCCAGATAAGGCAGGAAAAGCGCGCCGCCCGGTGCACGCAAATCCCCTAGGTTTGCTGTCAACTCAGACGCTTTCGCCCCCGCCACACCGGCCCACCAGTTGATCGCGTCGCCTGCAGCCAGGATCACGCCCATCTGGTGCCAGGTGTCAGGCAGCGCGTGGCAGAACGTATGCACCGCACTGGCCGCGTCGGGCTGATAGCTGTCGCTGGCCGCAAAGAGCACGCCCGATGTGCCCAGCGATACAAAGGCCTGACCCGGTTGCACCACGCCCACGCCCACGGCGCTGGCGGCATTGTCACCGCCCCCGCCCGCGACGGGCACGGCGGTCATGCCCCATTCCGCAGCCAGTCCCGGACGCAAGGTGCCGGACACTTGCGATCCTTCGACCAGACGGGGCATCGCGTCCCGGTCCAGCCCGGTTGCCGCCAACAGATCGTCCGACCAGTCGCGTGCGCCGACATCCAGCCAACTGGTGCCTGCCGCGTCCGACATCTCTGCGACATGCTCGCCGGTCAGCCACAGGCGCAGGTAGTCCTTGGGCAACAGCACCTTGGCCACGCGGGCAAAGATGTCGGGTTCATGGTTGCGCACCCAGGCCAGTTTCGGCGCGGTGAAACCGGGAAAGACGATATTGCCGGTCAGGCGACGAAAGTCGGGATTGTCGTCCAGCACGGCCGCCTCGCGCGCGGCACGGGTATCGTTCCACAGGATGCAGGGGCGCAGCACCGCATCGTTGCTGTCCAGCAGCGTGGCACCATGCATATGTCCCGACAGGCCAATGCCCTGCACAGCCGACAGATCGACCTGATCGCGCAACCCGCCCATGACCTGTTGCGCAGCCGCGATCCAGTCGGCGGGGTCCTGTTCGGACCAGCCATCATGCAGGCGCTGCACGGCAAGGGATGCGACGGCTTCGGCCAGAACACGCTGGTTGTCATCGATCACGATCCCCTTGAGCCCCGACGTGCCCAGGTCCAACCCGATAAACATGCTAAAAATCCTTTTGTTGTCTCGCAAGACCTTAGCCGATCGCCCCCCGCCTGACGAGGGCGAACACGGTCCCGCGAATTGACCAAACCGGCGGAACGGACTAGAACAAATCAGGAACAAATGGAATCGGATGACCCCCGTGCAGGACCCGTCGGACAGCCTCTTTCCCGGTGCAGACCAGACCATGGACCATGTGCATGCGCTGGAACCGACACTGTCGGAATGTTTTGCCACCAGCACGCTGGATGCGGCGGTGATCGGGTTTGTCTGCGCGCAGCTTGCGGCGCTGGCGGGTGATCCGCGCCCGGTGTTGTGGGTGCAGGACCGTATTTCACGGCGCGAGGCGGGCCGCCCCTATCTGGCGGGGCTGCCGCGCGGATTGAAACTGTTGCACGTCATGGCAAACCGCCCCGTGGATGTCCTGTGGGCCATGGAAGAGGCGTTGTACAGCAGCGGCGTCTGTGCCGTCTTGGGCGAGGTCTGGGGCGACCCGCCTGCCCTTGATTTCACCGCGACCAAGCGGCTGGCCCTGCGGGCCGAAGCACGGGCGGTGCCTGCCCTGCTGATCCGCCGCGCCGCCACCCCCAACCTGAGTGCTGCACGCCAGCGTTGGCGGATCGCTGCGCTGCCCGCGCTGCCCCAACCCTATGACAACCGCGCGCCGGGTGCGCCCCTGTGGCAGGCCGACCTGTTTCGCGCCCGTGGTCGTGCGCCGGGGTCCTGGGTGGCGCGACAGGATCACCGTGGCCTGGTGCTCAGCCATGCCACCGCCCCCGACACGGCAATACCCGCCGCCGCGCGCGCCTAGGCCAGGGAGGACTGGATGAGCCGCCTGACACAACTGCGCGTCCCGGACCAGGACGCCCCCCGCGCACCAAATCACGCCCCCGGGCCCGGGCCATTGTGGCGCGCGGTGCGGCCGCATCGCTCGACAACACCTCCGGTTCCGGCAGCGCGCAAGGCTGAAACCGCCACCCCCGAGGCCCCCCGGGCGGATCGCGACGCGCGGCAACGGCGCATCGTCAGCATCCAGTTCGAGGATCTGGCCATTGCGCGCTGGCTGCGCTGGGCTGCGGGGCGACAGGATGCGCCCCCGGACGATCTGCCTGTTGCCCTGTCGGTCGAGGGTCCGCACGGCCCCGTGGTGCATGCTGTCAATCGCGCGGCCCGCATGGCCGGCATTCAACCAGGCGCACGGGTCGTGGACATGCGCGCGCTGTGCCCCGCCCTGCGGGTGGCCTGGGCCGACACCGACGGCGACCGCATGGCGCTGGAACGGCTGATGCTCTGGGCGCGGCGCTGGTGTCCCTGGACGGCGCTGGACGGTGATGACGGGCTGGTGCTGGACACGACAGGCTCTGATCACCTGTGGGGCGGCGAGGCGGCGCTGCTGCGCGAAATCGAGGGCCAGTTCAGCCTGCTGGGCCTGTCCACCCGGCTGGCCATGGCCCCCACCCATGGCGCGGCCTGGGCGCTGGCACGGTTTGGTCCCGTGCGGGCAGTCGTCACCCCCGAGGGGCTGGCGCAGGCCACCGCCCCCCTGCCCGCGCGCGCTCTGCGGCTGGAGGCTGATACCGTGCTGTTGCTGCAACGGCTGGGGCTGAAAACCATAGGCGATCTGGCCGCCGTGCCGCGTGTCAGCCTGGCCAGACGCTTTGCCACGACGGCCCTGCCACAGAACCCGCTGGCGCGGCTGGACCAGTTGCAGGGCCGGTTGCCCGAACCCGTGAACGCCGAGGCAGAGCCGCCCCGCTTTGCCGTGCAGGCGCGACTGGCCGAACCCGTGCAGGACCCGACCGCCTATCTGCCGGACCTGTGCAAGGATCTGTGTGACGCGCTCGGTGCTGCCGGATTTGGCGCACGCCGCGTGACGGTGACGGTCTACCGCACCGATGGCGAGGTATCGCACGTCAGCGCCGCGACGGCCCGGCCCAGCCGCGATCCCGCGCATCTGATGCGGCTCTGGGGTGACAGGCTGGACCGGATCGACCCAGGTTTCGGCTTCGATCTGATCACGTTAAGCGCGGATATGGCCGAGGACATGAGACAGGTGCAGACCTGGCTGGACGGGCGGGCCGATGACGGTGCGCAAGCGGCCCAGCTGATCGACCGGCTGGTGGCCCGCCTGGGTCATCACGCAGTGCAGGTGCCCGCGCCCCTGCCCAGCCACCTGCCCGAACGCGCAGCGGGCTGGCTGCCGGCGATGTCGCTGCATGACGCCGATCCTGCCGCTCTGGCCGCACAGGACCGCCCCCCCTGCCTGTTCGACTACCCCGAGGAAATCCGCGTGCTCTACGCCGTGCCAGAGGGACCGCCCGCGCAATTCGTCTGGCGCAAGCAGACGCACAGGGTCACGCGTTTTGCCGGACCTGAACGGATCGCCCCCGAATGGTGGAACGACCGCCCCGGCACACGCCTACGCGATTATTACCGGGTCGAGGCACAGGCGGGCCACAGGCTGTGGATTTACCGTGACGGCGTCCTTGGGGACGAGCGCGGCACGGTCCCGCGTTGGTTCGTGCACGGATGCTTTGGGTGACTGGCGTTGCCGGGGGCTCTGCCCCCGCCCTGCGGGCCCCCCCGGGGATATTTTTGACCAGAAGAAGCAAGGGTTTCTTAACCAACGTTTGCAAGAATGGTGTTGCGGTACAGGCGGGGACGCCGATGACCGCACCAGGAGAAGGCGTTCCGTGTCCTGTTCCGGGCATGGAACGCTGGACTCTTCTTAGGCGTCAGGACCTTCTTCTGGTCCAAAATATCCCGGGGGGGCCGCCGCAGGCGGCGGGGGCAGCGCCCCCATGCAACCGCGATGTGCGGGACGCCCCCGGTGCCTGAGAACGACAATGCCCACCCCCGCCATACCTTGCCGGAGGATGGTGTTTACACCCCCAACCCCAGATCGGCCTATGTCGAACTGGGGCTGTTCACCTGTTTTTCGTTCCTGCGGGGCGCATCAGACGCCGCCGATTTCGCGGCAGAGGCATGGGCGCTTGGGTATGATGCGCTGGGCTGTGCTGATCTGAACACGCTCGCCGGGGTTGTCCGCATCCATACCGAGACGAAAAAGGCCACGATGCGTCCCGTGATCGGTGCGCGGATCGCACTGGTGGGAGGCGAGACCTTTCTGGCCTATCCGCGTGACAGGGCGGCCTATGGTCGGCTGAGCGCGCTGATTTCCAAGGGGCGGCGACACGATCCTGACGGAACATGGCAGGCCAAGGGGGTCTGTGATCTGACGCTGGACGATCTGGCGGCCCATGCCGAAGGGGTGCAGCTGATTGTTGTGCCACCCGATGATCTGGCGGGCTTTGCGCGTGTCCTGCCCGGTCTGGTACGCCGCTTGCCGACGTTGCGCCATATCGCGGCAAGCTATCTGTATCGCGGTGACGACCGGGCGCGGATCAACCGGCTGGATGCGCTGGCAGACCGGCACGGGCTGCGCCTGCTGGCGACGAATGATGTTCTGTATCATGCGCCACAACGCCGTCCCTTGCAGGATGTGATGACCTGCATCCGCGAGAAAACGACGCTCGCCAAGGCCGGTTACCGGCTGGAGGCCAACGCAGAGCGGCATCTGAAATCGCCCGCCCAGATGCAGGCGCTGTTCGCCGAATGGCCCCACGCGATCGCCGCGACCCGGGCGGTGGCGGATGCCTGCACCTTTGACCTGACCGAGTTGGCCTATGAATACCCCTCGGAGGTCATTCCGCAGGACACGACCCCGCAGGCGCATCTGGAGGCGCTGACCTGGGCGGGGGCCGCCGCGCGCTACCCGGACGGCATACCGGATCAGACGCAGGCCGTGCTGCGCAAGGAGCTGGCGATGATCCAAAAGCTGGACATCGCCCAGTATTTCCTGACGATCCACGACATCATCCGCTTTGCCCGCGAAGAGGCGCAGCCGCCGATCCTGTGTCAGGGGCGCGGGTCGGCCGCGAATTCCGCCGTGTGCTACGTGCTGGGCATCACCGCCGTGGACCCCGCACAGCACGCCTTGCTGTTCGAGCGGTTCATCAGCGAGGAACGCAAGGAGCCCCCCGACATCGACGTCGATTTCGAACACGAGCGGCGCGAGGAGGTGATCCAGCATATCTATGAAAAATACGGCCGCGACCGGGCGGGGTTGTGTGCCACGGTGATCCACTATCGCCCCCGGTCCGCGATCCGCGAGGTGGGCAAGGTCATGGGCCTGTCAGAGGATATCACCGGGGCGCTGGCCAAAACCGTCTGGGGCAGTTTCGGGCGTGAGATCGCAGAGAACAACGCCGACGAGGCCGGTGTCGATCTGACCGACCCCACCGTGCGGCGTGCGCTGATCGTGGCGCAACAGCTGATCGGGATGCCGCGACATCTGGGCCAGCACGTGGGCGGGTTCATCCTGACCCAGAAAAAGCTGACCGAAACCGTGCCCATCGGCAACGGGGCGATGCCGGACCGCACGTTCATCGAGTGGGACAAGGACGATATCGACGCGCTGGGTATCCTCAAGGTGGATATCCTTGCGCTGGGAATGCTGACCTGCATCCGCAAATGTTTCGATTTGATTTCAGCGCATTACGGGCAGGACTGGACGCTGGCGACAGTGCCGCAAGAGGACCCGCGCGTCTATAACATGATCTGCAAGGGCGACACGGTCGGCGTGTTCCAGATCGAGAGCCGCGCCCAGATGAACATGCTGCCACGGCTGCGACCGCGCACGTTCTACGACCTGGTGATCGAGGTGGCGATCGTGCGGCCCGGCCCTATTCAGGGCGATATGGTGCACCCCTACCTGCGGCGCAGATCGGGCGAGGAACCTGTCAGCTATCCCAGCCCCGGCGCGCCGCACGACCCGTCAGAGCTGAAGAATATCCTTGGCCGGACACTGGGGGTGCCGATCTTTCAGGAACAGGCGATGAAGATCGCGATTGATGCAGCAGAATTCAGCCCGGCAGAAGCGAACGAGTTACGCAAGGCAATGGCGACGTTCCGCAGTCGCGGCACGATCGAGCTGTTGCAGGAAAAGATGGTCGGGCGGATGGTCAAACGCGGCTATGACGCGGATTTCGCGCAACGCTGTTTTGACCAAATCAAGGGGTTCGGGGAATACGGATTTCCCGAAAGCCACGCCGCCAGTTTCGCGCAGCTGGTCTATGTGTCCAGCTGGCTGAAGTGTCATTATCCGGCGGCCTTTACCGCCGCGCTGCTGAATTCCCAGCCGATGGGGTTCTATGCGCCTGCGCAACTGGTGCGCTGTGCGCGCGATCACGGGGTCACGGTGCGGCCTGTGGATGTGAACACCTCGGAATGGGATTGCACGTTGGAACCGGCGGGGCGCGGGTTCGCGCTGCGGCTGGGGATGCGGCAGATCGGCGGCTTGCGGGCCGAGGCTGCGGCCCGGATCGTGGCGGCGCGCGATGCGCCCTATACGGACGTAAAGGACCTACACACCCGCGCCGGTTTGTCGGCGGCCATCGTGCGCAGGCTGGCCGAGGCGGACGCCGTCCGGTCGCTGTTCATCGACCGCAGGCAAGCCCTGTGGGAGGCAAAGGGGCTGCGCGACGCACCCGATCTGCCGCTGTTTCAGGACGGCAGTGACGAGGGATCAGAGGTCACCGTGCCCCTGCCCGTGATGCCCGTCTGCGAACAGGTGGTAGCCGATTACCAGACGCTGCGCCTGTCACTCAAGGCGCATCCGATTTCGTTCCTGCGCCAGTCCATGACGCGGCAGGGCTATGCCAGCACCGCCGACTTGCCAAACTCTTATATGGGTCAGAAAGTCCGCATGGCCGGGATCGTGCTGATCCGTCAGCGCCCCGGTTCGGCCAAGGGGGTCTGTTTCATCACCATTGAGGACGAGCACGGTGTGGCCAATATCGTCGTCTGGCCCAAGGTCATGGCGACCTACCGCAAGGCTGTCATGCAGTCACGCCTGCTGGCCGTCGAAGGTTACATCCAGCGCGACGCAGAGATCATCCATATCGTCGCCACACGCCTGATCGACCGATCCGACGCGCTGCTGAGACTGGCCCCCGACGCCATGCCCGTCGCCGTGTCACGGGCCGATCACGTGACCAAACCACTGCCATCACAGGGCGGACGCCAGCACCCGCGCGATGTGCGCGTGATCCCCAAGAGCAGGGATTTCCACTGACCAACCTGCGCAATCGCACAGCCGCGCAGGTTGCACTTTGCCACAAAAGGGCAGAAGCCGGACCCGAAACAACCAAAGGCACCGCGCATGACGGCCCGCACGACACCGATCCCGCGCAAGACGGGTACAGACATTCCCTATGTGGAATTCGTGGCCATGATGGCCCTGCTGATGGCGCTGAATTCCGCAGCCATCGACGTCTATATTCCGGCACTGCAGAATATCGGAACGGCGCTGAACGTATCGGACGAAAACCAGCGCCAGTTCGTCATCAGCGCCTATGTGCTGGGTTTTGGCGGCGCGCAGGTCATCTATGGACCGCTGTCGGACCGGTTCGGCCGGCGACCCATCCTGTTTGCGGGTCTGGCGATCTATCTGATCGGTGCCCTGGCTGCCGTCTTTGTGCCGACCTTTGGTGCCCTGCTGGCGATGCGGTTCGTGCAGGGCGTGGGTGCAGCCGCCACCCGTGTTATCGCCACGGCCGCCGTGCGCGACCGTTTTGCGGGCGAACAGATGGCAAGCGTCATGTCGCTGGTGATGATGGTCTTCATGATCATGCCAGTGCTGGCCCCCAATCTGGGCAGCCTGATCATGCTCTGGGGCAACTGGCGAGAGGTGTCGGGCGTGATGTTCGGGATCGGGGCCGGTGCCTTTGTCTGGACGTGGTTCCGCCTGCGCGAAACCCTGGCACCCGCCGACAGGCGACCGCTGCAATTGCGCCCGGTGGCCGAGGCATTCCGTATTGTCCTGACAAACCGCATCTCGGTCGGCTACCTGATCGCCATGGGGTCGTTCTTTGCCTTTGTCTTTGCATTCATCGCGCAGGCCGAACAGATCTATACGCAGATCTACGGCATGGGCGCGGAATTCACACTGTGGTTTTCGGTCGTGGCGCTGGTCATGTCCGTCACGGCCTTTGTGAACAGCAAACTGGTCGCAAGATTCGGAACCCGGCGGTTGTCGCACGCGGCACTGTGTCTGTTCATCGTCGTCACGCTGCTGCATCTGGGGCTGGCCGTGGCCGCAGGTGGACATACGCCGTTCTGGCTGTTCATCACATTGTTTACCGTAATGATGAGCTGCGTGGGCATCGTTCCGCCGAATTTCAACGCGCTGGCCATGAACCCGTTGGGCCATGTCGCCGGTGTCGGATCGGCCGTGCTGGGGGCCGCACAGACGGTGCTGGGCGGTGTGCTGGGCGGGATCGTGGGCTACCTCTATGACGGGACGCTGATCCCGCTGCTGGGCGGCGGGCTAGTACTGGCGAGTGTGGCATTGGCCGCAGCCGCCTGGGCCGAGGGTGGCACACTCTTTGCCAGACGATCAGACGCCTAGGACGTGATGAACCGGTCCAGCAGGTCCGGAATGGTCTTTTTCACCTTGAAAAATCCGGCCGTTGCCTTGGGCCAGATCGCGGCGTCCCAGTCGCGGCGCAACTCGGCCAGGGTGATGCCCTTGGCATCAAGACCACCCCGCGCCTGCATCAACCAATCATAGAGCGGGCCGCGGGTCACATAGGGCGTCACGATCTGTGCGGCCCCCAAGCTGGCGGCCCAATCGGCCAGTGCCGATGGATCATCGGCCTGCATGGCGGTGGCGGTCAGCCCGGCCCGCTGCGCCGTGTCGTCAACGGCGCCGCGCTCGAACCGGACAACCTGATCCGCCACAGGCCGTGGTGATCGCAAATGGCTGGTCGCCAGCGTCGCAGCGCCGCGCAGGTCCAGTCCATCAAGGTCAAAGTCGGTCACGCAGCAATCCTCGTCCGTGATCAACAACACGGTCGGTGCACCCGTTTTCGGCGCGGTCACATCACGCAGCGGTTGCAGGTCCGGCAGGCCGTCGGGCTCGTTATCCTCCAACCCCTTGTCGACCTCGGCAAGCGTCCCGTGGTCAGGAGCGAACCGGCCTTCGGTATAGGTCGCGATGTTCTGCGCGCGTGCAGGATAGGGTTTGCCGCGGGTATGCAGCCCCGCCACCCAGCGCCAGCTGAGTGTATTGGATGCCGCATCACCATCCAGCAGATGCCGGTAGAAAAAGTCCGCACCCAATCGCCATGGCAGGCCCAGGGTGAAAATCCAGATCGACGCAAACCACATCCGCGCGTGATTGTGCAGATAGCCGGTGCTGACCAGTTCCTCGGCCCAGGCGTTGAAACAAGCGATGTCGGTCTGACCGGCCTCGGCCAATTCGACATCGCGTCGCAGGCGTTTGTCCCGGTCCAGCGATTCCAGATCATGACCTAGCCCGTTGCGGTAGCTGTCCCAGACCTGCGGGCGTCGTTCCAGCCAGCCTTTGAAATAGCTGCGCCAGATGACCTCTTGGATGAATTTTTCGGCACGGTCCGGCCCGTGCGCCGCATGGGCCGCCGCCACGACCTCTTGCTCGGTGATCAGACGCCTGCGCAGATAGGGCGACAATGTCGAAACGGCGATGTGCTGGCCCGGCCCAAGATCGTAGTTGCGACGGTTTTCATATCGGCGCCCCATCGCCGGAACAAAATCCTGCATGGCATCCAGTGCAGCAGCACGGGTCGGTGTCTGGCGGATCATCGCAGCTCCTCTTGGCATATTTGGCCGAGAGATGGCGCAAGCTTTGGTTCTTTCAACAGGTTGCGACATGATGCGCAGAGACGCACACCAAAAGGCGTCCGGTTTGAAGATCACGTTCAAGCCACCGTCAGGCTACCGTAGAACAAACCGTAGTACATTTGGTGCCTGTTGACCCAGAACTTCAAACTACGATACCCCTTGTTTTGCTAACGTTTCCTACCTTTGCGGTGCCTGCAACAGGAACACAACACAAACCACAATATCCGTGTGGGGGCACCATTTTTCAACGCAAAGCATTGAAAACGTTCAGCTAATTATGATTTAGCAGGAACCGTAGAACATGCCGAAGTACATTTATGCGCCCCATACCTTCGTTAAGGACGGGATATTTTACTTCACCAAGCATCTACTTCGCCGAACTATACCATATATAACGACCATCCATTCATTTGGCTTCAAACTACTTCGGAGTTCCTTTCTTTCAATAGTTCTAGCTTTCAGCTTCCTACCAAATACAGCATCGGCAATTGTCTGGTCTAAAAATATGGAACCAGTTAATTTTGGCCCCATTCGCGTCATTGTGGATGACAACGCAATTGATGGATGTTGGACTAATTTGGGGGAGTCACAGACCTACTCGGAGGATAAGCTCAAAAATCTGGGCTACGAGATATCAGATAAAAATAGTCAATGGACCTTCATGATATTCGTTAGCGCGAAAAGATTGAATAATGGTCAATGTTATGGAAGTGTTGACATTTCACTTGTCCGACCAGAAAACTTAGATGGACTTAACGGGCTGTTCGAAGTTATGGCGGGAGGTGGGAACTTTATCTCAAATAATAACGCAAATATTTCAGTCCTGAACTTCCTTGATAGCGCTTTTCGGGAATTAGAAGATGCTTTACTTTAGACACAGTCAATACAATTTTAATTCTCGTAAAACATCTTTAGATATTATTAGAAACTTTATCCATGTACTTGCGAAGAACTGCAACGGGATAACCAGAGCCATAAGACTGACCAACACCAACCGTACCCCACCCTCCGATTTGGTCAACAATATCCGCGGGACACTCAACAGCCCTAAGCCTGTCCCGCATTGAGTGTCGGAATCCGTGCATGGACGTTCCCTCTGGCAAGTATGCCCTTAGCCATTTGTTTGATGCAGCACTTGCAGAATTCGCATTCGTAACGTCGGTCCTGTTGTATCTAGGAAAGGCAAAACCACCTTGTCGTTGTGATGCTAAGACGCGTTTCGCTACCCATGCCGATGACCCAACCAATGGTATCGTTCGTTCGCTTTGGCTCGTTTTCAAGCGTCGCCATGGGTGGGGAATGATCTGAGCAGATATATTGCCATCCTCATCGATTTGAAAATCCTCGCACCTAAGACCTGCAGCTTCTGCAAGGCGCATACCGCTATCTGCAACTAGGGCTATAAGCCAGCGTAGGTCATCATCGACCTTCTTGCATTCGGCCTGGACGATCTTGATATCACTAGCTTGATATCACTAGCTTGCACAGGGCTGCGTACCTGCACCTTTGCAGATCGATCAAAATAGACATTGCCAAACGGATTCTTGAAATCGACCCCTTCCTCGCTTGCCGCAAAATTCAACACGGAACGAATAGTCCCTAATATGCGGGCAATGCTGCTACCTGCCATGCCTTTGGCTACCAATTCGTCACGGACTTTGTTTGCGTGGGCCTTTGATAGTTGTTCAATAGGAACGTTGCCGCAGTACTTGATGACGTAGCCGCAGTTTCGTGTAGCTGCCCGCTTGAATGTGTCGCCCTTCCCTACCCCTTTTTGGTTCAAGTAGATGTCAACACAGTCCGAAACCTTCAGGGCAGTGGCTTTGACATCTGGGCCATTGCTCTGACGCGAAACGACCATGCTTGATGTCTTCAAAAGATGCTGGCCAGGAAGTCGAACACCTTGGCACTTCCACTGATACCAATATTCATCAAGCTGGCTGGCAGTTCGCATAGCGCGTGATGCGGCCACTTGGGGTGATCTAGTCTTCAATGAGTGAGAGATTTTAGACGTGGTGTAATGCTTCCTGACGTCCACTGGGATTCGTCTGATGAAGTAAAATATCCCGTCCTTGACGAAGGTATAGGGCGCATAAATGTACTTCGGCATGTTCTACGGTTCCTGCTAAATCATAATTAGCTGAACGTTTTCAATGCGTTGCGTAGATTGGTGGTGCCCCCACACGGACTCGAACCGCGGACCTACTGATTACAAATCAGTTGCTCTACCAGCTGAGCTATAGGGGCCGGTGGACCCTGGGGTCGACCGTTGGCGCTGCTATAAAAACGCCCGTGGGAAAACGCAAGCCCGCTTTGTACCAAATCAGCGGTTTGCGCGCGCAAGAAGCAGCACCGCGCACAGGCCCACCCCGCAGATGATCAGCGCGGCCGGGGCGGCCCCCGAAATATCCTCGAGCGATGCCTTGGCGTAGACCCGCGTGGACAGGGTATCGTGACGATAGAGCATCAGCGTCGCAGGCAATTCCTTGACCGCGTCCACGAATGTCAGCAGCAGGACAGATCCGATGCTGGCGCTGATCAGGGGCACATGTACGCGGGCCAGCGTCTGGCCAGCGGATTTCCCCAGCGAGCGCGCGGCCATCGGCAGACTGGCCGGGATACGACCCAGGGCCGCGTCAGCGCTCCCCTCTGAAATGGCAAAGAATCGCACCACATAGGCCAGAACGACCACGCCCGCGCTGCCCGTCAGCATCAGGCCCGGGTCTGTTCCGGTCACCGCCAGCACAAGATCGGCCAGCCGGTTGTCGAAGGCCGCCAGCGGCACCAGAATGCCAAGGGCCAGCACAGCACCGGGTGCCGCGTATCCAAGCGCCGTGACAGGCAACAACAACTGCGGCAAACGGCGGCCCGACAGGCGCGTGCCGTAGACCATGAAAACGCCGCCCAACACGGCCAGAACCGCAGCACTGCCGCAAATGATCAGCGTGCGCGTCATCGCCTCTGCGAGGCCGGGTGCGGCCCATTCAGCGGCATTCATCGCGTGGGATGCGATCACGCTGACCGGCAGGACAAAGCCCACCAGCACCGGAATGGTGCAGATCACCGTCGCCACCCAGGCCCGCCAGCCGTGCAGTGCCACGGGTTCAACCGGGCGCACATTGCGCGCCCCGGCGGCAAAGCGGGCGCGCCTACGGCTTTTCTTTTCCAGCGTAACGAGCACGACGATCACCGTCAGGATGACACAGGCAATCTGCGCGGCACCCCCCAGGTTGCCCCCCTGCCGCCAGACCGAAAAGATTCCCGTAGTCAGCGTCTGCACCGCGAAATAATCCACGGTGCCGAAATCGTTGACGGTTTCCATCATCACCACGGCTACACCCGCCGCGATCGCAGGCCGCGCGAGCGGTAGCCCGACCCGGCCAAATCGGCCCCAGGGCCCGACACCCAGCGCGCGGGCGACCTCGTATCCCGCACCCGATTGTTCGCGGAATGCAGCACGGGTCAGCAGGTAGACATAAGGATAAAGCGAGGCACCGATCACCACGACTGCCGCCCAACGGGTGCGGATCTGGGGAAACCAGTAATCGCGCGACGTGGCCCAGCCGAATGTGTCGCGCAATGTGGTCTGGACCGGCCCCGCATAGTCCAGCAGATCCACCAACGCGTAGGCCCCGACATAGGCCGGTACGGCTAGCGGCATCAGCAGCGCCCATTGCAGCCAGCCACGTCCGGGAAACCGGTACATGACCACCAGCCAGGCACAGGCCGTGCCGACGACACCCGTCAGCAACCCCGTGCCGGCCATCAGCAATCCTGTGTTCGTCAGGTAGCGTGGCAAGGTGGTGCGCAACAGATGCGGCCAGATGTTTTCGGTGGGGTTCAGCGCAAACCAGACGACGGCCACCAGCGGGGCAATCACGATCAATGCGATCAACAGCGCACCAACCGACCACAGGTTGACCCTGCGGCGGGCCGGACGGCCCGGTTGTGACAATATCTGAGCAGTTTGGTCGGACATGCCTTGCGCTAACCGATAGCTGTTTCGCTGTCCAGATTTCCCGTTATATTGCGACAAACCGTCCGGAACTGAAAACAGGCTCTTTTATGGAAATCGCCCTGCACCTTGGCGCAAATTGCACGGACGAAGACCGGTTGATCCGCACGATCCTGAAAAACGGTGCCATCCTCAAGGAGCACGATATCGCGGCCCCCGGGCCTGGCAAATACCGCCGGCTGCTGCGCGAGACGATCCAGAACCTCAACGGTCTGCCCCCTGCCCCCGATACCCGTCAGATCATGCTGGATTCGATCCTGTCTGACGAAACGCCGGACCGCATTGTGCTGAGCAACTCGAATTTCATCTGCATTCCCAACCGCATTTTCGAATCCGGCGTGCTTTATGCGCAGACCGAATTCAAGCTGCGGGGGATGTTGCAGCTGTTTCCGCAGGATGACCTGGATATCTTTCTTGCCATTCGCGATCCGGCGACCTTCTTGCCCGATGCCTTCCGCAAGTCAAAGTCCGAAACCTTTGACGAATTCATGGCCGGCAAGGACCCGTTCGACATCCGTTGGTCCGATATGATCGAACGCATCCTCCAGGTGGCACCGCATCTGACGCTGACGGTCTGGTGCAACGAGGATACGCCGCTGATCTGGGACGAAATCGTGCTGGCGCTGACCGGGTTGCCGCAGGACACCAAGATCAACGGCGCGCATGACCTACTGGCCACGATCATGTCGAACGAGGGCATGAACCGCTATATCAACTACCTCAACGCCCACCCGCCCAAGACATTGTCCCAGAAACGGAGGGTCATCGCGGCATTCCTGGACAAATACGCGCTGGATGAGGAAATCGAGGAAACCGTCGATCTGCCGGGCATGACCGCCGACGACATCCAGGAGTTGAGCGACCTCTACGAGGAGGACGTGCAGCGGATCGCCGCCATGGACGGCGTGCGTTTCATCGGCGTCTGACCGGGGCCACGGGGCCAACCGCAACCTGTCCATGCAAGAACGAAAAAAAGGGCGCCACAGGGGCGCCCTTTGAGGTTCGTCGATCAGGCTCGATTGGTTCACCGCTCGGAATGTTTTATGCCTGCGGCCCGATCTACGTCCGCATCCGGTCAAACCGAAGCGGAACGCTGAAGCCCCGAATTTTCGCAGAAAATTCGGGGCTCCCTAAACTTTAGCTACAGCCGGATGTCCCGCCGCAGGTGTTGCACTTCATGCAGGTGCCGTTGCGCACCAGCGTGTAGTTGCCGCATTCGCCACAGGGGTCACCCTCGTAGCCCTGCATCTTGGCCTTGTCGCGGGCCGAAATCGACGTAGCGACAGCGGCGCTGCTGCTGGCCTGTCCCATCGCGGATGCGACCTTGGCCGTCATCTCGGGCACCAGCGTCTGCAGTGCGGCGACGGTTTCATCCATGGCGGACTGACCGCCCTGGAGCACCACCAGTTCCTGCGGCATCCGCTTGCGCAGGTATCCGGTCGAGCTGATCTGCTTGAGCACCTCCAGGCTGCGGCTGGCAGCGGATTCGGTCGGCGTCTGCACGTTGGTCACACCTTCCTCGACACCGCGGCCGATGTCGTCGAATGCCGCGCCCTCTGGTTTGACATGCGCCAGATCGGTCCGGTCGAGGTAGCTGACCGCCAATTCGCGGAAGATGTAATCCAGGATCGAGGTCGCATTCTTGATGCTGTCGTTGCCCTGCACCATGCCTGCGGGTTCGAATTTCGTGAACGTAAAGGCGTCCACGAATTCCTCCAGCGGCACGCCATATTGCAGGCCCACGGACACGGCGATGGCAAAGTTGTTCATCATCGCGCGGAAACCGGCACCTTCCTTGTGCATGTCGATAAAGATCTCGCCCAGCTTGCCGTCCTCGTATTCACCGGTGCGCAAATAGACCTTATGACCGCCGACAATCGCCTTTTGCGTATAGCCCTTGCGGCGCTCGGGCATCTTTTCGCGGTGCGACTTGATGATCTCCTTGACGATGATCTTTTCGACGATCTTTTCGGCCAGCACCGCAGCCTTTTCGTGCTGCGTGCCGGTTTCCAGGATCTCGGCGGCCTCGTCGTCGTCCTCGACCAGCGATGCGGCGAGTGGTTGGCTCAGTTTCGATCCGTCACGGTACAGCGCGTTGGCCTTGATCCCCAGCGACCACGACAGCTCATAGGCCTTTTGACAATCCACGATCGTGGCGTCGTTGGGCATGTTGATCGTCTTGGAAATCGCGCCCGAGATGAACGACTGGGCGGCGGCCATCATGTGGATGTGGCTGTCGACGCTCAGGTAACGTTTGCCGATCTTGCCGCAGGGGTTGGCGCAGTCGAACACGCTGTAGTGCTCTTCTTTGAGGTGGGGCGCACCTTCCAGCGTCATGGTTCCGCAAACGTGGGCGTTGGCAGCTTCGATGTCTGCCTTGGTGAACCCAAGGTGGCGCAGCAGGTCAAAGGTCGGATCGTTCAGCTTGTCCGCCGGAATGCCCAGCGTGCCGGTGCAGAAATCCTCGCCCAGCGTCCACTGGTTGAACACGAACCGGATGTCGAACGCGGCCTTCAGTGCGCCTTCGATCTTGTCGATCTCGGCCTGACCGAAACCATGTCCCACCAGTGACGTGTGGTTGATCCCCGGTGCCTGACCGATGGACCCGTGACCCACGGCATAGGCGATGATTTCCTCGATCTGGCTGGTGCGGTAGCCCAGCTTTTCCAGCGCGGCAGGCACCGACTGGTTGATGATCTTGAAATAGCCGCCGCCGGCCAGTTTCTTGAATTTCACCAGCGCAAAGTCCGGCTCGATCCCCGTGGTGTCGCAATCCATCACCAGACCGATGGTGCCGGTGGGCGCGATCACGCTGACCTGCGCGTTGCGGTAGCCGTGCTTTTCACCCAGCTCCAGCGCCGTGTCCCAAGCCTCGACGGCCAGCTTTGGCAGGCGGGCGTCGGGGCAGGACTTGCGGTCCAGCGGGACAGGCTTGATCTCGAGCCCTTCATAGCCGACCAGCTTGCCTTTGGCTGCATTGCGGTGGTTGCGGATGACGCGCAGCATGTGCTGTGCGTTCTTGGCGTAGCCGGGGAAAGCACCCAGCTCTCCGGCCATTTCGGCAGAGGTGGCATAGGACACGCCGGTCAGGATCGCGGTCAGCGCACCGGCCATCGCACGGCCTTCGTCACTGTCGTAACCCAGACCCATGTTCATCAGCAGACCGCCGATGTTGGCATAGCCCAGACCCAGCGTGCGGAAATCATAGGACCGCTGCGCGATTTCCTTGGACGGGAACTGCGCCATCAACACGCTGATTTCCAGCGTGACGGTCCACAGGCGCGTGGCGTGGATATAGTCGTCTGCCTGGAATTCGCCGTTTTCGTAGAACGTCAGCAGGTTCATGGACGCCAGGTTACAGGCGGTGTCGTCCAGGAACATGTATTCCGAACAAGGGTTGGAGCCGCGGATCGCGCCATCCTCCGGGCAGGTGTGCCAGGCGTTGACGGTGTCGTGGTACTGGATGCCGGGATCGGCGCAGGCCCATGCGGCGTGGCCGACCTGTTCCCACAGATCACGCGCCTTGATGATCTTGGCGACCTCGCCGTTGCGGCGGTTGATCAGTTTCCAGTCGTCGTCGTTCTCGACCGCCTTGAGGAAGGCGTCGGTCACGCGAATGGAGTTGTTCGAGTTCTGGCCGGAGACGCTGGAATAAGCCTCGGAATCCCAGTCGGTGTCATAGGTTGGAAATTCGATGCTGGTGTGACCCTGCTTGGCATAGTCCAGCACACGCTTGACGTAGGTCTCGGGGATCGCGACCTTTTTAGCAGCTTTTACAGCCGCTTGCAGTGCAGGGTTCACCTTGGGGTCATAGGCGTCCTCGGCGGTGCCGTCCCACGCCTTGATCGCGGCAAAGATCGCGTTCAGCTTTTCTTCGTGCATCTTGGACCCGGCAACGATGCTGGCGACTTTTTGTTCCTCCAGCACCTTCCAGTTGATGAATTCCTCGATGTCGGGATGGTCGGCGTCGACGATCACCATCTTGGCCGCGCGGCGTGTCGTGCCGCCCGATTTGATGGCACCCGCTGCACGGTCACCGATTTTCAGGAATCCCATCAGGCCGGAGGATTTGCCACCACCCGATAGCGCCTCGCCCTCGCCACGCAGGGACGAGAAGTTGGTGCCGGTGCCAGAGCCGTATTTGAACAGACGCGCCTCGCGGACCCACAGGTCCATGATGCCGCCTTCGTTCACCAGATCGTCACCGACGGACTGGATGAAACAGGCATGCGGCTGGGGGTGTTCGTAGCTGGAAGCGGATTTTGTCAGTTCCTTGGTTTCGAAATCGACATAGTAGTGCCCCTGTGCCGGGCCATCGATGCCGTAGGCCCAGTGCAAGCCCGTGTTGAACCACTGCGGGCTGTTGGGTGCTGCGCGCTGGGTCGCCAGCATGTGGCGCATTTCGTCGAAATAGGCGCGCGCGTCTTCTTCGGTGGTGAAATAGCCACCTTTCCAGCCCCAATAGGTCCAGGCACCCGCCAGACGGTCAAACACTTGCTTGGCACTGGTTTCGCCGCCGAACGTGGCGTCGTCAGCGGGAACGGAACGCCACAGGAACGCGGGCACGCCCTTTTCCTTGACCTTTTTCACGGCCGACGGGACGCCTGCCTTGCGGAAATATTTCTGGGCGATGACATCGGACGCAACCTGTGACCATGCCTTGGGGATTTCGCAGCCTTCGAGTTTGAAAACCACGGTGCCGTCCGGATTGCGGATCTCGGACGTGGCGCTCTTGAAGGCGATATCCGCGTAGGCGTCCTGTCCTTGGGTCGTAAAGTTGCGTTCAATTTTCATGGTCGATCCCTTTGTGCCCTGCCGCGCTGCGGCCCTGTCTCAATTTGCGTGCGCCCGCGCCTGCAGGCCCGTTCAGCCGATGCGTCAAAACGGACTTGGCCAGGTTTTCACCCAGCTCTCACGCTCAACGCTTACCGCTTAAACTGCACCAACCGGACACTACATCTAGTGCGATTGGTGCCAGCTCGCACAACCTGACGTACATGGGGGGAGAGGGTCAACGGATTTATTTACACAAAATCAGCTTTTTCCTGATTGACCAAAAGGCAAAGCCGAGGGCGAAAAACAGCCCACCGATTCATGCGCGGCTTGTCCACAATTTCATCCACCGAACGGGTCAGAACTCCGTCAGGGTTTACGGTGACTTAGGGTCAGTGGTTAACGCAATGTTTACTTTTGACGCCCAAGAATCGCGCAATTTGGATACAACAAGGTGTCCGTGCAAATGGGTCACACACAAGATGATGTGTCATGCCCCGCAGGGGACGAATCGCGACCGGGTGTCGCGGTCCTGATCATGATGTGTGGATGTTGGTCGGGGCGATAGGATTCGAACCTACGACCCTCTGTTCCCAAAACAGATGCGCTACCAGGCTGCGCTACGCCCCGAACCGTCGCCACCCATAAGGGAGGCCACGACGATTGAAAAGCCCGAATTTACGGATCGCAGGGTGCCACGGGATCCGGGCCGATCGCTGGATGCTGCAACACGTCGCCCGCATCGATCCCTAACCGCTGTGCAAGCCCACCGTTGATTTCCAGAACATACTTGATGTTGTCCCCACCAAAGATGGGTGTTTCGTCCAGTGGCACCGCCTGCGGATGGATATGGCTGATCGTGCCATCTTCGGCCGCAAAGATCATGTCGAGCGGGATCAGCGTGTTGCGCATCCAGAAGCTGGCTGGTTGCGGCGCATCATAGACAAAGATCATGCCTTCCATCGTGCCCATTTCGGCGACGTTCATCAGGCCCTGCGCCCGTTCGGCGTCGTCATCCGCGACATCCACGGCGAACCGTGCGCGACCGAAATCACCCAGCACGGTGACAACGGCAGGATCGCAGCTTGCTGCGATGGCATCGGTTGCCGGCATCAGCGCCAGCGCCACGATCGTCAGTGTCAGTCGCATCAGATGTCCTCGCCCAGATCCCAAGATTTGATTTCGACCGCCATGCGGCCCCGTTCGCCCTGCATGACCCTGATCGCGATCGCCTCTCCGGCGGTCAGCTCGGCCAGGCCGCAGCGCCGCACCACTTCGACATGTACGAAAATATCATCCCGCGCACCAAACACGTTTGCGAAACCGAACCCCTTGGCCTTGTCGAACCATTTGACCCGCGCCGGCAGCAAGGGCATCTGCGCGCGTTCGGCATCGGTCAGATGTTCCAGATCGTCCAGTGGCGCACCGCCACTGCTGGCCGGAGGTGTGATGGACAAAATCCGTTCGGCCTGATCCCCGCGCGGGGTGCTGACCACTGTCATACGCACAGCGCTGCCTTCGGAAATAGAGGCCTGCCCGTAGTTGCGCAGCACGTTCGAATGCAGCAGCACATCGGGTCCACCACCGTCGCGGACCACGAAACCGAACCCCTTGCCCGGATCGAACCATTTGACGGTGCCCGTCATCTCCTCGCCGGTCTTGTCGACCTCCATCAGACACACTCCTGTTTCATGCTCGTGCCGCGCCTAAGGGAAAAGCCGTTGAATCTGCCATTCCGACGTCAGGTCGTGCCGCCGCCACGTGAACCGGTCGTGCAAGCGATGCGCGCCGTCGGCCCAGAATTCAATTTCCAGCGGCCGCAATCGGTAGCCACCCCAGAACGGGGGCCGGTCAGGGTCATCACCCTGCGCCTGCGTCGCCGCTGCAACCCTGTCCATCAAGGCCTGCCGGGATTCCACGGGTTGCGATTGCGCGGACGCCCAGGCCCCGATCCGACTGTTCAGGTCACGACTGCGGTAATACGCATCGGCCTGCGCGCCGTCCTCGCGGCTGACCAGACCACGCACCCGGATCTGGCGGCGCAAGGATTTCCAATGCATCACAAAGGCCGCCCGACCGCTGGCGTCCAGCTCTTGCGCCTTGGTGCCCTCATAGTTCGTATAGAACACAAAGGCATCGTCCTCAATCTGCTTGAGCAGAACGACCCGCACATTGGGCATGCCGGTCGAATCGACTGTCGACAATGCAATGGCGTTGGGATCATTGACCTCGGTGGCCTCGGCCTCGGACAGCCACCGCCGGGTCAGCTCGAACGGATCATCGCCCGCAAAAATACCGTCCCGGTCAGTCATCGCAACGCTCCACAGTTCAAAACGCGCCCGTCGCATGGCCGCGGACAACGTTTTCGCCTTTGCGGCAATACTTGTCCAGCGCCCGTTCATCACCTAAACGGAACAGACGTTTCGATTTTGCGCAAGGGTGCCCACATGACCTCTACACTGATGGCAGGAAAACGAGGCCTCATCATGGGTCTGGCCAACGACAAATCCATCGCCTGGGGCATCGCCAAGGCGCTGGCCGATGCGGGCGCGGAACTCGCGTTTTCCTATCAGGGCGAGGCGTTGAAAAAACGCGTCGCACCGCTGGCAGAACAAGTCGGGTCCGACATCGTGCTGCCCTGCGATGTGGGCGACATGGACAGCGTGGACGCGATGTTCACCCAGCTTGGCGAACACTGGGACAAGATGGATTTCATCGTCCACGCCATCGGATTTTCGGACAAGAACGAATTGCGTGGCCGCTACGTGGACACCTCGCGCCAGAACTTCCTGACCTCGATGGACATCTCGGTCTACTCGTTTACCGCCGTGGTGCAGCGCGCGGAAAAGATGATGACCGACGGCGGGTCCTGCCTGACGCTGTCCTACTACGGCGCGGAAAAGGTCATGCCGCATTACAACGTCATGGGTGTCGCCAAGGCCGCACTCGAGGCATCCGTGCGCTACCTGGCCGAGGATCTGGGCAAGGACAACATCCGTGTGAACGCCATCAGCGCAGGCACGATCAAGACACTGGCCGCCTCCGGCATCGGTGATTTCCGCCTGATCATGAAATGGAACGAATACAACTCGCCCCTGCGCCGCACCGTCACCCAGGAAGAGGTCGGTAAATCCGCGCTCTACCTTCTGTCGGACCTGGGCAGCGCCGTCACGGGCGAGGTGTTGCACGTCGACGCAGGCTACCACGTTGTCGGCATGAAGGCGGTCGACGCGCCCGACATCACCAAGGAATGACATTTGCCGCCTTTGCCTCGGTCGTGCTGATCCATCTGGCCGCCGCGATTTCGCCGGGACCCTCGTTTGTGGTTGCACTGCGGGTCGCGGCATCGGACGGGTTTCGCGTGGCCTGCGCGCTGGCATTGGGCTTTGGACTTGGCGCTCTGCTCTGGGCGGGGGCCGCGATGGCGGGCCTTGCGCTGGTCTTTGAACTGATGCCGACGCTTTTTCTGGCGCTGAAACTGGTGGGGGCGGCATTCCTGTTTTTTATTGCCGTGATGATGTGGCGGCACGCCCGCAACCCGCTGCCCGCCCCTGACAGTGCTGCACGTCCGCGGACCGCTGGCTCTGCCATCCGGTTTGGCTTTCTGACCTTTGCCTCCAATCCCAAACCGGCCGTATTTTTTGGCGCGGTTTTTGTCGGATTGGTCCCGGCCGATACGGCGCAGGCCTGGAAACTGGCAATACTCGCCGCCGTGTTTGCCAATGAAACGCTGTGGTACATCCTTGTGGCCCGCCTTTTCTCACTGCCGCGCCCCCGCGCGGCCTATGCCCGCGCAAAGACCTGGATCGACCGGGCCTTTGGCGGCTTCCTGGCCCTGCTCGGCCTCAAGATTGCCCTGACCTGACCACCCTGAAAGGACACCCCATGCCGGACCGCCTGCCCCACGAAAAAGGCTTTCACATCAGTTGGGACCAGATCCACCGTGACAGCCGTGCGCTGGCATGGCGGCTCGATGGTCTGGGACCAGAGGGCGAGGCCGGCGAAAAGGGCGGCGGCTGGCGCGCCATCGTGGCCATCACCCGTGGTGGCATGGCCCCCGCGATGATCGTCGCAAGAGAACTCGACATCCGCACGGTGGACACGATTTCGGTCAAATCCTACGATCATCAGGAACAATCCGAAACCAAGGTTCTCAAGATGCCGGACGCCGACATGATGGGCGACGGGACCGGCATCCTGATTGTCGACGACCTCGTCGACAGCGGCCGCACGCTCGAGGTGGTTCGCGAAATGTATCCCAAGGCACATTTCGCAACGGTCTATGCCAAACCAAAGGGTCGCCCGCAGGTCGATACCTTCATCACCGAAGTCAGTCAGGACACCTGGATTTTCTTTCCCTGGGACATGGCCCTGCAATACGTCGAACCCTACCGCGGCAAGGATTGAGATCGTAGGAGCCTCCGGCGGGAGTATTTGGGGCAAGATGATATTAAACCGCATCATCTTGCCAAAAATACTCAAAATACCGCCGTGGCCGAAGGCCAAAGGCAAAAATCGCGTGCGGCGCAGCCGCTCTGTTCGGGGAAGTCTCATGTCACGATCACGCACATCACTGACTTTTCCGCCACCGGTGATGGAGGCACGGCGCTGGCTGGATGGCGTAACCCATCCCGAAGGCCGTGCATTGCTGAACGTGAGCCAGGCCGCCCCACTGGACGCACCGCCCGAGCGGATGCGTGCGGAAATGGCCAGGATCGTGATGGAGGACGCAGGCGCACACCTTTATGGGCCCGTACTGGGTTTGCCCGACCTACGGGCCGAGGTGGCAGCCCAGTGGTCCGGTGCATACGGCGGCCGGATCCGTGCCGACCAGATCGCCATCACGTCGGGTTGCAATCAGGCATTCGCGGCCGCGATTTCGACCCTGTGCGGCGAGGATGACGAGGTCATCCTGCCGGTGCCCTATTATTTCAATCACGCCATGTGGCTGGATATGTCCGGTGTCAGGACGGTTCCCCTGCAGACTGGGCCTGATCTGATTCCGCGGGCTGTGGATGCAGCAAAGCTGATCACCGGACGGACGCGCGCGATCGCGCTGGTCAGTCCCAACAATCCCGGCGGCGTCGAATATCCAGCGCAAACGCTGACCGATTTTCGTGATCTTTGCCGCAGCCGCGGCATCGCGCTGATCCTTGATGAAACCTACCGCGATTTCGATGCCCGCGACGGGGCGCCACATGACCTCTTTGCGGGCGATTGGGACGATACGCTGATCCAGCTCTATTCGTTCTCCAAGGCTTACCGGCTGACCGGCCACCGGGTTGGCGCCATCGTCGCGTCCTCTGCCCGCCTCGCGGAGGTGGAAAAGTTTCTCGACACCGTCACGATCTGCCCCAACCAGCTGGGCCAACGCGCCGCGCTCTGGGGGATGCGCAATCTGGGCACCTGGCTGGCCGGCGAACGGCAAGAAATCCTCGACCGGCGCGCGGCCATCATGGACCATTTTCCGAAACTGGCCGAGAAGGGCTGGCAGTTGCGCGGATGCGGGGCCTATTTCGCCTACCTGCGTCACCCGTTCGACATGTCGTCCGCCGATCTCGCGCCATGGCTGGTGAAAAACGCAGGCATCCTCTGTCTGCCCGGGACCATGTTCCGGCCTGCGTCCGACCCCTTGGGTGCATCGGAAATACGGATCGCATTTGCCAATGTCGACCGCCCCGCCATCGCGGAATTGTTCGACCGTCTGGCCCTGATCGCGCCCTGAGGCTTGCACGACCCGCCCGGCCCCCATATTGAAGCGCGGACCACGTATCAGGGGACCGCATCACATGGCTAAGCAGAAGAAATCACGATTCGGCGTCTGGGTGATCCTGATCCTGCTGTTCGTGGGCTTGCTGGGCTTTGGCACCGGCGGATTCACAGGGTCGATCCAGCGTCTGGGCATGGCGGGTGACACCGAAATTTCGGTGTCAAGCTACCAGAGCGCGTTGAACAACCAGTTGCGCAGTCTCGAGGCGCAGGTCGGCAACCGTGTCACGTTCCAGCAGGCGCAGGCCAGCGGTCTGGACCGGCAGGTGCTGAACCAGGTGGTAACGATCGCGACGCTGGACAACGAAACCGCCCGGCTGGGGTTGTCCATCGGTGATGACCGCGTCCGCGACGAGGTCCTGTCAACCCAGGCATTTCAGTCCCTGTCCGGCAATTTTGACCGCGAAACGTACCGCCGTGCCCTGGCCAATGCCGGCATGACCGAGGCCGAATTCGAGGCGTCCCTGCGCGCCGATGTCGCCCGCACGCTGTTGCAGGGTGCCGTGATCAGCGGCGTGGAAATGCCGCCCGTCTATGTGGATACGCTGCTGACCTTTCTGGGGGAAACGCGCGATATCGTCTTTGCGCCTGTGACCGTCGATGATCTGGACACCCCGGTGCCCGGCCCGACCGAGGCCGATCTGCAGACCTTTTACGATGAAAATCCGGACATGTTCACCGCCCCCGAGGCGCGCGAAATCACCTATGTGATGCTGACTCCGGCCATGCTGGCCGATGACGTCACGATCCCCGAGGATCAGGTGCGCAACCTATATGAGGACCGGATCAGCCAGTTCCAGCAACCCGAACGCCGCCTTGTCGAACGGCTTGTGTTTCCCGACGCCGCGGCGGCAGACACCGCACAGCAACAGATCGCAGCGAACGAGACCGATTTCGACGCGCTGGTCACTCAGCGCGGTCTGTCGTTGTCGGATGTCGACCTTGGCGACGTCAGCCGCGACGATCTGGGGGCCGCTGGCGATGCCGTCTTTGCCGCAGCACCGGATGATGTCGTGGGCCCCATCGAGACATCGCTGGGACCGGCGCTGTTTCGCGTGAACGCGATCCTTGCCGCGGAAAACATCCCCTTTGAGGACGCCGCACCCGATCTGGAACAGGAACTTGCGACAGCGCAGGCCCGCCGCGTCATCAACCAGAGCGCAGAGCAGATCAACGACCTGATCGCGGGCGGTGCCACGCTCGAGGATCTGGCCGACCGGACCGAACTGGAGCTGGGCAGCATTAGCGTCACCCCCGACACGACCGATGGCCCTGCTGCCTACGACAGTTTTCGCAATGCTGCGGCGGCTGTCGAGGAAGGTGCATTCACCACCCTCGAAGAACTGGAGGACGGCGGAATTTTCGCCGTCCGTCTGGACAGCGTGACACCCCCTGCCCTGCAACCGATGGCCGAGGTCAGTGACCGTCTGGACGCTGCATGGCGTGCGGCCGCCGAACGACTGGCAATCATTGCCCGCGCCGAAGAACTGGCAACGCAGGTCATGCCGATGACCCGGCTCGACAGCCTTGGCCTCGACCCGGTCGAACAGCAGAACCTGACGCGGGGCAGCTTTGTCGAAGGCGCGCCCGCCGGTTTCATGCAAGAGGTGTTCGCGATGGAGACGTCACAGGTGCGTGCCCTGCCCACCCCGGATGGGGCGCTGATCGTGCGTCTGAATCGCGTGACGCCCGCCGATCCCGACAACGAACGGGTCGCGGCACAACGCGATGCGCTGTCAGAACAGATTGCCGCCGGTCTGGCGCAGGACATCTACGATGCCTTTGCCAATGATGTACGGATGCGGACGGATGTGGTGATCGACCAGAACGCCGTCAACGCCGTCAATTCGCAGATGCAATGACCATGCGCCAGTCCCCCGATTTCGAGACCTTTGCCGCCGGCTACAACGCCGGTCAGAACCAGATTGTCTGGACCCGGCTGGCTGCCGATCTGGACACACCGGTGTCGTTGATGCTGAAGCTGGGCGATGCCGGTGTGAACAGCTTCATGCTCGAGAGCGTGACGGGCGGTGAAATCCGCGGGCGCTATTCCATCGTTGGCATGAACCCCGATCTGATCTGGGATTGCCACGCGGGTGCCAGCCGGACCAACCGGACCGCACGCTATGACCCCGATGGATTTGTCGCCGATACGGTCCCCCCGCTGGAGGCCTTGCGCGGATTGATCGCGGAATCGCGGATCGATCTGCCGGTGGACCTGCCGGGGGCCAGTGCCGGTTTGTTCGGCTACCTGGGCTATGACATGATCCGGCTTGTCGAACATCTGCCGGATGTGAACCCCGAC
This sequence comes from Loktanella gaetbuli, assembly GCF_020531945.1. Lineage (NCBI taxonomy): Bacteria > Pseudomonadati > Pseudomonadota > Alphaproteobacteria > Rhodobacterales > Roseobacteraceae > Loktanella > Loktanella gaetbuli. The sequence goes on from NZ_JAJATZ010000001.1 coordinate 650,213, forward strand.
CCGCTGGGCCTGCCAGATGCGGTCATGATGCGCCCTTCGGTGATCGCGGTGCTGGACGGGGTCAAGGGCGACGTGATCCTTGTGGCGCCTGCCTGGGTCAATGCGGACGTCAGCGCAAAAGCGGCCTATGCGCAGGCGGCCGAACGCGTGATGGAGGCCGAACGCGCCCTGTCGCGTGCCGTGCCGGACCGGCGCGACATGGCCGACCCGGCCCCCGTAGGCGAACCGCGGTCCAACATCGGGCATGATGCCTATATCGCGCTGGTCGAACGGGCCAAGGAATATATCCGCGCAGGCGATATCTTTCAGGTGGTGCCAAGCCAACGCTGGACGCTGGATTTCCCCGAACCGCCGTTTGCGCTGTATCGCAGCCTGCGACGCACCAACCCGTCGCCCTACATGTTCTATTTCAACTTTGGCGGCTATCAGGTCATCGGGGCCTCACCGGAAATTCTGGTGCAGGTGACCGGCAGCCGCGTGACGATCCGGCCCATTGCCGGCACGCGCCCGCGCGGTGCCACCCCTGAGGAGGACGCCGCCAACGAGGCCGACCTGATGGCCGACAAGAAAGAGCTGGCAGAACACCTAATGCTGCTGGATTTGGGGCGCAACGACACCGGCAAGGTGTCCAAGATCGGCACCGTCCGCCCGACCGAGGAATTCAAGGTCGAATACTACAGCCACGTGATGCACATCGTGTCGAACGTCGTCGGCGAACTGGCCGATGACCAGGACGCGCTGTCGGCATTCTTTGCCGGGATGCCCGCAGGCACGGTCTCAGGCGCGCCCAAGGTGCGTGCGATGCAGATCATCGACGAGCTGGAACCTGAAAAGCGCGGTGTCTACGGTGGTGGTGTCGGCTATTTCAGTGCGAATGGTGACATGGACATGTGCATCGCGCTGCGGACTGCCGTCCTCAAGGATCAGAACCTGTATATTCAGGCCGGTGGCGGTGTCGTCTATGACAGCGACCCCGAGGCGGAATATCAGGAAACCGTCCACAAATCGAATGCGATCCGCAAGGCCGCTGCCGATGCCGCGATGTTCTCCAAGGGCGGCAACCGCTAGCGGTCAGTCGCCCCCGGCCAGTAGCGTCGCGGACAGCGGTGCCATCGCAACCTGTCGCGCGCGGTTGGCGGTGCCCCACAGGATCATCGCCGACAGGGTTTCAGGCGTCAGCCGTGCCAGCAGGATCACGCCGTCCTGCTGCCCAGCATGGAACGCCGCCTGATCCATGAACCGCCGGATGACCCGCGCGTCCTGATCGACATCTGTCAGATCACGAAAAATGACACCATTGGGCACATCCTGCGCATCGGCCACGGTCGCTGCACCGTTCAGGCCGCTGTCTGCCTGCACCAACCCGCGACCGTCAGCTGCCAAGGTGGCGACGACCTGCTCTGTGGCAGGGTCCGACCGCCCCAGTGCAGCACCATCGGTCTGCACCAGTGCCACGCTCTGCGGCAAGGCGTCGAACGTCGCCTCGAGCGCGACCGCCACATCGGCGGCCGTCCCGCCCTGCGGCAGGCTTGCGCGGGCGGCCACCTCGAATCCGCCTGCGCGGTAGGCGTCCATCAGCTCCGACACACCGGGACGCGACGGGTCCAGAACGATGGTGACCGGAAACGGCACCTCTTGCAGCGCGCGCGGGCCGTTGGGCAATGCGCCGTCGTCGATCAGAATTACACTCATCTGCGGCAGAGCATCGGGATTGTCGAAAAACGCCGCGAATTCCACCAGGGCGGGCAGCGGTTCCGCCTCTGCTGCAGCGGGCGCGACAGGGGTATCGCCAGCGGGGCGCCGGATCGTGATGCCGGTGGCAGGGTCCGTGGTGGTGCCGGTGGGCCCGTCGATGATCGTCACGACCGTCGGCGCGGCTTCAGCTGCGCTGTCCACCGTCCCGTCCGCAGGTGCGGGATCGGGCATTGCAGCATCGGGTGTCGTGATGTCCGAGACAGCAAGCGGAGAGCCCGCGTCACCCGCAGAGTCCGGGTCCTGGGGTGCAGGCGTATCGATCACGACGGGCGCTGATGCGATGACCTGTTCGTCGTCTGGCGCATCGGGCGCGGGTGCCTCGGGTTCTGCGACATCTGTGACCGTCTCATCTTGCGTCCCGGTTGCTGTTTCAGGCGTATCCTGCGGCGGTATGTCCTCGGCGGTCGGGGCGGGTTCGACCATGACGACCACGGGAGCATCGGCTGCATCGTCCGATGTGGACGGCATCGTTTCGTCGGGTTCCGGCACATCGACCACGACGGGCGGCGGTGGCGTTGTCGACAGCGCCACATCCGCCTCCGATGCGGGCACCTGCGGTGACAGGCTTTGCGGGTTGGGCAGGACGGGTTCTTCGGGCGCGGTGGCGATCGATACCGTTGTGTCGGGTTCCGGCGATACCAACTCAGGTTCGATCACGGCGGGATCGGGTGTCTGCGCGCTTTGCGTCTCGGGGGTGGGTGTTTGGGCCTCGACGGTCGGGGACGACAGCGCGGGTTCGGTCATGTCCGCTGGCTGCGACGCCTCCGGCGCCTCGATCAAGGCGACATCGGGCAACGGTTCAGGCGTGGCATTTGCCTGCGGGGCCTCGGTCTGTGGCAAGACCGGAGGCGTGTTGCCCACAGGCTGCGGTGCCAGCAACGATCCCGTGGCGACGGCCATGCCGCCCACAACAACGCCCCATGCCGCGCCTTTCACGAATGCCATACCGCTAATCCCTTTGCCTGTCGGGGCCTGCCCTTGACGCCTGCCTGCATCAGCCCTCATATCGGGTGCGACTATACCGTGTGGTCCCGCCCGGACGGTAGCCCCTAATTGACCCAAGGCCCGGTGACAACATGATCCTGCTGATCGATAACTACGATAGTTTCACCTATAATCTTGTGCATTACCTGGGTGATCTGGGTGCCGATGTACAGGTGCGGCGCAACGACAAGATCGACGTGCAAGAGGCGATGGCGATGAAACCGCAGGCCATCGTGCTGTCACCCGGCCCCTGCGACCCCGATCAGGCGGGCATCTGTCTGGCCCTCACCCATGCCGCAGCCGAGACGCGGACGCCGCTGCTGGGTGTCTGCCTGGGACATCAGACCATCGGTCAGGCCTTTGGTGGCAAGGTGGTGCGCGCGGGCGAGATCGTCCACGGCAAGATGGGCACCATGCATCACGCCGGACAGGGCGTGTTCAAGGGGTTGCCTGATCCGTTTCTCGCGACGCGCTATCACAGCCTTGTGGTCGATCCCGCCACCCTGCCCGACAGCCTGGAGGTGACGGCGCATCTGGAGGACGGCACGATCATGGGTCTGCAACACCGGGACCTGCCGATCCAGGGCGTGCAGTTCCACCCCGAGAGTATCCGTTCCGAGCACGGCCACCAGATGTTGCAGAACTTTCTCGATCTGGCGCAGGTGAAACCGCAGGTCGCGGCATGAGCGATGCGCTCAAACCGCTGATCGACGCTGCGGCCACGGGTCCGCTGACCCGCGCGCAAGCCGAGGATGCATTCGGCATCCTGTTCAACGGCGATGCCACCCCCGCGCAGATCGGCGGTTTCCTGATGGCGCTGCGCACGCGGGGCGAAACGGTAGACGAATATGCCGCCGCCGCCGCCGTGATGCGTGCCAAGTGCCTGCCCGTGCGCGCACCGGAGGGTGCGATGGATATCGTGGGCACCGGTGGCGACGGCAAACATACGCTGAACATTTCGACCGCGACGGCCTTTGTCGTGGCCGGTGCAGGCGTGCCCGTCGCCAAACATGGCAACAAGAACCTGTCGTCGAAATCCGGCACGGCGGATGTGCAATCGGCCATGGGCATCAACGTCATGGTCGGCCCGGACGTGGTGGAACGCGCGCTCAACGAGGCCGGTATCGGGTTCATGATGGCCCCGATGCATCATCCCGCCATGGCCCACGTCGGCCCCGTGCGGGCTGAACTGGGCACCCGTACGATTTTCAATATTCTGGGGCCGTTGACGAACCCGGCAGGCGTCAAACGCCAGTTGACCGGCGCTTTCACCCGCGACCTGATCCGCCCCATGGCAGAGGTCCTGCTGGCCTTGGGCACCGAGGCCGCCTGGCTGGTCCACGGGTCCGACGGCACCGACGAACTGACGATCACCGGCACCAGCTGGGTTGCCGCGATCAAGGACGGTGCCATTACCGAATTCGAGGTCACACCGCAGGACGCGGGCCTGCCGGTGCATCCCTTTGCCGATATCGTCGGCGGCACGCCCGCCGAAAACGCCACCGCCTTTCGCGCCCTGCTGGATGGTGCGCCATCGGCCTATCGGGACGCCGTGCTGCTGAACGCTGCCGCAGCCCTGCTGATCGCTGGCAAGGCAGCGGACCTGCCCGCTGGTGTGGCGCTGGCAGCCGAAAGCATCGACAGCGGCGCTGCCCTGCGCGCGGTCGAGGCGCTGGCACGTGTCACCGCCGCCTGAGGGGCTGGGCGGCTGGGCTGACCTGCCGTTCTGGGCGGACCACTGGCCCGCGATCAAGGCCACGCTGGCCGGCGAGGCGCGACCGGTCTTTCCACCGCAGGACCTGATGTTTGCAGCACTGCGCCGCACGCAACCGGACGACACCCGTGTCGTGATCTTGGGACAAGACCCCTATCACACCCCCGGCAAGGCCGACGGTCTGGCGTTCTCGATCCCCGACGGCTTTGGCGGGCGGCTGGATTCGCTGGGCAATATCTTCAAGGAAATTCGGACCGATCTGGGCGCATCCCGGACCAAGACTTCGCTGGACGACTGGGCCGATCAGGGGGTGTTGCTGTTGAACACCGCGCTGTCCGTGCCGCAGGGTGCGGCATCGGCGCATGCGCGTCTGGGCTGGGACGTGCTGGTCAAACAGGTCATCGCCCGGTTGGAGGACGCGCCACGGGCCTTTGTGCTGTGGGGTGGGCCTGCGCGGCGCTTTGCCCCGCGGGCAGCACATCATCTGGTACTGACCGCAGCACATCCCTCGCCACTGTCGGCGCATCGCGGGTTTTTCGGCTCTGGGCCATTTTCAACTGTGAACACGTGGCTTACAACCCGCAGTGAACGACCCATTCATTGGACGGACCCCGCATGACACAGACCATTCTCGACCGCATCAAGGCCTACAAACTGGACGAAATCGCGGCAGAGAAGGCCGAAGTGCCACTGTCCGAAATGGAGGCCCGTGCCCGTGACGCAGGCCCCGTACGTCCCTTTGCGGCCACGCTGCACCGCGCGGCACAGGACGGATATGGCCTGATCGCAGAGGTGAAAAAGGCCAGCCCGTCCAAGGGGCTGATCCGCGCAGATTTCGATCCCGCCGCCATCGCCGCGGCCTATGCCTCAGGCGGTGCCGCCTGCCTGTCCGTGCTGACCGACGGCCCGTCGTTTCAGGGCGCGCCCGATTATCTGGTGCAGGCGCGTGCGGCCTGCGACCTGCCGGTGCTGCGCAAGGATTTCCTGTACGACACCTATCAGGTCGCACAGGCGCGCGCCTGGGGGGCCGATTGCATCCTGATCATCATGGCCAGCGTCAGCGATGCACAGGCCCACGAGCTGGAGGACGCAGCCGAATCCTGGGGCATGGACGTTCTGGTCGAGGTGCACGACCGCGCCGAACTGGACCGCGCCGCCGATCTTGATGCGCAGCTTCTGGGGATCAACAACCGGGATCTGAACACCTTTGAAACCACGCTGGATACCACGCGGGCGCTGTCCAAACACGTGCCGGCCGGGCGGACCATCGTGTCGGAAAGCGGGCTTGCCACGCCAGAGGATCTGGCCGACCTCGCCCGCTACGGCGCGCGCACGTTCCTGATCGGCGAAACGCTGATGCGGCAGGACGATGTGGAACAGGCAACGCGCGATCTGCTGGCCAACCCCGTGAACCCGGCGGGCCTGTGATATGACACTTTCGCATTTCGACAGCGCGGGCCATGCCCATATGGTCGATGTGTCCGACAAGGATGTGACCGCGCGGATCGCCGTGGCCGAGGGGCATATCACGATGACGGCCGAAACGCTGGCGCTGGTCACCGAGGGCCGCGCGGACAAGGGCGACGTGCTGGGCACTGCACGGTTGGCCGGCATCATGGGTGCGAAACGTTGCGCCGATCTGATCCCGCTGTGCCATCCGCTGCCCATCACCAAGGTCAGCGTCGATCTGACCCCCGACCCCGCCCTGCCCGGCGTGCGCATCAGCGCCACCGTGAAAACCACCGGGAAAACGGGCGTCGAGATGGAGGCACTGACCGCCGTATCGGTCGCCGCCCTGACCGTGCACGACATGGTCAAGGCCGTACAAAAGGACATGGTAATCTCCGGCGTGCGCGTCACGCTCAAGGATGGCGGCAAATCCGGGCGGTTCACGGCCGAATGAGCGAAGCAGGCCGGTCATTGGAGTTATTCTTTATCGACGGTCGCCCCGACGGGATGCTGACCGCCGAAGTGTTCAACTGGACCGGACACGTGCTGCGCACCCCGCGCACCCAGATTGCCAAGGCGCTGGCGCGGGTCGAGGCAGGATATACCGGCGTCTACGTCTTGCTGGGTGAAGCCGAGGACGGACCGCTGGCCTATATCGGCGAAGGCGAGGACATGCGCGAGCGCCTCAAATCCCACGTGGTGAACAAGGACTGGTGGAACGAGGCGATCCTGATCACGACCTCTGCCAACAACCTGCACAAGGCGCACGTCAAATACCTTGAATCGCGGTTGGTCGAACTGGCGAAACAGGTTGGGCACACCCCGCTTGAAAATGGCAACCAACCAACCCGCAGCAGCCTGTCAGAAGCCGCGACGGCGAACATGGAGGCCTTCCTTGACACGTTGAACATGGTCCTTCCTGCGATCCGGGTTGATCTGTTCCTGAGCAAGGCGCGGCCCAAGGCGGTCACGCCCCAAGCGGGTCATCTACAGCGTGCCCCAGTGTTCTCCTTCATCCTGCCAAAATACGGCGTTCAGGCCACGGCGCAGATTGATGATGGTGAATTGGTCGTGCAAAAAGGCTCCCTCGCACGTGGCTCGTGGGTCGGTTCTGCAAAATTTCAGAGCTATTCCAAGCAATACGATCAACTGCAGCAGCAGGGCATCCTTGTGAGGCAAGGCGACCATCTCGTGTTCACCGAAGACTATGCCTTCAGCAGCCCCTCGGCCGCTGCCGCAGTCGTCGCGGGCCGGTCGGCCAACGGGCGAATTTCCTGGACCCTGCCCGACGGCCGCACCTTTGCCGATTGGGAAGCAGCAAGCATCGGTGAGGCCGCAACATGATCAGCGTGGTGGAGGCGCTGGATGCGCTCTTTGCGCTGGTAACCCCGCTGGACGTGGAATGGGTGCCGCTGGACCATGCGGCGGGCCGTGTTCTGGCACGCAACGTGGCGGCGCAACGCACGCAGCCGCCCTTTGCCGCCTCGGCGATGGATGGCTATGCGGTGCATGGCGCGGCTGTCGCACCGGGTGCACGGTTTCACGTCATCGGAGAGGCCGCCGCCGGACACGGTTTCGACGGTGCCATTGCCAATGGACAGGCCGTGCGCATCTTTACCGGGGCCCCCCTGCCGCAAGGGGCGGACCGCGTCGTGATCCAGGAGGACGTCGCGCGCGACGCGGACGTGATCACGCTGCGTGCCGATCTGGACGGCAATGCCTACGTCAGACCCGCGGGGGCGGATTTTCTGGCAGGCGACTTGCTGGGTGCGCCGCGACGGCTGACCCCTGCCGATATCGCCTTGCTGGCGGCCATGAACATCGCGCGGGTGCCCGTGACGCGCCGGCCGGTCGTGGCAATCGTCGCAACCGGAGACGAGCTGGTACAGCCCGGCGAAACACCCGGTCCGGATCAAATCATCGCGTCCAACAATCATGGTCTGGCGGCATTGCTGCGCGCACATGGTGCTGACGTGCGGCTGCTGCCCATCGCACGGGACACGCACGCCAGTCTCGCGCTTGCCTTTGATCTGGCGCGCGGCGCTGATCTGATCGTCACGATCGGCGGTGCGTCTGTCGGAGATCATGATCTGGTGGCGGCTGCCGCGGGCGCACGCGGCATGGAGCGTGCATTCTACAAGGTGGCGATGCGCCCCGGCAAACCACTGATGGCAGGCCGCGTGGATGGTGCCGCGATGGTCGGTCTGCCCGGAAATCCGGTGTCGGCCATGGTTTGCGGTCATGTTTTTCTGTTGCCGCTGATCGCGGCCATGTCCGGGCTTTCGGCCCGGCCAGCGCCGCGCCGCAGTGCCATATTGACCCATGACCTGACAGCGAACGGACCGCGCGAACACTACATGCGTGCCGTTTGCGCGGGTGACAGCGTCACCGTTTTCGATCGTCAAGATTCCGCCCTCTTGAGTGTGTTGTCTCAGGCCAATTGCCTGGCCGTCCGGCCCGTCGGTGATCCGGCAAGGCGCGCAGGTGACCGGATCGCGGTGATTGCGATATAGCGCGTGGGCAATATTGACACAAAACGGGAACAGAGGTAGAACACGGGCGAACACTTCTGTCGCTTGACCCCGGGGGCCTGCCATGTTGACCAAGAAACAGCTCGATCTGCTGGAATTCATCCACAAGCGCGTGCAGCGCGACGGCGTCCCCCCCTCATTCGACGAAATGAAGGAAGCGCTGGATCTGCGGTCGAAATCCGGGATTCACCGTCTGATCACGGCGCTGGAGGAACGCGGTTTCATCCGCAGGCTGGCGCATCGCGCCCGCGCGTTGGAAATCGTGAAACTGCCCGACAGCATGATGGACAAACCGGGGTTCACACCGCGCGTCATCGATGGTGACCGTCCAGACAGCCGCCCCTCACGGGACCGCGACGTCAGCATTGCAGCAGTGGAATTGAACGTGATGGGTCGGATCGCTGCCGGTGTTCCGATCGCCGCCATTTCAGAGGTGTCGCATTCGGTCGCTGTGCCGCAATCCATGTTAGGCAAGGGTGAACACTACGCGCTGGAGGTCAGGGGCGACTCGATGATCGAGGCCGGGATCAATGACGGCGATGTTGTCGTGATCCGTGAAACCAGCACGGCCGATAACGGCGATATCGTTGTCGCATTGGTCGAGGATCAGGAAGCCACGCTCAAGCGGTTCCGGCGCACAGGATCGACCATCGCGCTGGAGGCTGCCAATCCCGCCTACGAGACGCGGCGGTTTCGCGATGATCAGGTCAAGGTGCAAGGGCGTCTGGTGGGTCTGATCCGCACCTACTGAACGCGGGCGATCTGAATGTCCACAGCAACGCGTTGCTGTGGCGCAGTGGGTGTCCATGGCCGCTGTCCTGTAAGCATCTGCACGGTCGTTACAGTGAGGCCGTCAGCATCCGTGACGTCGATGGCAACCGCGCCCGCCGCGCGAAGCGTGACCGGGTCAAGGACAAGGCAGGGTCGCACGGCAGTGTCGGGCACGGTCAGGACCAGCACATCGGCGCCTCCGCATCCCTTGAGCCGGGCCAATTCGGTCTTGCCCCGGACCTGGACGATATGCAGTGGTCCGACGGTGGCCGAAACCACGGCGCCTTGGGTCAGAAACCCGGCGCGGGCGGCAGCGACCGCCTGTTCGGCCGGAGCACCATCGTTTTCCAGCCAGATCGTCGCCACAAACCCGTTGCCCGTTGCCCGCGACAAGGCGCGCCCCTCTGGTGTCATGCGCCCGATCAGTCCACCGGTATCGGCAATCAGGATGGCGGGTCGCGTGGTGCCCGCCCATAGGCCAAAGGCCGCAATCACTGCCACGATCCCCGCCCAACGCGCGGCCCCGCGCCACAGGATCAACCACAGCAACCCAAGGCAGAGCAAGGGCAGAACGGATGGCCCCGGTGCAACAACATGGCTGACGGCACCGTCCCAGCCCGCGACGGTGCCCGCGACCCACAGGATCCAGCGTAGCCCTTGGCCCATGATCCACAGGCCGATACCTTCGAGGCCGAGCGGTGCCAGGCAGGCTGCCAGCACCGCGGCCGGCATGATGATCGCGCCCATCAACGGCACGCTGGCCAGGTTCGCCAGCAATCCGTAGTGCGGCACCTGGTTGAAATGAGCCGCGGCAATGGGTGCGGTCGCCAGCCCCGCCACGGCCGAAGAGATGACGACACCCACGATGCCGCGCATCCACCCAGGCCCAAACTGGCGTCCCCGCAGCAAACCGAACACCACAACCAAGGCTGTCGTCGCGGCAAACGACATCTGGAAACCCGGCCCGGTCAGCGCGTCGGGCCGCAGCACCAGCACGATCGTGGCCGCCAGTGCCACAGCCCGCAGCGTCAGTGCCCGTCTGTCCAGCAACACCGCAAGCAACATTACGGACACCATGATAAAGGCGCGCTGGGTGGCAACGGACCCGCCCGACAGCCCGAGATAGGCGGCACCGGAGAACAAGGCCACAAGTGCGGCGACCTTTTTCACCGGGACACGCAGCGCGAGCGCAGGCCAGCACGACAGCCCCACGCGGACCACAAGGAAAATGAACGTCGTGAGCAACCCCATGTGCAGGCCCGAAATCGCAAGCAGATGCGCGAGGTTCGCGTCCCGCAGATCCTGCAGCGCCGTCTGGCTGATCCCGGATCGGTCACCCGTGATGATCGCGGTCGCAAGGGCACCCGCATCCCCCGGCAGACGTGTCTGCACACCCTCGGAAATGGCCATGCGAATCCGAAAGACGAGAAGTGCAGTGCCGCCTTCGGGCGGGGCGGACCGCAGAACGGGGGTGCGAGTATAGCCGACGGCACCGATCGATTGAAACCAGGCGTGTCTGCGAAAATCAAATCCACCGGGTTCTGCAGGACCATTCGGGGCGGACAGATGTCCTGTCAGCACCAGTTGGTCACCGGGATGCCAGCCGGTAATTGGCTGATCGCCGTGCAGCGACACACGGACACGGCGCGGCGTCCGGTCCAGCGGCACACCGTCCAGCGCCACCCGGTCCAGTGTCAGGCGCACCGCATCCGAAGACGATCGGTCGATATTCACCACACGGCCCGCAATGGGACCGTAGTATCTGAAGCTCAACACGGGCGCGTCATGTGCCGCAGTCTGCACCTTGGCCAGTCCCGCCCCGGCGCAGATACAGGCAACGGCCAATGCAAGCGGCGCATAGGCCTGCGGCAGCGCACGTGCCAACCACAAACATCCAAGCGAGAGCCCAGCAAGGCCGATCCAGACTGGCAACCCGGGTTCAAACCGCAATGCGAAGTAGCCGCCGATCCCGATCCCAAGGCAAACCGGCAACCAGTGGATCAACCCGCCGCGCTGCGCCGAAAGGGCCGCTTGCACTTGTTCTTTACCCCCTGTCGCCATATCCAACATGCAACGCAGGCAGCTTGGCCTGCACTGGTAAACGACAGGTTAATTTTCATGACAGCCACCCCGCCCGTCACCCGTTTCGCGCCCTCTCCGACCGGGGCCCTGCACATCGGCGGCGCGCGCACTGCGCTGTTCAACTGGCTCTATGCGCGGGGGCATGGTGGCACCTTCCTGCTGCGGATCGAGGATACGGACAAGGCACGGTCGAACCCCGAAAACACCCAAGTGATCCTGGACGGGCTGACCTGGCTGGGTCTTGACTGGGACGGCGAGCCGACCTCTCAGGCAGCCAACGCGGACCGTCATGCCGAAGTCGCACTGCAAATGCTGGCGGACGGCACGGCCTATAAATGCTTTTCCACGCCCGAAGAAATCGAGGCATTCCGCGAGGACGCGCGCGCCAACAAGACATCGACCCTGTTCCGTTCGCCCTGGCGCGACGTGGCAGAGGCCGATCACCCCGACGCGCCCTATGTGGTCCGGGTCAAGGCGCCCCGCGACGGATCGACCACGCTGCATGATACGGTGCAGGGCGATGTGACCTGGTCGAACGATCAGCTGGACGACATGATCCTGCTGCGATCCGATGGCACGCCTGTCTACATGCTGGCCGTGGTTGTCGACGATCACGACATGGGCGTGACCCATGTCATCAGGGGCGACGATCATCTGGCCAACAGTTTTCGCCAGAACCTGATCTATGACGCGATGGGTTGGGACAAACCCACCCTTGCGCATATCCCGCTGATTTTCGGCGCCGACGGCAAGAAACTGTCGAAACGCCACGGGGCGACTGCGGCCGCCGATTACCAGAAAATGGGCTATCCCGCTGCCGGTATGCGCAATTACCTTGCCCGTCTGGGATGGAGCCATGGCGACGACGAGTTTTTCACCGATGCACAGGCGCGCGACTGGTTCGATCTGGACGGGATCGGCAAATCGCCCGCCCGGTTCGACCTGAAAAAACTGGAACACATCAGCGGCCAGCATATCGCCATCATGGATGATGCCGCCCTGGTTGCCGAAATTCAGGGCTACCTTGCGGCGACGGGTGCGCTGGCGTTGACCGAACGTCAGGCGGACGGCTTGCTGCGCGCGATGCCCGCGCTCAAGGAACGGTCCAAAACCTTTCCCGAACTGCTGGAAAAGGCGCATTTCGTGCTGACGGAACGCCCCATCGTGCCCGATGAAAAGGCCGCCAAGGCGCTTGATGCTACGGCGCAGCAATATCTCGCAGAATTGACGCCGCACCTGCAAAATGTTACGTGGGACCGGAATACGTTAGAGGAGGCGATCGCCGACTTTGCGACCGCCCGCGACACCAAGCTGGGCAAGCTGGCCGGGCCGCTGCGGGCGGCACTGGCGGGCCGGTCGGTTTCCCCAAGTGTTTTCGATATGATGCTGGTGCTCGGCCGCGAGGAATCGCTGGCCCGGATCACCGCCGCTGCGGCCTGATCATCCAAGGGTGAAAGCGCCGTCCCAATATGGTCGCCCCGGCGACGAGTGAAAGTAAGGACTGACTATGACGGAAAAAAGCGCAAAGCTGACGATCGACGGCAAGGACTATGACCTGCCAATCTTCACGCCGACCTCTGGTCCCGATGTCCTCGATATTCGCAAGCTTTATGCGCAGGCTGGCGTGTTTACCTATGACCCCGGTTTCACGTCGACAGCCTCGACGGACAGCACCATCACCTTCATCGACGGTGACAAGGGCGAGCTTTTGCACCGTGGCTATCCCATCGACCAGCTGGCGGCAAAATCCCACTACCTCGAAGTGTGCTATCTGCTGCTGAACGGCGAGTTGCCGAATGCAGAACAGCTTGAGGAATTCGAATTCATCGTGACGCATCACACGATGCTGCACGAGCAGATGATGAACTTTTTCCGTGGTTTCCGCCGTGACGCGCATCCGATGGCCATCATGGTCGGTGTCGTCGGTGCCATGTCCGCATTCTATCACGACAGCACCGACATTCACGACGAAAAGCAGCGCGAAATCGCAGCGTTCCGCCTGATCGCCAAGATGCCGACGATCGCGGCGATGGCCTACAAGTACCACGTGGGCCAGCCTTTCGTGTATCCGCGCAACGATCTGGATTACGCGTCGAATTTCCTGAACATGTGTTTCAGCGTTCCGGCTGAAAACTATAATGTCGATCCGGTGCTGGCGCGGGCGATGGACCGCATTTTCACGCTGCACGCGGACCACGAACAGAACGCATCGACATCCACCGTGCGTCTTGCATCGTCGTCGGGCGCAAACCCGTTTGCCTGCATCGCGGCAGGGATTGCCTGCCTGTGGGGACCGGCACACGGCGGTGCGAACCAAGCCTGTCTGGAAATGCTGCGCGAAATCGGCACCGTCGACCGCATCCCCGAATACATCGCCAAGGCAAAGGACAAGAACGACCCGTTCCGCCTGATGGGATTTGGCCACCGCGTGTACAAGAACTTTGACCCGCGCGCGACGGTGATGAAGGAGTCCGCCGACGAAGTTCTGGACCTGCTGGGGATCGAGAACAACGAAACGCTGAAGGTCGCCAAGGCGCTGGAACAGGCCGCGCTCGAGGATCCTTATTTCGCCGAGAAAAAGCTGTTCCCGAACGTCGATTTCTATTCGGGCATCATCCTCGAGGCGATGGGTTTCCCCACATCCATGTTCACGCCGATCTTTGCGGTCAGCCGGACCATCGGTTGGGTATCGCAGTGGCAGGAACAACTGTCCGATCCGCAGCTGAAAATCGGTCGTCCGCGCCAGCTGTACATGGGTGAAACCACCCGTGACTACGTTGACATCGAAAACCGCTGATCCTGTTCTGGTGACGGCGCGGCTGGTGCTGCGCCGTCCCGCATCGGGCGATCTGGACGATCTGTTCGCCATCTATTCGGACCCACGCGCAATGCGGTATTGGTCCACCCTGCCCCATGACAGCCCCGCGGTGACATCCCGCAGTCTGGACGGGATGATCGCACAGACACCGCTGACCTATTTCGCGCTGGACCTGAGCGGCAGGGTCATCGGCTGTGCCGGTCTCTATCGTGATGAAGAGGTCGGTTTCATCCTGCATCCCGATCACTGGCGACAGGGCTATGTGACCGAGGCGATGAACGCCATCATTCCCTATCTGTTTGCCACCACGCAGGTCCCCCACCTGATGGCCGATATCGACCCACGCAATACCGCATCTGCCGCTGCCCTGACCGCGCTGGGGTTCATCGAGACACATCGCGCCAAGCGCACCTATTGCATCGGCGGTGTCTGGTCGGACAGCGCGTATTACGCGCTGCAGCGGCCATATACCTGACACGAAAAAGGGGCACCCTGTCGGGTGCCCCTGATCCGTCAGCTTGCCACGGCCTCGTGGTCGTCGAGGAACGGATAGTCGATGTAGCCCTTCTCGTCACCGCCGTAGAACGTATCGGGATCGGGTTCGTTCAGGGCCGCATCCAGATTGAACCGGCGTGGCAAATCCGGGTTCGCGATGAACGGGCGGCCAAAGGTCACGGCATCCGCGCGACCGCTGGTGATGACCTCGCGCGCGCGGGCCACGTCATAGCCACCGTTCGCCATATAGAAACCGTCGTAGTGGTCGCGCAGGGCGTCGATCAGATCCTGCCCTTCGCCGTTGTCACTACCAGGAAAGCTTTCGAGGACGTGCAGGTAGGCCAGCTTGCGGTCGCTCAACATCTTGTAGATCGCGCTGTAGTGCGTCAGCGGATCGCTGTCACCACCGTCGTTGGCCTGACCCAGCGGTGACAGGCGCACGCCGATGCGGTCGGCGTCCCAGTGTTCACCCACGACGTCCAGCGCCTCTTGCAGGAAACGCATCCGGTTCTCGACGCTGCCACCGTATTCGTCGGTGCGGTCGTTCACGCTGTCTTGCAAGAATTGCTCGATCAGATAGCCGTTTGCCGCGTGAACCTCGACGCCGTCGAACCCAGCGACCTTGGCCAGACGTGCCGCCTCGCGGTAGTCGTTTAGGGTTTCCTTGATCCCGTCCGCATCCAGTGCCACCGGATCAGAACAGTCCACGAAACCATCGTGGGTAAAGGTCTGTGCCTTTGCAGGTTTGGCGGTCGCGGAAACAGGCTGTCGGCCATCGGGCAGGACGGATGTATGGCTGATCCGTCCGACATGCCAAAGCTGGATAAAGATACGCCCGCCCTCGGCATGGACCGCGTCGGTGATCTCGCGCCACTTGGCGGCCTGCGCCTCGGTATGGATGCCGGGGGTGTTGATATACCCCTTGCCCATTTCTGAAATCTGCGTGGCCTCGGTCAGGATCAGGCCCGCGCTGGCCCGTTGGCGATAATACGGCACGGCCATATCGGACGGCATTCCGTCGGGTTGGGCGCGGTTGCGGGTCAGCGGCGCCATCAGCACGCGGTTGGGCAAGGTGATCGTGCCCATCTCGATGGGGCTGAACAGCATATCTTGGTCGGTCATGGGTTGGTTCCTTCTTGGTTCGGAAACCAACCCGGAATCCGGCGACCTGTTCCGTTACCGCCCCTGAAATCGCGCTGTGCGTTTTTCAACAAAGGCCGCGACACCTTCGCCAAAATCACGCGTCTTGCCACATTTGCCCTGCAATTCGGCCTCCAGCGCGAGCTGTTTATCCAGATCATTGTCAAAACTGGCGCGCAGTGCCTGTTTGATATGGTGATAAGTCTGCGTCGGACCCTGCGCCAGTTGCCCGGCGCGCGCCTGCCAATGTGCGGCGAAATCATCCGCCGGTACGGATTCATAAATCATACCCCAGTCGGCGGCCTGTTTGGCGCTGATCTTGTCCGCGAACAAAGATGCCCCCATCGCCCGTGCAAATCCGACCTGACGCGGCAGGAACCATGTGCCGCCCGCGTCGGGGATCAGACCGATCTTGGCAAAGGCCTGCACGAAATAGGCATCTTCGCTGGCCAGCACCACGTCGAACACAAGCGCGAGGTTTGCCCCTGCCCCTGCCGCCACACCATTCACGGCGGCGATGGTCGGCAGCGGACAATCCACGATGGCCCTCAGCATCGGCACGTATTCGTCGCGCAACACGGCTTCGAGGTCGAGGTTCGCCGCCTCGCCAAAGCTGAGTTCCTGACCGGAACAGAACGCACGGTCCGACCCGGTCAGCACCAGCACGCGTCCTTGGTTGGGTGCATCCATGACAGCATGGGTCAGTTCGGACCGCATGGTGCCGTTCAGCGCGTTCATCTTTTCGGGGCGGTTCATGGTAATCGTGACGACATCGTCGCTGACGTTCACGGTGATCGCGGTATAGTCCATGGGTCGGTCCTGCTGCTGGTTTTGCACAGCCTAACCGACGACAGGGTCAAAGCCATGAAAACCAAACGTCAGGACCGCAGGATTTTCTCCAGCTCGGCGCGTTCCTTTTCCGTCAGCTGCGCATCCCCCGTGCCCGGTTTGCGCCGGATCGCGGTCCAGCCCACCCCCAGCGCCAACAACAGCAGCGCGGGCGCGGCCCACCACAGGATAATGTTCACCCCAGTGCGGTCGGGTTCCAGCAACACGAATTCCCCGAACCGCGCGACCAGAAATTCCCGCACCTCTGCATCACTGTCGCCAGCGACCAAGCGTTCGCGCAGCAAAACGCGCAATTCCCGGCTGATGGGCGCGTTGGATTCGTCGATGCTTTCGTTCTGGCAGACCGGGCAACGCAAGCCCTTGCTCAGGTCGCGGGCGCGTTCCTCCAGCACGGGGTCATCCAGCACCTCGCTGGGATCAACCGCAAAGGCAGGCAGCGCCCACAGGCACAGGATCAGGGCGAGCCACCTCATTCCGCGGCGACCGCCTGCGGCTTGCGCGCGCCGACGGCAAAGCGCAGACGCCGGTCCGTAAGCGAGATCAGACCGCCCAACGACATCAGGATCGCACCACCCCAGATCCAGTTGGCGAACGGCTTGAGATAGACGCGCACAGCATAGCCACCACCGGCCTGCGGATCACCGATTACCGCGTAGACATCGCGCAGGAACCCGTTGTCGATCGCGGCCTCGGTCGTGGGCATCTGCGCCACCGGATAGAACCGCTTTTCCGGCATCAGGACAAAGGGTTCCGCACCTTTGTGGCTGATCGACAGGCTGGCCATCGTGGACAGGTAGTTCGGCCCTTCGATATCGTCGATCGCCGTCAGCGTGACGGCGTAATCACCGACCTCGTAGGTGTCGCCTACGTTCACCACGCGAATATCCTCGACGTTCCACGCTGTCATCGCAGCGATGCCGAACACGGTGACACCCATGCCCAGATGGGCGACCGATTTGCCCCAATCGGCACGCGGCAGCCGCGTGATGCGCCGCAGGCGATCACCGACCGGACCGCGCCCGGCCCGCAGCCACAGGTCCAGCAGCGCACCACCGACAACCCAGACGCCCAGGGCCACGCCGACGGGCCCGACCATCGACCGGCCCGAATAGACCGCGTAGGCCAAACCGGCGAGAGCCACCGACAGGATCACCAGCCCGACCAGCGGTCCGGTGGCGCGGCCCAGCTTGCCACGTTTCCATGCCAAGAGTGACCCAAGCGGCAGAGCGATGGCCAAGATGACCATGAATGGCGTGAATGCCGCGTCAAAGAACGGCGGACCGACCGACAATGTCCGGTCGAACACCATTTCGGCAACCAGCGGCCAGATCGTCCCGATGAACACCACGAATGCGCTGACAGCCAGAAGGATGTTGTTCAGCACCAGTGCCGATTCCCGGCTGACGGTGCCGAACGCGCCCTGCGACTGCATCGCCCCCGCGCGCGCTGCAAAGAGGGTCAGCGCCCCCCCCAGATACAGACCGAGGATCAGCAGGATGAACATGCCGCGCTCAGGATCGTTGGCAAAGGCGTGTACCGATGTCAGCACCCCCGACCGCACGATGAAGGCACCGAGCAATGAAAACCCAAAGGCAAGGATGGCCAGCAGGATCGTCCAACTCTTGAGCGTTTCGCGTTTTTCCACGACGATGGCACTGTGCAGCAGGGCAGCCGCGATCAACCACGGCATGAAGCTTGCGTTTTCGACCGGATCCCAGAACCAGAAACCGCCCCAGCCCAGCTCGTAATAGGCCCACCAGGACCCCAGCGCGATGCCCACGGTCAGGAACATCCATGCGGCCAGCGTCCAGGGCCGCACCCAGCGACCCCAGGCCGCATCGACGCGCCCTTCGATCAGCGCGGCCACGGCAAAGCTGAATGTCATGCTGAGGCCGACGTAGCCGAGGTAGAGGAACGGCGGGTGAAACGCCAAACCCGGATCCTGCAACAGCGGGTTCAGATCACGCCCGTCCAACGGCGGCACGGCAAGCCGCGCGAACGGATTGGAGGTGAACAGAATGAACGCGATAAAGGCGACCGAGATGCTGCCCTGCACCGCCAGCACGCGTGCCTTGAGCGTGGCAGGCAAGTTGCCACCGAACCATGCCGCGCTCGCCCCGAACAACGCGAGGATCAACACCCACAACAGCATCGACCCCTCGTGGTTGCCCCAGACGCCGGTGACCTTGTACAGCATCGGTTTCAGCGTGTGGCTGTTTGCATAGACCAGCGCGACCGAAAAATCGGACACGACAAAGGCCCAGGTCAGGACCGCGAAGGCAAATGTGACAAGGATCAGCTGCGAAGTGGCCGCCGGATCGGCAAAAGCCATCCAGCCGCGCCACCCCTTGGCTGCGCCCACCAGGGGCACGACGGTTTGCGCGATGGCCACGACAAAGGCCAGGATCAGGGCGAAGTGTGCAAGTTCAATAAACATGTCGGTAACATAGCCCATCGCAAGGGCCACCGACATAGGTTTCGCAACAAATTCATCTGCGGCACAACGCCCTTGTCAGACGGCCAGCCCGCCCTGGACGACATAGGTGATCCCCGCCACCACCAGCCCGCCGACAATCAGCCGCACCAGCCATTTCAGCGTGTCCTCGATCGCGCTGAGCCGCTCGGACACATTCAGCATCTGGACCGCAGCAACCGCGTTATGCGTCTCCAGCGCGACAAGGCGTTTTTCAACGACATCGGGCCAGTCAGATTGCATTGCGGGACCTCCACCAGTCCGTAAGGGCCGCATTGTCGGCATAACCCTCGGGCAATGCGATCGTGTCCGGGGGCGGTGCGGCCGCGTCCTTGATCACCGCCTCGCTCCGGATGACGGATTCCGCGACCGATCGTTGGAATTCCTGACCTTTGACCTGATAGCGTGCGCCGAAATAGAAACTGACAATCGCCCCCATCAACCACCACAGCGGTTCGGGGATCAGCGCGACACCCGCCATCCGGCTGGCAAACCACGCCGGGCTGGTCATCGCCGAGACAAACAACCCGATCGTTCCCAGCGCCAGCAAGGGACGCGGCAACCGGTTCAGCCCGTCGATCATTCTGTCAAATAATCCCTTGCGCGGCTGCGCAAATTCGGCGGCGAATTGGGCCAATGCGGCCGCCTTTTCATCGGTCAGCCGCTGCGCGCGGCCTTCGATGTTCTCGCGGAACACCTCGACCGTTTCGGCCACGACATTGCGCCCGTCACCAAAAACCCAAGCCATCACCCTGTCGATCATTCCCATGCCCGTGTCCTCTCGCGGTGCTGCGCGTCGCTCAGATGATAGCGGGGGGCGATGAACATTTCCGCCCGCGTGATCCAGCCGCCTCTGCCGCCATCGCGACGGCGGGCGTATTTCCGGCTGGCGGGGCGCTGGTCCGCCAGCGCGTAATAATAATTGCGCCGCGCGATACCGTAGGCATCGACCAGATGATCCGGCGCGGCCTCCATCGCCCGCACAGCAGCGGTCGCAGTCTGTGCACCGATGACACCATCGACCTGAACATCCAGCCGCATCCGATTGAAAAGACGTTGCAAAATCTTGACCGCATTGTTGCCCGCATTGACATACATATCGAATACGCTGGCGTGCAACGCATCCGGCAAGGTGCCGATGCGGGGGGCCTCGAAATAGTGCTGGATATAGATCTGCACGGCTCGGTCGCGACTGATCCGTCGCACGTCGGCTGCATCGACATCGCCGTCACCGTCCAGATCAAGTCCGAGCCGCCGCAGCGTGTGGATCGTCACACCATGCTGCGTAGCCCCGCCGGGATCGTCGGGATCGTCGACGAAACCACCCTCGCGGGCGACGATTTCAGCCGCAATCTGTTCAACGCTCTGCATTCGCGATCCTCCTGCTGGGGTGCAGGCAGGATCAGCGGTCAAAGGTTAATTGGTTGCGACCTCAGCGCCCGGTTCCACGTAGGTGCCCTGTTCCTTGAGCGCGTCTATGACCTCTTGCGGCATGTATTCCTCATCATGTCGCGCAAGGATTTCAATGGCTTCAAAGGTGCCGTTGATGTAACGGCCCTGCCCGACCATGCCCTGACCTTCTTCAAAGAGATCCGGCAGGATACCGGTGTAGACGACCGGAATCGATGCACCACCATCGGTCACATTGAACGCAACCTGCGTGCCGGTGCCGCGCACCAGCGTTCCGACCTCGACCAGACCGCCGATGCGGAACAACTCTGTCTCGCGCGGCGGGTCGGCGGCGACTTCTGACGGCGCGCGAAAGAACTGGAACGATTCCTCTGGCAGCACCGCAAGCAAGCCAAGAACCGCCGCAACGCAGACACCGGACAGCGCCATCACCTGAATGCGCCGTTTTTTCTTGAGACCCTTCATGGGAACACCGGGGCCATCATCAGACCCTCCGTTTCCGGCAGACCCAGCATCAGGTTGGCGTTCTGCAACGCCTGCCCTGACGACCCCTTGGTCAGGTTGTCCAGCGATGCGATCACCTGCGCGCGCCCGGCGATGCGGTCAGCCACGACGCCGATATGGCAGAAATTGCTGGCGCGGATGTGTTTGATGGACGGATGCTGTCCCATGGGCAAAACCTCGATGAATGGCTCTTTGGCGTAGGCGTCAGAGAGGGTTTGGTGGATCGTTGCAGCGTCACCCTTGACCGATATGGTGGCCAGGATACCGCGGTTTGCGGGGATCAGATGCGGCGTGAACTGCACGCGCACATCGCGCCCTGCGATGGCGGAAAATTCCTGATCGAATTCGCCCAGATGCCGGTGGGTGCCGCCGACGGCATAGGCATGCGCGCCTTCGGACAGTTCCGCGTGCAGCAGGTTTTCCTTGAGCGCGCGCCCCGCGCCCGACACGGCCGCCAACAGATTTATGTTGATGTCGTCCAGGTCGATAACACCCGTCGCGATCAGCGGACGCAGCGCGTATTGGCCTGTCGCCGCATTGCATCCGGTGCCCGCCACCAGACGGGCTGTGCGGATCTGGTCACGGTAGAATTCGGTCAGGCCGTAGACGGCCTCTTTTTGCAATTCTGGCGCGGCGTGGGGCTTGCCGTACCATTTTTCATAGGCCGCCGGGTCACGCAGACGGAAATCGGCAGACAGGTCGACGATTTTCAGATTCGACGGCAGCGCCTTGATGACCGCCTGAGAGGTCGCATGGGGCAGCGCGCAGAACACCAGATCGACGCCGGACAGATCCATGTCCTCGATTGTGGTCAGGCGCGGCAGATCAAGGTGGCGCAAATGCGGAAACACATCCGCCATTGCCATCCCGGCCTTGGAATTGCCGGACAGGCCGGTGATGGCCAGCGACGGGTGCGTGGCGATCAGGCGCACAAGCTCTGCACCAGTGTATCCGGATGCGCCCAGAATGGCGACGTTATGGGTCATGTCATGGTCTCCCTTGTGGGATCAAATAGGGACGCGGCGCGCCCGCTTCAATTCACGCTTTGGCAAAGGTGATCGGATGTCGCAGGAACTGCATCGCACGGTCCGATACCTTTTTCGGATCACCGGACGTCAGGAATTTCGAGGTCATGCCCTTGCCCACCATTTCAGGGCGTCGGTCGAGGTAATGCGCAAGGCTCTCGGCCACCAGATTTGCCTGGCTGAACACCTTGACCCCGGCACCCAGCGCATCCTGAAACACCTCTGCCATCAAGGGGTAGTGGGTGCAGCCCAGCATCGCGGCATCGGGGTCAGGCATCTTGCGTTTCAGCGCATCCACATGGCTGCGCACCAGCGCCTCGGCCAGAATGAAATCGCCGTCCTCGATGGCGTCGACGACACCGCCACAGGCCTGTGCCTCGACATCGACACCGATGGCGCGGAATGCCAACTCGCGCTGAAACGCACGACTGCGCACCGTGGCGGGCGTGGCAAAGAGTGCCACATGTTTCACCTCGACCTCGCGCGGCGGGGAATTGTCGCCCCATTCGCGTTCGGTCAGCGCCTCGATCAATGGCACGAACACACCCAACACGCGCTTGTCCTTGGGCACCCAGCCTTCTTGCATCCGGCGAAGTGCGGCAGCACTGGCCGTGTTGCAGGCGAGGATCACCAGATCGCACCCCTCGTCGAACAGACGCTGCGTGGCACGGGTGGTCAGGTCATAGATATCGTCCGCGTCACGCACGCCGTATGGCGCGTTGGCACTGTCACCCAGATAGACAAGCGGCAAATCGGGCAACCGCTTGGAAATTGCGTCAAGAACGGTCAGCCCGCCCAGTCCGCTGTCGAAAATACCCACTGCCATTGCCGTACCCTCTGTGCCGGGCCCGCGCCAATCGTGGCGCGGACGTGTTTGCATCAGCCATACGTCGGTTGACGCCAGAAATCCATGCAGGGTTTTGCACGGTGACGGGAAAATGCGGACGGCAGCGACCTATTCCGCGGCCACCTGCTGATCTGGACGGGCGATGGCCGCCAGCAGCATCTCGCGTGTCTTTTCCGCCTTGGACGCATTGGCATGTTTGACGGGACCGAAACCGCGAATGTCCAGCGGCAGACGTGCCAGCGCAATCGTGGCGTCACTGACCGGCAGGTCGGCGATGTGGGTCATATCGGCCTCGTATTGCGCAATCAACGCCCGTTCCATCCGCCGTTCCGCAGTCCGACCGAATGGATCAAGTGGTGTGCCGCGCAGCACCTTGAGCCGTGCAAGCAGCGGAAAGGCACGCGCCATCGCGGCCCCGAACTCTCGTTTCACGGGTCGCCCATCAGCACCGGTTTTCGTCAGCATCGGCGGCGCAAGGTGATAGGTCAGCGACACATCCCCGTCAAAGGCCGCGCGCGCCTTGGCCTCGGTATCGCGCAACAAGCGGGCGACTTCGTATTCGTCTTTGTAGGCCAGCAGTTTGTGATAACCCAGCGCCACTGCCTCACGCATCGCGGGGTCACTGAAACGATCCACCATCCGCAGATAGCGTTTCGCCAACCGCTTGTTCTGGTAGGCGGTCAGGTGATCGACGCGGAATGCGATCCGGTCGTCCAGCGATTTGGGCAATGCGACGACCTGCGGTTCCGACACCCGCGCGGCCCGTTCAGGGTGCAGCACCGCCCAGCGCCCAAGGTCGAACGCCTGTTTGTTGCGGTCCACGGCCGCACCGTTCAGTTCAATGGCACGCAGAATGGCGTCCAGCGACACCGGGATCGCGCCCATCTGCCAGGCCGCACCAAAGATCATCATGTTCGAATAGATGCTGTCGCCCATCGTCGCTTTGGCCAGTTCGGTCGCGTCGAACAGCGCCACCTTGTCCTGCAACCGCCGCGTCAGGCTTAGTTTCAATTCGTCCACGGGCAGTTGAAATTCCGTGTTGCGGGTGAAATCGCCGGTGATGATTTCATGCGCGTTCACGACCCCGCGCGTGCGCCCGGTTTTCATCAGGCCCAGCGTCTTGGCCCCTGCACTGACCACCAGATCGCCACCGATCAGCGCGTCGCATTCGCCCGTGGCCACGCGGATCGCGCTGATATCCTCGGGCCGCTCTGCCAGGCGGCAATGAATGTGCACGGCCCCACCCTTTTGCGCGAGGCCGGCCATTTCCATCATGCCAGCGCCCTTGCCGTCCAGATGCGCCGCCATCGCCAGCACGGCCCCAATCGTGACGACACCCGTGCCGCCCACACCGGTGATCACGACGTTATGGGTGCCATTGATCGCAGGCAAATCCGCCAACGGCAGGTCGCCCACATCCACGGTCGTTGTCGCGGCCTTTTTCAACTGCGCGCCTGCGACGGTCACAAAGGACGGACAGAACCCTTTGACGCAGGAAAAGTCCTTGTTGCAGGACGATTGGTCGATGGCGCGTTTGCGGCCCAGTTCGGTTTCAACCGGGACGATCGATACGCAGTTCGATTGCACACCGCAGTCGCCGCAGCCTTCGCAGACGTCCGTGTTGATGAACACGCGTTTGTCGGGGTCGGGAAACTGGCCACGCTTGCGGCGCCGGCGTTTTTCGGCGGCACAGGTCTGGATGTAGACCAAGGCGCTGACGCCCTTGACCTGCGCCAGTTCCGCCTGCACGCGCGGCAGTTCTGACCGTTCCGCCAGCGGCACACCGCTGGGAAAGTGGGATGCATCCACGTCCTCTTTTTCGTCATAGACCACGCGCACGTCGCGCACGCCCATCGCCAGCAGTTCGCGCACGATCTGCTCGGCCGTCAGACCGCCGTCGTTACCTTGTCCGCCCGTCATCGCAACCGCGTCATTATAGAGGATCTTGTAGGTGATCGTCGTCCCCGCCATCAGGGCAAAGCGGATCGCCTGCACGCCGGAGTGGTTGTACGTCCCATCACCGAGGTTCTGGAACACATGGCCCGTCTTGCTGAACGGGGCCTCACCGACCCAGTTCGCGCCCTCGCCGCCCATCTGGGTGAAACCAACGGTGTCGCGGTCCATCCATTGCACCATGTAGTGACAGCCGATGCCCGCATAGGCGCGCGATCCCTCCGGCACCTTGGTGCTGGAATTATGCGGACAGCCCGAACAGAAATACGGCAAGCGTGCCGCGATTTCCGGCACATTGTCGGCGCGGCGCGCCTCTGCCAGCGCATCCAACCCCTGCATCACACCGTCCGAGGCGCAGCCTTCTTCGACCAGGATGCCGCCCAGTTTTTCCGCGATCCAGATCGGGTCCAGCGCATAGCGCGTCGGAAAAATCTCTTCGCGGCGACCGGCAGAATGTTCATCGCCCTTGTGCCAGCCGTACACCCGGGTGTTGGTGTCGTCGAACAGCGCCTCCTTGACCTGCACCTCGATCAGCTTGCGTTTTTCCTCGACCACGACCACCAGATCGAGACCTGCCGCAAAATCGTGAAATCCCGCCATGTCCAACGGCCAGACCTGACCGACCTTGTAGGTGGTGATACCCAGACGCTCGGCCTCTTGCGCGTCGATGCCCAGCAGGGACAGGGCGTGCTGCAAATCCAACCAGTTCTTGCCCGCGGCGACAAAACCGATCTTGGCACCGTGCTTGCCCCACTTGCGCTGATCCATCTTGTTGGCCCGGCTGAACGCCTCTGCCGCGAACCGTTTATGGTCGATCATGCGTGCCTCTTGGGCGACGGGTGTATCGACAAGGCGAATGTTCAGACCCTCGGGCGGCAGGGCCAGGTCGGGTGTCACGAATGACAGCCAGTGCGGATCGCCGTCCACGACAGAGGTGACCTCGATCGTGTCCTTCATCGTCTTGAGACCGACCCAGACACCGGCATAGCGCGACAGCGCCCAGGCATAGAGGCCGTAGTCCAGCACCTCCTGGACACCGGCAGGGCTGACAATCGGCATGTAGGCGTCGATCATCGCGAAGTCGGACTGATGCAGCGTGGTGCTGGATTCACCCGTGTGGTCGTCACCCATCGCCATGATGACACCACCGTGGGGCGATGTGCCCGCCATGTTGGCATGCCGCATCACATCGCCGGACCGGTCCACACCCGGCCCCTTGCCGTACCACAGGCCGAACACGCCGTCGTATTTCCCCTCGCCGCGCAGCTCGGCTTGCTGACTACCCCAGAGTGCGGTTGCCGCCAGATCCTCGTTCAGGCCAGGCTGAAACGTCACTTGGGCGTCAGTCAGTGATTTGGCCGCACGCGCCATCTGCATGTCCACAGCGCCCAGCGGCGAGCCACGATATCCGGTCACATAACCGGCGGTGTTCAGCCCAGCGCGTGCATCACGTGCCCGCTGCATGAGCATCAACCGCACCAGTGCCTGTGTTCCGTTCAGCAACACATGCCGCTTGGACAGATCAAACCGATCGTTTAGCGAAATATCTTGACGTGTCATGCAAACCTCCCTGCAATATAGGCATCTTAGGTCACATTTGCTGACCTACAAAGAATAATTCCGAGGGCGGCTTTGATTGTATATTTAACAGAGTCAGCGTAACCAAGTTTCAAACTACAAATAATTTAAGGCACTACGGGCGGGTCATGGACTGGGATAAGCTTCGAATATTTCACGCGGTTGCGGATGCGGGGTCACTGACCCATGCAGGCGATGTCCTGCACCTGTCGCAATCGGCGGTCAGCCGCCAGATCCGCGCCCTCGAAGAGACGCTGAACACCACGCTTTTCCACCGTCATGCGCGTGGACTGATTCTCACCGAACAGGGTGAACTGCTGTTCGATGCCACGAAATCCATGAACCGCCGCCTTGACGCGGCCGCAGCCCGCATTCGTGACAGCGAAGAAGAGGTGTTCGGGGAATTGCGCGTCACCACGACCACCGGTTTCGGCACTCTCTGGCTCGCCCCGCGCCTGCCCAAACTCTACGAGATGTATCCCGACATCAAGATCGACCTGATGCTCGAGGAACGTGTGCTGGATCTGCCCATGCGCGAGGCAGATGTCGCCATCCGCATGAAGGAACCGTCACAGGCAGACTTGATCCGCAAACGCCTGATGAGTGTGCGCATGCGTCTGTACGCAACACAAGCCTACCTCGACCAGCGCCGCCCGCTGGACAATATCACCGACATTTCGAACCATCGCCTGATCTGCCAACAGCTGTCGTCGACCCAGGTCAGCGCCGGTGCCACGCTGATCCATCACTTGCTGTCACATGAGGTGACGTCGATCTTTACGGTGAACAACTATTACGGCGTCCTGCAGGGCGTCATCAACAACCTCGGCGTCGGCGTCCTGCCTGACTATGTGGTGCAGGATTTCCCCCACCTCGTACGCTGCTTGCCATCCCTCGAAAGCGGCGAGGTTCCCGTCTTCCTCGCCTACCCCGAGGAATTGCGGCAGTCGAAACGGATCATGGCGTTTCGGGATTTCGTTCAGGACGAAATCTTCGCCCATCGCAG
Organism: Loktanella gaetbuli; assembly: GCF_020531945.1. Classification (NCBI taxonomy): domain Bacteria; kingdom Pseudomonadati; phylum Pseudomonadota; class Alphaproteobacteria; order Rhodobacterales; family Roseobacteraceae; genus Loktanella; species Loktanella gaetbuli. The sequence continues at coordinate 677,597 of NZ_JAJATZ010000001.1, forward strand.
ATCACTGGCAGAGCTGGGGCGCGAAGACTAAACCTCAGCGAGTGTTGCGCCATGCACGCATCACATAGCGGGTCTGCACGCGCGCGTATGGTTTTTTCTTGATCGCTTAATCCTTGCGCCCTATCTGCTGAAACAGAGGCAAAAACATCATTTGGTGTGCCTCTACCTCCCTGTTGGACTGCGCCGGGCCTTTGTGCCCGGCATTTTTTTGCCTGAAGCGCGGCCCAAGGATCACCTTCCCCTTCGTCCCAGCCTCCCCTAAAAGGCACAGAACAGCTCGTGGGGAATCTTTTATGTCCGATCCGATCATCACCGCCGACGTCATCGCAGCACACGGGTTTTCGCCCGACGAATGGCAAGAGGTGCTGAAAATCCTCGGACGGGACCCGACATTTACGGAAATGGGCATCTTTTCCGCGATGTGGAACGAACACTGTTCCTACAAGTCATCCAAACGCTGGCTGCGCACGCTGCCCACAACCGGCCCACAGGTCATCTGCGGCCCCGGCGAAAACGCGGGCGTCGTGGATATCGGTGACGGTCAGGCCGTGGTGTTCAAGATGGAAAGCCACAATCACCCCAGCTATATCGAGCCATATCAGGGTGCGGCCACCGGTGTTGGCGGGATCCTCCGCGACGTGTTCACCATGGGTGCCCGGCCCATCGCCGCGATGAACTCACTTTCGTTCGGCGAACCCAGCCACCCCAAGACGAAATCGCTGGTCAGCGGTGTGGTGGCAGGCGTGGGCGGCTACGGCAATTGTTTCGGCGTGCCGACAGTCGGCGGCGAGGTCCGGTTCGATAAATCCTACAACGGCAACTGCCTTGTGAACGCATTCGCCGCCGGGCTCGCTGACGCGGACAAGATTTTCTATTCCGCCGCATCGGGTGTCGGGATGCCTGTCGTGTATCTGGGGGCCAAAACCGGCCGCGACGGCGTTGGTGGGGCCACGATGGCCAGCGCCGAATTCGACGACACGATCGAGGACAAGCGCCCCACGGTGCAGGTCGGCGACCCCTTCACCGAAAAGCGCCTGATGGAGGCGACGCTGGAACTGATGACCACGGGGGCCGTGATTTCCATTCAGGATATGGGGGCCGCCGGCCTGACCTGTTCTGCGGTCGAGATGGGCGACAAGGGCGGTTTGGGCGTCAAGCTCAACCTCGAGGACGTGCCGCAGCGCGAAACCGGCATGACCGCCTACGAGATGATGCTGTCGGAATCCCAGGAACGGATGCTGATGGTGCTCAAGCCAGAGCTGGAGGCAGAGGCACGTGCGGTCTTCGTGAAATGGGACCTCGATTTCGCCATCGTGGGTGAAACTATTGCAGAGGACCGGTTCCTGATCCTCCACAACGGCGAGGTAAAGGCCGATCTGCCGCTGTCCAAGCTGTCGTCCACCGCCCCCGAATACGACCGCCCGTGGGAAGAAACGCCCGCCGCCGCGCCCGTGGGTGACGTACCACACGTCGACCCGATCGACGGTCTGCGCAGCCTGATCGGCAGCCCGAACTGTGCCAGCAAGGCCTGGGTCTATGAGCAATACGACAGCCAGGTGATGGCCGATACGCTGCGCACACCCGGGGCCGGGTCTGGCATCATCCGCGTGCACGGCACGCAAAAGGCACTGGCCTTCACCTCTGACGTGACGCCGCGCTATGTTTTTGCAAATCCCTATCAGGGCGGCGCACAAGCCGTGGCAGAGGCCTACCGCAACCTCACTGCCGTCGGTGCCACACCACTGGCGACCACCGACAACATGAACTTTGGCAATCCCGAAAAGCCCCGCATCATGGGTCAGTTCGTCGGCGCGATCAAAGGGATCGGTGACGCCGTCAAGGCGCTGGACATGCCGATCGTGTCCGGCAACGTGTCGCTGTACAACGAAACAGACGGCAAGGGCATTCTGCCCACGCCGACCATCGGTGCCGTCGGACTGATTGCCGATTACACACAGGCCATCACTGGTCAGTTGGAAACCGGTCACATGCTACTGCTGCTGGGCGAAACGGCGGGACATATGGGCCAGACGGCGCTGCTGGCCGAACACCTGGGCCGCGTCGAAGGCGATGCACCTACGGTCGACCTGGTGGCGGAACGTGCACATGGCGATTTCATCCGTGCCAACCGCAGCGCCATCACGGCCTGCACCGACCTGTCGGACGGCGGGCTTGCGCTTGCGGCATTCGAAATGGCGGTGGCAGCCGATATCGGCATCACGGTCGAAACCGATGACACCGCCCAGCTGTTTGCAGAGGATCAGGCGCGCTATCTGATCGCCGCGTCCTTTGACGGTGCCGAGGCCCTGTTTGCGGCCGCAGCCGCCGCTGGCGTGCCGCTTGCGCGCGTGGGTCAGGCCGGCGGCAGCGACGTCACATTCGGCGCGTCCAGCGCACCACTGGCCGATCTTGCCGCAGTCTATCACGAGGCCTTTGCCAGACATCTGGCCTGATTTAGCGCTGCAGCGGCGCGGACAAACGCGCCGCGGCACCCACACTGGCCCTTGCCCCCGCTGCGGCGCGTTCATAGGTTATGGAAAAGCCTGCAAGGAGCCGACAATGCCCATCACAGCCCACGAAATCGAAGCCCTGATCCGCGCGGAATTTCCCGACGCCAAGATTACGGTGCAGGGCGACGATGGCGCACATTTCGCAGCCGAAGTCGTCGATGCCAGCTTTGCGGGCAAAAATCGCGTGCAGCAGCAACGTGCCGTCTATGCCGCCCTCAAGGGCAAGATGGATGGCAGCAATGGCGAACTGCATGCCCTCGCCCTGACCACACGCGCACCCGATTGAACCGCGCGCAAATTTTCGCAGAAAATTTGATCCCCCTCAAAAAGGACCAGACCATGACCGCCGAAGACCAGATCAAGCAAACCGTCACCAGCAACGACGTCGTCCTGTTCATGAAAGGCACGAAAACGATGCCGCAGTGCGGTTTTTCCAGCCGCGTGGCAGGCGTGCTGAACTTTATGGGCATTGAATACACGGACGTGAACGTGCTGGCCGACGACGGCGTGCGCCAGGGCATCAAGGATTACTCCGACTGGCCGACGATTCCGCAGCTTTACGTCAAGGGCGAATTTGTGGGTGGTTGCGATATCATCACCGAAATGACGCTTTCGGGTGAACTGGATACATTGCTCACCGAAAATGACATCGCGTTTGACAAGGCCGCAGCCGACAAGATCCGCGAAGCCAACGCCTGACGCACAGACCACGCGCGCGTCACTGGGCGCTTATTCACGCAGTGATGGGCCGACCCTAGGACGGGTCGGCCTTTTGCGTGTTGTCCAGCGAATCTGCCAATGCCTCCGCGCGGGCCGCGATCTCGGCAAAGGCATCGGTCACTTCGGCTGGAATGACCGGTACCTCGATCCGCTCGGCCGGGCGTGATTGGGCTTCGGCGATCTGGGCCTGCAGACTTTCCAGTTCCAGCTCGACTTCGCGCAGACGCTCTGCAATCCCGGCAGTCCGGTCGGCCAGCATCAGGCCAGACATCAGCAACATCCGCGATTCAGGCATGCGCCCGATCTGGTTGGACAGATGCTGCGCCTCTTCATCCAGCATGGCAGAGGCCGTGCGCAGGAAATGTTCCTCGCCGTCCTGACAGGCCACCTCGAACACGCGGCCACCGATTGTGATCTCGACTTGCGGCATGATCAGCCCTCCTGTTGCAGTGCAGGTTTCAATTCGCCCAGCAAGGCGGCCACCTCTGCGGCCTCGGCTGCACGGTCAGCCTGCAGGGCCTCGACCTCTGCGATCAGCGCGCGATTGATATCCGCCGCATCGGGCACACCTTCCATTGCCGCCTGCCGCAGCGCATCCGCCTCTTCGCGCAGATCGGCATTCGCAGCGCGCAGGCGTTGCAACGCGCCGTCCAGCTCTGTCATGCGGTCGGCATGTGCGGCGACCTCGGCCTCCAGCTTGGCGATCTTGTCATCCTGACGCGCCTTGAGTGCGGCAACCCGGTCCTCGAGGTCTGCATTCGCAGCCTGCTGCGTGGCCAGTTGCGCCCGCAGGTCGGATTGGCCCGCCTGTTCGCCGACATGGGATCTGATCCGGTCCAATGCCGTGTTGATCCGGTATTCCAGGCTCTTGAGATCGTTCATCTCTTCAACGGTCCTTTATCACACGATTCGGCGTCGTTCCGCGCCAAACCCTAAGTCATCGGTCGCATCCACACAAATGGCGCGCTTGAATTGACCGGTTCGCCTGATATGACACGACCAACTTTGTTTTGCACCCGTCAGGAACACCACATGGATATCGAAACCCTCAAGTCCGCACATCCCGCTCATTGGAAAAAGGCCGCCGCGATCCGCGCGCTGACACTCGATGCCGTGGCCGGCGCGAACTCGGGCCACTCCGGCATGCCGATGGGCATGGCGGACGTGGCGACCGTGTTGTTCGAAAAGCATCTGAATTTCGACCCCAAGACACCGCACTGGCCCGACCGCGACCGTTTCATCCTGTCCGCCGGTCACGGCTCGATGCTGCTGTATTCGCTGCTGCACCTGACGGGCTACGCGGATTTCCCGCTGGAGCAGATCAAGAACTTTCGCCAGTGGGGGGCCTATACCGCAGGCCATCCCGAATACGGCCACGGCGCTGGCGTCGAGGTCACGACCGGACCATTGGGTCAGGGCATTTCCAATGCGGTCGGCTTTGCCATCGCAGAGGCCCATCAGCGCGCCGTCTGGGGCGAAAAAATCGTCAATCACTACACCTACGTCATGGCCGGTGACGGCTGCCTGATGGAAGGCATCAGCCAAGAGGCCATCGGCCTTGCCGGGATGCAGGAACTGGGCCACCTGATCGTGTTCTTCGACAACAACGACATCACCATCGACGGTCATGTGGGCATCGCCGACATCACTGACCAGGCCGCGCGTTTTACGGCGTCCGGTTGGCATGTGTTGTCCATCGACGGTCATGACCCCGACGCGATCGACGCGGCCATCATCGCGGCCAAGGCCGATCCGCGCCCGTCCATGATCGCCTGCAAGACCCATATCGCACTGGGTCATGCCGCACAGGACACGTCCAAAGGTCACGGTGCCCTGACCGATCCCGCCCAGTTGACCGACGCCAAGCAGGTCTACGACTGGCACTACGGCCCCTATGAGGTGCCCGCCGAGGTCAAGCAGCAGTGGGAAGACATGGGCACCCGCGGCCAGAACGCGCATGCCGCATGGCACGACCGTTTCGCCAAACTGTCGGACGCCAAGCAAAAGGAATTCAACCGCGCCTATGACCTGGAGGCCCCCAAGAAGCTTGCCTCCACCATCCGCGCGTTCAAGAAACAGGCGACTGAAACACTGCCCAAGGTCGCGACCCGCAAGGCATCGGAAAACGTGCTCGAGGTGATCAACCCGATCATGCCCGAAACCATCGGCGGCTCTGCCGATCTGACCGGGTCCAACAACACGAAATCCTCCGACATGGGCGTATTCAGCCCTGCCAACCGCAAGGGGCGCTACATCCACTACGGCATCCGCGAACACGGCATGGCGGCGGCCATGAACGGCATGGTGCTTCATGGTGGCGTGCGTCCCTACGGCGGCACTTTCATGTGCTTTACCGATTACGCACGCGGTGCCATGCGCCTGTCGGCGCTGATGGCGGTGCCTGCGGTCTATGTCATGACCCACGACAGCATCGGTCTGGGCGAGGACGGCCCGACTCACCAGCCGGTCGAACATCTGTCGATGCTGCGCGCCACGCCGAACACCAACGTGTTCCGCCCTGCCGACACGGTCGAAACCGCCGAGGCCTGGGAACTGGCGCTGACGGACACGAAGACGCCCTCTGTTCTGGCGCTGTCTCGGCAAAACCTGCCCGCCGTCCGGACCGAGCACAAGACCAAGAACCTCACCGCATTCGGCGGCTACGTGCTGGCCGAGGCGGAGGGCAAGCGCAGCGTGATCCTGATCGCCACCGGGTCCGAGGTGCATCTGGCCATGCAGGCACGCGACGCACTTCAGGCCGAAGGGGTCGGCACCCGCGTGGTGTCCATGCCCTGCATGGAGTTGTTCATGCAACAGGACGAGGCCTATCGCCGCCGCGTGCTGCCTGCAGGGCCAGTCCGCGTCGCCGTCGAGGCTGGCGTGCGTCAGTCCTGGGACATGATCCTCATGGGTGAACGCGGTGCTGCGAAAAAATCCGCATTTGTCGGCATGGACAGCTTTGGTGCCTCTGCCCCGGCAGAAGAGTTGTTCGAAAAGTTCGGCATCACCGCCGAGGCCGTCGCCACCGCCGCGCGCGACCTGCTTTAAACCGGCAACAGGGGGCCGCATCGCGCTGCCCCCTGTCTTCTTCTGGTCAGAAATATCTGCCCCGCTGGCGAGGCGTCCCGCACTCACCAGCAGCAGGAGGCCCGATCAGACAGCGCCATCCGTTTCAATATGCATGATCGTTCCGCAATGCTTGCAATGGCTTGCGTCCCGGTCGTGTTTCGTCAGCCCGCATTCGTCGCATTCGATCCGCACCTTGTTGGGGCGGAACAGCACCCGCGCGAGTTGCAGGAACAATGTCACGCCAAAAATCATCACCACGACCGACAGCAACCGCCCCCACCAGCCCTGTGCCACGATGTCACCGAACCCTGTCGTGGTTAGTGTCGAGACCGTGAAATAAAACGCATCCGCATAATTGTTGATGGCATCGTTGACCTGCACCTGTGACGCATAGATCAGGCCCGTCATGACAAAGACGAAAACGCCCAGGTGGACGGTCGCCAGAAACACCTCTTCGTGGCGCCGGAAATAGTCGAAGTCACGCCTGAGCCTGCGCAACGTCTCATAGCTCTTGAGCAGCCGCAGGGTGCGCAGCACGCGCAGGAACCCCAACCCTTGGGCGAACAACGGCCCCAGAAAGCTGATGACCGCGATGATGTCCGCCCAGGTTGCCATCCGCGTCAGCGCCCGCCCCCAACTGGGTGTGAGCCATGCACGGATACAGAAATCCGCCAGAATGATCGTTCCGAAAAACAGGTCTGCCGCGAAAATGACGGGCGACGACGGAAAGAAGGACGTTACGATCACATAAGCCAAAGTCACCAGATCGAAGGCAAGCAGACCATAACGAAACGCGACCGCGCGCGGGCTCTCACCTTTGTAGAGGTCGCGCAGCCACTCACGCATGCGGGTGATCCGGTTTCCAGGCCCAGGCACCTGACCCCGCCACCGCAAGCGCGAGACAGCCCCCCGCAATGGCCCAGTTCTTGACGAATATGGTCAACTGCCAGGGATCGTCCTGCGCGATGAAAACCTGAAGATGGAAAAAACTGGTCACAGCGCAATAGATCGCGGCCGTGACGGCGACCGGCCGCACCGCGATGCCCACCCACAGGGCACCGCCGGCCAGCAGGTTATAGGCAAGCGCAGGCCAGACCAGCCAGAACGGCAGGCCCGCCGCAACCAGCAGTTCGCCTGCCCCATCGGGCCCCAGCCCCTTGTTCACGGCCCCGCCGATCATCAGAAACCCGATCAGGAAACGGGCGATGAACAGGGCAGCGTTTGTCATTTGGGCATGACCGCAGCCATTGCCGGTTTGATCACGGATGCCACGATCGGGATCAGGATCAATCCCCAGATGAACCCCAGCACGCCGTCGCATCCTGCCGTCACGGCCCATTCAACGATCCCCTGCCATGCCGCACCCACACCGCTGGCGGCCGCCACGGCCCAACCGTGGATCAGGTCCTCGGGTGCGTGCCATCCCAGTTGGCCGATACTGTGCACGATGATCTGACCACCGACCCACAGCATCGCAGCCGTGCCGACCCAGGTTAGCACGAACAGGAATTTCGGCATGCCTGCCACGATCCCCCGCCCCAGCAGGCGCGTGATGGACAGCCGGCCCTTTTTGGCCATCAACAGGCCGACGTCATCGGCCTTTACGATCAATGCAACAGCACCGTAAACGGCAGCGGTGATCCCGATGGCAACCACGAACAGCACGGCCGCACGGGTCCACAGGTTGTCCGTCTCGATGGCGGCCAGCGCGATGGTCATGATCTCGGCCGATAGGATGAAATCGGTCTTGATCGCGCCCTTTACCTTTTCCTCTTCGAGATGGGCCGGATCGCCTGTCGCCTTGGAATGGGGGTCCTTGTGGCCAAAGGCATGGACGATCTTTTCGGCCCCTTCATAGCACAGATAACTGCCACCCAGAATTAGCAGTGGCGCGATCAGCCAAGGGGCAAAGACCGACAGCAACATCGCGGCCGGCAGCAGAATCAGCACCTTGTTGCGGATGGATCCCCAGGCAATCTTGCCGACGATCGGCAATTCACGTGCAGGCGCAAAGCCCTGAACATATTTGGGACTGACAGCGGCGTCGTCGATCACGGCCCCTGCGGCCTTGGCGCCCGCCTTGGTCGCCTGACCAATAACGTCGTCCACGCTTGCCGCCGCGACCTTTGCGATGGCTGCGACATCATCCAGCAACGCCAACAATCCGCTCATGGTCTCTCCTTTTTGCGCGCCAATCACGCTTTTGCGAATCCTAGCGCGTCGGCGCGTGATCGCAACCCCGACCGTTGGCGCAAACGGTTAGCGATAACCCCCGCCTGTTATCGTTATCATTATGTTTTTGATGGATTTTCCCTTTTTCGTTGACCTGGCTTCCCCTAAGGCTGGCGCAATTGGGAATACCATAGGATACCGTCATGACCATCACGCTGGGGATCAATGGCTTTGGCCGCATCGGGCGCTGCACGCTGGGCCATATCGCAGAGAGCCTGCGCGACGATGTGCGCGTGACGCGGATCAATGCAACGGGCCCGATTGAAACAACCGCCCACCTGATGAAATACGACAGTGTGCATGGCCGGTTTGCCCGCCCCGTGACCGTTGATGGGCAAACGCTGGACGTGGGCACGGGCCCGATCCAGATCATGTCCACCTATGATCCCGCCGCACTGGACTGGTCAGGCGTGGACGTCGTTCTGGAATGCACCGGAAAATTCAACGATGGCCACAAGGCGTCGGTGCACCTGACCCAAGGCGCGAAAAAGGTCCTGATTTCCGCACCTGCCAAAAACGTCGACCGTACGGTGGTTTACGGCGTGAACCACCGTGACCTGTCAGGTGGTGAACGGATGATTTCCAACGGGTCCTGCACGACAAATTGCCTGGCCCCGCTGGTCAAGACGCTGAACGACACCATCGGGATTGACCGTGGCATCATGACGACGATCCACAGCTACACCGGTGACCAGCCCACGCTGGACCGCCGCCACGACGACCTGTACCGCGCGCGCGCCGCAGCCCTTGCGATGATCCCGACCTCGACCGGTGCGGCCAAGGCGCTGGGCGAGGTGCTGCCGGAAATGGCCGGCAAACTGGACGGCACAGCGATCCGCGTGCCCACACCCAATGTGTCCGCCGTTGACCTGACATTCGAGGCAGGCCGGTCCACATCAGTGGCCGAGGTCAACATGATCCTGGCCGAGGCCGCACAGGGCGCGCTGCTGGGCGTCATGGCCTATGACGCCGAGGCCAAGGTCAGCATCGATTTCAACCATACCACGGAAAGCTGCACCGTAGCCCCCGACCAGACCAAGGTCGTCGGCGGCCGCACCGTCCGCGTGCTGGCATGGTATGACAACGAATGGGGATTTTCCGCACGTATGGCAGACGTGGCCGCAACCATGGGTCGCCTGAACTAAGCGCGCTTTACCTGCATCCCGTCGGACGCTACGACATCCGCATGACCAATGCCGTCGCCATCGGAATCCTGATTGCCATCGCCGCATTCTTTGCGTTGGACCACTATGTCCTGCATTGGGAAGCCCCGCTGTTTCTGGCACGCAAGTTCGTGGAATTGCTGCAATGGCTGGCATTCTGGCGCTGATTACCGCCTGATTCCGCCCACTTGCGCTTGACCTTTCGCTCAAAAAGACAATGTTTGCGCTAACTGCGCACCCCCCTGGTGCGCTCTTACGCAAATGGAGACTCTCATGGCCGTCAAAGTCGCAATCAACGGGTTCGGACGTATCGGGCGCAACGTGCTGCGCGCCATCGTCGAATCCGGTCGCACGGATATCGAGGTCATCGCGATCAACGATCTGGGCCCGGTGGAAACAAACGCGCATCTGCTCCGCTTTGACAGCGTGCACGGCAAATTCCCCGCAACCGTGACGACGACCGAGGATTCGATCGACGTGGGCCGTGGTCCGATCCGCGTCACCGCGATCCGCAATCCTGCCGACCTGCCCTGGTCCGACGTGGATATCGTCATGGAATGCACCGGTATCTTCACCTCCAAGGAAAAATGCCAGGCGCATCTGGACAACGGGTCCAAGCGTGTGCTGATTTCCGCCCCCGGTTCGGACGCTGACAAAACCATCGTATATGGTGTAAACCACGACACGCTGACCGCCGACGACATCATCGTCAGCAACGCGTCCTGCACCACCAACTGCCTGTCACCGGTGGCCAAGGTGCTGAACGACGCTGTCGGCATCACCAAGGGTTTCATGACGACGATCCACAGCTACACCGGCGACCAGCCGACGCTGGATACCATGCACAAGGATCTGTACCGCGCCCGCGCGGCGGCCCTGTCGATGATCCCAACGTCCACCGGTGCGGCCAAGGCCGTGGGTCTGGTCCTGCCGGAACTGAACGGCAAACTGGACGGCGTCGCGATCCGCGTCCCAACCCCCAACGTGTCGGTCGTCGATCTGACGTTCGAGGCCAGCCGCGACACCACCGTGCAGGAAATCAATGACGCGATCCGCGCTGCAGCAGACGGCCCGATGAAGGGTATTCTGGCCTATACCGACCTGCCGATGGTCAGCATCGATTTCAACCATGACCCGGCATCCAGCACGTTCCACATGGACCAGACCAAGGTTCTGGACGGCAACATGGTGCGCATTCTGACCTGGTACGACAACGAATGGGGCTTTTCCAACCGGATGAGCGATACCGCCGTCGCCATGGGCAAGTTCCTTTAACACCCGCACGACCACGCACATCAGGCCGCCCCCACACCGGGGCGGCCTTTTTTATGGCGGAACCAAAATTGCTGCACCTGCGTAAGACAATGCCCCGCCAATGTAGGCACAAATGAATTTCGTGCATGGCCCTTCCGCAGCTTTGACCATTTAACTAGAAATACAGGCGTTTCAAGCAGGACTTGTTGTGTTTTGTGGGCTTGCAGGCCTCATCTGACAGCGCTTTTGACCGTCCTCTGCACCGCCGACAGGTCGCCCGAAAACCAATCATAACGCCCCAAAAATTAGCGAAACGCACCATGCAGCCCTGCATTTTATGCAAGGCGGTTATCACGCTATGGCAGTTGCGCTGCAGCGCAGCATCCCTATCTTTGGATCATCGAAACAAATTAGCCCGAAAGGAGCCTACCATGACCCTCGTCGAGACCATCCGGACCACGCTCCAAAAGCGCGCTGTCTATGAGAAAACCCGCAAGGAACTGCGTCGTCTGCCGCTGGATGTGGCGCTTGATCTGGATATCGATCGCGCCGATGCGGACAAGATCGCATACAACGCCGTCTATCGCTGAATGCGGCACATCGTGACCCAAAGCGGCCCCCGGGATGACCCGGGTGGCCGCCTTTTCGTTTCAGCGGCCTGGCTTCAGCTTGTCATGCAGGGCGTCCACCACAGCCGGGGTCACGAACTTTGAGACGTCGCCATCCAGACGGGCGATTTCCTTGACCAGCTTGCTGGCGATCGCCTGATTTTTCGCATCCGCCATCAGGAACACGGTTTCGATGCTGTTATCCAGACTGCGGTTCATGCCGACCATCTGAAATTCATATTCAAAATCGGCGACCGCGCGCAGACCGCGGATGATGACCCCGGCACCCACGTCGCGGGCGCAGTGGATCAGCAGATTTTCAAACGGATGCACCACAATTTCGGTGCCCAGCGGTTTGCCCAGTGGCACGACCTCTGACCGGATCATCTCGACCCGCTCGTGCAGATCGAAAAGCGGCCCCTTGTCCCGGTTGATGGCGACACCGATTACCAGCCTGTCGACCAGCGAACAGGCACGGCGCACGATATCAATATGACCATGGGTCACCGGATCAAAGGTGCCGGGGTATAATCCTGTGCGCATCGGCACCTCGCAATTCGGTCGGGCGATCAGTAGCCCTTTATCATGCCTTCAAGCGCGTCTTTTTCCATCGACAGCTCTGACAGCCGAGCTTTGACAACGTCACCGATGGAAATCAACCCGATCATCGCGTCACCGTCCATGACCGGCAAGTGGCGGAACCGTCCTTCGGTCATCATCGACAGCACGCTGTCGGCATTGTCGCGGGTAGTGCAGGTGGTGATTTTCGATGTCATCATCGTCTCGACGGTATCGGATAGACACTCCGGGCCGCGCTTGCCGATTTCACGGACGATATCGCGTTCGGACAGGATGCCCGTCAGTGCCGCACCATCGCTGGACACCACCACCGTACCGATCCGGTTGTCAGACATCACTTTGGCTGCGTCAGCGACGCTGCTGCTGGGTTTGACCCAGAACATCTCTTGCGAGGTTTTCGACCCAAGTATTTGTTGCACAAGCATGATGACCCTCCCGTCTGCCTGAACCAAAGGTTCCAGACACGCTGCCACAGGTCAAGGATCATTGCCGTCCCGAAGGCCGCAACCTAAATTTTCCGTCGGGAATCACAGGGGGGTCCGATGTCACCGGAACTGACGATTTTAGTTATCAACGCGGTCTTTGTGGGGTTTGCCTACGGGTTCGCCTACCCCATGCTGCGGGTGCGGACGATGAACAGGCTCGCGCTGTTCGACCTGATCATCGGCAGTGCCGCACTGATCCTGGCGGGATTGCTGTATTACGGATCAGGGATCCGGTTTTCGATGATCCTGTTTGACACGAACTGGTTGTTCTTTTCCCTTGTGACGATGGCGCTGATCGAGATCATTCCCGCAACACTCTACATGCGGCGTCACGGCATCAGCATGATGGACGATCCGGAATAGCCTCCAGTCGCGCGACCTCGGTCTTGATCCCGGCCAGCAACAGATCCGCAAACCGGGTCAGACGTTCTGACCTGCGGTCCGCGTCGTGGCGCACCAGATAGAACGACCGCGTCAATGACACCTGATCCATCAGAACCCGGTGCAGGTCAGGTGCCGACGGCAGCGCGAAATCATGCACGATGCCGATGCCCGCACCCGCGCGCAGCATCTGCAACTGCACGGACACGGAATTGCTGGCCAACTGCACCCCGGCACGCGCAAGCGGACCCAGATAATCCAACGCCGCGTCAAAGATCATGTCGGGGATATACCCCACCAGCGCCCTGCCCTGTAGCGCCTCCAGCGTTTGCGGCACCGCCAGCCTGCGGTTCTGCGCCAGATGCAGGCGGTAGTCGGTGATTTTCTGCACGGTCAGCCGCCCGGCCTGCGGCGGACTGACGGTGATCGCCATATCCGCCTCGCGCCGCGACAGGTTCACCACACGCGGCAGCGACAGGATCTGGACCTCAAGCTCTGGATTGTCGGCCTGTATCGCGGCACAGACCTGCGGCAGCAGGTAATTTGCACAGCCGTCCGGTGCGCCGATGCGGATCTGCCCCGACAACCCTGCGCTGGGCGTCTGGCCGATATCCCAGGCCCGGCTCAGCGCGACCTCGGCCTGCTCGGCGGCCTCTTGCATCCGCGCACCCAAATCCGTGACGGCATAGCCTTGGGGTGATTTCACGAACAGCGCCGCACCCATGGTCTGTTCCAGCCGGTTGATCCGTCGCCCCAGCGTGGCAGGGTCCATCCGCAATCCCGGTGCCGCCGCAGACAAGCTCTCGGCGCGGGCGACCGCGAGGAACACGCGCATATCATCCCAATTCATCGCATACCCGCAAATTTGCAAAACCGATTTGTCAAATTGACGCTTTCGCACCCAAAAACGCAAGACTAAGGTCCTGCCAAACCAGAGGAGGCTATGATGCAAGAACTGACCCATTACATCGACGGCGCACATGTCAAAGGCACGTCCGGCCGTTTCGCGGACGTTTTCAATCCTGCCACGGGCGAGGTGCAGGCCAAGGTGCCACTGGCGAATGCCGAAGAAATGGACCGCGCCGTCCAGATCGCGCTCAGGGCACAGCCGGCATGGGCCGCGACCAACCCGCAGCGCCGCGCGCGCGTGATGATGAAATTCGTCGATCTGCTGCACCGCGACATGGACAAACTGGCCGAAGCGCTGAGCCGTGAACACGGCAAGACGCTGCCCGACGCCGCAGGCGACGTGCAGCGCGGGCTCGAGGTGGTCGAATACTGCATCGGCGCACCGCAACTGCTGAAGGGTGAATTCACCGATGGTGCAGGCCCGGGCATCGACATGTATTCCATGCGCCAGCCGCTGGGTGTGTCCGCAGGTATCACGCCGTTCAACTTTCCCGCCATGATCCCGATGTGGATGTTCGCCCCTGCCATCGTCTGCGGCAACGCATTCATCCTGAAGCCGTCGGAACGTGATCCATCCGTCCCGCTGATGCTGGCCGAACTGATCGAGGAAGCGGGCCTGCCCAAGGGCATCCTGCAGGTGGTCAACGGCGACAAGGAAGCGGTCGACGCGATCCTCGATCACGACGTGATCCAGTCCGTCGGTTTCGTCGGATCGACCCCGATTGCGGAATACATCTATGGTCGCGGCTGTTCCAACGGCAAGCGCGTCCAGTGCTTTGGCGGCGCGAAAAACCACATGATCATCATGCCCGACGCCGACATGGATCAGGCCGCTGACGCACTGATCGGCGCAGGCTATGGCGCTGCCGGCGAACGCTGCATGGCAATTTCCGTCGCGGTTCCCGTCGGGGAAAAAACCGCCGATGCGCTGATCGAAAAGCTGATCCCGCGCATCGACGCGCTCAAGGTTGGCCCCTACACGGGTGGCAAGGACGTGGACTACGGCCCCGTCGTGACCGCAGCGGCCAAGGCGAACATCCTGCGGCTGGTCGAAACGGGTGTGGAACAAGGTGCCGAGCTGGTCGTCGACGGTCGCGATTTCAGCCTGCAAGGCTACGAAGACGGCTTTTTCGTCGGCCCGCATCTGTTCGACCGCGTGACCAAGGATATGGACATCTACAAGCACGAAATCTTTGGCCCAGTGCTGTCAGTCGTCCGCGCAAACGACTACGAAGAGGCACTTGGCCTCGCAATGGATCACGAGATGGGCAATGGCACTGCGATCTTTACCCGTGACGGCGACGCGGCACGTGACTTTGCCAACCGTGTCAACGTCGGCATGATCGGCGTCAACGTCCCGATCCCGGTGCCGCTGGCCTATCACACCTTTGGCGGCTGGAAAAAATCCGTCTTTGGCGACCTGAACCAGCACGGCCCGGATGCGTTCAAATTCTACACCCGGACCAAAACCGTGACCGCGCGCTGGCCGTCGGGCATCAAGCAGGGTGGTGAATTCAACTTCAAACCGATGGACTGATCACGCATCAGATCATCATGCACAGGGTGGCGCGCAGCAATGCGCGTCACCCTTTTTTTTGCCTCGGCGGCACAAACAGCCGGCAAAAAAAGCAAAAGCACGCGCAAAAACTTTTCACTGACTGAAACCATTTCCCCGCAACCATCGTGGTTCAAATCATTGAGGAGGAAATATCACATGTCCAATACGATGACCCGCCGCCGCGCCCTGCGCATCATGGCATCATCTGCCGCCGTTCCACTGATGGTGACGACCGCCTATGCCGCGGCCCATGCGCAGCCGACGACCCATACCGTGACAATCCAGAACATGGCATTCAATCCGGCGAACCTCACCATCAAGGCCGGCGACACCGTGATTTTCAGAAACGAAGACCGCGCGCCTCATGACGCAACGGCCAACAACGGTGCGTTCAAGACGCCGCGCCTGAACGCAGGCCAATCGGCGCAGCTGACGTTTCCGGGTGCCGCAACCTATTCATATATCTGCTCGGTACATCCGCGCATGACCGGTTCGATCACGGTCACCTGAGCCCCAAAGCAGGTGATCTGATCGTCAGGGTCCGCATTCCGGAGGCTCGGAATGCGGACCTACTTATTCTGCGGCAACCCGCTTGGCATCCAGCATCGGCTTTAGATAGCGCCCCGTATGACTCTCGGCCACGACCGAGACCTCCTCCGGTGTCCCCTCTGCGACGATCCGACCGCCCCCGTCGCCGCCTTCTGGTCCGATATCAATCAGGTGATCCGCCGTTTTGATCACATCCAGATTGTGTTCGATGACCACGACCGAATTGCCCTGATCGACCAGTTCATGCAGCACTTCCAACAGCTTGCGCACATCTTCGAAATGCAGGCCTGTTGTCGGTTCGTCCAGAATATACAGCGTGCGACCCGTTGATGCGCGCGCCAGCTCCTTTGACAGTTTGACGCGCTGCGCCTCACCGCCAGAAAGCGTCGTCGCCTGCTGGCCGACCTTGATATACCCCAGACCCACGCGCATCAGCGCATCCATCTTGGTCCGGATCGAAGGCACCGCCTTGAAAAATTCCTGCGCGTCCTCGACGGTCATGTCCAGCACATCCGCGATGCTCTTGCCCTTGAACCGGATTTCCAGCGTCTCGCGGTTATAGCGCGCGCCCTTGCAGGTTTCGCAGGTGACATAGACGTCAGGCAGAAAGTGCATCTCGATCTTGATGACGCCGTCACCCTGACAGGCTTCGCAGCGCCCGCCCTTGACGTTGAAACTGAACCGCCCGGGTTTGTAGCCCCGCGCCTTGGCCTCGGGCAAACCAGAGAACCAGTCGCGGATCGGTGTGAACGCCCCCGTATAGGTCGCAGGGTTCGAACGCGGCGTCCGGCCGATGGGCCGCTGGTCGATGTCGATCACCTTATCCAGATGCTCGAACCCCTTGATCGTCTCGCAAGGGGCCGGGGCCTGGCGGGCACCATTCAGCTTCATCGCGGCGTTCTTGAACAGGGTTTCAATTGTGAGCGTCGATTTCCCGCCGCCCGACACGCCCGTCACGCAGACGAATTTACCCAATGGAAAATCAGCCGTCACGTTTTGCAGGTTGTTGCCCGTCGCCTTGACCACCGTCAGTTTCTTGCCGCTGCCCTTGCGCCGTTCCGTGGGCACCGCGATTTCACGCGTGCCGGTCAGATACTGGCCGGTTACGGAATCGGCATTTGCCATGATCTCGGCCGGGGTGCCCTTGGCCACGACCTGTCCACCATGCACGCCGGCCCCCGGACCGATATCGAACACGTAATCCGCCTCGCGGATGGCTTCTTCGTCGTGTTCGACCACGATGACGGTGTTTCCCTGATCGCGCAGGTTCTTCAGCGTGGTCAGCAAACGATCGTTGTCACGCTGGTGCAGACCGATGCTCGGCTCGTCCAGCACATAGAGAACCCCCGTCAACCCGGACCCGATCTGGCTGGCCAGCCTGATCCGCTGGCTTTCGCCACCCGACAGCGTGCCCGCATTACGCGCCATGTTGAGATAGTTAAGACCGACGTTGTTCAGGAACCCCAGCCGTTCGCGAATTTCCTTGAGGATTGCGCGCGCGATCTCGTTTTTCTGCTTGGACAGCTGATCGGGCACCGCCAGACACCAGTCATAGGCGTCCGCGATGGACATCTGCACGATCTCACCGATATGCAATTTGCCGATCTTGATCGCCAGCGCCTCTTCGCGCAGCCGGTATCCGCCGCAGGCACCGCAAGGCCGGTTGTTCTGGAACTGCTCGAACTCTTCGCGGATCCAATTGCTGTCTGTCTCGCGGTAGCGGCGTTCCATGTTGGGAATGACGCCCTCAAAGGGACGGCTGACGGTATAGACGCGCCCGCCCTCATCGTAGCGGAACTTGATCTCTTCCTTGCCCGATCCCCGCAGGAACACCTGCTGAACAGCAGGGTCCAGATCCTTCCAACGCGCGGTTTTCTTGAACCCGTAGTGTTTGGCGATCGCCTCAATGGTTTGCAGAAAATAGGGCGATTTCCCCTTGCGCCACGGGGCGAGCGCACCATCCTCGATTTTCAGTGTGACGTCAGGTACCACAAGCTGTTCGTCGAAAAACAGCTCGACGCCCAGACCGTCACACTTGGGACAGGCCCCCACGGGCGCGTTGAATGAAAACAGCCGCGGCTCGATCTCGGGAATGGTGAACCCGCTGACAGGGCAGGCGAAATTCTCGGAAAACGTTATGCGCTCCGGCTCACCCTCACTGGGTGCGGTTTCCAGGATCGTGATCCCGTCAGCCAGATCAAGTGCCGTTCGGAACGAATCCGCCAGCCGCGTCTCAAGCCCCTCGCGCACCACGATCCGGTCGACCACCACGTCGATATCGTGACGGAACTTCTTGTCCAGCGTGGGCGGTTCGTCCAACTCGTAGAACTGCCCGTCGACCTTGACCCGCTGGAATCCCTGTTTGCGCAGTTCCAGGAATTCCTTGCGGTACTCCCCCTTGCGGTCGCGGATGATCGGGGCCAGCAGATAACCGCGCGTGCCCTCCTCCATCGCCATGACACGGTCAACCATGTCCTGCACCTGCTGCGCCTCGATGGGCATTCCGGTCGCGGGTGAATAGGGCGTGCCTGCACGCGCAAACAGCAGGCGCATGTAGTCATAGATCTCGGTGATCGTGCCAACTGTCGATCGGGGGTTTTTCGACGTGGTTTTCTGTTCGATCGAAATGGCGGGCGACAGGCCGGAGATGTGATCCACATCCGGCTTTTCCATCATGTCCAGAAACTGGCGCGCATAGGCACTCAGGCTTTCGACATAGCGCCGCTGGCCTTCGGCATAAATCGTGTCAAACGCGAGTGAGGACTTGCCGGATCCGGACAGGCCGGTAATCACGACCAGCTGATCGCGCGGTATATCCACGTCGATATTCTTGAGGTTGTGTTCGCGCGCGCCGCGCACTTCGATGTTCTTCAGCTCGGCCATATCGCCCCCAAGGCAGTGTTCCCTCTCAGATAGCAAGCAAACAGCCGTTTGCCAGCCCCGAAAATGAACAAACGATGAACACCGAAAGATTCAGCGGCGTCCATCCTTCTTCTGGTCAAAAATATCCCGGGGGTTTGGGGGCAGCGCCCCCAATCCTTACATGTGAATAACGCGGCCGTAGGCGTCCAGCACGCTTTCGTGCATCATCTCCGACAAGGTGGGATGCGGGAACACGGTGTTCATCAGGTCTTCTTCGGTGGTCTCCAACTGGCGGCCGACGACATAGCCCTGGATCAGTTCGGTCACTTCCGCGCCGACCATGTGGGCACCCAGCAGTTCGCCGGTTTTTGCATCAAAGATCGTCTTGACCATGCCTTCGGGTTCACCCAGCGCGATGGCCTTGCCATTGCCGATGAACGGGAACCGGCCAACCTTGATGTCATAGCCCAATTCCTTGGCCTTCGCCTCGGTATAGCCGACGGATGCCACCTGCGGGTGGCAATAGGTGCAGCCCGCGATGCTCTCGGGTTTCACGGGGTGCGGATGTTTGCCTGCGATCAGTTCCGCCACCATGACGCCCTCGTGGGACGCCTTGTGCGCAAGCCAGGGCGCGCCCGCGATATCGCCGATGGCGAACAGACCGTCGACGCCCGTGCGGCAATATTCATCGGTGACCACATGGGTGCGGTCGATCTTGACGCCCAACTCCTCCAGCCCAAGGTTTTCGACGTTGCCCACGATCCCCACGGCGGAAATCACCGTGTCGAATTCCATCTTTTCGACCTTGCCCTTGCTTTCGATATGGGCGGTCACCTTGTCCTTGGCGCGGTCCAACTGCTTGACCACGGATTTCTCCATGATCTTCATGCCCTGCTTTTCGAACTGCTTCTTGGCGAACTTGCTGATCTCGGCGTCCTCGACGGGCAGCACGCGGTCCATGACCTCGACCACCGTGGTATCGGCACCCATGGTGTTGAAGAAGCTGGCGAATTCGATCCCGATGGCACCCGACCCGATGACCAGCAGTTTTTCGGGCATGCGTGGTGCCTGCAAGGCATGCTTGTAATTCCAGACGCGGTCGCCGTCGGCCTCGAGGCCGGGCAGATTGCGTGCACGCGCACCTGTGGCCAGAACGATGTTCTTGGCCTCCAGCTGTTCTTCGCCCTTGTCGGTCTTGACGCTGACCTTGCCCTTGGCGGTGATCCGGGCCTCGCCCATGATCGTGGTGATCTTGTTCTTTTTCATCAGGTGGCCGATGCCGGACGACAGTTGACCTGCGACATTGCGCGACCGCTTGACCACGGCCGCCAGGTCAAAGCTTGGTTTTTCAACCGACAGGCCGAATTCCTTGGCCCGGTGCATCAGGTGGAACACCTCTGATGATCGCAACAACGCCTTGGTCGGGATACAGCCCCAGTTCAGGCAGATGCCGCCCATGTGTTCGCGCTCGACGATCACGACCTTCTGACCCAGTTGGGCCGCACGGATCGCGGCCACGTAGCCGCCGGGACCAGCCCCGATCACGATCACGTCGAAATTTTGTGCGGCCATGTCGCGGCTCCCTGAGCAAGAATAGTTTAACGTTGAACTAAATGTCCTGACCCAACTATATGACCCTCGTGGCCAAGGGCAACCCGAAGTTTCAGGCCTCGTCCGCCTGAAGCTTACGCAAGGTCAGACCATAGCCGCCGTTTGCCAGATAATCGACCTCGGCCTTGGTGCTGGTGCGATCGAGCGCTGCATTGCGATACGGGAACCGACCGAATTCACGGATCACCTCGCGGTGCGCTTGCGCGTGCACACCATTGTCACCCTCCGGCATCCGCGCATGCAGCAGCCGAACGGCACGATCCTGGTCCGTCAGATTTTCGGAATGCATCAGAGGCAGATAAAAGAACTGTCTGGCGGGCGGGTCGATCCGCAGATCCCAATCGCGGTCGATTGCCATTTTTGCCGCCGACCGCGCCAGATGGTCGGTTGCAAAGGACCGCCCGTCACCGCGAAACATGTTGCGCGGGAACTGATCCGTCAAAATGATATAGGCAAGCGCCTCTGACGGGCATGTCAGCCACAGGCCCAACCCGCCGTCCTCTGCCTCTTGCCAGCGATCCATGAACGTCTCGCGGATCTTGGCATCCAGCGCATCGTTCTGTCGGTACCAATCCGCCGGGTCACATTCCTCGAGCCAGAACCGCAACACATCCTGTGGTGTAATCATCGAAACGCCCTCCGCGTAGGCCCTGTTCAGGGCCAAAGTGTTACAGACCCAAGCAAATCCGCGCGCACCGCGCAAGCCTCAGCTGACCGGGGGTGTCGCGGCTGTGTCGTCTTCGTCTCTTTCGGTGAGGGCGTGCTCGGCAGCGGTTTCCTCGTTGTCGATGTAAACCTCTTGCGCCATCTCGGTGACGATCGGCGTCGTCGACGGGCTCAGCGCGGAATAGCTGACCTGATCGAATTCGTCGGCGATGCGTTCACGCTGAACCATCCGCACCAGACCATAGGCACCCATCACGATCATCAGGAACGCGAGGAAAAACCAGTATCCGGCGGGTCCGATCATATCGAGCATATAGCCCAGGGTGATAGGTCCCAGGATCGCGCCCACGCCGTTCACGAACAGCAAACCACCCGATGCAGCCGCCATATCCTCGCGTTCGAGGTAGTCGTTGCAATAGGCGATCAGCAGCGCATACAGCGGGTTGGACGTACCACCCACCAACGCCCCCGACAGCAACGCGAGGGTGTAGGATGCCGGAAAGAATCCTGCGATCAATGACCCCAGACCGCCGACGAAGGCGACACCGATGATCAGGATACGCCGGTCCAGACGGTCGGACAGCCAGCCGATCGGATACTGCGCGATCAGCGCCGCCGTGTAGATACCCGACACGAACAACGAAATCTGCGCGACGCTGAACCCTGCCCGCGCGCCATAGACCGCCGACATGCCGAACTGTGCGGAAAACACCCCACCCAGCAGGAACATGCCAACGCAGGCCAGCGGAGAGGTCTTGATCAGCTGCGTGACCTTCATCGGTTTGGTGCGACCGAATGCAGGCATCGGCTTGATCGACAAAAGGATCGGCGCAAAGGCCATCGACACCAGCGCGCTCGACACGATGAACAGCGTATAGCCCGACACGTCACCCCGCGTGATGACGAATTGCGCCGTGACGATGCCCGCCATCTGCACGATCATGTACAGCGACAACGCCTGCCCGCGCGTCTCGTTCGACGAGGCATCGTTCAGCCAGCTTTCGGCGGTGACATAGACACCGCAGAAACAGAACCCGATCACCACACGGCCAACGGTCCAGGAAATCGGATCGGCCAGCACGGGATACAGGATCAACACAGCCGAGATGGTCGATCCCAGCGCCGCAAAGACCCGCACATGACCGACCCTGCGGATCAGTTCCGGCACCGTTTTCGAGGCAAACAGAAACCCCATGAAATAGCCCGACATCACGATCGAGATCTGCAGCGTGCTGAAACCTTCGATTTCGCCGCGCAGACCCAGCAGCGTGCCTTGCAGACCGTTGCCGATCATCAGCATGAACATGCCCAGGAACAGCGCCCAGGACGAGGTGAATACGTTGATCATGGCGCGGCCCTTTCAATCAGTGACGCAGTCAGTCAGGTGCCCCCGTCGCCGTCATGGCGAAGGTTGTCAACACTTTGCAACAGATTGTGGCAAAGGCTTCGTGACAGTTCGCGTGTTTCTGCCGGCTCATGTCGCAAGTCGCATTTGAGGGGTCGTATTGTGCCACGGGTTGCAGGCGGTTGATCGCTTAGCCGCGAGCGGTGCCTGTTCCGCCACCCGACAATCCGTTAGGGCACAGCCGAACGCATCACACCGAACGACGGAGCCACCAGATGTTACTGCGCAGCCTTGCCCTGATCACCGCCCTTGCCCCGCTGACCGCCATGGCGGCCGACAGCGAAAACAGGTTTGCCGTTGACGGGATCGGTGTCGGGCGGTGTTCGGTTCTGGTCGCCGCGAATGATGCTGGCGACACCGCACTGGTTGCGGGCTTTGGCAGCTGGGCATCGGGCTATCTGACTGCGACCAACGCGCTGGCACCGGGAACATTCGACATGACCCCGTGGCAATCAGAGAGCCTGATCCTCGCGCAGGTCGGCACATATTGCCGTCAAAACCCCGATGTGCCCTTTTTCGAGGCGCTGCGCCGCCTGATCCGGCAGCTGGACGCGGTCAAACTGACCGAGGCCAGTGAGCCGCTCACCCTGACCGCGGACGAGGAAAGCATCCAAGTCTACACCGCTGTGGCACAGGGCGTGCGCGATGCATTGACGGCGCTGGATTATGACGTGGCAGACGGCGATGCGGGCCTGACCGATGCGATCGCCGCATTCCAGACCGACAACGCACTCGACCCGACGGGACTGCCGGATCAGCGGACGCTGCTGCGCCTGTTCAACCGCTAGGATCGCCACCCGGCAACAACAACGACGAATCCCCGTAAGAGAAAAAGCGGTAACGCTCTTCAATCGCGTGCGCGTAGATGTCGCGCACGCGGTCGACGCCCATGACTGCCGATACCAGCATCATCAGCGTGGATTTCGGCAGATGGAAATTGGTCATCAGCGCATCAGACGCACGCAACCGGAACCCCGGCGTGATGAAAATGTCGGTATCACCCGTCCACGGCTGAACCCCGTCATCGGTGGCTGCCGTTTCGATCAGGCGCAGCGCGGTCGTTCCCACGGGAATGATCCGGCCACCGGCAGCACGGGTCGCATTGATCTGGCCTGCCGCCTCGGCCGTGACCTCGCCCCATTCGGCATGCATCTTGTGCTGCGCAATGTCGTCGACCTTGACCGGCAGGAACGTGCCCGCACCGACGTGCAGGGTGACATAAGTAAACTGCACACCCTTGTCGCGTAGCGCCTGCAACAAGGCTTCGTCGAAATGCAGCGATGCGGTCGGTGCCGCCACAGCACCAGACGTGCGCGCCCAGGCCGTCTGGTAATCCGTGCGGTCCGCCTCATCGGCGGGGCGCAGGGCGGCAATGTAGGGTGGCAACGGCATCTGTCCTGCCTGATCGAGCGCCTTGTCGAAATCACTGCCTGTCAGGTCGAATTCAAGATGCGCCTGACCGTCCGCACGTCCCAGCACGCGGGCCCGAAGAGTGTCGGAAAACACGATCACCTCGCCATCGCGCACCTTTTTCAGCGGCTTGACCAGCGCTGTCCAACCGATGGCCTGCGGGGCCAGCAGCGTGACCTCGATCCGCGCCGTCGTCTCGCCTGCCTCGCCGGTGCGGCTGCGCGTGCCGGTCAGCCGCGCTGGGATCACCTTGGTATCATTCAGCACCAGACGGTCGCCGGGTTGCAGCAGATCGACCAGATCACTGACCCGGCGGTCGTCCAGTCTGTCAGGTGTCGCCACCAGCAGCCGCGCGGCCGTCCGCGGACGCGCAGGACGGGTTGCAATCAGGTCCTCGGGCAGGTCGAAATCGAAATCGGATAGTTTCATCGGCTAACCTGTGGTGGCGGGCGGCGAAAAATCTCGCGGAACATACCCGGCGTGAACAGTGACAGCGGGTTGACCGTGACCTGTGGGGCCGCTGCCGTTCCCGCAAGGTTGAAATTGAAACCGATCAGCCCTTCGCCCCTGCGGGTCAGGAAACTGCCGATCCCGTTGAGGATATAGAACGGCGAGACGACGCCTTGAAACGCCACCTGCTTTGACGCCAGCGTGTAAATTCCATCCAACGAAATGCCAAGTCCCGGTCCAACCGCGCTGGATTGGGTCACGGTGATCGCTTCGGGGGTCAACCGAAACGCTGCATCCACCGTATCGAACGACAACCCCTGACCGTCCAGTTGCTGCAACAGGCCGACAACGCTGATGGCATCCAGCAGCGCGGCGACACCCGGCGCGTCCCGTACCCGCAAATTGCGGATCGCAAGTGTACCGTCATAGGCGCGGCGTTCGGGCGCCGGGACCAGTGTCAGGTCCAGATTGCCACCCAGCGCCCCTTCCATGAAACCGCCCGCGCGCAGCACCGCCCCGGCGTCCGTTGCCGCAATGCGCACCGCCGTGCGTCCGCCGGTCGGCGTCACCTCTCCGGTCACCGGGGCCTGCCCGTTGAACTGTCCGTCGAAACGACCCGTCAGCCCACCGGTCGTATCAAAGCGGCCACGAAACCCCGTCAGCGCAAGACCGCCCGCAATGTCGAGCCGGTTCAGCGTTACGTCGATCGGCCCGCCCTGCCCGCCACCGGACCCGCCCCCCAGCTGAGCGCGCGACAGGTCCAGCACCCCGCCCGAGATGGTCACACCAACGGCCCGCCCGGCACCGCGTCCAGTCAGGGTGACAGGCCCGTCGAACCAGTTGCCGACCCGCACACGGTCAAACCGCGCCGCCTGCAACTGGCCTTGCGCCAATGAAACGGCACCCGTGGCGCGCAGGCCGGGTGCCTCGAGGTTGATTTCCTCGACCTGTGGCGTGGCGCCCAGTGTCGCAGTCAGCGCCAGACTGGCCGATGTCGTCTCGGGCTTGATCCAGTTGATCGCAGGCACGGACAGGCCGACCCCGGCGAGGTCCGATGTCAGACGCAGACGTGGCGGGCTGTTTCTGGGCAAGGTCAGGTCAATGCGTGCCAAGCCGCGACCGCGGACCGCCCCCGGCGGCAAACCGATACCAAAGGTCTGCAAGGCACCAGGCGTGATCGTGACATCCGCCGTGATCTGCGGTCGCGCGCCAGAGGGGCCGAACCCCTGCCGGTAGACCCCGCGCAGCGCGACACCATCCAGACTGGCTGGGCCAGTCAGGGTCAGACCATCGGGACCGATTTCGGCCTCCAGACGGCTACTTGTCAGCCTGCGGTTTGGCACCAGCACGTCGCTGCTGATGCGCGTCAGGACCGCCGTCGCGTCATAGGAAACATCCGGCCCACGCACGCCGTCACGGATAGGCAGGCCAATTGCGGCGCGCACTGCCGCGCGGCCGTCTGCCAATGTCACTGGCAGGTTTGCCCGGTCCATCAACCGCAGTGGTGGCTGCGACAACAGCGACAGTGCCGCCGTCACCGTGCCGTCGGTGCGCAGATCAATGTCAAGGCGTGCCGGTTTCTCGGCCAGATCGGGAATGACCAGCGTGGAACCTGCCACGCTGACGGCCCCTCCTTGCGGGGCGATTACCCGACCACTGCCAAGCGACAGCGCAAACCGATCCTGCGCAAGACTGGCAAAACCCGCCGCATTCTCGATCCACGGATTATCGCGCAGATAGCGCACCCGCGCGCCCTCGAACCCGAAACTGGCCGCAAGAACGGGTGCCGCTTCGGGCAGCAACCGCAACCCGAGGTTCACATCCTTTAGTGTGCCACCGTCGATATTGTTGGCAATCCACCGACGTGTCCCCGGTCGGACCTGTTCCGGCCAGACCCGCATCAGCGCCTCGGGTGTCAGGCGATTCGCCGCGATATCCAGACGCGAGGTCCAGCCTTGCGCCGTGGCCGCGACCGTCATGGCGGCCTGCGCGGTGATGGCCGGGTCGGTCACCGTGACCTGCCCGATATCCAGACGAAAGGGCGCAAGCCGCAGACGCATGTCGATATCCGCCCGCGCAAGCGGCAGGGGATCGTCGTAAAAGCCGCGCGGGTTCAGCGCGATTTCGGTCGCAACCATCTGCATCACGAAACTGCGCGGCAGACCGGCGCGGAAATCCTGCAACAAGACGTGTCCTTGTGCGGCGAACCTCGTCGAAGGAGATGCAAGCGACAGCGCATCGACCGCAACCCGTTGGGCAACGGGATCATAACGGCCCGTGATCGTGGCAGAATCCACCGGCAGCGGAACCGGCCCGCCTGTGATTTCACCGGCACCAACGGACAAGGTAACGGCGAGTGGGGCCAGAACCCCATCTGCATCCAGCGCTGTCGTCAGTTGCGCGGACACGGGTGCATCCAGCGCGTCCAGCACAGCCAGCGCCGCCGACTGGCTGGCCAGATCACGCGCAGGCAGGTCGCGCACGGATACGCTGATATCGGCAGCCCGACTGTCACGCGGACTGTCCAGCGCCAAGTCGACCTGCGCTGTCCCTGCGTCCCCCGCGAGCGCGACCGCAAGCTCGGCCGTCGTGCGGGCTGCCGTCAGACGCAGATCGAAACGCCCGTCGTCCACGGTCCAGACCCGATCGACACGCGCGTCGCTATAGGTCATCGCCACCCCGTCCAGCGTCACCTGTTCGAGGGCGGCAAAGGCCGGACGTTCGCGCAACCCGTCGAGCTGCGCCACCAAGCCGCCCAGACCGTCGGCCAACAACGCGCCGTTGCCACCGGGGCGGTCAAATCCGAATTGAAACGCACCATCCGCGTCACGCCGGACAGACACCTGCGTCCCCGTCAGTGCGATCCGCTGCACCAGTGCCGCACGTTCGAACAGCACGCCTCTTGGCGACAGGCCAGCTGCGATCTGGTCGACCTCTGCCAGCACCTGGCCCGTGCCATCGCGCAGCACCGTATCCGTCAGCCATATCTGCGGATGCAGATCACGTCCCACGCGCAGGTGGATATCGCCAAAATGCAGCGTCCCGCCGCCCAGCACCTCGGCGGCACGCGATTCGACCCGGTCGCGTACCCAGGCAGGGGCCGTGATGTCGCGGTCCAGCACCGCAATTCCGGCCACAAACAGCAACAGAACCGGCAGCCCGAACAGCCACAACAGCGCCCTGATGCCGCGGGACGGCATCCGCCTGCGCGGGATTGTCGCTGTTTCGGGGTCTGTCATGGTTTGCCTGTCCGCCTCACCGCGTTAGTTTCGCCGCAGATGGCGCAAAGCGAAACCCCGCGCCCGGGCCCACTGCTGAAGGATCACAGATATGTCACAACCTGCCCCCGGTGATAACGCACCTGAAATCAGCCTGCCACGCGACGGCGGTGAAACGGTGACACTCGCACAATACGCAGGACAAAAGGTCGTCGTCTATTTCTACCCGCGCGACGACACGCCCGGCTGCACCAAGGAGGCTGTGGGATTTACTGAACGTGCATCCGATTTCGCAGCCGCCAATACAGTCGTTCTGGGCATTTCCAAGGATACCGTCGCAAAACACGACAAATTCCGCGACAAGCATAATCTGAGCGTGGTCCTGCTGTCCGATGCCGACGGCGATGTCTGTGAACGCTACGGCGTCTGGGGCGAAAAACAGATGTACGGCAAGACCTTCATGGGAATCGAAAGGGCGACATTCCTGATCGATACCGAAGGCCGGATTGCGCAGGTCTGGCCCAAGGTCAAGGTACCTGGTCACGTCGATGCCGTTCTCGAAGCGGCGCAGGCCCTGTGACCCTAACATTGGCCCAGATGGCGGTCGAGGTCCTGACCACGGCCGACGGTCGCGCCAAGACGGCAATCAGTCATGCACATGCCGCGACCTGGCGCGCGGCGCGGGCGGCTGGCACGCCCATCGCGGTCGGGCAGGCAGCGCCGCCCGACCAGCCAGCCCGTCCCGCCCGGCCAGAGCTGCTTGACCCGCGCGATGTGCCTCAGCGCAAACCCGGCTCTCCGGAAGGGCGGCTGGCCTTGCTGCACGCGGTTGCGCATATCGAACTGAACGCCGTGGATCTGCACTGGGACATCATCGCGCGGTTTGCCGATTCGCCTATGCCCGTCGGTTTCTACGACGACTGGGTCTAGGCCGCTGACGAAGAATCCAAGCATTTCAATTTGATGTGCGACAGGCTCGAGGCACAGGGTTCGCATTACGGGGCCTTGCCCGCCCATGCGGGGATGTGGCGTGCGGCCGAGGACACAGCCGATGACCTGCTGGGCCGTCTTGCGGTTGTTCCAATGGTGCTCGAGGCGCGCGGTCTGGATGTGACGCCGAACATGATCGAGGTCTTCAAACGCGCTGGCGACAAGGACACGGTCGCAGCCCTGAACGTGATCTACGCCGAAGAGGTCCACCATGTGTCCTACGGGTCAAAGTGGTTCAACTTTCTCTGCGGGCGCGACAACCGCGATCCAACGCCCGTATTTCACGCCTTGGTCAGACGCTATTTCCACGGTGCGCTGAAACCACCGTTCAACGAAGAAAAGCGTGCAGAATCAGGGATTCCGCCGGATTTCTATTGGCCATTGGCTGCTGGGAATTGATGCAGATTCGGCCGGTTTCGGCGTAATATTGCCCAAGAATTCCAATCGTCACTTAATTTTACCAAAAGCGTTGCTCCGATGCGTCAGTCTTTGTAAACGGTCTTGACGCGGCAAAAAACAATACAGGCAGCTGCGCCGTGGGACAGGTAGGGAGAGACGCGTGAGATCACGTTTGGCGATGGCCGTGCATACACGGCTTGAAAAGAGATTTCCGGAAAAGCGGCTTTTTATTCGCTCGGACACCGAAACCCGTTTCATTCGTCTGCGTCCTTCTCATCAGCTCGTCGGGTGGAGCGTTGCATCGCTCCTGGTTGGCTGGTCCATCATCTCGACCGCCGTGATCCTGATGGACAGCATCGGGGCCGGCAATTTCCGCGCACAGGCCCAGCGTGATCAGATCATCTACGAACAGCGTCTGAACGCCCTCTCGACCGAACGTGACGCCCGTGCCGCCGAGGCTGTCGCGGCACAGCAGCGGTTCAGCTCTGCACTTGAACAGATTTCGATCATGCAAAGCGCGCTGCTGGAAACCGAGGATCAACGCCGCGAGCTGGAAACCGGTCTGGACGTGGTGCAGGCAACGCTGCGCGACACCATGCAGGACGTAAAGACAAGCCGCCTTGCACTGGAACAGCTGGCCGCCGAGCCGGGATCTGCTGCCGCCGGGGCCGTGATGTCCGCACAGGCCGACAGCACCGTCGATCTGCTGGCATCCGCGCTGGCCGAAACTGCGGCAGAACGCGACAAGATCGCCGCCGACGCGCAGTTCGCACTGGACAGCGCCGCGGAAACGCAACTGGAACTGCGGCTCTTGCAGGACCGCAACGACGATATCTTCCGTCAGCTCGAAGACGCGATGACGGTATCTGTCGAACCGCTGGACAAGATGTTCCGCGCGGCCGGCATGAACCCCGACAACATGATCAGCCAGGTGCGCCGGGGCTACTCTGGGTCCGGCGGTCCTCTGACACCGCTGTCGTTCTCGACCCGTGGCGGTGCGCCCGATCCGAACGCGGAACGCGCCAACGGCATCCTGAACCGCCTGGACGAAATCAACCTGTATCGCATCGCCGCCGAAAAGGCGCCGTTCGATACCCCGGTCAAGGCGGCCTACCGCTTTACCTCGGGCTTTGGCCAGCGTTGGGGACGCCTGCATGCGGGCACCGATTTCGCAGCCCCCGTGGGCACACCGATCTATGCGACGGCCGATGGCGTGGTCACCAACGCAGGCTGGTCGTCCGGCTATGGTCGCCTGATCAAGATCCAGCACGAGTTCGGGATCGAGACCCGCTATGCTCACCTCTCCGCGATGCGTGTGAAGGTCGGTCAAAGGGTCTCGCGCGGTGAGCGGATCGGTGATATGGGCAATTCAGGACGGTCTACTGGTTCCCATCTGCATTACGAAGTGCGCGTGGGTGGTACACCCGTCAATCCGATGACCTACATAAGAGCGGGACAAGATGTTTTCTAAATCCAAGATCAATGAACCTGGCCCCAAGGCCGACACCGCCGCGCCTGCACCTGCAAGCCCCGCACCGTCGTCGTCCAGCAGCGATTACAAATCGCCCACCCCCGCCAAGGCCAAGCCGCCGGCATCCATCCTGTCGTCGGACCTTCTGGTCACCGGCAACATGAAAACCAGCGGTGACGTGCAGATCGAAGGTCAGGTCGAGGGCGACGTGCATGCCCACCTGCTGACCGTCGGCGAAGGCGCCACCGTCAAAGGCGAAGTGATCGGCGACGATATCGTCATTCATGGCCGCATCATCGGTCGCGTGCGCGGCCTCAAGGTGCGGCTGACATCGACGGCCCGCGTCGAGGGCGACATCATCCACAAGACGATCGCCATCGAATCTGGTGCCCATTTCGAAGGATCGGTTCAGCGTCAGGATGATCCCCTCTCTGCTGGTGGCAAGTCCACCAAAATGCCGACCGCTGCGCCCAAGGGTGCATCCGGGGACGCCGACAAAAGCTGATCCTTGACGCAGGATAATGATCCCTTACGGGCCACGTCTTATCGGACGCGGCCCGTTTTCGTGCCGGACTTTGCGCGCGATGGCAGACGCGGCTGGATTCTGGCTGCGGGTGTTCTGGCCTCGTCGATGGGGTTTATCGACGGCACGGTCGTCAGTATTGCCATCCCCGCGATTCGCGCTTCGCTTGGCGCGACGCTCGACCAGGCCACCTGGATCAACAACGCCTACATGCTGACATTGTCGGCCCTGATCCTGACCGGCGGGGCCTTTGGCGACAGGTTCGGTCTGGCACGGGTCTTCTCGCTTGGCGTGGGGCTGTTCCTGATGACCTCGCTCCTCTGCGCCGTGGCACCGACCCCGGATCTGCTGATCATCGCCCGGCTGGCCCAAGGCGTGGGTGCAGCCCTCATGGTGCCAGGATCACTGGCCATGATTTCGCGGGCCTACCCGCGCGAAGAGCGCGGACGCGCGATCGGAATCTGGGCCGCAGCATCCGGCCTCACAACGGCAGCGGGGCCGATTGTCGGCGGTCTCCTGCTCTCGTCGGGTGCGCCAGAGGCCTGGCGCGGTATCTTTGCAATCAACCTGCCGCTTGGGATTACGACCCTGTTTCTGGTCTGGCGCGCGGTCAATGCCGACCCCCGCCGCCAGGGCGAACCGGTCGATATCGCCGGCGCGTTGCTGGCAATCACTGGTCTGGGTCTGCTGGCCTGGACGCTAACCCACCTGGAGGGCAGCAATGACACCCGCCTGACGGTGGTAACAGGCGTTGCAGGTTGTCTGGTCCTTGCGGTTTTTCTTTTCCAGCAACGTCGTGCAGCCGCCCCGATGATGCCGCTATGGATGTTCCGGAACCGCACGTTTTCAGCGGCGAATGCCTCGACCTTTCTTTTGTACTTCGGCATGTCGGCGATCCTGTTCTTTTTACCGATGCTCACCGTGGCGGGTTGGGGTCTGACGGCGTTTCAGACGATCTTTGCCTTTGGGCCAATCACCGTGTTCATCGCGGCGTTTTCCACCCGGTTCGGCAAGATGGCGGACCAGCACGGTGCCGGCCCCCTGATCACCGGGGGATCGGCGTTGGTCGCAATCGGCTATGCGGGCCTGGCACTGGTGATACCGTCCCAGAATTTCTGGCTGGGGGTTTTGCCGACCATGGCGGTCGTCGGACTGGGCATGAGCATGGTCGTCGCCCCGCTGTCTGCCAGCATCATGGGCGCGGCAGGTCCGGGCCGCGACGGGATTGCATCCGGGATCAATAACGCCGTCAGTCGGATCGCGGGGCTGATCGCGGTGGCGGCGATGTCGTCGGTCGTGGCCATCGGCTATGCGATCAACGGCGGGCCAGCCAGCTTTGGCGAGGTATCCACCCTGCCCGGCCATCTGGACGCGATGAACAGCGGGTTTGCCGTGATCGCCTGGGGGTCGTCCGGACTGGCGGCGCTATCGGCCATCATCGCGGCACTGCTGGTCAGGCGTTGATCCGGTGCCAGCCCTGTGCCAGTTCCAGCAACCGGCGATCATCACGGGCGCGCCCGATGAATTGCAGGCCCATTGGTTCCCCCGCCGCTGTCGGTGGCAGCGGCACCGCGACGGCTGGCAGGCCGATCAACGATGCGGGCACGACGACCTCCATCCAGCGATGGTAGGTATCCATCGCAACGCCCGCGATATTCTGGGGCCAGGTCCAGTCCAGCGGAAATGGCCAGCATTGCGCCGTGGGCAGCACCACTGCATCTACCTTATCGAACAGACGTACCGCCGCACGAAACCAGTCAGAGCGTATGTTGCTGGCACGCTGGATTTCGACAGCCGTCAAGGCGCGGCCCCGTTCGATTTCCCAGATCGCCTCGGGTTTGAGGGCGTCACGCGTGGCCGCAGTGTCATAAAGTGACCCGAGGCTGCCCGCGATGGCAAAGCTGCGCAGCGTGGTCCAACTGTCCCATAGTGCCGACGCATCAAACGGTGGGGCAATCTGAATCACCGAACAGCCCAGATCCGACATGCGCTGGATTTGGCCTGCACAATGGTCCAGCACACCGTCCTCCATCGGATAGGCCCCGCCCCAGTCACCCAGCCAGCCGATGCGGCGCCCCGTAAGATCGACGTCCAGGCTTTCATGCACATAGGCTGGCAAACCATGCGGCTGGCGTGGATCAGGGCCCGACTGCGTGGCCAGCAAGGCAGAGAGATCGGCAGGGCTGCGCGCCATGGGGCCATTGGTAGACAGCTGGTGCAGGAAACTGTCGCCAGCGGGTTCCGACGGCACCAGCCCCCATGTCGGGCGCATGCCGTAAACCCCGTTCCAGCCCGCTGGGTTGCGCAGACTGCCCATCATGTCGGACCCGTCCGCCACCGCGATCATGCGGGACGACAGCGCAACGGCGGCACCGCCTGACGATCCCCCAGCGCTACGCCCGGGCAGCAAGCCGTTCTGCGTCGCACCGAACACCGGATTAAAGGTGTGACTGCCCAGACCGAATTCCGGGGTGTTCGTCTTGCCGATTACGATGGCACCTGCGTCCTGCATCCGTTGCACCATGATGTCGGATGTTTTCGCCACGCGCCCGGCCAATGCAGGCGAGCCCATGGATGTGGGCAGGCCTGCGACGTTGGACAGATCCTTGACCGCGATGGGGATACCATGCAGCCAGCCCTTGCGCGGGGCGTTGTCTGCCGCACGCGCCTCTGCCAGCAAATCGTCAGCATCGCGCAGGCCGACGATGGCATTCAAATCCGGGTTGCGCATTGCAATCCGGTCGAGCGTCGCCCGCATTAGCTGTTCGGCAGTCAGTTGGCCATTGGCCAAGGCTGCGGACAGCGCCAGTGCATCCTGATCAAGTATCTGGTCCATATCCCACATCCTGACCCTGCCGGATCAGGATTGGCAAGGTTCAGTCTTCTGCTGTCGCCTCGGCGCGGGATTTACCGCTGACATCCATCGCCAGTGTCGCCGCCATCAGACCATCCAGATCGCCATCCAGCACGCCCGAAGTATCCGACGTCTCGTAGCGGGTGCGCAGGTCTTTCACCATCTGGTAAGGCTGAAGAACGTAGGACCGGATCTGGTTGCCCCAGCCCGCGTCGCCCTTGTTTTCATGCGCCTCGTTGATCGCCGCATTCCGGCGGTCCAGTTCGATCTGATACAGGCGGGATTTCAGCGCCTTCATCGCGATATCGCGGTTCTGGTGCTGGGATTTTTCCGAGCTGGTCACGACGATGCCGGTCGGTTCGTGGGTGATCCGCACAGCCGAGTCCGTCGTGTTCACGTGCTGACCGCCCGCCCCCGACGACCGGTAGGTGTCGATGCGGATATCGGATGGGTTCACTTCGATTTCGATGTTGTCGTCGACGACCGGATAGACCCAGACCGATGAAAACGACGTATGCCGCTTGGCCGCGGAATCGTAGGGGCTGATCCGCACCAGACGGTGCACACCGGATTCCGATTTCAGCCAGCCATAGGCGTTCGGGCCGCTGATTTTCAGCGCGGTCGATTTGATGCCGACCTCTTCGCCCTGGCTTTCGGACTGCAATTCGACCTTGTAGCCCTTTTTCTCGGCCCAGCGGATGTACATGCGTTTGAGCATGTTGGCCCAGTCACAGGATTCGGTGCCGCCAGCACCTGCGTTGATTTCAAGGAAAGTATCGTTGCCGTCCGCCTCGCCGTTCAAGAGCGCCTCCAGCTCTTTTTCGGCGGCCTTGGCCCGCAGCGCGGTCAAGGCCTCTTCGGCTTCGGCGACCACACCGGCGTCGTCTTCCATTTCGCCCAGTTCGATCAGTTCGACGTTGTCCGACAGTTCCTGTTTGATGCCGTGGTAGCTGTCCATCGCATCGACCAGCATCTGCCGTTCACGCATCAGTTTCTGCGCGTTTGCGGGATCATCCCACAGGGTCGGATCCTCGACGCGCGCGTTGAATTCCTCCAGCCGGTGGGCCGCCGTGTCATAGTCCAGACGCTGCGCCAACAGTGCCAGCGATTTCTGAATGGCGGCGATGGTGGTTTCAGTCTCGGCGCGCATGGCAGCCCCTCATCAAAATAGGATCGGGCCGGGAATACCCCGGCCCGCAGACGTCGGCAAGCGACGCAGATTAATATAGGCCACCCGACGACAATGCGCCGGCGGTGGCACGCGGCCCGACCGTCGCCGTGGACCCGGTCGAGGTCGTGACCTGACGTGCCGCTTGCGGCACCTCGTCGAACAACGGCAAATCCGCCGCCATGGCAAAGCCACCGTCAAAGGTGATGCCAAAGATCGGCTCTTCGCCAGCGCGGAAACATTCCGCGATGATGTTGTCACCCGATGCACCGTCGGGCATCCGCGCGCCGGTAAAGCGGTCGATATTGATGAACTGACAGCTTTCGGGGGCGCGGAACGCCGTGCCGCCATAGGTCTTGATCGCCTCGCGCATGAAGGCATTGAACACGGGCGCGCAGATACCACCGCCCGAGGCGCTCTTGCCCATGGGACGCGGGTTGTCGAAACCAATGTAGCAACCCGCCGCGATGTTGGACGAAAATCCGACGAACCAGGCGTCCTTTTCATCATTGGTCGTGCCGGTCTTGCCTGCGATGGCCACAGGCAGATTGATCGCATTCTTGGCTGTGCCGCGATCGACCACGCCCTGCATCATCGAGGTCAACTGGTAGGCCGTCACTTCATTCATCACGCGCTGGCGGTTTGACGTGATGGTCGGGGCCTCGCCGGACGGCAGGCTGGTCAGGGCGCAATCCTCGCAGATCCGCTGGTCGTGGCGATAGACGGTGTTGCCGAAGCGGTCCTGAACCCGGTCGACAAGCGTGGGTTCAACCCGTTCACCGCCGTTGGCGAACATCGCGTAGGCAGCGACCATCTTGAACAGCGTCGTTTCGTCGGAACCGAGCGAGGCCGCCAGCACGCGATTCATCCGATCATAGACGCCGAATTTCTCGGCGTAATTGCCGACGGTATCGATCCCGACCTCTTGGGCCAGACGGACCGTCATCAGGTTGCGTGACTGTTCGATGCCCGTGCGCAGCGGTGTTGGTCCGTAGAATCGGTTGGAATAGTTCTGCGGCCGCCAGACGCCCTGCGGGGTGTTGATTTCGATCGGTGCGTCAACGACCACCGTTGCAGGCGAATAGCCGGAATCGAGTGCTGCCGCATAGACGAACGGCTTGAAGCTGGACCCGGGCTGGCGGTTTGCCTGCGTCGCGCGGTTGAACACCGACGACTGGTAGGAAAATCCGCCCTGCATCGCCAACACGCGGCCCGTGTTCACGTCCATCGCCATGAATGCGCCCTGCACCTCTGGGGTTTGCCGCAGGGTCCAGCGGATCAGTGATCCATCGGCATCATCGGTCATCTCGCGCACGTGGACAACGTCGCCCACCTCGAAGTTGGCAAAGAAATCGCCGGATATCCACGCAATATCCTCGCGCGGGATGGTCTTGACCTCTGCCTGGCCTTCGACGCCGACGGTCATTTCCTGATCGGCGATGTCCAGCACCACGGCGGGATACCAGCGGTTTTCCAGCGTGATGTCGCGGGCCACCTGAACGTCGCCCAACGCGTCGCGCCAGTTGTCCAGCTGATCGGCAGGAATGGTTTCACCCGTGCCGCGCCACCGCCCCTGCCCGCGGTCATAGGTTTCAAGTGCGCGTTGCAGCGCATGAGCCGCCTCGACCTGCAAGGACGGGTCGACCGTGGCGCGGATCGCCAGACCACCGGAAAAAAATTCGTCTTCGCCAAAGTTCTGGCTGAGCTGGCGACGGATTTCATCGGTGAAATAGTCGCGCGGCGGAAGTTCGGACCGAAAGCTCTCGAAATCGCCGTTCTGCACGGTGCGCAGCGGGGCCACGCGCGCGGTCTGATAGGTTTCTTCGTCTATATAGCCGTTTTCCCACATCTCGCGCAGCACGAATGCGCGCCGGGCCACAGACCGGTCGTATTGGCGCACGGGGTCATAATCCGACGGGGCCTTGGGCAGAACGGCCAGATAGGCCGCTTCTTCGACGGTCAGTTCGGTCAGCGGCTTGTTGAAATAGGTCAGGGCTGCTGCGGTCACGCCGTAGCTGTTCTTGCCCAGGAAAATCTCGTTCAGGTACAGTTCCAGGATCTTTTCCTTGGGCATCGCGCCCTCGATCCGGCTGGCCAGGATGATTTCCTTGATCTTGCGTTCGGCGGAACGGGACCCGTCCAAAAGGAAGTTTTTCATCACCTGCTGGGTGATTGTGGATGCGCCGCGCACGTCCTCGCCACGGGATTTCACCGCATCGACAAAGGCCGAGGCCATACCAACGGGGTCATAACCTTCGTGGATGTAGAAATTTTTGTCCTCGGCGGAAATGAACGCCTGCTTGACGATATCGGGGATTTCCTCGGCAGGCGTGAACAGGCGGCGTTCGACGGCGAATTCGTCTATGATATTGCCCTCGCCGGAATAGATCCGGCTGATCGTCTTGGGCGTATATTGCGCCAGCGTATCGTAGGATGGCAGATCGCGACCATACAGGTAGAACACCGCACCAATGCTGACGGCCAGCATGGCAAGGCCCAGTGTCGCCATCGAAAAGATGGCGCCGAAAAAGGACATGATGAAACGCAGCACGTAACCCTACCTTGGTGTGTGAAACTTGCCCGCTTATAGGGCGGACACGTGGTCACGTCAAAAGCGGAAGCACCCGGTGACGGCCGGTTTCCGCGCCCGTCCGGATCACGACTGCATGAGGTTGCGCCCTACTGACGCAAGAGTGGCGCACGGGCGGCCTGCGCATCGACCCAGGCTAGGATCGCAGTGGTCAACCCCGCCACGATCGGCGCGCGCCCCTGTGGCGTGGACAAGGTCTCGCGATCGCGTGCGTCGGACAAAAATCCTGCCTCAATCAGGACCGATGCGAAGTCGGCGGCGTTCAGCACCGCCAATCGCCCTTCGCGTCGCGCGCGGGTGTTCACGCGTGCGCCCGACTGGCGCAGGCCTGCCACGACCGCCTCGGCCAATTGATCCGATGCAGGCCGTGTCTGCGCCCGTGCAAGGTCCATCAAAACGGTTGCAACACGGTCGTCCTGCCCCGTCAGATCCAGCCCTGCCAGCAGATCGCCCCGTTCGTGCCGTTCGGCCATGCGCTGCGATGCGCGGTCCACACCTTCGGCACTCAGGGTATAGACCGACGCACCCTGCGCGCCGCCCTCGTCCAGCGCATCGGCATGCAGCGAAATCAGCGCATCCGCCCGCGCCGCCCGCGCGATGGTCATGCGCGCCTCCAGCGGGACAAAGTCATCGGCCTGCCGGGTCAGCACCGCACGCAACCGGCCCGTGCGGTTCAGGGCGTCGGCCAGCTCAATCCCCAGTGCCAGCATCAGGTCGGCCTCCTTGACCCCGCCGCGCAGGGCACCGGGATCGACACCGCCGTGACCGGGATCGATCACGATGACGGGGGGACCCGCGTCGGAATCGGGGGCAGTCAGCGCGGGCGCAGGCAGGCTGCGATCCAACGATCCGCCAGTGGCAGCCGCAAAGCTGGTGGCATCTGTCGGGGTCAGTCTGATGGTCAGGGCGGCACGTCCTGTCAGATCATCGACACGCAGTCCGGCTGTGGTCAATGCCAGCGGTGCCGCAATGGCCACCGTCAAGGACGACCACCCCGGACGCGGCACGCCGAACCCCAGATCGGTCGCCAGAGCGCCCTGCAAAAGATCCGCAGGCTGCAATCCGGTCCAGTCCACCTCGCGGAATTCGACGACAAGCCGCCTTGGAGTGTCGAGAGTGAACACCCGGTAGGGCACCGGTTGCGACAGGGCCAGGTCCACCACCAGATCGCCGCCCGCATCGGCAATCCGGCTTTGTGTTGGATCGACCCGCGCCAATGCGCCGAAATCCTGCGCTGCAAGCGGGCCAGCCATCATCATCAGCAGCAACGCCAGCGCGCGGATCATCGCTCAGCCATGAATGCAGTCAGACGGCGCAATCCCTCGGCGATGTCTGCTGTCGATCCAGCATAGGAAAACCGCAACCATCGGTGGCCGTCCTGCGGGTCAAAATCCAGCCCCGGTGTGACCGCGACACCCGCGCGGTCCAGAATTTCGGCCGCAAAGGCCAGCGCATCGTCGGTATGGTCGCTGACATCCGCGTAAACGTAAAACGCCCCGTCGGGTGGTGCAAAGGTGCCGAAACCGGCCTTGGGCAGCCCATCCAACAACAAGGCGCGGTTGGCGGCATAAACCTCCAGATTGGCATCCAGTTCGGGGCGTGCATCCATCGCATGCAATGCCAGTCGCTGCGATGCGTGGGACGGACAGATGAACATGTTCTGCGCCAGCCTCTCGACCTGGCGGACGTGATCGGCGGGCACGACCATCCAGCCCACGCGCCAGCCTGTCATCGAGAAATACTTGGAAAACGAATTGATGACATAGACATCATCCGTGACCTCCAGCGCGCTGACGGCGCGGGTGCCATAGTCGATCCCGTGATAAATCTCGTCAGAGATCAGCGCGGTGTTCGTGTCCTCGCAGGCATAGGCCAATGCGGCCAATTCGGTTTTCGACAGCATCGTGCCGGTGGGATTGGCAGGCGAGGCCACGATCAGACCGTCCAGGCCGTCGACATCGCCCGGTTGCGGCTGAAACCGTCCCTGCGGCGTCGTCGTGATTTCGACCGGGGTCAGCCCCATCGCGCGCAGGATCTGGCGGTAGCTCGGATAGCACGGCAGCCCCAGACCCACCCGGTCGCCGTTGTCGAACAGCGCCGAAAACGCCAGCACAAAGGCACCCGATGCACCCGCCGTCACGACAACGCGGGCGGGGTCCAGATCGATGTCGTAGATGTCGCCATAGTGCTGCGCGATCCGCGTCCGCAATGCCGGCAGACCAAGGCCCACGGTATAGCCCAGCGTATCCGACAGGTCCGATTTCAGCGCCGTCAGCGCCGCGGCGGGCGCACCGGTACCGGGCTGGCCCACTTCCATGTGAATGATCGACCGGCCTGCGGCCTCGGCCTTGCGGGCGGATTCCATGACGTCCATCACGATAAAGGGATCGACGTCACCACGGGTGGATTGTCTCATGCCTGACCTTCTATGCTCTTTGCCATGCTTGTGCCCGCGCAGGCTGGTCTGCGTCAACCACGGCGCTTGGCAGTTGGCCGGTTCTATGGTCATCTGCCGCCCGAAACCCAACCGAAAGACATGCCATGCGCCTCGCCTTTGCTGCCCTCGCCGCCCTGACCATCGCCCTGCCCGCGCAGGCCCAGACACAGATGTCAGAAGCTGAACGCGATGCATTCCGGGCAGAAGTGCGCGCCTACCTCATGGAAAACCCCGAAGTCATCATGGAAGCCATCGACGTGCT
This sequence comes from Loktanella gaetbuli, assembly GCF_020531945.1. Lineage (NCBI taxonomy): Bacteria > Pseudomonadati > Pseudomonadota > Alphaproteobacteria > Rhodobacterales > Roseobacteraceae > Loktanella > Loktanella gaetbuli. The sequence goes on from NZ_JAJATZ010000001.1 coordinate 717,930, forward strand.
GCAAGCCCGCGAAGAAGCGATGCAGGCACAGGCCGACGCCGCCATGGTGCAGGCCCAGATGGAGGCGCTGACCAACGACGGATTTTCCTTTGTCGACGGCAATCCCGACGGCGACATCACCATTGTCGAATTCATGGATTATCGTTGCGGCTACTGCAAACGTGCCTTTCCCGAGGTCGAGAGCCTGCTGTCGGCTGACGGCAACATCCGCCTGATCGTCAAGGAATTCCCGATTCTGGGTGAGGAGTCGGTGCTTGCCTCTCGGTTTGCCATCGCGACCAAGATGATCGCAGGGGACGATGCCTACAAGGCGGTCCACGACACGCTGATGGAATTGAACGGCAGCCCCAATATCGACACGCTGGTGCGGCTGGGGAACACGCTGGGACTGGATACCGACGCGATCACGGCCATGATGAACGACGATGCGGTCACGCAGGTGATCGCCAACAATCGTGCGCTGGGTCAGGCGCTGCGGATCAGTGGCACGCCGACCTTTGTCGTGGCCGACCAGATGGTGCGCGGATATGTGCCGGCCGACCAACTGCAACAGTTGGTGGACGATCTGCGCGGCTGACCGTTCACGCCTGCGTCAGTTGCCGCGGCATCGGGCCGCGCTAGGTCAGCCTCAATCGTAAACAACGGAGACTGACAATGAAAACGACACGTCGCACATTCCTCATTTCCGGCGCGGCCGCAGGGTCCATGACCGTGCTGCCATTTGCAGCACAGGCCGCTGCCCATACATCCAACGTGTTCAACACGCCCGCGGGCGATATCACGGTACATCCGGTCGAACATGCCTCCATCGTGCTGGAAACGCCTGTCGGCACGATCTACGTCGATCCGGTTGGTGATCCGTCCCTCTATGCGGATTTCCCGCGCCCCGATCTGGTGATGATCACGCACGAGCACGGCGACCACTACAACGTTGACACCCTGAACGGCGTTATTACCGACGCGACCGTCATGTTCGCCAACCCCGCCGTGTTCGACATGATGCCCGAAAACCTTCAGGCCGTTACGATGTCCATCGCCAATGGCGAAACAGGCACGTTCGACACCCTCGGGATCGAGGCGATCCCGGCCTACAACATCACCGAAGAACGCCTGAACTTTCACCCCGAAGGCCGCGACAACGGCTATATCCTCGGCTTTGACGGGTTCCGCATCTACGTGTCCGGCGACACCGAGGACACACCCGAGATGCGCGCGCTGACAGAGATTGATCTGGCCTTCGTGTCGAACAACTTGCCGTTCACCATGGATATGGAGGCGGCCGCATCCGCCGTGAACGAATTCGCGCCGACCTATGTCTATCCCTACCACTACCGTGGCCGCGATGGCGGCACACAGGACCCCAATGCATTTGCCGAACTGGTCGATGACGCAATCGAAGTGCGGATCGGTGACTGGTATGGCGGCGATGTGATGCCGTCCTGACCCAACAGACACAGCGACAGCACAAAGGCGTCAGAGCGATCTGACGCCTTTTTTCGTGGGCATGACCACAGTCGGGACCGCCACCCGCGCCGGGGTTGCAGGGGTCCTGATCCCGAATGTGCGAAATTTCCGCTTGATAGCCGGCAAGTCTTGGCTTGCCCTGAGGCACCACGCTCGTCTGGCACGTCGCTGTGGACCTCATCTTGCAGCACCGGTTTTGACCCTGTTGCGAGATGTCAGAAGACGCATGAGCCTGACAGACAAAACGGACGGTCATCACGGCGCACGACACCGGTCGGCTGACTGTGGTTCTGGGCTGGTCTGCGGCTACCTATGCAGATCTACTTCCAAGAGGGTCATTCTACCTGACAAACCAGTTTCGGGAGGCCGCCGAAGAATGCCTGAGGGGCAACCGCATCGGCAGATACATCGGCGGAGCCGCATTCATGTCACCCTGTCGCAAGGTCAGCGGCCAGATGTAGCGCGCCATCCCCGTGACCGATTGAGGCCGTGTGACATGGTTTATTCTGCCGCCTCCTGTGCGGCGGCGGCTTCCAGTTCAGCTGCCTTCTTTTCAACCTGTTCGACAATGTGCTCGATCATGTTGGCGTTGTCCTGCTTGTGGCTTTGCTTGCCAGCCAGATAGACCATGCCATGCCCCGCGCCGCCGCCGGTGAAACCCACGTCGGTCATCAGTGCCTCTCCGGGGCCGTTGACCACGCAACCGATGATCGACAACGACATCGGCGTCTTGATGTGTTCCAGACGTTTTTCCAACGCCTCGACGGTCTTGATCACGTCAAATCCCTGCCGCGCACAGCTGGGGCAGGAAATGATGTTGACACCGCGATGCCGCAGCCCGAGGGATTTGAGGATCTCGAACCCCATCTTGACCTCTTCGACCGGATCAGCGGACAGGCTGACTCGGATCGTGTCACCAATCCCCGCCCACAAGAGGTTGCCCATGCCGATCGCGGATTTGACGGTGCCGGAAATCAGGCCCCCGGCTTCGGTGATGCCCAGATGGATGGGCGCGTCGGTGGCATCGGCCAACTGCTGATAGGCAGCCGCCGCCATGAACACGTCGGACGCCTTGCAGCTGATCTTGAATTCGTGAAAATCATTGTCTTGCAGGATCTTGATATGATCCAGCCCGCTTTCGACCATCGCATCGGGACAGGGTTCGCCGTATTTTTCCAACAGATGCCGTTCGAGGCTACCGGCGTTCACGCCGATCCGGATGCTGCAATTGTGGTCGCGCGCGGCCTTGATGACCTCTTTGACGCGCTTTTCGTCACCGATGTTACCCGGGTTGATCCGCAGACAGGCCGCACCCGCTTCTGCCGCCTCAATCCCGCGTTTGTAATGGAAATGGATGTCCGCAACGATGGGCACGCTGACCTCTGGCACGATCAGCTTCAGCGCCTTGCTCGATGCCTCGTCGGGGACAGACACACGCACGATGTCGGCACCGGCATCTGCGGCCGCCTGGATCTGCGCAATCGTCGCCTTGACGTCGGTGGTCAGGGTATTCGTCATCGTCTGGACGCTGATCGGCGCATCCCCCCCGACCGGCACATTGCCGACCATGATCTGACGGGATTTACGGCGATCGATCTCGCGCCAGGGACGGATTGAATTCAGCGACATCACGCAGCTTTCGGATCAGGAATGTTGATCAGAACCTAATCCCTGCACAGTGCAGCGGCAACCACCGGCACGGTTTATTCAGTCACCACTTCGGCGACATTCACCACGGCTGCCAAATCGCCATCGGCCTCGAGATCAGCCAGCGCATAGGTGGCAGTCAGACTCTCTGCGGACAGCGCAAGGTTCGAGGTGACAGTGCCTGCGGCACCGGCCGGGCCGTAGTGCTGACCATTCACGGCAAAATACACGGCGCCGCTTTCTCCGACCCGCAGGGTTGCCGGCTCTTCGGTGTTTGGCAGTGCAAAGGTGTCACCCGCGTTCATGATCCCTTCGAAAATGACGGAATCGTCTGCCGCACGCACGCGCACCCATGCGGGTCGCACAGCAACCAGTTGAACGCCGGGTGCCGGGTCTTCGCTGACTTGAATGGCTGGTCCGATCGGCGTTTCGAGCGTCGGCGTCGCATCGGCCACCGCCTGCGCAAGCCCTGCATCGACGCTATTGGGGATCAATGTGCCGATCGTGCCGGGGTTCAACGTAGAGATTGGCGCATCCCGCGCCACAAGCACGGGCACCTCGAGAGCCTGGGGGCGATACAGACGGTCCAGCGCCTCGGTGCTGGTTCCGGCAAGTTCCGGCGTTGCATCGGTGTCAGTGTCGGGCAATGCGGTGGCACCAGCCAGCGGATCCAGGTCGGTCAGCACGACCGGCGTTTGTTCCACGGGTGCCAAGCGTACCTTTTGCACTTCTTGCAGAATGGCGAAACCGCCCCAGCCTAAACTGCCGATCAATGCAACCAACACCATGAGGGAACCAACTGCCGCAGGTTCAACACCCGTGAACATCCGATCGCCCCGCGGAATGAATGGCGTGGCGGAACTGGCAAAGATATCACGACCCGCACTCGGGGTTGCGGTGCCGACAGCCGGTTTGGCAGATGATGCCGCCTTTGACATACCGTGAGCCGTGGCAAACCCGCTTTCGCGGCAGAATGTATCAAAAGCCCAGTCCGGATCCATCTTGAGATAGCGCGCATAGGACCGCACATAACCGGCAATGAAACCCGGTGTGTCGAACGCGGCAGGATCAGCATTTTCAATCGCGGCAATGTAAGACGCCTTGATTTTAAGCTCGCTTTGAACGTCCAAGAGACTCTTGCCCAAGGTGGCACGCTCGCCACGCATCAGGTCGCCAAGGCGCAAGTCGAATGCGTCGAATCCCTTGGATTCGATCTCATCGGGCGTTTTGTTTCGCCGAAAAGTCTTTACGATCATGTGCTTAACCGCCGTCTGCCCTGCCTTGTGCCATTATCTCACATAAATGCGACCTAAAGTCGATTTATTTGTAGAAATTTGACACACAACATCTAGCAGAGCGTCACAGCCTTTGCACTCGCAGAAAGGTCAGCCCGCTAAATCGGCGCGATTCAGCGCACAATGGGACCACAGACCGTCCAACGCACGAACCAACGTGTCCATCTCGCGCGGACCATGCACCGGTGATGGTGTGAAACGCAGACGTTCTGTTCCGCGCGGCACTGTCGGATAGTTGATCGGCTGCACATAGATCCCGAAATCCTGCAACAGCATGTCGGACAGTTTCTTGGTGTGTTTCGGATCACCCACGATCAGCGGCACGATATGGCTGCCATGGTCGATGATGGGCAGACCCATCCCCTTGAGCCGGGTTTTCAGAATGGCGGCTTGCGTCTGCTGCGCGTCGCGCAACCCCTGGTCGGTCTTGAGGTGGCGAACACTCGCGGCAGCCCCTGCAGCCACGGCTGGAGGGATCGAGGTGGTAAAGATGAAACCCGGTGCATAGGACCTAACCGCGTCGCACATCCGGGCCGAGGCCGCGATATAGCCCCCCATGACGCCATATGCCTTGGCCAGCGTCCCGTTGATGATGTCGATCCGCCCCATCAATCCGTCACGTTCGGCCACGCCCGCACCGCGCGGGCCATACATGCCGACTGCATGGACCTCGTCGATATACGTCAGCGCGTCGAATTCCTGTGCCAGGTCGCAGATTTCGGCGATGGGACCAAAATCACCGTCCATCGAATAGATCGATTCAAATGCAATCAGCTTGGGGGCGGCAGGATCATCCGCTGCCAGCAATTCGCGCAAATGCGTCACATCGTTGTGGCGGAAGATCCGCTTGGCCCCGCCGTTGCGACGCACACCTTCGATCATGGACGCATGGTTCAGTGCGTCTGAATAAATGATCAGACCGGGAAACAGTTTCGGCAGGGTCGACAGCGTCGCGTCATTGGCGATGTAGGCGCTGGTGAACAGCAGTGCTGCTTCCTTGCGGTGCAGATCGGCCAGTTCGGCCTCCAGCCGCTTGTGATAGACGGTGGTGCCGGAAATGTTGCGGGTGCCGCCCGATCCCGCGCCGGTCGCATCCAGTGCCTCGTGCATGGCGGACAGCACGACGGGATGCTGACCCATGCCCAGATAATCGTTTCCGCACCAGACGGTGACCTGCTGGGTGCTGCCATCGGGTTTGTTCCAGACAGCATGTGGATACTGACCCCGGGTGCGTTCGATGTCGATAAAGGTGCGATACCGGTCTTCGGCATGCAGACGGTCGATAGCGGTCGCGAGGGCAGCGTCGTAATTCACCGGGCAGGTCCTGTTATCGTTTCTTCGGTTCCGGACATATAGGGCGCATCACCGGACGACAATACGCGACCCACTGTCACGCTACTGGCACATGCGGTGAAACCGGCTAGGTTTCACTTCAAACAGCAGAGAAAGACGCCGCAATGTCCCTTGACCCAGTACTCGACCACATCGACGCAAACATTGATCCTGCGACCGAACGGCTGCTGGACCTGCTCCGCATTCCGTCCATTTCCACCGATCCCGCCTACAAGGGTGATTGCGACCGTGCGGCCGACTGGCTGGTTGCGGACCTGCAATCCATCGGATTCGAGGCCACCAAGCACCCGACAACAGGACACCCGATGGTGGTCGCGCAGTCCGGCGGCGACGGCCCGCACATCCTGTTTTACGGGCATTACGACGTGCAACCCGTGGACCCGCTGCATCTGTGGGACCGCGACCCGTTCGACCCCGCAGTCGAGCAGACGGACAAGGGGCCGGTCATTCGCGGGCGTGGCGCATCGGACGACAAGGGCCAGCTGATGACATTCATCGAGGCCTGTCGCGCCTGGAAAGCGGTGCATGGCACCCTGCCCGGAAACATCACCATCTTTTTCGAAGGTGAGGAGGAATCAGGGTCGCCGTCGCTGATCCCGTTTCTGAAAGACAACGCCGACCTGTTGCGCGCGGATATCGCGCTGATTTGCGACACCGGCATGTATGGCGACGCGACACCTGCGATCATCACGCAGTTGCGCGGACTGCTGGGCGAAGAAGTCACGATCACCGGCCCGTCCAAGGATTTGCATTCGGGCATGTATGGCGGGATCGCGATGAACCCTGCCCGCGTCCTGGCCAAGGTGATTGCAGCACTGCACGATGAAACGGGACGTATCACTGTGCCTGGTTTCTATGACGGCGTACCCGAACTGTCGAACGAACTGGCCGCCGCCTGGGACGACCTGAATTTCGACGCCGAAGCGTTCCTGGGCGAAGTCGGACTGAAATATCCTGCTGGCGAACAAGGCCGCCGCCCGCTGGAAATGATCTGGTCGCGCCCCACCTGCGAGGTCAACGGCATGACCGCAGGCTATACCGGTGACGGGTTTAAGACAGTCTTGCCTGCGCAGGCCAGCGCGAAAATCAGTTTCCGCCTTGTGGGCCAGCAGGATCCCGAGGCGATCCGCGTGGCGTTCCGCAAGCAAGTCAGCGACATGATTCCTGCCGATTGCGGTGTGACGTTTCACGCGCACGGGGCATCGGCAGCGGGCCAGATGACGACAACTCATCCGGCGTTCGATCAGGCCCGCCGCGCCCTGTCGGACGAATGGCCCAATGCAGCGGCATATGTCGGCTGTGGCGGTTCGATTCCCATCGCCGCCTATTTCAAGACCTATCTCGACATGGACGCCATGCTGATCGGTTTCGGAAAGGACGACGATCAAATTCATTCCCCGAACGAGAAATACGACCTGTCATCCTTTCACAAGGGCACGCGCAGTTGGGCGCGAATCCTGCATGCGATGACCCGCTGACGGGGCCGCGATTTTTCGCGAAAAATCAAGAATGCGTCCGGCCTGTCGCAGGGTCGGGCGTGCAACCGATTTTTCGCGAAAAATCGGCACCGGAAAGCAGGTTGAGAAAGGGGTGAAATGGCGCGGTTGACGGGGCTCGAACCCGCGACCCCCGGCGTGACAGGCCGGTACTCTAACCAACTGAGCTACAACCGCGCATTTCATCACGTTTGCGTACGTTTCGGGGGTCAATGGCGCGGTTGACGGGGCTCGAACCCGCGACCCCCGGCGTGACAGGCCGGTAC